>NZ_CP149966.1:410000-965000 GCF_037953065.1 Shewanella chilikensis | reverse complement strand
GCGCAATAGATAAACGCCGCCAACCAACCTATTTTGCCCAATTCAGAAAGCCCCCAGTTATAGGCTATCAAGGCCGGAGCCATACCGAAGGACACCATATCTGCCATCGAGTCGTACTCGGCACCAAAGGCACTCTGAGTGTTGGTCAAACGCGCCAGACGACCATCCAGTCCATCAAATAACATGGCAACAAATACAGCAATAGCCGATGCCTCAAAGTGCCCATTCATGGAAGCGATAACAGCATAGAAGCCCGAGAACAATCCTGCCGTTGTCATCAGATTGGGCAATAGATAGATGCCACGGGTTTTTATTGTTGGCTTGGATAAATTTTGCATACACTTAACCTGATGATGTAATAAAACTCATAGCGGCAAAGATAACACACTTGCTCAGACAAGCTCACCCTGCAGAAACGGAAACAGACAATGATAAGGATCAGCCTATTTATGGCTCTGCTGGCATTACTCGGAGCCAACGCTGCCTCGGCAACGCCCATTTATACTTGGGTCGATGAAAATGGCGTCACCCACTACAGCCAAGAGCCGCCGCCACAACGGCAAGCCACCGAACTGGACAGCCAAAATCTGCAACCCGCCAGAATTGGCACGGTCGCGCCGCAGCGAAAAGATGACGTTGTGCAGGAGACAGAGTCTGAGAAACAAGCCAAATTGATCAAGGAGAAAGATGCGGCCCAGGCTCAGGCTATTTGTGATAAGGCCAAATTCCAATTGGATGTCCTCAATACCCACACCAGACTACAACGTAAAGATGACGCCTCAGGTGAAATGATTAAGATGACAGAAGAAGAACGGCAGGCGCAGATAAAGGAGCAGCAGGAAAGAATTCGGCTGTTTTGCCAAAGAAACTAGCCAGCAAGGCCAGAGTAGAATAGGTTCTAGTAGCAAAAAGGAGCGCCGAAGCGCTCCTTGTTATTCCCGGAGTCGACTTACTTAACGAAGTCTACACCCAGTTTGATATCCGCTTTCAAGGTATCCAGCATGGCATCGCGAGCGTTGGTTTCAAACGCGCTTAGCTCACCATACGGCAGAACCTTTTCGATACCATTCTTGCCGAGCACCACTGGCTGGGCAAAAAATTCAGCGTGCTCACTGCCACCGTCAACATAGGCGCACTCGATCACATTGGCTTCACCCTGCAGACCGCGGATCAGCGACAGACCGAAACGGAAAGCGGCCTGGCCCATGGACAGAGTCGCGCTGCCGCCACCGGCTTTGGCTTCAACCACTTCAGTACCGGCGTTTTGAATACGCTTGGTCAGGGCAGCAACTTCTTCATCAGAGAAGCTGACACCTTCAACCTGAGATAACAGAGGCAGAATGGTCACACCGCTGTGGCCGCCAATCACATTGACTTTAACATCGGCAACGTTCAGCCCTTTGGCTTCGGCGATAAAGGTTTCAGAGCGGATGACATCGAGAGTCGTCACACCGAACAGACGGTTCTTGTCGTAAACACCGGCTTTTTTCAGTACTTCAGCAGCAATTGCCACAGTGGTGTTCACTGGGTTGGTGATAATACCAATCAGCGCCTTGGGACAAGTCGCAGCCACCTTTTCAATCAGGTTACGGACGATACCGGCATTGATATTGAACAGATCAGAACGATCCATGCCAGGCTTACGGGCAACACCGGCAGAAATCAGCACCACATCAGCACCTTCCAGTGCAGGTGTTGGGTCTTCACCGGCAAAACCTTTAACTTCAACTGCTGTCGGGATATGACTCAGATCCACGGCAACCCCAGGCGTTACGGGGGCGATATCATAAAGTGACAGCTGAGAGCCGGCAGGTAATTGGGTTTTCAACAGAAGGGCAAGAGCCTGGCCGATACCACCAGCAGCACCTAGTACAGCAACTTTCATAGTTATCTCCGTCAATTCTCGGAATTATGTGTGACATAGATCTAATTCTGTGATGGCGCAACATTAAAGGATCGTCACAAAAATAGCAATTATCCCTTAGTCATATGACTCTGTTTCATCAAAAGCTGAATTAACTTCAGCGTTTTCTACTGCCCACTGAGGCTTCTTTTACCCCCTCACTGACCTGCATTGCATTTTTATGCAGACATCTTGGGTATTTGTTGACACTTATCCGTTTGATATGCAGAATGACCGAGATTTTCTGAATAACGACAGAAGAAGATAATGCAAGCAAGCAAAAATCAGGATGAGCTAATCAGAACCTTCAAGGCTCTGCTTAAAGAGGAGCGCTTCGGCTCCCAGAGTGAAATAGTCAATGCACTGCAAGCCGAAGGCTTTGCCAATATCAACCAGTCCAAAGTCTCGCGCATGCTGAGCAAGTTCGGTGCAGTGCGCACCCGTAACGCTAAGCAGGAGATGGTCTACTGCTTACCGGCCGAACTAGGAGTGCCTACCGCCGGCAGCCCGCTGAAGAATCTGGTATTGGATGTAGATCATAACCAAGCCATGATAGTGGTACGTACCAGCCCGGGCGCGGCGCAGTTAATTGCCAGGCTGCTGGACTCCATCGGCAAGCCAGAAGGTATTCTGGGCACTATCGCTGGTGATGACACTATCTTTATCTGCCCTTCCAGCATCAAGACCATTGATGAAACTCTGGAAACTGTGAAATCGCTGTTCAATTACACAGACTGAGTTGAAGATGTCATAAAAAAACGCCCCTCACTGAGGGGCGTTTTTTGTCGCTATCGCATTATTAATCATCAAACTGGATCATAAAATCCAGAGAAGGGGCAAAGAAAGAGGAGCCTGTTACCGCCTGAGTAAAGTGCATCAGGTGATCATGGTGTCCTTCTCCGTCACCGAAAACCATACTGTGAAGCATCTTTTCGAAATGGCTTGGTGTCTTACAAGTAGAGATAAACATCAACCCCTGCTGTTTTACAGAACCATAAGGCATGCTCTGACGCAGGATCTCCATCGGCTCACCATTGTCATACTTGAGGTTTACCCGCTTGATATGCGCAGTCAAGGGTTTATCTTCCGAGGCGTACTCTATGTTGTCCTGCTTGGTGCGGCCTATGATGTCTTCCTGCTTTTTCAGCGGCAGTCTATGCCACTTACTCAAATTGTGGACATATTTCTGTACATGAATGTAGCTACCGCCACGAAATGCATCGTCTTCATCGCCTACCAGAGCTACAGCTTGACGACCTCTGCCCTTGGGGTTTTCTGTACCATCGACAAAACCGGTCAGATCGCGGCTGTCCATAAAGCGGAACCCACGTTCCTCCTCTTCCAGCTCGGCCAGGCCTTCCAGCATTTCATTGACCTCATTGGCCACCAGATGAAGAATATCCAGGCGATCACAACGCAGGTGAATAAAAATATCGAACTCTATCGCCGGCGCATCCCGGTTACCCGACTCCATAGCAGGGAATGGCTTGAGTTCAGTTGGCCTGCTTCCCGGATAGAGATGATCCCAAAAATTGGCACCAATCGCCACAAAGGCGTTAAAGGCACTGTCAGCATACTGATCTGCCAGCTCATACAAATACTGGGCGACATTGGCCAGGCAAGGACGCAGTTGTGACTCCCCGCCTTCGTTGGCATTGAACATCAGATAAACACTGTGCAGATTTCCCTCTGCGCAGATCCCCAGCTGTTCCCGTGGCATAACCTGTGTATCCATTTGCAATCTACCCTTTCAGATTAATTCATCTTCGGCCTTATTATCCGCAACTTGAGCATTAATTTGAATTAGCTCACGCACGTTTTTGCCGATTACTTTCAATAACCTGATGCCTGCCCGTCTTTACGGGACTCGGAAGCTCCCCGATAAACGCCGCTTTCAACATTGACGCCTATGGCCTGATAACCACCAAAAGCCCCGAGAGAATCACTCAAAGTATGCCCCTTTTTCATCAGCTCACGGCGGGTTTCCATGGAAAAGCCCGACTCGAGACTGATATAACCGCCATCTGTCATCTGCTCGCCGGTCGGTTGGCTGGAACCTGTATGCAGTATTCTCGGAGCATCGCCCGCCTCCTGCAGGTTGAGGCCAAAATCAATCAGATTAATCATGATCTGGGCATGCATCTGGGGTTGGGTGGCTCCCCCCATGACGCCAAAGCTGAGCCAGGGCTTGCCATCTTTGGTGACAAAGGCCGGAATTATGGTATGAAACGGTCTCTTACCCGGTGCATAGGAGTTGGCACGCCCAGGAGTGAGATCAAACAGCTGGCCTCTGTCCTGCAACACAAATCCCAAGTCCGGAGGCGTCATGCCTGAGCCCATGCCACGATAATTGCTCTGGATGAGAGACACCATATTGCCTTCTTTATCGGCGGTAGTGAGATAGATGGTATCACCGTGTAAAAGATTGGGATTACCCGGCTCAACGCTGGCGGCGGCTTTGTCAGCATCGATAAGCTTGGCTCTGGCGTAGTTGTATTCTTTGGAGATAAGTGAGGCTACCGGCACTTTGGCAAAGTCCATGTCGGCGTAGAACTTGGCTCGGTCGGCAAACGCCAGCTTTTTTGCTTCCACGAAATGATGCACATATTCGGCGCTGCCCAACCCCATGGCCTTGAGATTAAATGGCTCCAGGGTTTTAAGGATCTGCAGTGCCGCTATCCCCTGGCCGTTGGGCGGCAGCTCCCAGATATCATAGCCCCGATAATTAGCCGATACAGGCTCGACCCACTCACTCTTGTGAGAAGCGAGATCTTCATAGGAAAGATAACCGCCCTGTTGTTGCATATAAGCGGCAATACTGCGGGCTATCTCTCCTTTGTAAAAGACATCCCGGCCCCCCTTGGCAATTTTTTCATAGCTGTTTGCCAAAGCCGGGTTTCGAAACAATTCACCGACGGCCGGCATGCGACCGCCTGGCATATAGGTTTCTTTAAACCCCGGGTATTTGGCCAGCTTGTCACCGCTGCGCGCCAGATAGAAGGCGATGAGCTCGGAAACCGGAAATCCTTCACGGGCATAATGAATAGCCGGTGCCAGGTTATCCTTCATGGGCAATTTGCCGAACTTGTCATGCAGTTCATACCAGCCATCCACGGCACCGGGCACGGATACGGGCAAAGGCCCATAAGGCGGCAGCTGCTCAAGCCCTTTGGCCTTGAGCATCTCCAGCGTCAGAGAAGCCGGACTGCGGCCAGAGGCATTGAGCCCATAGAGCCGCTGCTCTTTGGCGCTCCAGACAATGGCAAAAAGATCGCCGCCTATGCCAGAGCCTGTAGGCTCCACCAACCCCAGCATGGCATTGGCGGCAATCGCGGCATCCACGGCACTGCCTCCTTGCTTAAGAATATCGACCGCCACCTGAGTCGCCAGTGGTTGGCTGGTTGCCGCCATGCCATTGACCGCATAGACTTCAGAGCGGCTCGCAAAGGCCGCGCCCGTGATTCTGTCCATCGCCATGCTTCCCGTGCTGCAGAAAACAGCCAAACTCCCGATGACACCGAGTAACAGCTGACGACATGAGTTGTTGCTGATATTCCGTATCCCTTGTGCGTCCTGCATTTTATTATTGCTGTAGTTATGCATCTCGCCTCCGCTCTCATCCCGGAGCGGCGCATGGGCGAGTCCGGGGTTCAGTGAATACCTATGGTGAGTTCAATCAAACCGATTGCTTGGTATAACACAGAGACAAACAAATTATCACCCACAG
The DNA here is from genome assembly GCF_037953065.1 of Shewanella chilikensis. Taxonomy (NCBI): domain Bacteria; kingdom Pseudomonadati; phylum Pseudomonadota; class Gammaproteobacteria; order Alteromonadales; family Shewanellaceae; genus Shewanella; species Shewanella chilikensis. Next base: position 959,370 of record NZ_CP149966.1, on the reverse strand, counting down.
CAAACTTATGAAACAATTGTTGTTAACAGCCATTACCGAACAACACCAACGGATGTTCCAGTGCCGACAGCCTGACTCTCTGCCCTGGAGAAAACTGTACCTGATGACTACGAACCTCGAGTATGACTCCCTCTTGCTGCACATCATAATGGCAAACATTGCCCAGAAAACGCCGCTCGGTAACCACGGCCAGCCCCTGTTCGTCGGGACGTAACTCCAACTGCTGTGGCCGCAGCAACAACTCGCCCTGCCAGTTCAGTGGCAAACCATGGGGCAAAGAGCTTTTAAGGCGGCCGATTTGAGTATCGACACAGTGCTCGCAGCTGACCTTGGCCTCAAGATAATTACCGCTGCCGAGAAAGTCCGCCACATAGCGATTGACCGGGTTGGCATAGAGAGTTTCAGCACTGCCTTGCTGCACTATTTTTCCATCTTCAAACAGCGCCAGGGTATCGGCAAAAACAAAGGCCTCATCTTTACTGTGGGTCACAAATACGGCGCTGACGTTACGGCTCTTGAGGATCGCGCGAATCTCCAGCATCAGCTCGCCGCGTACCTGGGCATCTATGTTGGAGAAGGGTTCATCCAACAACAGCAGTTCAGGCTCATAGGCAAGCGCCCTGGCAATCGACACCCTCTGCTGTTGACCGCCGGACAACTCGTGGGGATAACGTTCAGCAAGCCCGGTGAGCTTGACCAAGTCCAACATCTCCTCAAGCCGGCTCAGGCGCTGCGCCTTATTCAATCCCTTGACACCAAAGAGGATATTCTGCGCGACCGTCAAGTGGGGAAACAGGGCATAGTCCTGAAAGATCATCCCCACGCCACGCTCCTCTCCCGGAACCTGCAGCTTATCCGTGGTTACTGCACGGCCGCTGATATGAATTTCACCGGCGGAGACCGGCTGCAGTCCGGCAATGGCTCTGAGCAGAGTCGTTTTACCACAACCACTGGGTCCGAGCAGGGCGGCAATTTCACCGGCTTGCAAAGTAATGCTCAGCCCTTTGAGCACCTGCAGGGCGCCATAATGGCTGTGGAGTTGCTTGACACTCAGGGTCGACATCAGTTGTTTTGCTCCAGCGAACGGTTGAGATAAATCAAGGGCACCAGCCCCACTAACACAATGACAATAGCCGCCAGCGCCCCCTGCTCCAACTGCTCATCGGAGACGTATTGGAACACTTGGGTGGCCAGATTGTGAAACCCTACAGGGCTTAGCAGTAAGGCAGCCGGCAACTCTTTCATCGCCTCGATAAATACCAGCAGCAGAGCGGCAAAAATACCGCTGCGCAGCAATGGCAGATGGATTAATGCCAGTACTTTACCCGGTGTCTTGCCCAGGCTGATGGCCGCCATGTCGAGAGAAGGCGACAGCCGTTTGTAACTGCTCTCTATACTGCCGATGGCAATGGCGGCAAAACGAATACAAAACGCCAGCACCAAGGCGGCGATACTGCCGGTGAACAGCAGCCCCGGGCCTTGACGCTCGAACAGGGCGTAGAGATCATCGATTCTGAAATCGAGCCAGGTCAGCGGAATAAGCACGGCAATCGCCAGCACAGTGCCCGGCAGTGCATAGCCGGTACTGACCAGACGGGATGGCAACATGTCCCACTTTCGCGGGCTCAGGCGGCGAATGAACATCAAGAGGATAGCCAAGAGCAAACACAATACACTGCTGATGGCGGCGACCGTTAGGCTGTTGAGACTGTACTGCCAAAAGTCACTGTTCCAGCTCTGTTGCCAGTAATCCAAGGCGTAACTGCCGAGAATGACAAATGGCAAAAAAAACGCCAGCAGCAGCAACAGCGAGCAGTAGCCGAGCGCCAACCACTCACGCCAACCTTTGAGCCGGTATGGCTCTGGTGCCTCAAGCAACAGCTGTTTTTGAAACAATTGCTGTTTACGCCTCGCCATACGCTCCAGCGCAAACAGAGTAAAGACACCAAGCAACATCAATAGCGAAATTTTAGCCGCGGCCGCCAAGTCACCATAGGCTCGCCAGGTGTCGTAGACAGCCGTGGTCAGGGTGGATACCGCAAAATAATTGACCGTCGCCAAGTCAGCCATGGTTTCCATGGCCACCAGGGCGACACCGGCCGCCAGCGCCGGGCGTGCCATTGGCAGCGACAAACGCCAGAAACTCTGCCATGGCGAGCAACCCATCACCTTGGCTGCATGCTGCAAACTTAAGGATTGCTCCAGAAACGCGGTGCGCCCCAAGAGGTAAACATAGGGGAAGAGTACCAGCGACAAAATCACAGTGGCGCCGCCCAGAGTTCGAATATCGGGAAACCAGTAGTCGCTTACCGATTGCCAACCAAAACTTGCGCGTAAAAACCGCTGCACAGGCCCGGCATAATCCAGTAAATCGGTATACACATAAGCGACGATATAGGCTGGCATGGCCAGCGGCAACAACAGAGCCCACTGGAACAGGCGCCGGCCCCGAAACTCACAGCGCGCCACCAGCCAGGCAGCCGGCACCGCCAAAAGCAGACTGCCGACACTCACCCCCAACATCAGCCAGAAGGTATTGGCTATGTATGACGGCAGCACAGTGGCAAACATCTGCCCAAAGCGGGTTTCACCCGGTTCGAATGCCTGCATGACCAGCGCCAGCAAAGGCGCCACCATAAGGCCGCAGACGGTAAACCCCGCCCACGACCAGCCTCTGGAGAAGGTCAGGATCACAGCTATTCCCCCACAACCTTTACAGAAACGCCTTCAAGCTCAGAGATCAAACTTAACCTCATCGAGCAGTCTCAGCGCCGCCTGATGGTGCTCTGCCAATTTGTAGACAGGCAAGTCATCGGCTTTAAAGTCTCCCCAGGATGCCACCAATTCTGAGACAGGCACATCGTCCTTGACCGGATATTCCATATTGACCTCGGCATAGCTCTGTTGGGCGGCATCCGAAGACAGATACTCCATCAGTTTGAGAGCATCGGCCGAGTTAGGTGCATGCTTGGCCAGCGCCATACCCGAGACATTGATATGGGCACCGCGATTTTCCTGATTCGGGAAGTTGATCACCGCCGCTTCGGCCCATGGCCGCTGTTTGGGGTCTTGCAGCATCTTGCCATAGTAATAGCTGTTACCGATGGCGATATCACACAAACCTTCTTTTACCGCCTGCACCTGCGCCCTGTCGTTACCCTGAGGCTTACGGGCCAAGTTACTCTTCAGTCCCTGAAGCCAACTCTTGGCATCGGCTTCACCGTGGTGGGCTATCATGGAGGCCACCAGCGCTATGTTGTAGGGATGCTTGCCACTACGCATACACACCTTACCCTTGTAACGGGCATCGGCCAGGTCTTCATAGTTGATTGTCAGCGGCCCGAGGCGCTCCTTGCTGGAATAGAGATTACGCACCCTCATAGTCAAGGCGTACCAGTTTCCTTCGGGATCCCGGTATTGGGCCGGAATATTCTGCTTGAGCGTGTCACTTTCCACCTGTTTGACCAACTGCTTGTCCACCAATTCCTGCAAGCGGGAAAAGTCAGACGTCAGCACCAGATCCGCCGGTGATAAGCGTCCTTCACGAGCCAATCTATCGGCGATGCCATCTTTGGCAAACACAAAATTAACCTTCACCCCGGTAGCCTGACTGAAGTCATCCAGAATGGGCTTGACCAAAAACTCCTGGCGATAGGAATAAACCGTCACCTCATCGGCGGCGGCCACCGGCAATGTCAAACTGGATGCAGCCAACGCACTGCAAAGTAACAGACCTGTCTTGTAGCTCATATTATTCAGTACCCCATATTGGATGAGTAATTTAATGAGAACTATTTCTAATCAGCTTTATTTTCAGCCTAGTGCAAAAATTCTGACAAGGGGAGTACAAATGAAAACAGACAGAATGGCAGTGGCTGGGAGCAAAGCGATTGGAATCGGCCAAATTGTCGCAAACTAAACTAAACTGAACCTTAAAACTTATACATGGAGAGGGGAAGTATCTTGGATATTTTGGAAATCCTGCTGGCTGTCATGTCTTTGCTACTGATCTTGTTTCTGTTCCGTCACAGGTTAAGACCAGAAAAGCGTCGGCAGGACAGACCCTCTGTCCCCAAAGAGAAACAATATCACTGTGTCTCCATAGTGTTGACGCCAACTGCCTGCCAGGCGATAAGAGCGCTTGAAGGCAAGCGTTTTCTGTCGAAGGAGGCGCCCAGGCTCCCCTTGGCAGAATGTAATTGCAGCCAATGCGACTGCAAGTATCAACATCATGAAGACAGAAGAGTTCCCTTCAGCGATCGGCGACTGGACTATGGTATGAGCCGTGACCTCTATGGCATCTTCGGTGAAACCAACCGCAGAACCCACCCCAAGGGCAGGCGATACTCGGACTTGGCCAAACCGCAAATTACCGAGAAATCATCCAGGACGAGTATCTCGGAAACTCTGCCTGATTGATGCAGATTCCAGCCAGTGTGCCAAGGCCGGCGCCACTTTACGCCAGTCGAGATCCGGATGACGAAAATCAAGGTATTCGAGTAGCACCAACAGCAGTACCTGCCTGGCATCGAGTGGACCGCTCGCGATAATTCCCTGACGCTCCACTTCCATCAAGGCTCTGAGCAGGGCCTGCTCGAAACGACCACTCCAGAAAAGAGAACGAACCCCCTCTTCTTCACGCATCTGTTCCTGCCTTAGGCCAACGGCGCTATCCAACGCGCCTTTAAGCAGTGAGAACTGGCACTCATAAGCCCAGTTTTTTTGGGGCCCAAAGAAACGATCCTGGCCGAATCTAGCGTCCAGATAACGGGCAATGACTTCGCTGTCGAACAGTGCGGCGCCATCGTCCAAAAGCAGACAGGGAATTTTCCCCAAGGGGTTAACCGACAGTAACTCGTCACTGTTATCGAAAGGATTGACCAGCTTTTCATCCAACGCCAAACCCAGCTCGCGGGCAATGACCCTGACCACGCGGGCATAAGGCGAAGCTGTAGAGTAATAGAGCTGCATCCAGACTCTCCTGTTACCAGTATTTTTCGACTGTTATCTGTCCGGGGGCCCGGCGCAGGTTTTTGGCCAAACCTTTATCGATAAGCGCCGCCGTAGCCCCCTGGATCATCCCGGGGTTACCACAAAGCATCAATTGCGAGTCCTTTGCACTTATGCTTAGCCCGGCCTTGGCCTCTATCTCACCGCTTTGTAGGCCATCCGGGATGCGGCAACGCAGCGCACCGTCAAAGTCTTCACGAGTGACACTGGGCACAAACACAAATTGCTCTGGATAGGCCTGTTGATAGCCGCGGATCTTATCGAGATAGGCGAGATCCTGCACTTCTCTGACCCCGTAAACCAGAACCACCTTATCAAACCGCTGCCAAGGTTCAGGAGTATCCAACATGGAAAGAAACGGCCCCACGGCGGTACCGGTTGCCAAAAACCACAGGTGGCGCCCCTGCAATTCCCCTTTTGGGATCTCATCCAGGGTCATGAAGCCGGTGGCTTTGTCTGTCACGCTAATACTGTCACCCGGCTGCAAAGATTGCAGATCCGGCGACAACTGGCCTTGATCTACCGCCACCGCCAGTATTTCAAGATAGTCGGCCCCTGGGGCATTCACCAGCGAATAGGCCCGGGCGATACGTTTATCATCCCTCTGCTGACTGAGCTTAATAAACTGGCCCGCAATAAACGGCGCTATCTCGGCGGCTATCCTCAGGCTGAATAACTTGCTGTTCCAATCGATACGCTCAATGACCCGACCTTCAGTCCACATAGCTTCTCCTTAGGTAACACAAGACGATTATTGCAGCATAACCCCATATTCAGCCAACAAAAACCCCTCATAGTGAGGGGTGTTATCGGCAGGAAAGGTTTCACGTGAGCTCGATTATTCCTGCTCAGTGGTAAAGCTGTCTCTGAATGACTGCAACCCTTGTTGTACCAGAGAGTAGGTTTCATCCACCCCGGTCTTGATATCGCCCTCCAGCACCTTGAGTCCGGAAAGAATATCCGTCGCCTCTTTAAAGCCCTGATCTATGGCGCCACCGATAACGTCCATAAAACCGGACAGCTGACTGTCAAAGTCCATGCTGGAGTTTTGCTGCTGGTAGACACTGAAGAACTGAGTGGCAAAGCTGACAATTCTGTCGGCCGTGGCCTCGGGAGAAGTATCTATCTGCTGCTCCTGCACCTGCTGCAGGGCATTTTCCCCCATGTAAGGTGCCAGTTCTTCATTGATGGCCTCAATCGCGGCGCGATACAAGAGACTCATGGGTTCGTTACCGCTATTGAGGCTTACTTCCTCCTGCGCCGCCAGAATAGCGTTATTCATCAACTGCTGGCTGATATGGCGGGCACTCTTGCTGCCGGCGACTTCAGATACCGCCTTACCATGATTACCGTCCAGTTGTTGAGTCTTGTCCTTGGCCACCTCAGAGACCTGAGCGCCATGATTGCGGATTTCCATCTTGGTTTCCTCGTATGAAAAGCGTATCTCAGGTTAATTATCGACCAATTCAGCAATTAGTTTAGTGATTGTTTACCCAGGTCGATACTCGAGCTATGATCCCACATGTTATTTAAGTATTTGATAGAAAATAAAAATGGTAAGAATTTTTCTACTGCTTTGTCTTTCAGTGCTTTTTAGTTGGTCGTCCCAGGCCGCCGCCCCCCATCAAACCATATTCCTGGTTAGGCATGCGGAAAAAGCTCAGGGAAGCGATCCCGGGCTGACAGTCGCAGGCAAGGCGCGCGCCGAAGCTCTGGCAGAGGCATTAAGGGACACCCAACTGCAAAGGCTGATGTCGAGTGAGTTTCGCCGAACTCAGGAAACCCTGGCACCGATTGCAACAGCCAAACAACTCAGGATTGAGGTGTTTCCAGCCAAAGTCGGCTTGGAGGCTCACATCAATGCCATAGCAGATGCAGTCAAAGCCAGCCAAGGCAATGTGCTGATCGCCGGCCACAGCAATACAGTTCCGGCCATCATCAAGGCGCTGGGTGGCCCCCTGGTTAGCCTGAATGAGCAGCAATACGATCAACTCTTTATTCTTACCTTGGCAGAACAGGGGCCCACGGGCCTGGTAACCACCCACTTTGGCAGTCAATAAGGATAGAAGATGCGCGAGCAAAACTGGTTTATGTGGGGCCTGGAACTCTTTTCCGGCCTGTTTTTAATAGTCGTCGGCTTAGGACTCTTGGTAATCACTTATATGTATATCGCCGATGTGATGCAAACCAAGCAGGCGGTGCGGCATAACTACCCTGTTGTCGGACGATTCCGGTATTTCTTCGAGAAAATGGGCGAATTCTTCCGCCAGTACTTTTTCGCTCTCGATCGGGAAGAACTCCCCTTCAATCGTGCCGAGCGTAGTTGGGTCTACCGGGCGGCGAAAAATGTCGACCGCACCATAGCCTTCGGCTCCACCAGGCCACTGGAAGCCAACGGCAGCATACTGTTTATGAACACCGCCTTCCCAACACTGGATCAAGACGTTGTGCCGCCAACACCTGTGGTTATCGGCCCTGACTGCGAACATCCCTTTGCCACCAGCGCCATTTGCCATATTTCCGCCATGAGCTTCGGTGCTCTTTCTCGCCCAGCTGTTACCGCCCTTTCCCATGGGGCAGCCCAGGCAGGATGCTGGCTCAACACAGGGGAAGGCGGCCTCAGCGCCCACCACCTCAAGGGAAACTGCGATCTGGTATTCCAGATAGGCACTGCCAAATATGGCGTTCGCAGCGCTGAAGGGCACCTGGATGATGACAAGCTCAGGGAAGTGGCCGCTCACTCTCAGGTGAAAATGTTCGAAATCAAACTCAGTCAGGGAGCCAAGCCAGGCAAGGGGGGAATTCTTCCCGGGGTAAAGGTAACCGAAGAGATAGCCGCGATTAGAGGGATCCCAGCAGGAGAGGATTCCATCAGTCCCAACGGTCATATCGAGTTTCATCATGTCGGCGACATTCTCGACATGATAGCCAGAGTCAGGCAGGTGACAGGCAAACCCACAGGGATCAAGGCTGTCTTGGGTGATACTCACTGGTTGGAAGATTTTCTGGAAGAGATTAACCAACGCGGTCATGACTCGGCTCCCGATTTCTTCACCCTCGACAGCGCCGATGGTGGTACGGGCGCAGCGCCGCAAACCTTGATGGACTACGTTGGCCTGCCGCTGAAAGAGAGCTTGCCACTGCTGGTCGAACAACTGCGGCGGCATGGACTGAAGCAGCGGATTAAAGTGATTGCCTCTGGCAAGCTTATCACACCCTCCAGAGTCGCCTGGGCGCTGGCGCTGGGAGCGGATTTCACCGCCTCTGCCAGAGGGAATATGTTCGCGCTGGGATGTATTCAAGCGCTGCAGTGCAACAAGGATACCTGCCCCACCGGGATAACCACCCATAACAAGAAACTACAACAGGGATTGGATCCCAGAGACAAATCCACCCGAGTCGCCAACTACAACAAGGCATTGCACCATGATCTGGGGATGCTGGCCCACTCCTGTGGGGTCACTGACCCAAGACAACTCAAACCACGCCACGTCAGAATCGTTACCCAAAGTGGCCTGTCGGTATCTCTGGACAAATACTACGCTCACTTCGATCAGTGACGATTTTGTCGCTGTCACCGAAGCGTAACATTGGCCGGATTGTGCGTTGCATCACAAAAGTGGTAAGATTTTGCGCCTAATCAAGACTTGCCACTTCCAGAGGATTTTGAAGTGAAAATGACATTTGTCAGTCAGGTCCCCAAGCCGGAAACGAGCAAAACTGCATCGCTCAGCTGCAAGAATTGCAGCCGTTTGATTGAGATTGAGGGAGAGATGCTCTGTTATCGCGGCGGTAAAATAACTGAACTGACGCCGGTAAACGAAGCGAAAAATAGTTTCAACCTACTGTGCGACGGCTGGCAAGCCGACCGCAACCAAACCAAGAAATAGCATCAACTCAGGCTCAGCTACGCACTTCCCCTTGCGACTGAGCCTGCTTTCTTGACTCACTGATAATTCCTTCCAACGCCTCATTAAAGGGTTCTGCAGATACCATAGACAGAGTCAGGCCGCGAGTGGATACTCTCAGACCGGCACGTAACTCGGTATGTAATTGATTGAGGGCAACATCATCCATACCTCGAGTCTTAAGCTCATCCGCCAAACTGTTCCAATCTGTACGGACTTTGTCCTGCATTCCTTCAATATTGACCTGCAATACAATGTTTTCCATCTGTGCTGCCCCCATGGCTGACGCGACTTCGGACTTTCGAGTATGCGGCAGTCAGGCTGAATCAATGCTGAACTTGCACCGACTCATCAGTCTGTTTTGTGTGCTGGATCCGCCATAAACGCGCGTAATATCCATCGGCGGCCAGCAGGCTGTCATGGCTGCCGGATTCAACCAACTGACCTTGATGCAACACTAAGATTTTATCGGCATCCACCACTGTCGATAACCTATGGGCAATAACCAGACTGGTATGGCCCTTGGCAACTTCATCGAGCGCCTTCAGAATCGCCCTCTCAGAGCGGCTATCCAATGATGAGGTAGCCTCATCAAAGACCAGTATCGGCGAGCGCTTCAATATCGCCCTGGCAATAGCCACCCGCTGCTTTTCACCGCCGGAGAGTTTCATGCCTCTCTCACCCACTTTGGTCTGGGCCTGCTGCGGTAATGCTTCAACAAACTGCTTCAGGTGGGCCAACTCTATCGCCTGCCAGATTTCGGCATCCGAAGCATCGGGGCGGCCATAGCGAATATTCTCAAACAGAGTATCGTTAAACAGCACTGTGTCTTGAGGCACTATGGCAATGGCTCGGCGCAGTGCATCTTGGGTCATATCGCGAATATCAATACCATCGACCCGAATCGCCCCTTGGCTGACATCGTAAAAACGAAACAGCAAGCGCACCAACGTCGATTTACCGGCGCCGCTTTCCCCCACTACAGCCACCTTCTGCCCAGGTTCTATCTCAAAACTCACCCCTTTGAGTATCTCCCGCTCTCCATAACCAAAGCCAACCGAATCAAAACTGACGCGGCCCTCGGTCAGCGATACGGCTTTAGCCGTAGGGCTGTCTTTTACCAGCGGGGTCTTATCCAGCAGCGAGAACATCCTCTCAATATTAGCCAAGGCTCCACGAATTTCACGATACACAAAGCCCAGGAAGTTGAGCGGCATAAAGAGTTGCATCATAAAGGCGTTGATCAATACAAAGTCACCCACAGTCATCTGCCCGCGGGTCACTTCAAAAGCTGCGAGTCCCAGCATCAAAGTCATAGCAATGGCAATAATGGTGGCCTGACCGGCATTGAGGGCGAACAGCGACAGACGATTCTTGCGCTTGGCCACCTCCCAGTCGGCCAACGCCTTGTCATATTCATTCGCCTCATAGGCTTCATTGTTGAAGTATTTGACGGTTTCATAGTTAAGCAGGCTATCAATAGCACGGGTGTTGGATACCGAGTCGGCCTTCGCCGCCTCACGGACATAGGAGGTACGCCACTCAGTCGTCACAACAGAAAACAAACCGTAGGCCAGCACAGAGCAGAAGGTGATCAATGCAAACCAAATACCGTAATTCCATAGCAAAATGGCCACTACCATCAGGATTTCCAATAAGGTGGGTACTATGTTGAACACCATAAAACGCATCAGAAAACTGATGCCACTGGTACCGCGCTCTATGTCCCGTGATAATCCGCCGGTGCGCCTGTCGAGGTGAAAGCCAAGATCCAGCCGGTGCAGATGTTCAAAGACCTGCAGACCAAGGCGTCGTATCGCTCTCTCGGTCACTCGGCCAAAGAGGGTATCCCTGATCTCCCCGGTGAGTGCATTGACTAATCTCAAACTGCCATAAGCCAAAACCAGAGCTATAGGCACGGCCAACAGCTGCGCTGTTTGGGCGTTCCCCAAGTCATCAACCAAATGCTTCAACAGGAAAGGCAAGCCGACACTGGCGAGCTTTCCCACCACAAGACACGACAGCGCCAGAATAATGCGGCTCTTGTATTCCAACAGATAGGGCCAGAGAAGTTTGAGCACTTGCCAGTTGAGCTTATCGACGGGACCGTCAAGGTAAAGAGTCGGACGCATACATCTTGCCAGGAGAAAAGAGTGTTCCGAGTGTAGCAGTGAGTGGGACCCAAGTCTGCGATCTGTTTGGCTGATAGCTCGGAAATCATCATCTGAAGCAGCACTTTAGAATGCCAAAAATAACATTTAACCTAGACTAAATGACTAGCAACAAAATTTTTATCACCAAAATCACCCCAAAGAGCTGAAAGATGGTTATACATGAAAAAAGAATTTGCTACTCTTTCCTGTTAGTACGGGCGGCAACGAGTGTTCAAAAATGTCAAACAAACCGGTCCGCACCGATTTTTTACCGTATCTGTTGAAGGAAATCTTATGTTGGATTCAAAAGTTCAATACCCGCCCCTGCCACTGATCCAAACCTGGGTATGGATGATGATCGAATCAGGCAACCCCGAGATCCAGGAAAAAGGCCGTAACAATCTAATAGCTTCCTTTGGCAGTCTGGCCAAGGCCAACGAATACCTGGCACAGCAAGTCCAAAAATAAAGGCGCCGATGGCGCCTTTACCTAAAGTATTGACCCTCAACCCTGACGGCGCTTCAGCACGCTGTCGTTGAGCATTGACAGCAGTTTCTCTGTATCATCCCAACCTATACAGGCGTCGGTAATACTTTGACCATAACTGAGGGGGTGCCCGGGATTAAGGTCCTGACGCCCTTCCACCAGATGACTCTCCACCATCACCCCGAAAATCGCCTGCTGTTTGGCGGCAATCTGGCCGCAGACATCTTCAGCCACCAACATCTGACGCCGGAAGTCTTTACTGGAATTGGCGTGGCTGAAGTCAATCATCACCTTGGGTTTCAGGCCAACCGTCTCGAGCTGAGAGCATATCCGGCTCACATGAGCCGAGCTGTAGTTGGGTTCGCGTCCACCACGCAGAATGATATGGCAGTCATCATTACCCTTGGTTGACACAATTGCCGAATGGCCAAACTTGGTCACCGACAGGAAATGGTGTGGTGCGCTGGCGGCCCCAATGGCATCTATCGCCACCTTGATGGTACCATCTGTGCCGTTTTTGAATCCCACAGGACAAGACAGGCCCGATGCCAACTCGCGGTGAACCTGAGACTCTGTGGTACGGGCGCCGATGGCGCCCCAGCACATGAGGTCGGCCATATATTGAGGGGTGATCATATCGAGGAACTCACCTGCAGTCGGTACCTGGCTGTCATTCAATTCGAGCAGCAGTTTGCGGGCCGTTCTTAGGCCGTCGTTGAGCTTGAAGCTGTTATCCATGTAGGGATCGTTAATCAGCCCCTTCCAGCCCACTGTCGTTCTGGGTTTCTCGAAATAAACCCGCATCACCACTTCCAATTGATCCTGATAGGCCGCTCTGAGTTTGGCCAGACGCGCACCATACTCCAGCGCGGCCTCAGGGTCGTGAATAGAGCATGGCCCTATCACCACCAGCAGGCGATCGTCCTGTCCATGCAGGATTTTGTGAATATTCTTCCTGGCTTTAAAGACGGTGGATGAGGCGCGTTCGGTTGCCGGAAATCGTTCCAGAATGGCTATCGGTGGCAGTAACTCTTTAACTTCATTAATCCGTACATCATCATTCTGGTAATACATAAACGTCACACAGCTCCGGCTATTGATAAGAATCTCTTGTTTTGAATAACAGTTTCAATCTATCCGCTATATTCAACCAATGCAATTAACTTATATAGATTTCTCTGCAATTCATGTTATTTCTTATTTTTTGTATGGTAATCTCCGCCTTCCAATGAGAAATTCCCTAAGCACAGCCTAATTGACAAACAAACCACCAACAACACCTTTCAATCAAGGAGTAGCCATTTTTGCCACAAGCTCTCACCTGGTTTGAATCAAACCCGATTGAACTCCTTTTTATAGGCAAGTAACTCATATAGAGTGCGCTCAAAAGCGGATCCCTCCTCTCATGTTCAACAGTTATATTTAACTAAAAAATTAAGAAATTCCTCTATATACAGCTATCCCTTTCAATTGGCTTAACCTAGCCAATATTTCAGCAATTAACTTGCTGCAAGTAAACATTACAACTAACTTAATTAGCGGATAAACATATTTATCCCTTCACAAAATAATGATTATCAACAAGAGAAATGCGACATGAAAATATCCACCACCCTGATGATGTTGGGTCTTTGTAGTGTCTGCTCCCTGAGTCATGGCGCCACCGGCGTCGCCTTTGTCCATGGAACAGGAAAACAAACCGATGCCCTGAACGATTACTGGACCCGCGAGTTTGTCGATTCAGTTCGTCAAGGTATCAGCACCCCGAGTAACTATCAGGTCATCAACTGTGACTTCGAGCAATATATGTGGGATGAGGCCGCTGCCGGCTGTTTGGTCGATCAGCTGCAGAGCTTTATCAACGCCCGCAATCTGGATCAACTAATCCTTATCACCCACTCCAATGGCGGCAACATAGTGCGCTGGGTCTTGTCCAATCCCACCTGGGATGGACGTTATCCAGCTGTGATCAACAGCATCAGCCGAGTGATAGCGCTGGCTCCTTCCAGTGCCGGTACACCACTGGCCGATGCCGTCACTCAAGGCAATGTGTTTGAAACCAGTCTCGGCTGGCTGCTCGGTTACGACAGCGATGCCGTCAAACAGCAGCAAGTGGGTTGGATGGCGCAATACAACAGTCAATGGCTGTACGGCACAGCCGGGCGCCCTTCTCTGGGTAAGCCTTTTGAAGCTGTTGTCGGCTCGGACGTGGAGTCGGCAGTTTGGGACAGCGACAGCTATTGCGGCGGCTATCAGAATCAAGTGGGCCTGGAGACTACCCAAAACTGGCTGGATAACTGCTCCGACGGTTTTCTTGAGTGCAACTCCCAAAGTGCCGCCGGCAGTGTCTGGTTTACCGATAAGCAGAAAACCCGTGACAGAGAACCTTTGAGTCACCATCAAAGCCGCCGGGCCTGTTTTAATCTCGACACCCTTCTGCGCAATCATATCTGAGGACGTAAGTATGAAGATGTATATCAGCAAGACACCGCTGCTGGCAGCGATACTCCTGAGCCTCACGGGTTGCCAGGATGATGCCAAGGTAGAACAAAACCAGCAGCCCAAGAGCCTGACCTTGGCCATGGTGCCGCCCCAGGCAAGCGATATCAAGGCAGGAGAAGAGCTAGATACAGGGCAATTGCCGCCCTTGAATACTTCCAGGGAAGATGTCAGCTTTGTCAGGGCGCTGTCAGGGGAGTATCAGGCCCAGCTGCCGGACAAAACCGCCAGTGCCAGCAGTGATGAATACTGGTTGATGGTTACAGGCGCCGAGCTTAACCAAGGCCTAGAGCTGCCATTAACCCAAGGCAGCAGCGTTATCCGTCTGGCTCCTCGCTGGGATACAAGCAGCGGCGCCCCTACTGCCCCCAAGAGCATTGCTCCGGACGCAGTTCAACTCAGCTCGGCCGCAGGCAAAACTGAGAACAAGCGTCTTATCCGCCGCGCCGTAGACTCTGAGTCTCTGGCCAGTGCCGGGATGGATGATGACTCCAGTGCCCTGCTGCTGAACTCAGATATCAAGCCCGGTCTCTATCGCCTGCAGGTCGCCGCAGCGCTGACCGCCACTGACAACTATCTGGTCAATGTCAAAGAGAAAGGCTCTGCCTATCGTCTCAAGTTAAGCACCCCATCATCACTCGAGGCCAACACCCATCTCGAGTTGGAGCTGGCGCTTGAGAACGATAAGGCCATGGGTTCACCTCGTTTGGCCAGTGCCCGGCTGCAGCAAGCAAGCGGCGAGCAAAAACCACTGCAACTCAGCCAAAGTGGCAACAGCTGGCGACTGCAAAATGAGCAGTTGCCCATGCCCTCAAGCAATGCGGGTTTCAGTGAATTGGTGGTCGATATTGAGACCCTGGTGGATAACACCTTGGTACGACGAACAGTCAAGACCGCCTTCAAGCAGTTCTATCCATCGGCACGGCTGGCACCCGAAATCAAAGTGGGTTGGCAAAATGGTCTGCCAAGCGCCCTCAACTTTACGCTGGAGCTGGCCCAAAGTGGTCGTTTTGGGGTGTCGGCAATACTGACAGGGACCGATGCCCAAGGGCAGGAAATCGCCATACTGCAGAGTGAGACCGCGGCCTGGCTGACACAAGAGCAAAACAGTCTGCAGTTGCCTCTAAACCTTGAGCTAATCCAAAATTCGGGCTTAAAGCCGCCCTATGGTGTCAGGGCAGTTGAGCTCAAGGATATGGGGCAGATGGCGCGCTTGAGTTACCGCGACAAGGCGCTGAGTTTCGAAGCCCTTTAAAGCCAGCTTTCAGGCAGAGAGAAACTTATAGCCAAAAAGAAACTTATAGCCAGAAAGTAAAAAGCCCGATGCAGATGTCAGCATCGGGCTTTTTACTCTGCAGCTTGGCTTAACCAGTTGCGCCTTTATAACCTCACTCTTTCAGCCAAGCTTTTGAATCAATGCCCTTCCATCGCATGCAACTTGGCCTGATAGCGTTTTTTCTGCTCGCCGTCACCGGCCAGCGCCAACGCCTTTTGCAGATTGCTCTTCGCGCGGTCGGAGTCCCCTTTTGCCCAATAGGTTCTGGACAAACCAAAGTAAAACTCGTGGCGATAATCCGCCTTCTCAATCGCTCTTCGATACCAACTCAGCGCCTCATCATATTGATGATCCATGTAGGCTTGTTGCGCCATATCATAGTAGTAATAAGGATTCCGGATCCGGGCAAGCTCCAGTACCTTGTGCACTTCGGCCCATTCATCCAGTCTGTCCTGGCTGCTCAGTATGACCGCCAGGTTATAGAGGGTAGTCATGTTTTCCGGCTCAAGCGTCAACGCATAGCGGTAGACCCGCTCGGTCATCTGTTCCATGCCCCTGGCGCGATAGAGCACCGCCAGGCTGTTGAGCGCCGGAATAAACAGACTCTGCTGTTGCAGGCTCTTTTTCAACAAGCCGTATGCGAGATCCCAATTCTCATTGATCAATGCCTCGGCCGCCGCATTGTTGTAATACATGGCGACCACAGTACCTTGGCTGATCTTATTGACCTTATAGCTGCGCACAGCACGCTCTGGCAGGAAATCCACCAGGATGGAACGCTCGGTGACATGGAAGACATGATTATTCTTGGGCGGGTATAGCTTGAGGTTGATATGACCATTGACCAGATAAAAGGCGCCTTGACGATCCCAGACCGGGGGCACTTCCACATCACGAAATTCAACCTCTATCCCCAGTTGTTGCGCCATGGCCGCCGTCAGGATCACCAGTGACATGCAGTTTCCGGCCCTGTCGTGAAAGGTTTCGGCGGCGGTGCGGGTGTAGTTGTCCTGATAGCGAAAGCCGCCCTTGTCGGCATGGATATAGTCAGCCAACCACTCGTGGGCCAACTCCTGATTGGACATGAGTGCACCGCGGCTATAAGCACCTCTGAGTAACTGCACCGCTTCGGGAGGCAAAGCGAATAACTCGGCGGGCTCGGGGATATTCCCTGCCTCTTTGAATTGGTTATCCTGAAACAGGCTGCCAAGAGCCATCTTGCTTGGCACCGGGGTACTGCTGCAACCGCAAAATAGCAGCAGCAAAACCGCACCCAATAGGCGACTCAACATGGTAGCGGATAGAGCGCCAAAGAGAGCACGAGTGACAGAGCCGGAGAAAGCGCTTGAGAAAGTGCCTGAGAACATAAGGCCTCCTGAGTTAAGGCTTCTTTACTGAAAGCTTAAGTCAGACTGGCCACTCCTGCCGCGCCAAAGGGTGACAAAATGTGAATATACCCTAGTTCAAGCCTTCATTTCCGGGAGCAATAACGTCGGAACCCGGCTTGGGGATCCCTATATAGAGCTGCTGTTGCCGGTAAAGATAGGGGCGATAAAAATGGCCATCGCAGGAAAAGTAGCGATAGGGGCGCATGTAAGGAACACATATGGCAGGCAGGCTGCGGAGGATCTCCAGTTGTTGCTGCGAGCGCAGTAGTTCCTGCCACTCATGCTGACGCAGTAATTCATCCCTGACGGCAAAGGCATCGAAGGGCTCACTGGCATCACGAACCACCACTTGACCTGCCTCGGCATTGCCAAGCCACAGCAAGGTAATTAACAAAGCGCCGAAAAAAGTACCGGTCAGCTTCATTCCACTGAGAGTCTTCATCGCCATCCCCTTAGGCTCCAGGCTGTTTCTGCTTTCAGTCTGCCCCCAAGAGCGTCTGTCATCAAGCGCCATAGCCGCAAAATACGCTTTTCCTGGCCGACTCCCGCCAAGGCAGATAACCCAAAAGCCATCTCACAAGAGATGGCTTAAAGATTAAGGAAGCTTGCTTGATCTCTCAAAAACACTCATGACTTATCAGCTGGTGTTCTTGGCTTATCAATTGGCGTTCTTGGCTTATCAATTGGCGTTCTTGACAGTCACAAACTCAGGATAGGCATCGATACCGCAATCCGACGCGTCCATACCGTTGTACTCTTCCTCTTCGGTCACCCGGATCCCCATGGTCACTTTCAAGGCGCCCCACACCAGCAATGACGCCAGGAACACCCAGGCAGAGATCACCGCAGCGCCAAACAGCTGCCCTGTCACACTGGCATCGGCATTGGACAGAGGCACCATCATCAAACCGAAGAAACCGGCGACCCCGTGCACCGAGATAGCCCCGACAGGATCGTCTATCTTGATTCGGTCAAAGCCCACAATGGAGAACACCACCAAACCGCCGGCTACCAGGCCTATCACACCCGCCATAGGCAGAGAGGGCGACAATGGATCGGCCGTGATAGCCACCAAACCAGCCAAAGTACCATTGAGTATCATGGTCAAGTCGGCCTTGCCCCACACCATCTTACAGACGATCAGTGCAGATACTGCGCCGAAGGCCGCCGCCGAATTGGTGTTGACGAAGACTTTGGCCACGGCACTGGCATTTTCGGCATCAGAGACCAGTAACTGAGAACCACCGTTGAAACCAAACCAGCCCATCCAGAGGATAAAAGTCCCCAGAGTTGCCAGCGGCAGGTTGGATCCCGGAATAGGGTTAACCTGGCCATTGGCGCCATATTTACCTTTACGGGCCCCCAGCAGCAAGACACCGGCCAAGGCCGCGGCCGCACCGGCCATATGCACTATGCCGCTACCGGCAAAGTCGACAAAGCCGGCTTCGGAAAGGAAACCACCGCCCCAGGTCCAGTAACCTTCCACCGGATAGATGACTGCCGTCATTACCAGGCTGAATGCCAGGAAAGCCCACAGGCGCATGCGCTCGGCCACGGCGCCGGAAACAATCGACATGGCTGTAGCCACAAATACCACCTGGAAAAAGAAATCAGACTCCAGCGCATGGTCGGCGTCGGCAGCTTGAGAGCCTATCAAGGTGCTGATGCTCGGCAGCCAGCCGCCCTCGCCATTGTCCACATACATGATGTTGTAACCCACAATCAGGTAGGTGATACAGGCGATTGAATAGAGACAGATGTTTTTGGTCAGTATCTCTGTGGTGTTTTTGGAACGCACCAACCCAGCCTCCAGCATGGCGAAACCCGCCGCCATCCACATCACCAGCGCGCCGGAGATCAGAAAGTAAAAGGTGTCCAGCGCAAAACGCAGCTCTGTGACCGTAGTACCCAATTTGCTCAGTTCTTCCATCTTCTCCCCCTTACAGCGCTTCTGTATCTGTTTCGCCCGTACGAATACGGATAACCTGTTCCAGATCTGTCACAAAGATCTTGCCGTCACCTATCTTGCCGGTATGGGCGGCGTTGGTGATGACCTCCAGCAGGTGCTCAAGATTCTCCGCCTTGGTGGCTATCTCGAGCTTAACCTTGGGCAGAAAGTCCACCTGATACTCGGCTCCCCGATAGAGCTCTGTATGCCCCTTTTGTCGGCCAAAACCTTTGACTTCGGTGACCGTCATCCCCTCAATGCCTATGCCCGCAATCGCTTCGCGGACATCATCGAGCTTGAACGGCTTAATGATTGCGCTGACTAATTTCATCCAGACCTCCAGAATCGCCTTGCTGTATTGGTGTTATGCCAAAAGCAATTCAAACATCAGGCCAGAATGTTAATTTTTTGTTTTATAAAGAGTTAGCTTTTACGGACCAGGTTAAGAGCTGCAGATATGCACCAATTAGGTGCAAGTAAGGCTTGGGCGCACAAAAAAAGCGCAATCATCTACGACCTAAGACCTATTGGCTTAAGCCCTGTACTGACGTTAACTGAATGTCCTGACGTTAACTGAAGCGAAAGAAGGACTCGTTTACACCTGTCCTAAGACCAACCAGAAGGAGAACAAAATGTTAAAAGCGGAAGAATGCGTGCTGGTCATAGTGGATGTTCAGGGTAAACTGGCGCAGATAATGGACAAGAGTGAACAGCTGCATCAGCAACTGGCCATGCTGATAGAAGGCACGGCCTTGTTTGATATCCCGGTGCTCTGGCTGGAACAATTGCCGCAGAAGCTCGGCCCCACGACAGAGTCGCTGGCCGCTCTGTTATCCAAGACCACTTCGCCGATTGCCAAGCATCACTTCAGTGGCTGGCACTGCCCGGCGTTCCGTGAGGCACTGCTGAGCACGGGCCGCAAACAGGTACTGCTGGCCGGGATAGAGACCCATGTCTGTGTCTATCAAACCTGTGGTGATCTTATCGAGCAGGGTTTCGATGTGCACTTGATAGCCGATGCTGTCAGCTCCCGCAGTGAAAGCAACAAACTCTTGGGAATTGAGATGATGAAGCAGCAGGGAGCCAGGCTCAATAACAGTGAATCTTTACTGTTTGAACTGCAACATCAGGCAGAAGGTGAACGCTTCAAGGCTCTGCTTAAGCTGATCAAATAGGTCAACCAATACTCGCTGGATACCATTGATAACTTGCGAGATAAAAAATCCCCGCGATGCGGGGATTTTTCATTTCGTGATGTTAACGACTGTTAGTTGTAGGTCGCTTCACGCTTCTTGGCTTCAG
This sequence comes from Shewanella chilikensis, assembly GCF_037953065.1. NCBI lineage: Bacteria > Pseudomonadati > Pseudomonadota > Gammaproteobacteria > Alteromonadales > Shewanellaceae > Shewanella > Shewanella chilikensis. The sequence goes on along the minus strand of NZ_CP149966.1, from coordinate 939,400 downwards.
CATCCCACTTGGGCAGAACATTTTTCTTGAACTCTTCCTTATCGGCAACCATCTTCTTCATGTCCATACCCAGAGCAGCCTGAGCCTTGGCCTTGGTGGAGATATCCGGCAGCGCAACTGGCTCTGTGATACCTTTCTTGGCCAGCAACTGTGCCAGTTTCACCCGGGCGTTGGCAGCCTTGTCAACCGCAGTACCCAGCACCCGCAGCGCTTCATCAGGAGCGTGAGCCGCGACACCGTGAGAGGCGATAGCATAATCCCAGCGCCATTGAGCATGACGGATATCAGTCAGAATTGGCTTCATCTCGACTTCAGTCGCACCGGCTTTCCAGGCGGCAGCGGCTTCAAAGTGAGCCTTGACGATTTGATCTTCAGCCTTCAGCTTCAGCTCATTAACCTTAACTTTACGCTCAGCAGTCAGATTCTCCATAAACTCTTTGCTCTGAGTGTGGCATTGAGCACAGGTTTCTTCGAAGCGGTCGAACGGATTACCCACTTTGTGATCGGTGAACTTACGCCCCTTGTCGTTGGTCACTTTTGGCATGTGACAGTCAACACAGGTCACGTTGTTCTTACCATGAACCCCCAGCTGCCAAGTTTCATAACCTGGGTGCTGTGCCTTCAGCATAGGAGTCTTGGACAAAGCATGAGTCCAGTCGGCAAATTCGATGGCATCGTAGTAAGCTTCCATGGATTCTACTGTAGTGCCTTGATCCCATGGGAACTTAACAAAACCCTTACGACCTTCCACTTTCTCAAAGTAGTATTCTACGTGGCACTGACCACAAACCATGGATTGCTTGTCTTTGCGGGAAGCCTTATCAAATGGTGTACCCAAGGTCTCCATGGCGCGCTCGGCAAAAGGACGGCCCAAACGCAGCTTAGGAGAACCTTTCTCGTGACAATCGCCACAACCTATGGCGTTAACCACTTCAGGGCCACCTTTGGCCCACTTACCGGTGAAGTAACCATCTTCGCCCTGCTCTTCTATCAGGCGAGGAACATCCGGGCTCTTACAGCTCCAGCAAGCCATTGGCATTGGACCATCTTCGGCGCTCTTTGGCGCTCCGGTACGCAGGGTGTTGCGCACATCCGTCACGGCATAAATGTGGCCACGAGGGGCATTGTAGTCCTTGGCGAAACCATAACCGGCCCACATGATTACCAAGTTGGGATCTTCTGCCAATACGTCAACAATTTCAGAACTCTTTGCAGTGTCATGCCAACTGGCATATTGATTTTTGAACTTGTCTTTGTAGACTTCGTTGCGAGGCTCAGTCTTGTCACTCGCAAACGCACCGGCAGCCATTAGGCTTGCGGCGACCAATGCACTGAGTGCAAAGGATTTTTGGTTTAATTTTTTCACCATCTCATCTCCGTGTTACTTTATCGTTATTTGCAATAACCACGACATCTCCAAGGTCAAAAGTAGCCGCTTGAATACGCCAAAAATATACCTCTTAGGGGGTATCCGGGGCGAAGTTTGCGCCAGATCAAAATGTGAAGGCGATGTTGTTCACATTTTTGTACTCTTGTTAATGTATTCAAGTGCTGGCTAATGTAGAACTCTGAGACCCAAGTCCTTTTTTATTCTCGACAATCTTATCGGCGCGTTTCCTTTCCGATAATCGAGAGCAACACTGCAGGGACTGAGGAAACCTTAGCAAAAGTGAGTGAATATTTCATGAAACGAGGCAGCTTGACCTCTACCATTTTAGGCTTAATGCTGACCCTTATCCTGCTTTCAAGCGGTTTGGCCACTTTTGCCATTATCAATCTGTCTTACAGCCTGGGAGATGCCCGGGCGATCAACGCCTCCGGTTCATTGCGGATGCAGAGCTACCGGCTGATGTTTTATGCCAACTCCGGCAGTGAAGAAGCGCTGCAAAAAATTCGCGAATTTGAAAACACCCTCTACTCAGATGCCTTGGTACGCTCTATGGACTGGTCATCGCCGGCCAGGCTCGGGCAGCAATACCAACTGGTGATCAGCAAGTGGAAGGTCATGAAGTACTACATAGAGCAGGAAGACTCGCGCAATTATGCCTCCTCGCTGAAAGACTTTGTCGATACCATAGATTTGCTGGTATTGGAGATGGAGCACCATGCCGCCTTCAAACTAAGATTGCTGGCCGTCAGCCAGATAGTAGGTCTGGGTTTGATGCTGCTGATTGCCTTTATCGCCGTGCGCTTTACCAAACGCAAGGTGGTGGTGCCGCTGCAACAGATGATGGAATCAGCCAACACTATATCCAAAGGTAACTTTGCCGTCGAAATGCCGAAGACGGAATATATTGAGCTCAGCGCTCTTTCCGATGCCCTGGACAGTACGGCTCAGGAACTGGCAACTCTCTATGGCAATCTGGAAACTCAGGTGAAGGAGAAGACCCTGGCGTTGACCCGTGCCAACCGTGAGCTCAAGTTTCTTTATGACAATCTGGTGTTGCTGCACTCGGGCAAACTCAATTTCGAGGTGATGCGACAGTCGCTGCTGCAACTCAAGGAGTATGAGCACCTGCAACATCTGCGGCTGATTATTCAACAGGATGAAGATGCCATGGAGGTGATCGCCACCGACGAGGAAATCTGGCCGCAATCCGGACAAACCATGCAGTTTCCGCTCAAGTTTGAACAGCAGGAACTCGGCTTTCTGGAAGTGATAGGCAAGCACGATATCAATGTGCCCCTGTTTGAAAACTTCGCCATCATGCTGGCTCGCTCGATTGTGATTCACAATGCCTCCGAGCAGCGCCAACAACTGGCCCTGTTGGAAGAGCGGGCGGTTATCGCCAGAGAGCTGCACGATTCACTGGGGCAACTGCTATCCTTCCTGAAAATCCAGATAAGTTTGCTGCGTAAAGGCCTCGATCAGAGCTGCAAAAGCCCGGCGGTGACCCAACAGCTCGAAGAACTCAATGAGGGGGTGACCACAGCCTACGCCCAGCTCAGAGAACTCTTGTCTACCTTCCGCCTGACAGTTAAAGAACCCAATCTGCGCAACGCCCTCGAGGCTATGCTGGAGCAACTGCGCAGCCAAACAGAGACAGAGCTGGAGCTCAACTATCGTCTGCCGCCCCAGTTACTGGCGGCGCACCAACATATTCATATTCTGCAGCTCACCCGCGAAGCCACCCTCAATGCCATTAAACATGCAAATGCGAGTCGTATTTGTATCAGCTGCGAAAAGAACTCTGATAACATGGTGGTTATCAGTATCGAAGACAACGGCATAGGCCTGGCGCATATCAAGGAAAGGGATCAACATTTCGGCATAGGGATAATGCACGAACGCGCCAGCCGCCTCTCGGGTATGGTTGAATTTTCCAGCAATGCGTCGGGAGGCACCAGTGTTGTCCTGACTTTCCCACCTCAGCAGGAGCCACATCATGGGTAAACCTTATTCAGTTCTGGTAGTCGATGATCATCCCTTATTGCGTCGCGGTATCTGTCAGTTACTGGCATCCGATCCTGACTTTAGTCTCTTCGGTGAAGCCGGTACCGGGCTCGACGCCTTGGCGGCCACCGCCGAAAACGAGCCGGACATTATCCTGCTGGATCTGAATATGAAAGGCATGACAGGTCTCGATACCCTGAACGCCCTGCGTCAGGAGGGAGTGACCTCCAGAATCGTTATCCTGACGGTTTCCGATGCCAAACAGGATGTTATCCGTTTGCTGCGAGCCGGCGCCGATGGTTACCTGCTCAAGGATACCGAACCCGATCTGCTGCTCGGGCAACTGAAAGAAGCCATGTCCGGCCACAGAGTGATCAGCGCCGAAGTGGAAGACTATCTGTTTGAATTGAAAAATGCCGCCGAAGAGGAAGCCTGGCTCGACAGCCTGACCCCCAGAGAGTTGCAGATACTGCAGCATCTGGCAGAAGGGCAGAGCAACAGGGTTATTTCCGAAGAACTGCATATCAGCGAAGGCACGGTCAAGGTGCATGTCAAAAACCTGCTTCGCAAGGCCAATGCCAAGTCCCGCACCGAAATGGCTGTGCGTTATCTCAACCGTTAAGCCACAAAAAAGGGACGCTACCGCGTCCCTTCTCATTGCCGCCCATGCCGCTTGTTCAGCGGCTCTGGTGCAGAAAGTCACACCAACTCTCAAGCACATCCTGAAAGTCTTCCAGGCCGCACCAAGCTTCTGACTCGGCATCATAAAGAGAGAGGGACTCATCCAACTCCTGACTCTCACCGAATTCGAGCACATTGGCGTAAACCCGCACCTGCTCCTGCTCCAGTTGCAGCGTCAGATCCCGACCAATCAACTGCCATTCGCGAATGCGTCCTGACTGTAAATCCGCCAATGCCTGTTTAACCTGAGTGCAGATCTCGGCGTTATCCGCCAACTCTTCAGAGAACCATTGCCCCAGTACATGATGCTCCATACTGAAGCGGGCCATTGCGGTTCCCGTCAGTGAATTGCGCCGAAATTCGTATTCCATGGTGCCACTTCTTTTGCTGTAATCAAACCTATCCTAATTTTAACCCAGAGCCCAGGGGATTGCCCATAGTTATGCCTGGGCTTTACTTTCTATAGTAGTATTCCTCAGTTAGCTCTGCAGCCATGTCAGCCATTAGGGTGCTAGTCAGATTGGTGATGACATAGTGAAGCTACGGCGAGACAAATTGGTGTAGTCCTCGGGTGGCTGACTAGCTCCCCAAGGACGAGTTGAAAAAGCACGTATGTGGCGCAAGCCAATGTCGCTGTATCCCGATAAACCGCCCATTAGCCCACTTGCCTGCCCAGCTTTTCATTGCCACTGAGTGAGTAAATTCCTATGCCCAATGATATAACTAGGTTAGCTTAAACTAAAGCAAACCTATGAGAGTGAGTCTATGGCCGAAAAACAGTTTTGTGCCTTGCTGCTGAGCGGGGAGATGGCAGGCAAGGAGTTGACGCAGCAACAGGTCAGTGATTGGCGCCCGGAGCAGGGCATACTCTGGCTGCATCTGGACTATAAGAAGAAATCCAACCGTCAGTGGTTGCAACAACACAGCGGCCTGGAAGCACTGGAAGTGGCAGCCCTGTTGGCGCAGGACACTCGCCCCAGAGTAGTCCAATCCGGCCAGGGTTTCCTACTGGCACTCAGAGGGGTCAATCACAACCCTGGGGCCGACCCGGAAGACATGGTGTCGATACGCCTCTACCTGGACAATCACAGAATTATCAGCACCAGCAGTCGCGAGCTGTTATCGGTCAAAGACATTATCCAGAGCGTCGGCCAAGGCTCAGGCCCCGGCAATACCGGGGAGTTTTTGCTGGCGCTGACGCAGCGTCTCACCCAGCGAAAGACGGAGTTTATCGACCGGCTGGAAGAAACCGTCGACGATCTGGAAGACAAGGTCATGGCCGGTAACGACAGAGATCTACGCAGCGATATCGCCGAGCTCAGGCGCCAGATAGTGGTGGTCCGGCGCTACCTGGCGCCGCAGCGGGAAGCCTTTACCCGCCTGCTGGCAGACTCGGCCAAGGTATTTGATGAACAGCAGCGGCTTAAATTCAACGAAATCAACGATCAACTCATTCGCTGCATCGAAGATTTGGATGCCATCAGAGATAGGGCCAGCGTCACCCAGGAAGAGTTGCAAAACCGTCAAGCCGAGGCCGTCAATCGCCGCCTCTATTTCCTGTCACTGATCAGCGCCGTCTTCCTGCCGCTGGGGTTTCTTACCGGTCTGCTCGGGGTTAATATCGCCGGGATCCCGGGCGCCGATGTCGGCTGGGCCTTCGGAGCCTTTTGCCTATTTCTGCTGATATTGGTAGGGGGACAGTTGTGGCTGTTCTATCGTTATAAATGGCTTTAGGGTCAATGCCCTAGAAGTGGCTGTAAAAAGAAAGGACGCCGGCGGCGTCCTTTTCAATATCGGGTATCCACTTTCCGTGAAAGAAGGGATTACTTGGCAGAAGCCTCGGCTTCGGTCGGCTCTACGGGGGCTTCGGCCTTCTTGACCTTGAGCAACTCGACTTCAAAGATGAGTGTTGAGTTGGCTGGAATAGTGCCCATGTCTCGCTCGCCATAAGCCAGTTCAGATGGGATTACGAAGCGATACTTGGCGCCGACCGGCATCAACTGTACACCTTCGGTCCAGCCCGGGATCACCCGGTTCAGAGCAAATTCTGCCGGTTCACCGCGGGAGTAGGAGCTGTCAAACTCAGTGCCGTCAATCAGAGTACCACGGTAGTGAACAGTCACTATATCTTCGGCGGCTGGCTTCTCACCCTCGCCTGGAGTCAATACTTCATACTGCAGACCAGACTCAGTGGTGATCACCCCCTCTTTGGCCTTGTTCTGCTCCAAGTAGGCTTTGCTTTCCTGCATCGACTTGGCCGCCATCTCCTGAACCTTGGCCATGCGTTTTTCATTCAGCTTTTGATCCAGACCTTCAAGCACTTTCTGCATCTCGTCTTCAGTCAGTTGCAGCTCGTCTTTCAGCCCCTGTTGGAAACCTGTCACAATCAAAGCACGATCGACTGAGAAACCCAGCTCTTCCTGTTCTTTGATATGGCCGGCCATATAGCGGCCGATAGAGGCGCCCACGCTATAAGCTTCTTTCTGCTCGACAGAGCTCAGTTCCACCTTGTCGGCACTCGCTGTTTTTTGTTCTTGGTTACAGGCGGAAAGGCCGATCAGAGCCAGCGCGACCAGTGAAATTTTGTAAATCGGTTTCATTAAAGGCATCCTCAGGATCTTCAAATGGTTACAATTAACCCAAAATATGTAAGACGACTCACTTTATACCAGTTAACTTTGAGATACAAAGCAGATTATCCATACTGGTTAACAAGGGAAAGCGGCCAACAAGCCTATCCCCTTATAGTAGAAGCGACAACGTTTTACCCTTACTCAAAATGACAAGTCGAGGCGGTATAAGTTCATGGCAATAAACAGATTGCTACTTATTTGCACGCTCAGTTTTACTTTGCTTGGCCTTGGCGCTTGCCATCCAGTCCCCAATAGCAGCCAATCCCTGGCGGCCGATCCCAGCTACAGCGCCAGCCTCTCAGCCGATGGCCGCTACGCTTTGATAAGCAGCCAGGAAGGGATCAGGCTTTGGGATCTCAAACAAGGCGCGGTCAAGTATCAGTGGGCTCAAGGCAGTGCAGCCAATGATGTCATCGCCACGGATATCTCGGCCAATGGAGAATATGCGGTGACGTTAAGCCGCGATTCAGTTGCACTGTGGAAAATCGCCGACGGCCGGGCGGCGGGTTGGTGGTCACTGCCGGCAGTAGCCCAGGCTGTGGCCGTGGCCGACAACAGCCAGTTGCTGGTAGGGCTGGCCGATGGCGCGGTGATGTCGCTGACCCCGACCACAGGCATACTGGTGAAATTTCTTGGCCACAGCGAAAAGGTCAACAGCGTTGCCCTCTCTGCCGATGGCCGCCTGGCATTGACCGGGGCGAATGACGCTACCGCCCTGCTGTGGCGCACCCAGGATGCTCAGGTACTGAGGCGTTGGCAGATGGACTCCAGGGTGCTGAAAGTTGCCCTCAGCCGCAGCGGTAACCTCAGCTTAGTGTCCGACAGTACCGGCAATGCCGACATTTGGCACAATGACTCAGGGAAACTGGCCAGCTCGCTGGCGATAGTCCGGCGGCAAATGAACTTTTCGGCGGCGCGCTTTATCCAACAGGAACAGGCCTTGTTGACCGGCACGCCAGCCAGAGAGTTAAGCCTGTGGCAGGTCGATTCGGGGAAAAAAGTCGCCAACTGGCAAGTTTCACTGCCAAAAAAGCCTTTGCCCCAAAGCGCCGTAGTATACTCAGTGTCTGAATCCGACAACGGCCAACTTCAAAGTATCAGTAGTGCCAGCTTGCTGGAACGCTGGTCGGCGCCAACACAGAGGTAAGTAATGCAAGCAATCCCGGACAGGATCGAAGAGCTCGAAACCAAGCTGTCATTTCAGGAAGCCACACTGGAAGAATTGAGTCAGGAGATTTTCGAACTCAATAAAGTCGTGGCCGAGCAGCAGTTTCAGATCCAGTTGTTAATCAGTAAACTCAAGGCGGTAGAACCGAGTAATATCGCGTCTCAATCGGAAGAAACACCGCCGCCTCACTACTGAGTTGAATAAAGGGGGATAAGGATGTTAGCCATAGCAACCCACGGAGAACGTATTCTGGGGCTGACTGCCCAGCCGGTTCAACTGTTCGATGAACCTTTGGCGGCCCTGGCCGAGAAAATGCTCGAGACCATGAAACTGGCACAGGGCGTAGGCATAGCCGCGCCTCAGGTAGGCCAAGGTATCCGCTTGTTTATTATGGCATCCCATCCCAACGACAGATATCCGGATGCGCCTTTGATGACGCCCCAGGTGGTGATCAACCCACAGATACTCAAACGCTCAGGCAAGATGCTGGCCGGGGAAGAGGGTTGCCTGTCTCTGCCCGGTGAAAGAGTACAGATTCTGCGCCATGAAAGCATTGAGGTACGTTATCAGGATCTCAGCGGCGAGTGGCAGCAAGAATGGTTACAGGGCTTTATCGCGCGCATTTTTCAGCATGAATACGATCATCTGGAAGGACTCACCCTGAGAGAACGACTGGAGATCCAAAACCAAGGAGCCGGCTCTTGAAGTCAGGCAAGTTACTGCTGCCACTGTTGTTGTCATTAAGCCTTACTGGCTGTGCCTTCAACAGTGTATTGCTCAACTATCCATCCCAACTGGCAGGCGTTCGCGCCGAGCTCAACTCATCAAAGCCGGGCAATGCTGCCAAAGAACTGGCAAATGGCATAAACGGCCGCGATGGCCTGCTCTATGCCCAGGAAGCGGGGCGCGCCGCCCAGATAAGCGGCGATTTCACCGCCAGCAAAGACTATTACCAAAGCGCCATAGCCGCCTACCAGGCGTTTGACGACAAGGCTAAACTCAGTTTATCCGGACTGGGTTCCCAAGGCGGCAGCCTGCTGCTGAACGACAATATCATTCCCTATCGCGGTCCCGGGTATGAGCGCATTATGCTGCACCAATATCAGGCGCTCAATTATCTGTTTGCCGGTGATGCCGAAGGCGCGTTGGTGGAGGTGCGTCGCAGTAATGAACTGCAATCGCTGGAGCAGCAAAGGTATGAGAAATCCAGCAGCGCTGTGCAGCAGATGGCCAACGGCACCATCAGCGCCGAAATGGATAAACTGGGCAAGGCCGCCGGCAGTGTCACCAGCTCGTTTTTGAACGCCTACAGTTACTACACCACAGGGGTACTCCACGAAATCCTTGGTGAGCGCAACGATGCCTTTATTGACTATCGCAAGGCGGCGCAGATTATGCCGGATAATCCTTATCTGCAGCAGGATCTGGTGCGCTTGGCCAAGGAGCTTGCCATGCCTCAGTATGATGAGTTCAAACGCCGTTGGGGAGAAGCGCCCACGCCCACCAAGGGGCAAGGTCAGGTCATCTTGCTGCTGGAGCGCGGCTTTGTGCCCGCCAAGGAGAGCCTAACGGTTCCCTTCACCATTCACGGCAACTGGCAAACTGTCTCTCTGCCCACCTATATGCCCTCCAGAGTACCGGTCAACAGTGCCAATATCCGCGGCTTGTCAAAACCTATGACCGCAGCCCCTATAGCCAATATAGATGCCTTGGCCATCACTGCGCTCAAGGAGGAACTACCCTATCTGCTGGTGCGCCAGGCCGCCAGAGTTTATGCCAAGTCGGAAATGGCCCGCAAGGCCGAGCGCAAAGACGGTTCGGATCTTGGGGTGATCGCCATGCAGATATTCAACGTGGTCACAGAACAGGCCGATCGCCGCAGTTGGCTCACGTTACCGCGCCAAGCACAGATAGCGAGGCAGTTTATCGATGCCGGCAGCTATCAACTAACCCTGGACAATCAGGGCACGGAAATTCAGGTTCAGAGTGGCAAGACCACTCTGGTCTGGGCAATAGACACTGGCAATGTCACACGTTTTTATACAAAATTGATTTGATAACCTTGAAATGGAACTGACTATGAAACACTTGAAGCTGATACTGATACTGGCAATGGCTATGGGCATGGCAGCCTGTCAATCCAAAGTGGAATACGGTGATGCCACTGAGGTAGAGACAGTGAATGAAAACTTCGGTTCGACAGATCTGCAAGCCATTGCCGCCAAAATGGTCGACAGCATGCTGACTTTTCCGCCTGTGGTGGCCATGACAGCCAACGATAGACCTATCATCTTTGTCGACAAGATCAAGAACAAGACCTCTGAGCATATAGATACTGAGTCAGTGACCGACTCCATCAGCAACAAGCTGCTGCGCTCAGGCAAGTTCCGTTTTATCGATATGACCAAGGTGGATTCAGTGCGCAAACAACTGGACTACCAGAACAACGCCGGCATGGTTGACCCATCCACCGCCATCAAGTTCGGTCGTCAAATAGGCGCTCAGTACATGCTCTACGGCAACCTTTCCAGCATAGTCAAACAAAATGGCAGCACCCGTGATGTCTACTATAAGATGACCATGCGCCTGATGGATCTGGAAACTGGTTTGATCGAATGGTCCGATGAAAAAGAGATCCGCAAAGTGAAGTCCAAGTCCTTCCTCGGGCTCTAACCAAGTCTAACGCTCCTTCCCAAAAGCCGCTGTCACAGCGGCTTTTTTGTAACATTTCTCCTTTGTTCTTTGTCGGCAAATAGCGTAATTTATGCCACGGGCGCCAAGCCTGACAGGGTATTAACTCTAAGTGTATCCCTCCCCTTTCATTCCTGTTGTGAGGGAAAACACCGACACCTAATGGTAAAACAATAAAAAGCAAGGAATCTGTTTGTGAAATCTCTTCCCCGGTTGTTTGGTCTCAGCCTGTTGGCTGCCGGACTGCTATCACTCAGCGGCTGCAGCAGCACTCAATCCTCCGCCGGAGTGCGGGATGGCAGCGGTTATATCAGCGAGCAACAGGCGATGGCTCGCTCTGCCAGAGTCAGCAATGTCAGCTATGAACTGGACTTTACCTTGGATGGCAGCGAGCGATTTGCCAACCGCACCCTGGTACGTTTCAGTCTCAGCGACAACCAACAGCCCCTGACACTGGACTTGAGCAAGGCGCAGATCACCAGCCTTAAGATCAACGGCCACAGGCTCTATCCCAAATACAATGGCGCCTACCTGGAGATCAGTGCCAAGTTGCTGCTCATAGGCGACAATGAGATAGAAGTCAGCTTCACACGCCAGCATTCCAGCAATGGTGAAGGGCTGCACCGCTTTGTGGATCCCGTCGATGGCAAGGTCTATCTCTACTCCCACTTTGAGCCCGCCGCCGCACAGCAGATGTTTGCCGTATTCGACCAACCGGATCTCAAGGCCAGCTACAAGTTAACCGTCAGAGCCCCCAAAGACTGGCAGGTGATCAGCGCCACCCAAGAATTGAGTGTGACCCCGGAGGGTGACAGCCAGCTGTGGCAATTTCCGGCAACGCCCAAGTTGAGCCCCTACAATTTTTCCATGCATGCCGGCCCTTACCATGTCTGGCAAGACAACAGCGGCAAATACCCCATGCGCCTGTTTGCCCGCCAATCAGTGGCAGCCCAGGTCAATGCCACCGACTGGTTCAGATACACAGACGCCGGGCTTAAGTTTTTTGACGACTATTTCGGTATCGACTACCCCTTTAAAAAATACGATCAACTGCTGGTGCCTGACTTCCTCTATGGTGCCATGGAAAATGCCGCCGCCATCACCTTTGCCGAAGGGCGTTTTCTTGGCAGTGGTGAGATGACAGCTAATCAGCGCCAGCGCTTGGCGTCGGTGATCATGCATGAAATGGCGCACCAGTGGTTTGGCGATCTGGTGACCATGAAATGGTGGAACGGCCTGTGGCTCAATGAAAGCTTCGCCTCCTTCATGGGCATGCTGGCGAGCGCCGAAGCCACTGAGTTTGACAACACCTGGCGCAGTTTTTACGCCAGGGGCAAACAGAGTGCCTATCAACAGGACTCTGGCGTTACCACCCATCCGATAGAAGTGCCTGTGGCCAGTAGTGCCAACGCCTTCGATAATATCGATGCCATCACTTACCAGAAAGGGGCCGCGGTTCTCATTCAACTGCGCCACCTGCTTGGGGAGCAAACCTTCCGCCGTGGCGTCAGTGAATACCTCAAACGCTACTCCTGGCAAAACGCCACACTGGAAGACTTCATTACCAGTCTCGGCCAGGCCGCCAAGCGGGATCTGAGCCAATGGACCCGGGATTGGCTCTACAGCGCCGGTGTCAACAGCCTCAAGGCCGAGTTCCAGTGCCAAGATGGCCGCATCAGTGAATTTGCCCTGTTGCAGTCAACAAGCGATCCCGCCTACCCGACGCTCAGAGAGCAAAAAGTTCAGCTGGCCTTACTAAGCAAGGGCCGCCATGAAATGCACCTGCTGCAAACTCTGGCCGTTACCTACCAAGGTGAAAAGACCTTGGTGCCGCAACTTAAAGGCGCATCCTGTCCTGATTTGGTTTATCCCAACTATCAGGACTGGGGCTATGTCAAAGTCGAGCTCGACCCACGCTCGTTCGATACCGCCTTCAATCACCTGGCCAAGGTAGAAGATCCCCTGCTGCGCGCCATGCTCTGGCAAAGCCTGTGGGACAGTGTCCAGAGCGGTAATTTGCCCTTGAACAAGTATCTGGAAACTGTGCTGATCAATGCTCCCCAAGAGAAGGATTACACCCTGCTGGGACAAATTCTCGGCAATATGCGCTATAGCAAGGCCTTACTCGAGTCGATGGCTCCGATTCACTCGGCCTACGCCGAGCGCGCCATCAGAGCGCTGGCGCAGATGAGTCTGCGTCTGACCATGCAAAACGCGGATAATAAAGATCTGCAGCGGCGCTGGTTCGATGCCTATGTGGACTTTGCCCGCGACGGTGATTCACTTGATCACCTGCTGTCACTGCTGCAGGGCCACAGCAAGATAAAGGGAGTGGAGCTGGATCAGGATACCCGCTGGCAGCTTATCTATCAGTTGAACCGTTACGATTACCCCACCAGCAAATATCTGCTACAGCAAGAAGCCAAACTTGATATCAGCGATTCGGGGCAAAAGGCGGCCATCGCCGCCGAAGTGGTGCGCCCGGACACCGCCGGCAAACGCCGCTGGCTGGAGAAAATCAACCATTCGGCGCTGCCGTTTGCCAAGCTGAGAGTAGCGATGGAAAACCTCTATCCCAGCAGCCAAGGGCAACTGCAGGCAAGCACCGCAGAGCAGCGCTTGAGTCAGTTAGCCGCTCTGGACGCCGAAAAAGACCCGGTATTTATGCGCAGTTACGCGCCGGCACTCTTACCGCGTCAATGCAGTCACGCCTCAATGCTGCGGCTCGAAAAAGCCTTGCAGGCTACCCCTGAGCTATCGGCCCAGACCCAGCGCAATCTCAAGCAAGCAATAGAGAAAGAGCAGCGCTGCGTGTTGATTAAAGACACGCTGAAACTCTAGCTATGTGAGCCGCTTGGTTTTCCTGTGGCACCATGCTGTGCCACAATAGCTAACGAGCTAAATATCAAGGGTCATTATGGGACTAATATTCATTATAATCATAGGCTTCTTTGCCATGATACTCATCAAGGACTACAACAAAAAACAGCAGTATCTCCAAAATGGTGAGATTGAAAAACTGCAACGGGAAGTGGATGAATTGAAGCAGCGGATTGCTAATCTGGAAACCATAGTTACAGACAAGAGCTACGATCTGAAGGATAAGATCAACCGACTCTAAGACTAACGCAATGGTTCCTCTTCAGTATATCCGGAACAAAGTACTGTATTAATTAAGTTAGTTGTCATAATTTTACTATCCGGCTGTCATCAAGCATCCCTAGCTTCAGAAATACCATTCTCGTCAGGTGAGTAAACTCCTGTGCGAAATAGCATAAGGATCTGCTTAATGAAGACTTTTCACTCCAAGACAGCATCGACGTTACCAGGCCTGGTGCTGCTTGGCCTGTTGCTCAGTGGCTGCAACAGCAGTGACAACAACGCCAGTACTTCAACTCCGGCTCAGGATCAACAGGAAAAAGTTGGCGCCAACTTGGGCCCCCGCCCCCAATTTCTGGTAAATGACATGGATGAAGGGCCGCTCAAAGATAAACTGGCACAATGCAGCAAAGGGCCCTTTTATCGCACCGACTTCAGCATAGGCCACCGCGGCGCCTCAATGCAGTTCCCTGAGCACACCAAAGAAGCCTATTTGGCAGCTATAGATGCCGGAGCCGGGATAGTGGAATGTGATGTCACCTTCACCGCCGATAAACAGCTGGTTTGTCGGCACTCCCAATGCGATCTGGCCACAACCACCAATATCCTCGGCATCCCTGAGTTGGTAGCCAAATGCCGTCAGCCCTTCTCTCCCGCCGATGCTGCCAATGGTGTTAACGCCAGCGCCGAGTGCTGTACCAGCGATATAACCTTGGATGAATTCAAACAGCTTTGCGGCAAGATGGATGGTTTTAATCCCAAGGCCACCACGGCGGAAACATTTATGAAGGGTACTCCTGACTGGCGCACGGATCTCTACGCCAGTTGCGGCACATTGATGACCCATGCCGAGAGTATAGCTCTGTTTAAAGAAGCCAGGGTCAAGATGACGCCTGAGCTCAAGGCCGCCAGTGTGCCCATGCCCTTCGATGGCTTTAGCCAGCAGGACTATGCTCAGAAGATGATCGACGAATATCAGGCGGCCGGAGTACCTGCAAAAAATGTCTATCCCCAGTCGTTTAATCTGGAAGATGTGCAATACTGGTTGGCCAATAATACCGATTTTGGCAGGCAGGCCGTCTATCTGGATGACAGGTATGACTCGGACAGCAGCTTTAACCCCAATGATATGAGCCAATGGCAGGCCGATATGCAAAGGCTCAAGGCCCTGGGAGTCGAAATCATTGCGCCGCCCTTGTGGGTATTGGTCGGTCTGGATGACAGCGGCAAAATAGTTCCCTCGGCCTATGCTCTGGCGGCCAAGGAAGCCGGGCTTAAAATAATCACTTGGTCACTGGAGCGTTCTGGCCCCCTGGCACAAGGCGGTGGTTGGTACTACCAAAGCATCAGCGGCAGCATTAATAACGATGGCGATGTCTATCAACTACTGGATGTACTGGCCAAAGAAATAGGTGTCCTGGGGGTATTCTCCGATTGGCCGGCGACCGTGACTTACTACGCCAACTGCATGGATATCTAGCCATTGCCAACAACAAAGAGGGCGCCTATCGGCGCCCTCTTTGCATTGGATTTTTTATCAGAGAAACAGCTCTTTGATATTTTTAAGATCGCCCTTACCTTCGGCCAGCTCTTGCGCACTCAGGCCGGAAACTTCATGGGGGAATACCAGCCATTCATCCGAGGCGTGGATATAGTAATCGGGTTTCAATGGCACCGCAGTATTTTGCGGCTTGTAGTAAGGACAAGCGATGCGGATATCCTTGGGCATATTCAGACGCATGGATTGACTGAGCTTTTCCTTAAGCGCAAAAACGCTGCGCCCGGAATCGAAGACATCATCAACAATCAACAAACCATCATCAGCATTGGCATTTTCAACAATGTAATGCAGACCATGAACCTTGATCTCCTTGCTCTGCTTATCTGTGCCTATGCCGTAATAAGATGAAGTACGCACCGCAATATGATCGGTTTCCACTTTCTTGAAGTCGAAAAACTCCTGTACCGCGATCCCTATTGGGGCGCCGCCACGCCAGATCCCAACAATAAACTGCGGCCGAAAGCCACTCTCATAGACCTGTGCAGCCAGACGAAATGAATCCTCCAGCAATTCCTGAGCGGTAATAAAGCGTTTTTCTATCATAGGTATACGACCCCATCTTGTTCTATTTTGTGTGCTTCGCTGTCTGCTTTGGCAGGTGCTGAATTGGAGGCCTGTTCCAAAATCCGGAGTGGGCTTCCACCATTGTAGGCAGGCAGAGGATTTTGGGCGCGCATTTTATAACAAATTTTTCCTCGGTGCTGTGCCAAATGCACATTCTTGTGTCTCAGGCGACAAAAAATCTTCACTCGTCGCTCAGCCTTAGTTGAGCAATCTCTACTTCATTCACTCAAACACATTTGGTTAATAAATAACAAACTAATTAATAATGTTTTTTTAACGAAACATGTGCGGGCAGTGAATAATTAGTCATTTTTTGTGATTAGTTATTGATTGAGGTATGGGAACTGGCTATAGTGCCAGTCATACGGTTCCTCAAGAGTATCTCCAAGATGAAAAAATCCCTGCTTCTGGCCACGATCACGGCCTTGCTGTTGACCGGCTGCGGTAAAGATCAAGATGTACTGGTCGTCGGCACCAATGCCGCCTTCCCCCCATTTGAATACATGGGAGGCGCCAATGGTGATGAGGTAAAAGGGCTGGATATCGACATTGCCAAGGCGATTGCCGCCGATGCCGGTAAAACCCTCAAGGTAGAAAACCTCAAGTTCGACTCTTTGATAGTGGCGCTGAACTCAGGCAAAATCGACTTTATCGCCTCCGGTATGACAATCACGGATGAGCGGCAAAAGAGCGTCGACTTCTCCACGCCTTACTACGAAGCTACCCAAGTGGTGATAGTCAATCAGGACAGCCAGGTATTCAACACTCCGGCTGATCTTGCCGGCAAGAAAATTGCGGTGCAGTTGGGTTCGACCGGCGACATTATGGCCAAGGAGCTCAAGGCCGAAGTCGTGGCTTTCAACACAGGTTTTGAGGCTTTTATGGAGCTGAAAAACCACAAGGTAGACCTGGTACTGTTCGACAGCCAACCGGCGGCCACTTATCTGGCCAAGAACCCCACTCTCAAACAGCTGGATATCGACTTCTCACCCGAGTTTTACGGTATTGCAGTCTCCAAGAATCAACCCGAACTGCTCGGCCAGATCAATGCCACCCTGTCACGGCTGCAAAGCTCAGGTGAATACCAACAAATCCTTGAAAAATATCAGAAGTAATCTTAGATGGATGCAATAATCTCTTCGCTGTTCACCCCCATAGGGGAAGACGGCATGGTCGGCATCTTGCTGATCCTAAGCGGCCTCAAGGTCACCCTGACAGTGACCTTCTTCGCCATGATCCTCGGCGCCATCCTCGGGGTACTGACCACCCTGATGGGCATGTCCGAACGTTGGTATCTTCGCTGGCCGGCCAAGCTGTATGTCGGGGTGATCCGCGGCACCCCTGTGGTGGTGCAACTGGTAATCCTCTACTTTATCGTGTTGGCCGCCATGGATGTCGACAAGGTGACCGCCGCCATCATCGCCTTCGGTCTCAACAGCGGCGCTTATATCAGTGAGATTATCCGTGCCGGTATCCAGGCGGTCGACAAGGGCCAGGCCGAGGCCGCCCGCTCTTTAGGGATGAGCCATTCACTGACCATGCGTGAGGTGGTGTTACCGCAGGCTATCAAGAATATCCTACCGGCGCTCGGCAATGAATTTATCGTGCTATTAAAGGAAACCGCCGTCATCGGCTTTATAGGTGGTGTGGATCTTATGCGCGCCGGTGAAATCATCCGCAGCCGGACCTTCGAAGATGTGGTGCCACTGCTGACTTGTGCCCTGATCTATCTGTTATTGACCTACAGCTTCACCTGGCTGTTGGGTAAGTTTGAAGCGAGGCTGAAACAAAGTGATTGAGATAACCAACCTGCATAAGTCCTACGGCAAACTGGAAGTACTCAAGGGCATAGATCAGCATATCGCCAAGGGAGAAGTGGTCAGTATTATAGGCCCAAGTGGTAGTGGCAAGAGTACCTTTCTTCGCTGTATCAACCTGTTGGAGCAACCGACTGAAGGCGAAATACGGATAGCCGGTGAATCGATAACGGCGCCGGGGGCCTGTGTCGACAAGCTCAGACAGAAAGTGGGCATGGTATTCCAGCACTTTAACCTGTTTCCCCACAAGACAGTGTTGGCCAACCTGACGCTGGCACCGGTCAAGCTGGGGTTGATGAGTTCGGCCGAGGCCGAAGCCAAGGCTTTGGGATTGCTGGCTAAGGTTGGCCTGGCAGATAAGAAAGATGCCTATCCATCCAGTCTGTCCGGCGGCCAGAAACAGAGGGTGGCCATTGCCAGAGCCCTGACCATGTCTCCGGAGCTGATGCTGTTTGACGAACCCACCTCGGCGCTGGATCCGGAAATGGTCGGCGATGTACTGGATGTGATGCAATCCCTGGCTCGCGACGGCATGACCATGGTGATAGTCACTCACGAAATGGGGTTTGCCCGCGAGGTGTCTGACAGGGTGATCTTCATGGATGAAGGGGTGATCCAGGAAGCGGGCACGCCGGAGCAGATTTTCAATGCGCCGCAAAACCCTCGTACTCAAGGTTTCCTTGCCAAGGTGCTGCGCTGATCATAGGGTAACTTTTTAGTACAAAAGAGCCATAAATCTGCCATCTTTGTTCTCTATGTTGGGTGCTTTCCCAAACGCCCAATATAGAGAGGTTATTCGTGCGTCAATCCCATCAAGTCGCAGCCTTGTCACTGCTGTCTCTGGCCCTGCTGGCCGGCTGTAACTCAGATAACGACACTCAAACTCCCGAGCCGGTAACGGGTCGCTGGCTCAAAGGCGATCTTCATGTTCACACTGCGGTTTCCCAAGATGCCAGAGAGACCCAGGCCGATATTCTCAAGTGGGGCTTAGAGGACTTTGGCCTGGATTATATGAGCCTGACCAACCATATGCGCAACAACAGCCAGGACAATGAAGATAACGACCTAGGTGGCATTCTCTTCTATGATGCCCTCACCCGCTACGAAAAACCCGGACTCACCAGCCAAATGCCCAACTACCCGGGCAAGTTGGTTTACTCGGGCTTTGAGTGGGATATGCCGACTCACGAACACTTCAATATCGCCATCTTGGCCGATGAACAGCAGACTCTGGATGCGATTAAAACCTTCGAGTATCGCTTCAGCGCCAAGAATGAGCCGGAGGATTTCGCAGCCGAAGATCTCGCCGCCTGGGAGGCCGCCGGCGTCAAGCGTCAGAATCAAAACCACGCAGACGCCGTAGCGGCGCTCGCCTGGCTGCAGCAACACTTTCCCAAACAGAGCTACGGCATGCTCAATCACCCCAGACGCTATCTCGACAGCTACACCATAGCCGAAGTCAGGGAGCTTCACGATGCCGCGCCTGAGGTCTTCTTCCTGGTGGAAGGCATGGTTGGCGGCCAGTTCAGTGGCAACCGCGGTGACTATGGCGACAGATCGAGCGGTGTTTACGGCGGTGTCGATCCCGTCGTGGCCGAAGTCGGCGGTTGGTGGGATGCGCTACTGGGCGAAGGGCGCAGGATTTGGAACATGGGCAACTCGGATATTCACTTCAAGACCCGCCCCCCTTACGCCAGCAGTTATTATCCCGGCGAATACGCCAAGAATTACACCTGGGTTGAGGGCGAAGGCACCAAAGCGCTGCTTGAAGGGCTACGCTCGGGGAACAGCTTTGCGGTATTTGGCGATCTCATTGATGGACTGGATTTCAAGATCAATAGCGGTGATCAAACCATCACTATGGGACAAACCCTGAGTGCCAAGGCCGGCGACAAGGTCACTATCAATATCAGGTTCCGCAGCCCTGAGCTGAATAACAAGGAAAGCGATATCGGCAATGAACACTACGCCGGCATTAATCCGGGAGTACATCATATCGATTTGATTGCCGGCGATATCAGTGAGCGGGCCAAGCCGGGAACAGCTGCCTGGCAAAAGGAAACCAACGACAGTACCCGGGTGATCAAGTCATTCACCCAGGCCGACTGGCAAAAAGACAGCGATGGTTTCTACCGCATGAGCTTCAGCTTTATCGCCGATGGCAAGCAGTATTTCCGCCTGCGGGGCACCAACCTGGATTACAACGTCAGTGGCTTGACCAACAAGGGCACGCCACTGCGTTCAGAGGTATTGCCACAGGCCGAAGGGGAGCAGGTGCAGCAATGGTACAACGACATCAATGAGCGTAATTACGGCGATCTCTGGTTCTATTCCAACCCGCTGTTTATCACCACCCAATCCTGAGGTAATTTCTGTTCTCAGGCGGGACGCGGCAACTGCCCGTCCCGCAAAAAGTCTTTTAAAAACCAGGTCAATGGCATGCTGCGGCTGTTACGACGACTGAAAGCCACCTTGTCGGCGGAGCTTTGACAGAGCCAGTATTCACACTCCTGCGGCTCGGTTGATAGCAACACCAAAGGATCGTGCAGCGCCAGGTTGACGCCCTTTTCTGCTCTGGCCGAAGTGTAACGGATCATCTGCGCCTGCTGTTGCAGCAACCAAGCACCCAAAGCCTGGGTATAGGCATAGCTCGACTTGTGAGTCAGTTGCTGCTGCACTCCCTGCCCCTGCAATAGCGTCAGGTCGGCACAATCGCGGGCATTGATATCCACAGAGTACAACATATGCTCAGAGCGCAGCGGCTCCAGATAAGGCTCCAGCATGTCGGCCATAAAGACAAAGCGATAATAGGCAACTTCAGCCAAACAGGTCTGCCAGGATTCACTGGCATAAAAGAAGCTTTCCATTGTGATACTGCCAAAGCGCGAGCCATGGCGCAGCGGCGGATAACGAAACGGGGTCTTGAGCAGATAATGCAAGTGCTCTGTCCCGCTTCGGTATGGCGGTTTAACCTCATCGAGCAGAGACTCAAGCAGCATCTGTTCATCAAAATCATCCACCAGGCTCAGGGTGGCGGCTTCTTCCTGGGACTCGACCAGGCGATAACCGCGACCAAAGTAGTGGCGAGGAAAAAAGTCCTGCGGCTCTAACGCGCTAAAATCCATTTTCAGTTATTTGTCTCCTGTCACCGGCTATGGCTGTCAGACCTTGCCTCGCATCGCATCCAGATATTGGTTAACACTCACCAGACCAACCACGGTTTGCAATAAAGTCTTGGGGGTTCCATTCAGCGCCTTGTTGGGACTGTTGAGCCAGTGACGCATAAAAGCTTTTTCACCACCCGCTATAGCATACAGCGAGCGATATAGACGGATAAGCTGCAACTGCAGCTCCCCCTGCTTGGAATCGGGTTTAAACCCCTTGCCGCTGTTACGGCTCAAGGTGCTGGGATTTACGCCTATGATACGGCTGGCCTCGGCCTGGGTAAGTTGTAACTCGCTGCAAGCATTGGAAAACGCCTTGAATAATACCTCGGCTGCATTGGCTTTCTCTAGGGTATTCATCTTTGCTGCTCCGCCATAAACCTGTCCATATATTAACCAATATATACAGCAAACGCAATTTAGCACCCAACAAACATGCAAAAGCAATCCTGTTGGCACCGAGAGGTGGTTCCCCACCGCGTACTTTCAATTTATTTTTGATATAGCTTGCAGCAGAAACACTGTTGTAAAGCGCAACAGAGATCGTAGAATGCCAAAACAATTTCAGCCTCATTTGTCCGGAGTAGTGACATGACAGATCTGACATACCTTGCCAAAAAGCGCTATACCACCAAGGCTTTTGATCCCAACAAGAAGATCCCCCAGGATAAAATTGAAGATCTGCAGAGCCTGCTGCAGTTCAGCCCCTCCTCGGTGAACTCCCAGCCATGGCACTTTGTACTGGCCGCGACAGATGAAGGCAAAGCCAAAATTGCCGAGTCTACCGCAGACTATAGCTTCAACACGCCAAAGATCCTCAACGCTTCCCACGTGGTAGTACTCTGTACCCGCAACAACATGGACGAAGCCCATCTGCTGCGTCTGCTTGAGCAGGAAGATGCCGATGGCCGCTTCGCCGACGAAAACGCCAAACAGGGCCAACACAACGGCCGCTCTTTCTTCACCAATATGCACAAGTTCGAACTTAAGGACCTGCAGCACTGGATGGAGAAACAAACCTATCTGGCGCTGGGTACTTTGCTGCTGGGCGCCAGCGTATTGGACATAGATGCAACCCCTATTGAAGGCTTCGATGCCAGCAAACTCAATCAGGTTTTGGGTCTAAGAGAACAGGGCCTGACCGCCAGCGTAGTGGTGGCTCTTGGCTACCATGACGAGTCTGACTTCAACGCCAAGCTGCCCAAGTCTCGCCTGCCTCAAGAAGAGCTGTTTACCAAGATCTAAGGAAGAGCTCATTCTCACCTTCTATTCCAGAACCCGGCTCCATGCCGGGTTCCATTAATTTCACCTTGCACCCGCGGACACCTGTGGCATAGTAGATTTTATCGTCAGTTCAGGATGAATGATTGCTACCATGCTGCTTGCCAAACCCGCGCTGAACCAGGCCGACGCCACTGAAGTCAAACCGACCCGACTCAAAGGCGATAACCCGCTTACCTGGCCCATTCTCGGTTTACTCAAACGCAGCAACCGCTCCTGGAAGGTGCATCACCTCGCCACTGAGTTACAGCAGCAGGGACTGATGCACAACTTGGATCCTCTGCCCGAGAAAGATCTGTTCAAACGAAACTTTCTGCTGATGAATGCCCTCTATGAACTGCAACACATGCTGCTGCCGGGCCAATGGCTGCAAGTACAGGCCATGGATATCATACTGCTGCGGATCCCACCGGCCAATGTGCTGCAACTACAACAGGATGACTCAGCGCTTAGAGACTACTACCTCGACTGGAACAACTACGACACCTGCGTCAATGTCGTTCGTGAGATGCTGGAGTCCTTCTGGAACAGTTATCAGGATTATATTGGCGTGCGTCCCGGCCGTTTTGCCCAGCGAGAGGCGCTGCGGGTATTGGAACTGGAAGACGATGCCAGCGACAAGGAAATCCGTCGCCAGTGGCGTAAACTGGCGCTGAAGTGGCACCCTGACAGGCAAGGCGGTGATACCGCCAAGTTCAGGCAGATCTGCGAAGCCTGGCAAGCCCTGCGAGGTTGAATAACCAGGCAAAGCGCCAAAGCTTAGCCTCGCTCACAGAAATGACCGCCAAAGGCACCAACGCTTAAGTCATAATTAAGCCAGTCACACTAACCTGACAGCAAAGGGCGCTGCGCCCGGTCAATTCTGAGGAGATTATTTTGCTCAAGCCACTGGTTGCCGCAATGGCACTTACCCTGATCCCGCTGGCCGCCAACGCCGCCGACTTTATCGAAGGTAAACACTATACCCAGATAGCCAAGAAAGGCAGTGAAGAACCCAAACTCACCGAGTTCTACTCTTTCTACTGTCACAACTGCTTCAGCATGGAAACCCAGTATCTGCCGGACATCAAGGCCGGTCTCAATAAAGAAGTCAGCTTTGACAGCAAGCATGTCGACTTTATGAACAGCGATCTGGGCACTGAGGTGATGAAGTCTCTGGCCATCATGCAGGAACTGGGCGCGACTGATAAGCTGGTTCATCCTATGTTTGCCGCCATTCAGGGCGAGGAAGGAGCCCATGGTCATGACCATTCCGCCCCTGGACACAAGCACACCTCTGCTATCAATAGCCGCGACGATATCAAACAATTGTTCGCCGCCAACGGCGTCGATGTCAGCCAGTATGATGCCTTGGCCGACAGCAAGAAAATCAATGATGTCATCGCCCTGTGGCGTAAGCAGCAGAATGAATTTGCCATCCAGAGCGTGCCAAGCTTCGTGGTAAACGACAAATATCTGGTTAACCTGGGAGAAATTCGCACTCTGGGTGAGCTGACCGATCTGATCAATTTCCTGGCTACCGAAAAAGATGCCAAGCAAGATGAAGGAGGCAGCCTGGGTTGGTTGTTCCTGGCCTTTGCCGGTGTCGCCGCCGTCAGCAGACGCCGCCGCTGAAATCAGACACCATAGACAAAACACTATATTCGCCAACAAGTTAAAGGCCACTCTGGGCCTAATGCCGTTCACTTATTGTGAACCGCATTAGGCCAAGGAACTCTTGCTGATGACCTCAAGAGTGGGCGCAACCCAGGCCGATTGGCAGCAACAACTGAGCCTGGCACTGGCGGCTGAAGGCGACAGCCTTGGGGCAAAAGCAGCTCATGCCAAGGCGCTGGAACTGGCGGCTGAAGGCGACAGCCTTGGGGCAAAAGCAGCTCATGCCAAGGCGCTGGAACTGGCCGAAACCTATCAGCTGGAAAGCTGGGAGTGGTGGGAACTGCAATAATAGGCCCGGCGCGCCGAGGCTGCCGGACCTCTATCAAACACATTATTGGCAACAGGGCCGAAATCAGGCTATCTGCTGAACCAGGCCATGACTGGTGTTTATCTGCCGCAGAATATTCAGCAGATTGCCGCCCTTGTCTTCCCTCAACTGGCCGACATTCAAACGATGGCTGATATCGGCCAGGCTCAACAATCCGCGGATCTGATGGGTCTGGGTATCGACCACAGCAAAATAGTTATCGCGGCTGTGACGCAGGCTCTGCAGCACATCGGCGACACTGGCGTTGGCAACCTCATCATAGGCCAGTGCCTGCAGTTGCTCTCTTGGCAGCATCAAATCAAATACCGTCCAGGAGGAAGGTTGGTGGGCCTTGTCGACAAGCTTGAGCAGATTGTCCGGCGCCAACAATTCCTGGGTGATAATGCCCAGCATCTCATGACGTGCATTAATGACAAAGTGCAATGCGCTGTGTTCACTCTGCATCAGGGCTGAGGCATCAGGCGCCGGCATATCGGCACTGATGACCATACGCGCACTGTGGCTGAAGTCCATCATGGCCTCTAAGGCATTGTCATAAGGGTTGAGTTGATTGGCTAAAGCAGAGGCTTGCAGCCTGTCGTTGCTGGCAATCGCAAAAGGATGAAGTGTTTTCATGTTATTACCTCACTTGGAAACTGGGTTGCCGGGCTTCGCATTAGTGCGAACCCGAAAGACGGTTTTCAAATGAGGGCAAATGGCGGTGCGCGGGTCTGTGCCTGAGGAAATACATGCAGTGCATGGGACTGCAGTGACGCCAGCGAAGGCAGACGCAATACCAACTCGGCCGAAGGCGCCAGATGAGTAGATTTCTGTTTCGGAAGCGTCGGCTCCTGAGAATCTATCAGCGTCTTGAGGAACAGGCCTTGGGAACTATCTCCCTGCACCGCCAGAGGTATTGAGGCTGAAACCGGTACCAGAGAAACCTGCTGAGAATGGGCCTTGGGGATAGCTGCAAGAGTGCCCGT
Organism: Shewanella chilikensis; assembly: GCF_037953065.1. NCBI lineage: Bacteria > Pseudomonadati > Pseudomonadota > Gammaproteobacteria > Alteromonadales > Shewanellaceae > Shewanella > Shewanella chilikensis. The sequence goes on along the minus strand of NZ_CP149966.1, from coordinate 914,398 downwards.
CAGCAAAATACTGACCAGCAATAATGCAAACCACCTCTCGATTCGGCTCATTTGTGATCCAGATCTCAAAACACCCATTTGTCGACAATAACACTGCCTTGGAAAAAAGCGCAATATTTTTCAGAGGCATAAAATAAACCCCGCTCAGAGAACTGACCGGGGTTTATTGAAGAAGGCCGACTTCGACAGGCCCCGGCATGCCTTCAGTCGGATGCCTTGAACGCTAATTGCTGTGCAAGCCACTCTCTACATAAGAGAGTGCCACGAGGACTTATTCGCACCTTACCTACGAACCTAACTGAAACTCAGCGACGGATCTTCACCTCTGGCTCATTAAGCATCGCCAGCAAGGGATTTTGCTGCATCACTCTGGATTTGAGGCCAACCCCAAGGATAAGTCCCATAACAAAGCCACCGATATGAGCCCAGTAAGCCACGCCTTCACCGGCCATCATCAAACCAACCACGTTGAATACCAGCCAGATGGCAAAGAAAGCCATAGGCGACAGCTTCTTCTGGTAGACAACAAACATAAAGGTCAGGCTGGCATGACGGAACCACAATAGATACATACCGAACAGGCCGGCAATGGCGCCACTGGCACCCACCATGGGGATATTGGAGCCGGGATCGGCAATAATCTGCACCGCCGCAGCCGCCAGGCCACAAAGCAGATAAAGCCCGAGGAACCTCATGCGTCCCAAGGCGTCTTCCAGATTGTCGCCAACCACATAGAGGAAATACATATTGCCCGCCAGGTGGATCAAATCACCGTGAAGGAACATATGGCTGAACAGGGTCCATACATGGCTGCCGTGCAACACCTCATCGGCCCGCAGGGCAAAGTTGGCAAACACGGTATCAGCTATGTCCAAGTCTGTGCCATAAGCGGCAAAGATCATGATATTGAGTGCCAGCAGCAGGTAGGTGATTGCAGGTTGTGAGCGGGTTTTGAGATTGAACTCCACCGGCATTTGCGACAGAAACTGAAACAGCCAGGTTTTGACACTGATCTTGCCATTCAACTCCGCCAACAGCCCCTGCAACCTTGGGGACTGCACCACTTTATTCCTTTCGTCTTTATCGACCCAGACGCCATTGCAACTGTGGCAGACATCCAGCTCTATCTGATAGCCGTCCATCAGATGGTATCTGTGCATCTGTTCTTCACAGTGCATGCAGTGCCGCTTGGAAAGCCCAAGATGAGGCCCGAGCGACTCTTCAATGCGCACATGATCATTGCCATTGTCGGCTGTTGACAGCGCGCCATTAAGCTCGCCATTATCAAACCAGATACCTTCACAGTGATTGCAGCTGTCCACCTGCTCACCATAAAGTTCGAAGGTGCGCATCGATTCGCTGTAACATCCGGGACATTTTAAACTCATGGATTATTCCTCTGTGATATTCACATCCATGCCACTACGCTGCAACTCAAGCTCCATACGCTGAAAATTCAGTTGCAGCTTAGGCAAAGTGTCGGCCGAAATCTTCCCTACCAAGGCTCTTAACCTGGTTGTACCGACACCACGACTCAACTCTTGCTTTTCCATTTTTTCAATCAGCTGGGCAGATTCAATTCTGAACCTGCGGATAGCGGTCAGGATCTCAGCCGGTGTTTCCAGCGCATTGGCCGAGTAATACATGTTTTGCCAAACAAAATCACTGAGCTGGGGATGCAATGACCTCAAGTCCAGTGGTCTCTGTTTATCTATGTCCGCCATATAGGCTTCCAGTTCATGCAAGTTATCCCGCACTTCATCATACAAGGCACGCTGCAGATGATAGTTATTCTGGGTATTAACCAGAGAGTCAAACTTAATCGCCTGTGACAGCCCCTGCTGCGCAGCCAGATAAACCCCCAAAACCGTTGCCAGCACCATCAACAGCTGACTCACCCAGAAGCTGGTTTTCACCAGCTCACTATTGTCAAAATGAATTTTACGACCGTTTGATACCGGCTCAGATTTCCTTTCCATAGCAACTCCCAATGATGGTATTTAACCTGTCATTGTGAGTCAGAAAAACCTGGTTATCCGTCGGCCAATTCCCAAGTAACAACCTGAGTTGTCAGTTAACGTCGATCCCGGCGCGCTTTAGCTCATCGGCCATCTTCTTATAACTCTGTTCCAACTTGGGTAAGGTGTGGGTTTCCACTTCTTCAATCAGGGATCGCAGCTGTTTGGAACCAAAGCTGGGGCCATAGAACTTACGTTCAATCTTACCGACAATATCAGCAGACCCCATATAAAAACGGCGGGCGCCTGAGAGAATATCGCTTGGGGTTTCCAAGGTATAGGCCGAGTACTTCATATTTTCCCAGATAAAGTCAGCCATAACCGGATGATATTCTTTAATATTATAGGGTTTTTCTTTCTCAATAAGCTCAGTGTACGCAGTCATCACCGCGACATTGTCTTTCAGCTCCTCATAGAGAGAATGCTGCAGATGATAATTGTTTTGCATATTGGTCAGGCTATCAAACTTAATCGCCTGTGACAGACCTTCCTGCGCTGCCAAATAAACCCCGGCAACCGTAGCGATAATCATAAAAATCTGGCTGACCCAAAAGCTGGTTTTCACCAACTCCTGATTATCGAATCTGATTTTTTTTGCACCCCGACGCTGACTTGGTTCTTGATTGACTTCCATTTCAATACCTCTATGAAACTGAATGGTTTTTTAAGGCCGACATCATACAGAAGGGCAATGGAACGAACCAGCCCCAAGGGCCTTTTTTACCTCTCTGTTCTCAACCGATATTCACATTACCACGCCCACCAGATTACCACTGCAGTTAACTACATCGCCGATTCAGGCAGCGGGTTTACCATAGATAAAAACACTGCCCGAACCCGTGGCAATGGTACGAGGGTGCGGCGGATGTTTGGGCTTGTCGTAAGGAAGCAATGAGTCGCCCTGAGGCGCCTGCGGTGATGTTGCCCTGGGTTTGACCTTCGATAGAGATATAACATGGTGTTGGCATGGTTAGTTCCTTTTACTGTTGAATGAGTGATAAAACCCCATCACCCAACGCCAGAAGCATGCCAAATCGTAACATACTGTTTTACAAAAACATCCAAACCCACCTCCTCTCTCCAGGCCAGTTTTTGCCCAAATTGAGTGGCCCAAAAGAGTTGCCAAAAGCCGCCAAAGGCCAGAGCTCAAGAGCGAATACAAGGGCCAACCGGGTGAATTCTTGTATTACATAACAACATCTTGAACGTCGGCCGCTTCTTGGACATTAGCCCTATCTGAGCCCGCCGCCATTGGCGCCTTATCTGAACCTGAGGCGGTTTGGACTGCCGGGTCATTTGTAACGCCAGAAGCCTGAGTGAGCCCCAAACTCTGGGCCAACAAAGTGCGCTTGATCAGCAGGGATTTCAGTTGCCTGTCCAGCAGTGTCAGCTCCTGAGCTGCCCGCTCATTTTGCTGTTGCTTGAGCAGCTCATCGATGAAGTAGGCTCTGGCCAACACGGGGGACAGGCTGCTGGCATACTCGGCCATATCCCGTGACTGACGCTGCAGCGCACTGAGTTTGTTGGCATCAAGCCCCTGCCATTGCTGTAACTCTTTGCTTAAGTTGGCCGCTCGGGTGCGACTGGCGGCAAAACGCTGGAAATACTTGTCCAGCTCCAACAGATAATCTACCTGCTCGGGATAAACATATGGCTCATCGTTGGCCAAAGGTGCGGCGCCAAATAGCTGGTCTATCTTCTGCCACAGCGGCAATGCCGTTTCAGTCGGCAACTGGGTCACCTGCTCGGGTGGCTTGGGCGCAAATCGCTCCGGCCAGAACTTCTGCCCTATGACCAGCCCCAAAGGTTCGGCAAAGTGTCCCGCCGTCAATGCCAGCAACAAGAGGATTAGTCCCAGCGGCCAACTCAGCCCCTTGGAATTAGCCTGCTGCTGAGCACTTGTGGCAACAGCGGGTCGCTTGGCCGGTTGTTTAACGCCATCAATCTTGTCGAAGATTTGAAAGCCGAGCGCATCCAGGTTTGGCATCTGCTTGGGTTGACGCACCTGCATCAGCTCAAACAGCTGCTGACAGGCATATTCACAACGATACCACTCACGGATATTGCCTTCAGTAGCCTGCATATCCTTGAGCTCCGGCAACAACTTACCTATGGCCCAGTTCAGTATTTCGGCGCACTTTTCCGGGCTGATAGTGCCCATCTCTTTCGAGTGCGCCAACACGGTTAACAGTAACTCCAGTCCGGATGCCAAACCGGCAATGCCGCGGGTCTTGGCCGCAGCTACCGAAAAGTAGCTGGCCGCCAATAGATCCACCCCATCTGTCATCGCCAGGGTGGCTGCGAGATCATAGACCTTTTCCCAATCCGTCCCACCACTGAAGGGAGATTGGCGCCGGTTGATCTCACTACGCATCTGCTGATAGCGGTTATCTTCCCGAAGCTGAGCCGGTGCTGCGGTCATTCTGAACCATCCGGCATTCACTGTTGTTTGCTGTATCAACTTGGTACACCTCAAATTCCATTAAGTTGAGTCCCACAGGGGAATTGGGCTTCCACGCTGTGGAAGCCCGGCGGCTCAGTAGAGTGTTTTAGGCAACTGATAGTTGCTGAGCAGATTTGAGGTAAAGGGATTACTGTTGTCTGCCGTGTGGATCCGATAGGAGATATCGCCCTTATCCACATTGAACCGGTAATCCACACTGGTCGAACTGGAGCCGGTGATCCTGGCGCTGTCGAGCAGCCTGAAGAATGCCCATGGGCCTTCGTAGCTCAAGGAACGCGGTGACATATTCACTTCGCTTGGCACCAAAGTCAGCTTACTCTCGGCCGTTTCCCGCAGGGTGTTGGGCCATACCAATTCGATGGCGCGACGTGGGCCATGGGTGTATTCCACATACTGGCCATCGACGTTGATCACACTACGACGCTTGTTGGGGCTCATCTGCAGTGGCTCCAGGGTGAACTGTACGTCCAGGTTGCCCTTGAGGTTGAAGAAGGCAGTCTGGATCTGTTTCGCCTGCTCTATCGCCTGCAAGACCTCTTTACGGATCAGGCCTGTTTCACTGCCTGCCAGCTGGTTGAGCTGATCCATATTTTCTTCCAGGAACATCCGCATCTGCTGATCATAGAAGCTATTCAGCGTACCTTGCGGGCCGAAGAAACGTTCAAAATCGGCAATCGACACCTGTTTAGTGGCCTTGGGATTGAAGGGATAACGGGATGCCAGATCCTGCTGGAACTCCATATACACTTCGTTATACCAACGCACCTCAAGATGCTTGATAGCACTCTGCAGCACCACCTTCCAGCTCTCCTTGGCCAACTTGGACACCATGGAGTCCAGCGGCTTGGGCAGGCCATCGGAAATACGTTCCAGCGCGTAAACAGGGTCGGCGTCGTTGAGCTTGAGCCTTTCCTGAGCCGCCTTCAGTGCCGCCTTGCCCACATCCGGGGAGTTTTGGATCCCGCGCAGATAGGCGTGCAGGCGCACCACGGCTTGCATCACTTCATCCAGATAAGCCGGCTTACCGTCCTGGGACTTGAGCATCTGGTTCAGTTCAACAAAGTCACCGTCTATGGTCGAGGCGATACGATACTGAGGCGATTTGAGCAGCGCCTGACGGGCCTGCTCATCTTCCGGCATATCCGGAAACAGCTGGGTATTGCTGCCCAGCGTTTCCAGCAGGCGCGATAGCGGCTTGTTGCTCATGGCCACGTTATCCAGTACCAATACCGCCTGGTTGATGTCTTCGAAATTCTTCAGTTCAAAACCATTCAGCGCCCGGCGCCAGCTGGCATTATAGTCGGCCAGATATTGAGCCACTATCTTGCTGCGCAGCGCCGTCTTGTCGGCATCGCTGAAGTCTGTGCTGTGAGCCTGGCCGAGTACCCAGCTGTCAATCAACGCCAGTTCGGCGACTGAATCAGATCTCGGGATAAAGAAGCGCTCAAAACCTTGTTTGGTGAGTATTTTCGGGATCTTGAAGATCTCAGGATCCTGCGCCGCTATCTGGGAGTCAAACACCAATTCATTGGCCGGGCCAACGGTCAAACGCAGATCCAGCGGCGCCCCCAACTGAGATACGGAAGAGGACTTGAGGTATCTGTATACCCGCTGTTCTATCGGCAGCAGGCTCAGCTCATTCTGGGCCTGGGCCACCATGGTATCGAATGGCTTGAGCACAGTCTCGGCGTCCGGATTGGACTCCAGCCGTGCATGCTGCAAGTCTGTATGCAACAAGGCATAATCCAGATGCTCCATCAGTTGGGTCTGCAGCTCACGATTGCCTTCATAGGCCTTCTGCCAAACATCGGCAAAGTATTCGCGAACAAAGCTGTCGCGGCGGCCACTCTTGTCGGCCAGCATTCTGAATACCCGCAATACCGCCAGCTTTTCATCACTGCCTTCTGGCGCATCGGCCAGATCCCGTGCCACTTGCCGGAGCAGTATCGGCAGATAACGATAGGACAGCAGGTTCAGATAGGTCTCTTCCACCTTGGGTCCTATGGTGTGACCCTGGTAGAGGCCGAGATCTGAGATTAACCTCGGCTTGTCACGGAAGAAACCAAACTCCAGGGTAGCCGCCCGAATGGTGTTCAGTGGCGGGATCACATTGCGAGCCAGCGGATCGAAATTGGTGTTATCGATAAGCTCGTTGTATTCATTCACCTTACTCAGCACGGCATCGGCCTGAGCGCTGTTGAGCAGGTAGTATCTGTGCCAGCTGCCAATCAAGAGCACTGAGGCGATAGAGCAAGCCACAAAGGACAGCGCCATGATGCGGCGTTTTTGCTTGGCCACCTTGAAGTTGTCCGAAGCCAGACCCGCTTCCGGATATATAATGCGGGTAAAAAGCGAACGGGTGAAATAGGGAGTAGAGTTTTCACTGCGCTGGGCACTGTTGACCGACTCACTCAGGCCATAACGGCGGGAAGCACCATCCACATAGGCATCTGTCGGCACCCCTTGCTGGTAAACAGAGGTCATATAAACCCCGCGCACCAGTGCCGAGGTCGAGAACTGATCGCTTGCCAACGCATCGACGAAAAACTCACGCAGCACCTTGTGGGCACCGGCAATCTGGCGTGAGAAGCTGTAGATGGCCGAGCGTTCTTCCTTGTCGCGGCACTGCAGCAGCGCCCTTGGCAAGCCGGCATTGATGCGCTGAATAAAGCCTTGCCAATCCCGGTCAAACTCATTGAGCCAGCTGTCGAGATCGTTGACCGAGTTCAGGGAGAAGGTGAAACCTAGGATCTCATCTCGCTGCGCCTGGGTGAAATGGCGGAAGAAGGGCTCGAATCCCAGCAGCAGATCCAGTTTGGTCAGGGTGATATACACGGGCAGACGAGTTGACAGGGTTTCCATCAGCTCGCGCAATCTGGCACGCAACAAGTGGGCGTAGGCCTTGCGTTCAGCCACAGGATCGCTGACCAGGCTGGCCATATCCAGCGCCAACACCACGCCGTTCAGGGGGCGGCGACTGCGGGTGCGCTCCAGCCACTCGACAAAGTGCAACCACAGGCGGCGCTCTGTCTCGCCATCCGGGCTGGTTACCGAAGGCTTCTGGGTCAACAGCTCACCGTCCGGGTCAATCAGTACGGCATCGTCACCTATCCACCAGTCAAAAGAGAAAGGGTTTTCAGACTTCTTGCCCGAGGCGCGCATAACGGAAGAGAAAACAAACTTCTGCCCGGAGCGGTTAATCAGGCTGGTCTTACCGGCGTTTTCCACCCCAAGCACCAGGAACCAAGGCAAGGCGTACAGGTAATTACGGGTGTTGAGGCTTTCTTTCATGCCCACCATCACCTCGTTGAGTTCCTGCTCCTGGCGTTCCACCAGGATCTTCACCGGGTCTTCCTTGAGCTGCTGCTCCCTGACCTTCAAGGCGCCGATACGCAGCAAACGACGCCACTGCACCCAGCCCCAAATAGTAAAGCAGGACAGGGAGAAGATGGTGCTGGCTATAATTCGGGCCGTTGTCGATGCCAACGGTTTCTCACCGTCCAGCTCCAGCCAGGGGCCCGCCCACCAAATCGCCACATTGACCAGAACGAAGATAGCCACCAGCAAAATGGGCAGCGCCGACTTCAGTTCCGGCAACAGTTTCCTCAAAAAGGATTTGATCATCGACCACATATACATTTCCCTGTACCTAACTCAGATTGACTTTTTGTTGTAAACGAGACATCAGACCCGGCTCCCAATCCGCCAGACTGGTGTCCGTGGCCTGGCCAAGCAGCACTTGGTACTCCACCTCTGCCATAGCCCCTAACTGATGTTTGTCTTTCAAGTCGGCCCCCAGCAGCCGCAGATAGAACTTGTCCCTCGGCTCAGTGGCCTTGTGCAGTTTTTCGTTGAGCGCCGCAAATGCCAGCGACAACCCGCCACTGGCGGCCAGTTCCCAAATTTCCTGCTCGTAACTGTTGCCTTCGGCCGAGCCTGAACCCTGCTGTTCGCTGCCGTTGAGCCAACTGCGGGTTTCTTTGGAAACAAAAGGCACGCCGCCTTTGAACGACATATCCAAAAGCGCAGGCAGACGTTCAACAAAGGCTGCCGTCTCCTCCAGAATCGCCTGAGCCCAGGCCGGCTGCCCCAAGGTCTGTGCCAATTGGGCACTAAGACAGTGACCGTCAATCCAGAAAGGACTCAGGCTAAGGCTCTGCTCTATGCGTCTGAGCAGCGCCAGATCCGGACTCTTGGCCAACTGGCTGCGATACTCGGCCACTCTGTCGGCAGAGATCGGCATCAGGCTGGTTTCGCCCTTGGCATTGGCATTTTCCGGCGCCGAGGTCACACTGAACCAGATGGCAAAGCGTCTGAGCCTGAGGCCAAGCGCCATGCCCGCCGGATTTTCGGCGATAAAGTCTGCCACCTTGAGCAGAGCTTGCTTGGTCGCCTTGTCACTGCTGTTGTCTATCTCCAGCCTAGGCATATCCCTGCTTTCACTGCTACTGCGGCTTTCACCGGCGCTGGATTCCTGCGCGGGTTTGGGCTTGTTGGCAGGCTCACTGCTGAAACGGCGCTTGAGCTTGGCCTCCAGGGCCTGCAGTTCATCCACAGGCAACTCTTTGGCGGCCGCAGTATCACACAGAGCCTTGAAAGACTGCAGCAATACCGACTTGGTGTCGGGATCGCAAAAATCGGTATCCAGCCCTTCGGCTGCTTTCAGGGTTCGCTGCACTATTTGGGCGAAAAACTTGCGCCTGGGCAACACGCCTCTGGGGCCCGGCGCCGGATGGCAAGTCTCCCAGAAGGAGGCCATAAAACGCTCCAGCAGTGCCAGCGAACAGGAGAAACGCTCCAAACTGCACTGATGCTGCAGGCATTGCAGCAAATAGGTGAGCAGTTTTAAATCCTTGCTCTTGGTTTCCAGCAACTTTAAGGCCGCACTCTCCACCTCGTGCCATTGCACTTCGGAATGCGAAAGCGACCCCACCTTCATCATCTGGCCTTCCACATAGTCAAACAGCACATCATCGCTGAGGCGCTCTCCTATGGGATTGGCCTCACTGATGGGGCGGCTGACTTTATCCAGGTATTGATTCAGATCCATCTATCACCACCTGCAAGATTGACGCAGTGGCTTGAGCGCACTGCCAAGTTCTCGGGTATCAAACTGCAAGCCGTCTATCGCCTTGTTGGCCGAACGCAGGCGCACATCGTCGCCGCGGATCAGGGTTTTCATCACCTGAATGGCCGGCAGGCCGCGGCCGGTGCGGAAGATATAGCCGGTATCATCACTGAGCCAGCGCTGCGATTGCTGCTCGATGCCGTTGATCTGTAGCCCTACCTGGGCCCAGCCATCTTCCAGCGCCGTGGGCAACATCAGCTCGACCCGGCTGATATCGTCGATGCAGCTGAGCATAAGTACCGGACGCGGTGGCAAGGCGCCTATGGCGGGTGCGGTCAACCAGAGATCTTCTACGGCATCCGCTTGATGCCCGGCAATAAAGGCCATGCCCTGCTGACGATTTTTCTCGGACGCCATGGCGACCTGAAACGCCTCGGGATAAGGGCTGCTGTCAGTGGTTTGCTGCGGCACCACGGTTACCACCGGAGTGTTGAACAGCTCATCGAAACAAGCCAGTCGCTCCAGTCTGGAGGGGATTTGGGTACAAGCCTCTGCCTTGGCCACTGTGTCGTCCGAGGCCTGAGCCGAAGCGGCCAGCCCCCACAGGCATAAAAATATAACGCCTTGAATCCTTGACATTATTCGTTAATCTCCAACTTCTGGCATTTGTGGGAAAAGGTGCGTTTCGGCATTCCCAGACTGACAGCCGCCTTGGCTCTGTCACCGTTGCAGGCCTTCAATCTGGCGCTGATCACCGCCCGCTCAAACTGAGCTACCGCCAGCCTGAGATCGGAAATGGCCTCAAACTCCTGCCCCTCTTCGGTAGGCAATTGCGGCTTGGGCATTTCCGAATCCGTCGCCGGCAAAGACGCGGTATCTATCTCGACACCGTCGGCTGTGAGGGCGCAGGCATAATCCAGCATATTGCGCAGCTCGCGGACATTGCCCGGGTAGCCGTGGTTCTTCAGCCGATTGAGGGCACTGAAGCGGATGCCGGGGATCTGTCGCTGCTGACTCTGATTGAACAGTGCAATAAAGTGCGCCGCCAAATCGGGGATATCCTCGAGCCGCTCCCTGAGCGCCGGTACCTGCAGTGGAAACTGGCACAAGCGGTAGAAGAGATCGCGACGGAACTCGCCACTGTGGATCTGCTCCTTGAGGTTCACATGGGTAGCGGCCACCAAGCGAAAATCGGCGTAGATCTCCTTGTTGCCTCCCAGTGCCCGGTAGTGCCCCGTCTCCAGTACCCGCAGTAACTTGGACTGCAGATTCAAAGGCATATCACCGATTTCATCTAAAAAAAGCGTGCCTTGGTGCGCCTGGGCTATCAGCCCCTGCTTATCCTTGTCGGCACCGGAAAAGGCCCCCTTGGCGTAACCGAACAGCTCGGACTCCAGCAGGTTTTCCGGTATTGCGGCGCAGTTGATCGCCACGAAAGGTTTGCCGCTGCGTTCGGAAAAGTCGTGTATCGCCCGGGCCACCAGTTCTTTGCCCGTCCCCGTTTCGCCCTGCACCAACACAGACAACAGTGAGGCCGCGCCGCGCACTATCTCCTGCCTGAGCTGACTCATGGCCTGGCTGTCGCCCACCAGGTTCTTGCCAAGTTGTTGCATGGCATCATGTTGTTGCTGCTGGCGACGCAGTTCATCGAGCGAGCTCGACAGCTGAGACTGATCTGAATTCTGCCGCAACAACTTATCCAGCAACTGCCAGTGGCGCATAAACACGGCGGCATATTGCTGCCAGTCCTGACGGACAAGCAGACCACTGCCCTGTTGCTCAGCCAGACGCAGGCAGAGGATAGCCCGCACATGGCCCTCATGGCTCAGCGGGAAAAGCAGCAGTGCCTGCTCCTTGCCGACCCGATCGCACAGGCTGACAAAGCCGCTGTGCTCCTGCCAGTAGGCGAGCCGGGCCTTGTTCAGCAGCATGGCTTCGCCTGTCTGCAACACATGGGCAAACGGATGACGAAAGTCGGTAACCGCCAAACAAAGCGCCTGCAATGAGATCCCTTCGCACAGGCCAAGGCAGGACAGTGGCTTGAGTTCCCGACCATCGAAGCCCGGCGCCAGAAACAGATGGTTATCCAGCCCCAGCTCCAATGCCAAAGTATCGAGAAACTGCTGCAACAGCCCATCAAACTGCTGGCATTCCAGCAATTTTGCCGCCTGTTCCAACCACTGCTCAGTCACCACTATCGCGCCTCTCCGAAGAACTCACCGTCACGGCAGCCCAGATGGATCTCACTGACCTCCTCTTTGGCCGCCAGCTTGTTGAGCAGCGACAGCGATAAGGGCGGCAGTACCTGGCCGTCTATGATGGCTTCCAGCATCCGGGCGCCGTTTTCACTGCGGGTCGCGCGGCGCATGATTTCATCTACCAGAGCCTCGTCACAATGCACCTTGGCCTTGTAACGCTCCAGCAAACGCTGCTCCAGCGACGCCAGCTTGTAGTGAATGATCTCCTTGAGCACCTCTTCACCCAGCGGCAGATAGGGCACTATCTCCATTCGCGCCAGCAGCGCAGGCTTGAAGAAGGCCGCCAGCTCAGGGTAGAGCTTGTCGTCCAGCAGCTCTGGCTGGGCGCTGTAGTCCACTATCGTCTGATAGCCCAGGTTGGAGGTCAGGAAAAACAGCACATTCTGGCAGTCAATCAACCGGCCTTCGCCATCGGCCAATTCGCCCTTGTCGAACGCCTGATAAAAGAGGTTCAGCACATCCGGATGCGCCTTTTCCACCTCATCGAGCAGCACTATGGAGTAAGGCATCTTGCGGATGGACTCGGTCAGAATACCGCCCTCACCGAAACCGACATACCCGGGAGGCGAGCCTATCAGCCGGGAGACAGTGTGTTTCTCCTGATATTCGGACATATTGATAGTGGTCAGGAATTGCTTGCCGCCATACAGCTGCTCGGCAATCTGTACCACGGTTTCTGTCTTGCCGACGCCACTTGGGCCCACCAGCAGGAAGGCGCCCTTGGGACGTCCGGCTCGGCGCAGGTCTGCCCTGGCGGTGAGCATATTCTTGTGCAGGCGGGCAATGGCCACATCCTGCCCTTTGAGGCTATGCCCCAAGAGTTCAGGCAGATGGGTTATCTTGTGCAGCTCATCGCCACTCATTTGCGATACCGGCACGCCGGTCCAGTCGGAGATGACTGCCGCTATCTGGGCCTCATCCACCTGAGGGTAAATAAGGCGTTGATCGCCACTGATGGCTTCGAGTGATTCTTCGGCCTGTTGCAGCTCCAATCGCAGCCCTTCGAGCTCGGCTTCATCGTCACAATCAAGAATGGCGCGTCTCAGGGCCACTACTTGAGTGACTCCCGCCTGTTGCTGCTGCCACAGGGATTCCAGCTCGGCATACTCATTGTCGGCTTCTTCCTGGGCTTGGTGCAGATGATTCAGGCGTTCTTCATCAACCGGATGACCGAGTTTTTTCTGGCGCTCCAGCAGTTCGGTTTCCATATGGCGCTGATGGCGCAAGTTATCCAATGCCGCCAAACGCTTGGGGGTACTGCTGAGGTTAATGGCGATACGGGCACAGGCGGTATCCAGCACATCGATGGCCTTATCGGGCAACTGACGGCCGGAGATATAGCGCGCCGACAGATAAGCCGCTGAGCGCAGGGCGCAGTCCTGGATCAATACATTGTGGGAAGACTCATAGACCCCGTGCAGGCCACGGAGAATATTCACCGCCTGTTCGACACTGGGCTCATCGAGCTTCACCAGTTGGAAACGGCGGCTCAGCGCCGGGTCTTTCTCGAAATACTTCTTGTACTCTTTCCAGGTGGTGGCGCCTATGGTGCGCAGCTCACCACGGGCCAGAGCCGGTTTGAGCAGGTTGGCCGCATCACCGCCGCCTTCCTGATTACCGGCGCCTATCATGGTATGGGCTTCATCGATAAAGAGTATGATGGGTTCGGCCGACTGTTTGACCTCTTCAATAATCGACTTCAGGCGCTTTTCAAACTCGCCCTTGACCGCGGCGCCGGCCTGCAACAGACCTAGATCCAGCGACAACAGCTGCACCCCCTTGAGCGCATCCGGCACCCGGCCGTCACAAATTCGCAGCGCCAAACCTTCCACCACGGCACTCTTGCCCACACCGGCATCACCAACCACTATCGGGTTGTTCTTGCGGCGGCGGCTTAAGATGTCGATCATCAGGTTGATCTCATCATCCCGGCACAATACAGGATCCAGCTCGCCTTTGCGGGCCAACTCGGTAAAGTTGCTGGTGTATTTGGCCAGCGACGATTGGGCCTCATTCAGTACCGGTGCGCCGCGTTCGGCCTTGACCGTTTGCGATTCGGATGAAGCCTGAGTCAGGGTATTGAATTCCCGTCTCAGGGTTTCGCGATTAATGCTGCCAAGCAGAGTGGCGAGATCCCTTGGCAGGTAACGCTCGGCCTGCATCAGTGCGGCGGCGAAGATGGCGCCGGATCTCAGTTCCGTCTGGCCAAGTTCGGTGCTTGAAAGCAGCCAGGCATCCTGCAGCAGCTCGACCAGCAGCGGTGAAAATGCCGGATAGGTTTCCAGGCTCTCTTCCCTTGGCAGGGTTTCACCGGCAATTTGCCTTACCTGCTCGGCATCGACTTCGGCGGCCTTGAGCAGCAGACGCACATCACCCAACGGATTGTCCAGCAGACAAGTCAGCAGGTGCATAAAGGTCACTTCCGGGTTCTGACGGGCAATACAGAGTGATGCCGCCTCTTCCATGGCGAGTTTGGTCACGGCATTGAGCTTGCCGATCAAGGTAGTGAGTTCAATTCGGATCATCACAGCTTCCTCAATTCAGGATCTGATACAGTTGCTTGAGCACGCCCGAGGACTTGTTCGCCAGCGACAGGGAATAAAACAGAAAGACTATGGTCAGCATCAGGCCGAAACCGGCAAAGACTGTCCAAATAGGCATCTGGCGCCCAAGGCGATAACGGGTGTTGACCACATGCTCTGTGGCCCCGGTCAGCAGTTCCGGTTCTTCTTCCCGGAGGTGGCGCAGGGTTTCATAGAGGCGATTGACTATCTTGTCGAACTCCTCACGGCCGTTGGCCACCACCTTGTAGCGCCCTTCGAAACCCAGGCAGAAACACAGGTAGATAAACTCCAGCAGTTCCCGATATTTGCTCGGTTCGGTTTCCAGACGCTGCAGGATGCCAAACACCTTCTCACCGCCCCAGGTTTCATTGTGAAAACGGGTCAGCAGTGAATGTTCGGCCCAGGCACTGTCGGCGCCCCAGGGGGTATTCATCACGGCTTCATCGATAAAGGAACAAAGCACATAGCGATAGGCCAGCACTTCGGCGCGATCATAGCCCGCCTCGGTGAGCTCGGCCTCGATGGCCATGATGTCATCCACAGTGTTGTGATAGAGCTTTTCCACATCATCCAAGATGGCCAGCTTGCGTACCCGCAACACCATGCCGATAAGAGGAGATGCCGCATCGATAAGTGCATTGAGGCTGTCACCACGCAGTTGAAACCAATACTCTTTATCGGCATTCATGTTCTGCGCTTCGTCATAGAGCAGCTCTTCGACCTGCTCAGGCGATATAGGCTGTTTTTCTGCTTTGATATCCATTTCTTAGCTCCTGATAGCCCAGAATTGCAGTTCGAGTTCCGGGAAGTCCCCCGCCACGTGGAAGGCAAAACCGCTGGAATTCACCAGCATCTCCCAGGCCCGGCTGGAACGCTCCAGCTGGAAGTAGGTGTAACCCGCGTGGTAAGGCAACTGCCTTGGGGCCACCGGCAGCGGAGACAGAGGCACACCCGGCAGCTGCAGCGAAATGAGCTCGCGGATCTTCTCCACCGAGGCGATTTTGGTCTGCTGGATAAACAGCTTCTTGAGTTCGTCCAGCGGCATTCTGGCGCGCACCGCCAGAATGAAGTCGGCCTGTTTCAACAGATCCGGATCCTGCACCGGCGCCACCATGAGGCCATACTTGCGTTTGTGCAGCTGCAGCGATACCGCCTTGGGCTCGAGCACTATGCTGAGAGACTGGCGCAGAGTCGACATCACCTGAGTGAAGGCCGATACCGGCATATCGTGGTCATAGGCAGCAAACGCCGGTGCCATGCGGCTGTCATCGGTAAAGGTGAACAGCTCGCCACAAACACTGACCAGAGCCTGATACAGGGTTTCCGGATGCAGGGTCCGCGACAGTGACTGGTGCTGCAACACAGGCTGCATGCGGTTGAGAGATTGCAGCAACATGAAATCGGCCACATCTGCCACCCCGCCCTGGCTCGGCGAGCCCAGGCGCTGGGCGATATTGCGTGCCCGCTCGCGCATCAGACCGGCCATCTCGCCGAGGAAACGGTGCAAAATCGGCACGGCGCTGACATTGTAATGGCAGGGAATAAAGTTGGGATCCAGCACCACACTGCCGTCGGGACGCTTTTCCAGAATGCGGGCGATGGCCAGCGAGCTGTAGGCGCTGCGATCTTCCTTCTCCAGCATCAATCTGAGCCTGACCGGGCTGACATCAATGGCGGTAAAGTCGCCCTGATGGGTGTGAATGTCCCGCACCTCGTGACGCCGATTGAGATAACGTCCGGCGCCCTGCTCGTCCTGGGCCACTTCGGTAATTGAATCACTGCGCAGCGACAGCGCCAGGTAAACAATCTGGTTGGCCAGTGAGCTGTCGGCCACTTCCAGTGCGTCCGGCAATACATCTTCCTGAGGGATGTTGAACACAGTGCCATCCGGCATTACGCCACGGGCACGCTGAATCGCAATGCGACCAAAGCTGAGATACTCGGGGTTGAGTTCAAGCTCGGTGATCCCATAGAGGTAACCGCTGACCGCATTAAGCCTGGCGTCAGTGAGGTATTCCTGATAACGCTGCTGCTGTTGGAAGTGCTGAGGCTTGATAAACAGCCCTTCACTCCATATCACTCTGTTTCTTGAAGACATTGTTATTCCACTTTATCCAGTACTATGTCCTGCTCACTGAAAAACATCAGCAGGTGATATTCACGGCCCATGGGTTTGATCTTGACGACCTTCTTCCATTGGGCGACCTCGGGATCACTGAAATGCGCCATGATGCCTATGTATCTGGTGTCCTCATCGACAGCGAAATGGTCGACAAACTTGAACTGTCCCGGCAGCAGGGTGTAGTCACTGTGGTCGATATAATTGGAGCCGAGCGCCTCTTTGTAATCCGCCTTGAGCGAGTCAAAGTCGGCGGCCAGAAACTTGGAGTCATCTTCCAGCTCGTACACCACCAGCTCCAGCGGCGTGGCATCGCCGGCCGCATTGGGGTTGACCTTATCGAGCGCATACATGCTGTAGGTCAGTTGTGTCGGCAGGTCTTTGGCCTCTCCCACTGGAATGGAAGGATCCCACAGTACTTGCGCCGTTTTCTTGGTGGCATTCCATGCCGAGCTGCAAGCGGCCAGCTGAAGCAAACAAAGCCCGATTAAACCCAGCCTTATCAGTCCCATCAGAATTCCCTTTGCAGTTCCCTGAGTTTCTTGTCATAGGCCTGTTCAAACACTTCCCAGAAGAGTTTACGGAAGCCCTGTTGACGGGATGACGTCAGCTCCTGGTAGTAGTTCTCATACATTTCCCAGGCCCAGTTATCACCTGGGTTGAGCGCCGACTCGCTCACCTTGCGGTATTGGCTGAAGCGCCTCAGCAGGGTGTCGGGTGAGAAAGACTTGAGGATGTAGTTGAGCGCCTCTGTGATGGCATGCTGTACCGCTTCATTGTGGTGCTCAATGGAATTCAGGCTCTCGCTGATGGCGGCCGCCGGAGACAGATGCACCGGGCTCTTGTTGTCATCAAACAGGGTGCGGACGGTTTCCTGATAATCCAGTCCCAGACGCAGCGGGTTATCTTCGATGGGCTGCAGGTTCTTGTTGATAAGATCATAACGGCTGCTTTGCGCGTCCTGATGCAGTGACAGCAGGCCTTTAATGGCGGCCTGCAAAGCAGCGCCCATTTCAATGGCCAGTGCCTGCTGGGTGCCTGTGTCGTTCATATCACCCAGCTGTACTCCTAAGCCGCGCAGCATAGGGCCGGTGGCGATATGGGTGCCTTCATCGGCGGGCCAATCATTGCCCAGGCCGTTTTTGACTTCAGATTCCAGTAAGTCCAGTGCATTCTCGTCCATAATATTGTCCATTTTCGCTCGTTTGTTCAGATGAATAGCCGAACCGGTATCGAAGTCCGTATCGGCCTGGGCGGTAAAATTCTTGCCTTGCCAGTAGAGTTCCTTGGCCAGCAGGGATTCGGCGTTTTCCTGCTCTTTGGTCACAGATTCCTGGTCAAATTCAACGCTTTTGACCGCGGCCTGTTGTTGCCTGTCCAGTGCCAGTAAAGGGTCATCCAGGCTGGCATCGGTTTCTTCCTCTTCTTCGGCGGTTTCCGCCTGAATAAGTGAACCGTTCTCAGACTTGAACCATTCAGAAAGCTGGCCGGTTACCGGGTCATCGGCCTGCTCGCTGCCCAGCAGCGTCACCCGTACTTTGTAGGGGCCAATGGCGATATGATCGTTCTCATTCAGCCTGGCCTTGCGATCCCGCCCAAGCTCCACGGTGGAGCCGTTGAGAAACACCCGGCCAGAGAGATCTTCAATACAGAAATGACCGTCCAACCAGAGGATGCGACAGAAGTAGTCGCCTATGGTGCGCTCCCTGTCCCTGAGCACCCATTCGCAACCTGGGCCGGCGCCTATCAGGCCACCGTCCTTGTTCATTCTCGTGTGGGGCACCAGGCCTGACTCCAACAGCTGGGAGTTCACCACATTCAACGCAATCAAATTACTCAAGAGGCCAACCTCCCTTTATTGCCTGATTTGAATCAATACGCTCTTGCGCGTGCTATCGCCCTTGCCGAGGAAAGAGGACCATCCCAATTGGCCGCCCTTTTCTTCCCCCAGTTGCAGCAGCGGGGCTTCATCTTCCCTGAGCGTCAGCTCAAGGTCGTAGGCCATCTGTTCCCGCAGGATCACTTCCATCACCTTACAAAGTGGCTGGAACTCCCGCCCGGAGGGCAGAAAATCGCGAAAACGCTCTGGTGACAGATCTTCCATACAGAGCACAAACTTGCCGCAAAGATCGCCGACCCGCTCTCCAAGCATGGTGTCTTCCCCCAGCCTGGAATTGGCCATCCCCAAACGGCAACGCTGGGACTCGGGGATCTCCACCTGTCGCAGTTGCCATTGGCGAATACTCACCTGGGGCAGGTCAAAACAGTGCGCCACTATACCGGCAACCGCCTGGGGCGAGCGGCTGCGACCGGCGAGCATGCCGGCGTAGGCCAGCATCTTGCACCAGTTGATCGGCGTGTCGCCGCGAATATCCTCGTTGGCCAGCCCCACCAGGGCGTAAACCTGGGCCGAAAAGCTGTCGCTGGCATCGTCCTGAAAACGCACGTAGTAGCGGTATTTGCGCCACAGGCGATAAAACAAGGAAATCAATCTGTTATTAAAGAAATCCAGAAAGTTGCGCCGAATGCCGTCTTCATCTTCGAGCAGCATATCCAGCAGGTAACTGGGCAGCGGCGACTGGGCACCATTGAGACCGAGAAAACAGGTCTCCAGCCGCAGGCGCCCATCCCCCAGAGACTCAAGCATGGAGATATCCGCCGGCGCAAATCCAAGGCTTGGATTGGCGCTGAACTGCAACTCACCGGCCAGTTCCCACTGGGCATCTTCCGGATCTCTGCCTTCCAGTTGGTGCAATAACTCCACCAACTGAAAAAAGCTGTACTCACGGTAGTCCTGTGGCAGCCTGCTGCCCCCCGGCTCCGGAAAGGTTATATCAGCGGTTGTTGACCGCTCTGGATATCCCATGTGTACCTTTCCTTGTTGTGAGCATTGATAACCACCAACTCATGAAACGAGTTGATGCTGGCGTAGAGGGCAAAAAAGTGGTTCAGCACAGTGCCGAACAGATAAAGGTCGCCCTCGGAGCCGAAATACTGTTGGTCGAGCACCAGTTCTGTCTTGAGGCCGCGAACCGGCAATCCCCTGACAATTCTTTCGGTCGGCCCGGACTGAATACTGCTGATGCCGTCGAGTCGCATCCGGGTGACCCGCTCGGCTTGTCTGTCGACCAACGCCTTGAAGTCATAGGCGCGGATGATGGAGCAGATGGCATCACGGGACAGCAGTGACAGATAGTTGAGCGACAAGTTGGAGATCAGGGTCCACAGCAAACTGCCATCGAGCACAGGTCGCAAAGGGTGGCTGGGCTCGGTGATATTGCTGAAACGGGCAAAGCTTGGCGATGTATCTGTGGCGACGCAGATGTCGCCCTTGCCCAACTTGGTCGGCAGTTGCCGGTTGGAGCAGGTCAGTGTCACCGACACGGCTTCTGTCATCTCCAGGCACTGGGTTTCATCGCTGCGTACGAACGAGAGGCAATGATCCAGGCCGTCGTTGCGCATGCTGTCGCGCACCCGCATCCGGTAATACAGCGCGGTGCGATTACGGGCGCGCTCCACTTGATGTTGGAAGCTCTCAAACGGCGAATAGACTCGCTGCTGGCCGCGCATTCTGCCCTCATTGGAGTCCAGCCAACCCTGCACCTTGTCGACACTGAAAATTTCAAAGTGAGCTGGATGGCGACTGGAGGGTACAATCGGGTATTCGACCCGCTTGCCGTTGAGATCGATAGGATCGGCGTCGTGCTCAAATAGGTTGATAGCCGGGACACAGTAAAGCAGGAAAGTATCCTGACGCACATGCACGTCGGCAGGCAGCGTCTTGGAAAAAGTGAGTTTGAGGCTGAAGTCACCCTTGAGATATTCGGGGATACACTTGGCGATTCCCTTGATATCGAAGAAATGAAACGCCTCGGGGAATGTCAGGTACTCCTGCAGAATGCGGTAGCCTTCGTAGACGTTTTTCGGATAGGGCAAGATACCGCTGCCGGCTTCAAATCCTACTGACGCAAAGCTGCTGCGCGGCAAGCGATAGCTGCCATGGGCACCGACAATTTCGATAGAGTCCAGATAATGATTCAACCAAAGATACAGCATCTGGGCACTGTAGCTTTGGCCTCCCAGATAAAACCTGAGGCTTTCCAGCCCCATTTCAAGCAGGGAAAGGTCGCTGCTGTTATCAAAATCCAATTGAATAATAGAGGCTTCCCGGGAATGGGAAGCATCTATATGACGGATTTGCACCGGATAAACATCAACAGGACGACAGGTACGAAAGTGACAGATCTGCCCTTCGACCGGATGACTGTCCAGCATACAACCGGCCGCAATCTCCTGCCTGTGGGTGATCCCCTTCTCATGCGGATAGAAGCGCATGATGGTATGACTGGGAATCGGCCTGAGATAGTTGGGCCACAGCATGCTGATCATCGAGTGAGTAAACTCGGGGAATTCATCGTCAATCTTTTCCCTGAGTCGACCGGTCAGAAAAGCAAAGCCCTCGAGCAAACGCTCGATATCGGGATCAGTGTGGTTACCGTGAAGATAACGCGCCAACTGCGGATGGATATCCGAAAATTCCCGCCCCTGCTCTCTCAAGAAAGCAAGTTCATCCCTGAAGTATTTATCCTGAGACACTGCTAAACCACTCTGTATCTGCGACTGTTATCCAATAACAAATCGATCTTCAACTTATCCTTGTTGGAAGCCACTTTGATGCTGCCATAGATGTGGAACCTGAGGTTCATCGGATTGCCCTCATCGAACAACACGCTGACATCAATATCTGTCAGCCTGGGTTCAAAGCGACTCAGGCAAGCCTTGATTCCGTTACGCATCCTCAGGCCAAGATCCACACTGGCGGAACTGGCATCATTGAAATCGAACAGTCCCAGTTCAGGACAGCTCTGGCTTTCTCCAATGCGGGTATTGAGAATATGTGAAACATTACGTTTGATGGAATCGACGACAGCATCCAAGCTGCTGTCGCCATATCCACTTTGGCGTTCGGCTCCCAAGCGTTCAAAGAAGCCGACACCAAAAGTTCCGGAGAAATCATCGTTCAACAACGTGATTACTCCTGATCCAAACGTCCTACCAGCGACAGTTCAAAGTTGGCACCCATGTACTTGAAGTGCGGACGCACAGCCATGGAAACCTGATACCAACCGGGATCGCCCTGAACATTCATCACCTCAACCTTGGCGGCACGCAAAGGACGACGGCTACGAACATCTGCCGGTGGGTTTTCCTGATCGGCGACATACTGTTTGATCCAGTTGTTCAGCTCGCGCTCCAGATCCTGACGCTCTTTCCAGGAACCTATCTGCTCACGCTGCAACACCTTGATGTAGTGTGCCAGGCGGTTGATGATCATCATGTAAGGGATCTGGGTACCCAACTTGTAGTTGGTCTCGGCTTCCTTGCCTTCCTTGGTGTTGGGGAACACCTTGGGCTTTTGAATCGAGTTGGCAGAGAAGAAGGCCGCATTGTCACTGCCCTTACGCATGGTCAGGCTGATAAAGCCTTCATCGGCCAGTTCAAATTCCTTACGGTCGGTGATCAAGACTTCGGTCGGGATCTTGGACTGCAAAGCGCCCATGGATTCAAACACGTGTACCGGCAGATCTTCCACCGCACCACCACTCTGTGGGCCAATGATGTTAGGACACCAGCGATACTTGGCGAAGCTCTCGGTCAAACGGGTAGCCAGCGCAAACGCTGTATTACCCCAGAGGTAATCTTCGTGGCTGGCGCTGACATTTTCGCGATAGTTAAAACTGCGAACCGGGTTATCGATTGGGTCATAAGGCACACGCAGCAGGAAGCGAGGCGCCGTCAGGCCTATGTAGCGCGCATCTTCAGACTCACGCAGCCCACGCCACTTGCTGTACTTGGGGCTTTCGAAAGTAGACTTGAGATCCTTGAGATTCGGCAGTTCTTCAAACGAGTCGACACCGAAGAATTCAGGCGCAACTGAAGACAGGAATGGCGCATGAGCCATGGCCCCAACAGCACCAACGTACTGCAGCAGCTTCATATCCTGAGTCGAAGGGGTAAAGGCATAGTTACCGACGATAGCGCCGACAGGCTCACCACCGAATTGGCCGTAACCGGCAGAATAAACATGCTTGTACAGACCGGACTGAGCAGTTTCCGGTGAAAATTCAAAATCATCCAGCAGCTCGTCTTTGGTGACGTGCAGCAATTCAATTTTGATATTCTCACGGAAATCGGTTCTGTCGACCAACAGCTTGAGGCTGCGCCAGGCTGATTCTATCTGCTGCACCTTTTCATTGTGCAGAATGGCATCCATCTGCTGGCTGATCTTCTTGTCCAGCTCAACCAACATCTTATCGACCAGAGCCTTGTTGACCGGCTCGGCAGTGTTGTCTGTCTCCAGAATGTTACCGATGAAAGCAGCAACACCACGGCGAGCAATATCATAGCCTTCATCTACAGGCGCCATCCGGGTTTGTGCCATTATCTGATCGAGCAGAGTTGCATTGGCACTTTGGGAAGCGCCTGATGTTTGATTTTGAACATCCATGAATTTTGATTCCTCAATTACACTTGTGTCTATATCCGAGACATAATCCACAGCCTATCTCCATAACGGCTTATATTGGCTTGAATTATTGTTCCATCTGCTGCAATTCACTCAGCAGCTTTTCTCTAGACTCTTCCGTTGCAATTAATTCCTGCAACTTGGCCCTGAAAGCAGGAATATTCCCCAATGGTCCCTTAAGTGCAACCAAAGCTTCACGAAGCTCGATTAACTTTTGAATTTCAGGAACCTGATCACCGATAGAATCAGGTGAAAAATCTTTGAGGGAATCGAATTTAAGATCAACAGACAATTCAGCACCATCTTCATCTGTCAATTTATTGTCAACTGTCGCAGAAATTGACAAGTTGGCTTCTTTCATAACGGATTCAAAATTAGATTTATCAATTTGAACCGTCTTACGCTCTTCCAATTGAGAGTCTTCAGGATGACCCTTATAGTCACCTAAAACCAACAACTTAAGAGGAAGTTCCATTTCACCCTGCTGCTCGCCAGTAGAGGGGACATATTTGATATTAATACGTTCCTTCGGAGCGACTGAACCATCTTTCGCCATGAGATTATCTCCATATAAGATCTTTTACGACTGGTAAGTCCATTTCAAAAGCAGGCCTAACTTACAAGCCAAACAAGTCATAGTCAATCGGCGTTCAAGACCTTAGTATAATAGGTGCAACCACATTTGATTAACAAAAGAAACAACAAACTTAAAGTGTATAATTCTTTAGTGGGGCATATATTCCCCATAAAGACTAAATTTAAGAATATTAGACAATCAAAACCACTTTTTTATAAAAATCCAACACTATTCAAAAGCTAGTTTCAAATACCAGAAGTAAGAGATATCTTACAGAGATTAAAGAAAGATCTGTGGCATATTCTGCAAAAGTAGGAAAAACCAATACCTAAGTATTAGCACTTGTTAAATTGTGTTTACCGGGTATAACCTGCTTAGTAGCGATATTGGCTGAGTTTTTAGAGAGACTCCCCCTCTTGCCGTATTGAAGCCAGCCCAAATGACACCTTTTATACAGGTCCCCCACTTAAGTTACCAACACCTTGCTGTCGTCTATGCTATCGGGAAATGCCACAATGATTAACGGCCACTCATAGATATTCAAAGACAAAGTCTTGTATAGGCTTTCCTGAAACATAGCAGGAGCTTTGTGCAACAACAGACTTTCCGCTACAAACCAAGCAAGCTGAAGCGGCAGTTATACAGGACTCCAATCCAAGTACATCTTCGCCTGCTCAGTTTTGCCGTATCCGGCATTGTGATTAATTGACATAGCAAAACAGGGATTATAATCAGTTGTCGGCTTTCTCTGGATGACAGACAAAGCGCCACTGGGTAGAGTAGGAATCAAGGCTTAAGCCTACGTCGACCAGACACCATTGGAGGAGAGAGCTTATGTTGGGCGAAAATCATGCGCTGATCCTGGAGTTTCCGGAGTACAAACAAAAAATTCAACAACTCGGGGAAAACGATCCGCACTTTAGTGAATTGGCGGCAGAGTATCAGGCTCTCGACCTTGAGATCCGCGGTCTGGAAGAAAACTGTGTGCCCACGGCAGAAGAACGTTTCAGCCAATTGACATTGCGCCGTGCCGAACTCAAATCTTGGCTCTATCAGCAGTTACTGCGCTGAGGATCACTCGCTCCCAAACGCCCCCGGATATCTCCCAGGAAAACAAGAGCTCCGTGTTACTTAGCCGGAGCTCTATCAAGCTGATGCTTCAGCATTCAAAAACACCAAAGCTTAGAGCTTATCCAGCTGCAAAGCATTGGCAAACTCCTGTAATTCACTGGCTTTAACCCCTTCACCCGAGAGGGTAAACATGGCATTGCCATTGACTATCACAGTCAGCTCAGGCTCACCGGACTCTGTGCTTAGCATGGCATTATGTCCCTGAACCTTGATCAGTTTGCCTCCGCTCATGGCAATCATTGAAGGATTGGTCAGCATGGCCATAACAGACTGTAACAAGGGAGAATCAAGCACCAACTCTATCTCCAACTGCGCACTTTCTTCTTTATAATAGTGGCGGCTGGCATTGATGCCGCCCCCCAACATCATGCCACCACTTTCACTTGAAGGTTCATCTGCTTGCCAGCCAGGTAATGGCTCTGGAAATACCCCGACCACTTCCCCGGCCCGCTGTTGTCGGATAAGGGCTGAAGCATAATCCAGCTGGGAACTGGCCTGGCTCAATTCACCCTTACGGTAATGCTGTAACCCGGCCTCAATGGCTTCGGCTACGGCAGGATCTTCGGCTGCCTGCAGCGGCGCCGCCAATGCCAATGAGACAACAAATAATAGATTTAAAGGTTTCATTATCTTTCCCTGATAAAAAGTTCGCGATTAGCATAGCTGCAAGCAGGACTCTACGCCAGTTGCTAATTCTGTGAGGCATTTTTTCAGTCAGGAATTGCGCCTATTCGGACTTTGGCCTGGCAAAGCAAGCTGCTAAACTGCTCTATCCACCCCTGCGCCCGGGATAATAATGAAAGTCGATCTCAATCTGCTACCGGTATTGGAAGTTCTGCTGGAAGAACAGAGCGTTACTGCAGCTGCCAGACGGTTGCACCTGAGTCAATCGGCCGTCAGCAAACAACTCAACCGCCTGCGGGAGTTGTTCAATGACCCCTTGTTTGAACGCAGCGCCTTCGGCCTCAAGCCCACCCCAAGGGCTCTGGCTCTGGGGCCCGAACTCCAACAATGGCTCAGACAGACCGAACGACTGACACTACCGGATGAGTTTGACCCCGCGGCCAGCAAACGCCAATTTCGCATGCACCTGGTAGAAACTGCCTACTCGCTGACTCTGCCACACTTTATGCCTTCTATGCTGCGCCAGGCTCCCGGGCTGGATATCAACTGCAAGACCTGGCACCCGGGCACCATGGAGCAGCTGCTGCGCTGCGAGCTGGACTTTGCCATAGGCTGCCGCGAGTGGGATCCGCGCTCGCTAATGCATATCAATAGCCTACCGGATGAACTCGAGTATCTGGAGCTGACCCGCGACAAGCCCATCTGTCTGCTGTCGCCGGATCATCCTGCGCTTGAGGGCGACTGGAACCTGGAGCGTTTTCTCAGCTTCGAGCATCTGCAGGTCGCCTTTGGCGGTATCGAACATTGGCTGCTGGATGATGTACTGGCACTCAATCACAAGACCCGACGGATCCGCGCCAATATCACTGACTTTCCTACAGCAATTGAGCTGTGCCGCCATAGCGAATTGCTACTATGCGCCCCGGCCAAATATGCAGCCCAAGCACTGCAACATGTTGAGTTGGCAACGTTGGAAGTGCCAATAGATCTGGTGCCAGGCGCTTACGTGTTGTTGTGGCACAAGCATTTCAACCAGGATTCAGCCCACAAGTGGCTCAGGCAGATGATTGCCGATACTGTCATCCCGGCCAATGCTTTAACTACTTAGATAACACCGCCAAAATGCTTAAGTCCGGTGTTATCTTGTTTCAGCATACACTGCAAACACCTGTAGCTGACTCTAACGGTCAAGATTACTTCAATAGTTCAAACATTTATCAAAAAGTCACAGTAATAAAAGACCCGGTTCAGCGTCATCGGAAAGTGGGAAATTCCGGATGCTGTCCCGGGCCTATTAGCCTCTATCCTACCAGTTAATACTGATGGGCCTCAGCCATCCTCGCAGGGGTATGACACACAGAGCAAGATTCAACGATCGGAGCCGGATCGAATACCTTGAACTCAACCTTTTCGCCTTGGTGAACACCAGAAGGCGTGATGGCCACATTAAAGTCACCACCTTGGGTACTCATGTGAGCCTTGGCGGCCGGAGTGCTATGACATGCCACACAATTCGCAGAAATGGCGGTAATACCATAGACACTGTTTTCATCAAGCCCGTTAAGCACTACTGCCGGCGCGACCTTATCCAGATTGATTTCACCAGTATGACAAGCCACACATTCCACCTTCTTGTTCTTGTCTGTAGTAGGCATATCATTCACGCCACGTTTAACCTTGTAATCACCAAAGTGCATGTTGTGCACCAAAGGCCCCCAAGCCATAGGATAGTCTTCGCCCTGTTTACCCGGTGCCCAGTTGTAAGCACTGTGACATTGGGTACAGGCATCACCGCCCAGGTCGAAGCCACCGCGCTGCCCACCATGACCTTGCAAGCCCTCGGTATGACAGTTGAGACACTTCATACCATCAGAGCTGGTACGGCGCACCTCTTTGATATTGGATACGGTAATAGGTGCATTACCATCGGCATAGGAGATTCGGCCATCCACGCCCCCTAGCAAAACTTCACCATCTTGGTATGGCGCGGCATGTTCAATGGTATAGGTATACGAACCATCCTCGTTGGTAACGCCTCCGGTAGAACGAGCCACATGGCCTTCATCACGACCAGGCAGTACAGCTTCACCATGTTTGACAATGGTTGCCCAACCACGGGGAGTCGCATCACTGATAGCAGCAATATCCACGGATTTACCATCGGCATCGGTCGCTTTTACCGTGACTTCAATTTGACTCTTATCGGCGGAGCGCTGTACTGAGATTAGCTCAAAGTGGTAACGGTTAAGGGCTTCATCCCGCACCGCACCATTTTTATGAGCATACATATAACCATCGGGTCCATGACAGGTCTGGCATGAGGCATCAGTAAAGCCGGTATGATCAACATTACCAACTCGATCAGCATCAAATAGGCGAATGTGACAAGTCACGCAACCATTAATCGAAGCTGTGAACTGAACATCATCGGCATGACAGGTAGAGCAACGCTTCATGTCCATGGAGTAATTCCCCCATAAAGCCGCATGACCTTTGGAAACCTTACCTCCCTCGCCATCAGACATTTTCCCGTGACCTATCATTGCCAAAGTATTTAACGCATAGCCACCATCTTTTTTCTCGGTCTGGGTATGGCAACTCAAACAAGCTTCAACAATTACTACTTCTTGATCATTATTTAAGGCGTGATGGTGTTGGTGCCATCCCCAAGTGGAATTACCTGTCGCTGCAGTAAATTCACCATGACATGCCACACATTTGGCATCTTCTGTAGTACTGACCTGGGCATATTGATCTGTTTGAGTCAGCATTACCCGCTTAGTACGCGGCATACCATTGTTACCATTCCCCGGACGAATATAGCCTATTCCCACTGATTCAGATGTCACGCCTTCACGGGGCATAGACAAGGTATAAACCCCGTCACCTTGGTGAGTCAAAGTCCCCTTGGAGTTAGACTCTCCGGCAAAATAAGTCATTGTTACTGTATCGGCAAGGAGGCCCTGCGCATTGGTTACAGTAGACAACAATTCGACCTTATCTAAATCTTCAACGGGTACACCATCTTGGTTTTCAACGGTAAACTCGACATTGACCAGACCATCACCAAAGTGCCAGTCCAGCACCTTGGCAACCGCAGATGTAGTCACTACTGGCGGCTCTCCAGGCGTACCGGGAATACCTGGGGTTCCGGGATCACCCGGTTTTCCATCCTTACCGTCACTGCCACAGGCCGACACGCCTAATGCTGCAGCAATTATCATCACCATCTGGTATTTCTTTATTTTTCTCATTATTTTCCCCTAATGCGTAAGAGGTACTACGAAATGAGTACCAAATATTAGAATAGGAAAATAAAAAAATTTACTTTGTAAATAAGATCACAATTCAGACAAATAAGGTAAATACAATCAACATTAAAAACAACCCACCAACACACGAACATTAATTTAAACTTAATTTTAAATTAAATATTTATTAACCGAATAAAGATTTAACGAGGAAAATGGAACTTAAGTTTGAAAAGCAAACAATAGTTCAGCGTGCTTCAACCAGAAAATTCAACGTTCCCATTGAATGAACAACCTATACACTGCACACAAAGCTAGCAAACAAACTTAACCTACTGATTTAATTAATTAAAA
This sequence comes from Shewanella chilikensis, assembly GCF_037953065.1. Classification (NCBI taxonomy): domain Bacteria; kingdom Pseudomonadati; phylum Pseudomonadota; class Gammaproteobacteria; order Alteromonadales; family Shewanellaceae; genus Shewanella; species Shewanella chilikensis. The sequence continues at coordinate 885,444 of NZ_CP149966.1, read as the reverse complement.
ATCATAGCACGCTTGAGTTGGCGAAAAACAACAACACACAGTATCTTTACGAAAAATGTCTTTAAATTCAAAGTATTGATAAAATATAAAGTTAAGATCAGCAAAAATCATCCAGCTTCAGCGGATAATTACAGCCAATGCTGACTTCGTGCATATTTTTAAAAACTCAACACAATTTACCAGGAACGATATTAGTCACCGAAAAATAAAAAGAAGAATACACAAGAGACATTTTCGAATCCTTTTGAAATATATTGCCAGACTCGATTCCCCTTAAAAGGTATAAGAATTTCCTCAGTCAATGCCGACACATAGGTAACCATAATCACTATGCTGCTACAGGTTGTTTATCAGTGCATTATGCAGATAAGCAATATTCAGGGAATATAGAGCATATTAATTAGGGCCGCCGCTATGCTGGTAGCCGGATCTTTGCCATCCACAGCCGGTGCCAGGTTAGTCCAAACCACCAGAGTCACCTTGTTAACAGGATCATGCCCCATAAAAGAGTTATAGCCGGGCAGCTCACCTGTATGCCCATAGAGGTTGCCAAACTTGGCGATCCCCAAGCCGTAATAGGCAGTGTTGGGATTCTCGGGATCTATCGGCCTGACACTATCCAGACGCCTTCGCTGCCAATCGGCATTCAGCAGTTCTCCGGCAACCAAAGCTTCTACCCAGGTTGCCAACTCATTGGCGCTGGAAATCCCGGCGCCGGCCGCCCAGCCCCAGGAAGGATTGGCCTCGGTTTGATCTATGGGTGCCAGAATGCCCTCTCGGGCTTCTCGCTGCATCTTTTCGGGCAGCATATAGGGTGGATCCATAGTCAACACATTGGTGCCATACATATAACCCCGCGCCAAGGGCGTGGGAAGAGTATTCGAATGGATATCGGGAAACAGAGTCCGCTCAAGCCCCAAGGGAGCAAACAACCTCTGCTGCATCACAGTCGCCAGCGGCTTGGCATCGATTTGCTCGGCAATCAGTCCCAGCAAGACGGTATTGGTATTGGAGTATTCAAATGCGCTGCCGGGGGCAAAACCAGGCCTATGGGCAAAACTCATTGCCAGTAGCTCATTCTGAGTCCACACCTTGGTTGGCTGCTCATCAAGCGTCTGATTCAACTCAAGTGTGGTGGTGTAGTTGAAAAGGCCACTGCGCATCGTAAGCAAATGCTCTATGGTGATCAACTCACCGTTTGGCACATTGTTGAGAAACATGGAGACAGTGTCATTCAGTTGCAATCGCCCTTGTTGCACCATCTGCAAAATCACGGTACCGACCCAGGTCTTGGTATTGGATCCCACCCTGACATGCTGGTCAAAATCGGTCGCTTCATTGCCGCCATAACGGGTTACCCCATAGGCGGTTTTAAAATCGCCCCTTGGCGTTCGCAGAATCACCACTGCGCCGGGCACCAGCATCTCCTTGGCCAGTTGTTCCACCGTCTGCTGCATCTTGGCCGTGTCGACAGGATTGAGCACCACCTCTTGTGAATCCGAATTACAGGCGCTCAGCACACTCACAGAGACCAAGATAGACACATGGATAGGCAGATAAGCCCAAAAGCGCTTGGCACTGACGGCCGCCTTATTGCCAAAGGATCTTGTACCCAACCACACCCGACTCAACACTCGATTAAACATAAACAGCCTCTCCCTATCTGTTACCGCATACCGGCGAGCCAGACTATCCCGCCTTCCATTGCATCACACAAAGCTAGTCAGCTTTGGCATGGGATTCAAGTTGTTGTGAGAGAAATAGCAAATATTTCCAGAAGGAGGGCTTAGCAGACTAAATCCTTGGAATGGGGAAACTAAAGCATAAAAACTTTTGAAAAACAGGCAAATAGAAATACCACATAGACATTTATCATTTTTATAACCCTACCCTGCCTGAAAATTTGACTTTTGTATTCATTTATCACCTGAACGAGCCCAAACCGGCTTAGATGCCAATGACTCATCATTAAAAGTGCTTACCTTTAAGTACCTTGGCAGCTAGAACCATGACTCATTTAAGTAGTGGTTGCGTCGTTTTAATGTTGGCAGTGATGCCATCTTTAACTCAACGCTTATACATAGGCATGTCTATTTCTACTGTACTACCAGTTAAGAGGCGAATAATCCACCGCCTAACTGGTAACCACTTTTTCGCATTAGGACAAGACTGAAATGCGCTGTTTCATACGTTAATGTAGGCTTGACTCACACCTATTGAGAACAACTGGAACCGGTCAAAGAGCATCACACAACATTTCCCTAACCCCCTTACCACTCTTGAAGGCACAATCAATGGCTAATTGTCTATCGGCACTGAGGTTACCCATCTCCCGGTCAATTAACTCTGCACCTTGTTCCAGGGTATTGGCGTCCATCACAGTTTGAAAAAGCTGCAAATACCAGTTTTGGTTCGGTCGTAACGCTATTCCTTGTCTTTCAAAGTACTGACATGTCCGAATGATCACAGAGCATTGCATCATCACATAGGTGGATTTCACCTCTGTACGGCGCCATAACCGCTCTACGCTCATTAACGCAAATAAGCCAGACAATGTTTGAGCGAGTAAGTATTGCCCCACCAATTCAGCTGTATCCTGATGCCGATATTTTAAGTGGGAGTCAACAATGAAAAAGGTACTAAAACAACATTCCGCCATCGAAGTAACCAACTGTTTGTTTTCGGGGTATCCCTTGTCCCTCAAGCCGGAAACAACATCATCCAATACCACTTCGTATATGTTGGATAACAAAGTATCCAAAGCAGCGGGTAATTCAAGCTGCTCGTCAGTATCCGATACGGAGTCAGACTTACGCAATGCGACCACTAGCTCTTCGAGCATATTCGTCAGTATCAAAACTTCGTTTTCAGAAAACTGATCCAAGTACTGGAAGTCATAATCATTGATAAAGAGCGTTTTTTTATCACAGCGAATACTACGAATTTCACTTAAGGAAAAGCTCTCTACCTTTCTTAGCGTACCTTTAGCCCAAATGGCATGAGGAGTCACAACCAGAAAATCTTTGGTTGTTTGCATAAAGGTGTTATCCACAATCATCAGGATATCGTAAGGTTCGATTTTACCCTCTGATATCTCGATGACTTTTCTGACTTTGTGGACTTTGATAGCCGGCGCGATTTGGATTTGCTGGGATAGACGATGCCTCTTGGCCACAGCGTTAACTATATCCAAGTATTCCCGCTGATAGCTACCTTCAAAAGCAGGCTTGGGACTGGATTCCTGCAGCGGCTTTTCAGGCGTAAGGCTCGCGGGGGCAGCGCTTTCAGCTTTGCCGCCCGCCGGAGCTGTATTGGTGATAGATACGTCACCATTTGCATCTGCTGCCGGAGTAACACTCTCGGTTGTAACGCCTTCAGGGGGAAGATTTTCAGCAGTAACGCTCGCCGAAGCAGTGTTGCCGACAGAAGCTTCACCATTTGCATCTGCTACCGGAGTAACCTTGGCTTGTGCCACATTCGAAACTTCAGCAGTTTCTGTCGTCCCTGTATTGCCTTGTATCTTTTGGGCCAGTTTTTCCAATAGTTTCAATAAAACCGCAGGCTTCATCCCGGAACCCGCCATACCAAAAGCACAGTCTTGCCCCAACCACAGCTCGGAACCGTCAACGGCATGCTCTTGACTGGTATTTATCAACTCTTCCCACGACATGTGGTTTTTTGCAGATGTTGTTGTCCAGTCATTTTTCCAAAACAACCCTTCAGATGTAAATGCCAGACCATTTTTCGCAGAACCAAAAACCGTTGAATCGACTATGGCATAAATATTGACTGACGCAGGCATGCCATAACACGCACTGGCATTTTTAGCTTTCTTGCTGGGTATGTTGGGAGCAACAAAAAGCCCATCAGAGTGGAAGTTCTGCAAAATCTCCAGCACATCTGTTTCCATTAGTCCTGTTCCTTGTATAAAACCGTGCTCAATACTTAGCTATGTAAAGTATTGATATCATTTGAGTAAGGTTCAGGATAAATGCTACAAGCAGCCTTCTGCAATGCTTTCTTAGCGGAAATTTGAACTCTAACGACATCATCAATCCTGCCCCTGCGTTCTACAGGTTCTACCGGGTGCCAGCCATGACAAGTGCGGCCACATTACCGTGAGCACAGGAGGCATATTGAACAGCTTAAACGCCCCATTGATGATGAGAGGGCCTTAGTCGTTTGTTCAAGGGGCAAGGTGCTACATTGGAAGAGGTTAGCGAGAGAAGGAGGGTTTCCGTAAAACATCACCTATTTCAACGGACAAGAAACAGCCCAAGCTTTTAAAGCAATATGATAGGGATAGCTGGCTCTTATGAAAAATAAAAGCCAGCCTAAATAAAAATATCAGATTTAACATTCATTAACTGGTACTCTAAATACGTATTTTAGAGCCCCACCCTGATAGAAATAAACCGTACAAGTTTGGTATCCGCCGCCACTAGGTCCGCCGGTATTTTCACCAATATTGCTGAAGTTGGAGGGACCACCTGATGAATTCCTAAAGTCACCACTTTCACGTAATGTTTTTAACTTGCTAAGAATGCAGGGGTCAGTAAAAGCGAGAGGACCATTTTTCCCCTTCAACTGTGCTAAAGTATAGCCTCCAGCGACTACCGAAAGATCATTCAATGTTAAATCAATTATTGGTGTAGCTGCAATGTTGTCATTTTTCATAATCCTTAAGTCAAATAAAAGGTAATCTGTCATAAACTCACCACCCTCAGACTGCCTAAAGCCGAACTGAAGTGATAAGGATGGATCTTTACTTGTATATTTAAGACCTACTGTTCCCAGCCGATTACTGAGATTTACTTGTACATCATTTATATCGACTGACGATCCATTCTTACTCAATACAGCGTGAACATTTTTCAAAAGGGGAGTACCGTTAACTATATCTGACTTTAATTTATTTTCTATATCCGTTAATTTATTTGGATCAACTATAGCAGCAAGTGCAGTATCGGTTGGACAACCGCTTGAAACACCAGAACTGCTATCCTGATTACTATCATATAATCCAACTTGATTAATTCCTGCTGAGATAATACCAATCTCGTCTCGACGAATTTTATTTTGTTCTACAACTGATTTTTTTAAGGCTCCATAGGCTAGCCCGGCATCTGACAAAAGAGACTTTTTTTCTGATGTTATAGCAAAAGGCCAAGTTGTCGCTTCATAAGATATCCCATCAAACCCATGCCCTACACTGAAACTATAAACAACACCGGTATTTGGATTGACCAGGGCTATTTTATTGCTCGTTGAGCCACAAATCATGTTATCTGGTGTCATGGGTTGAGTTCTGTCTTCCGGGTAACAATTCAGACGTGGCGTAAAATTTTTAACAGCAAACTGTCGCGCACTAGCATCATTTGTACAACTTGAGCACAAATAGTTCTGAGTAGCCATTGATGAAAATGGTAAAACCGCCATCAGTAAAAGAAATATTTTTTTCACTTTACACCTCCTTGTTAACACCAGCACTACCAGCTTGTAACCCACCAGTCAACCACCCCGGTCATTGTTCTTCAATCACCTTTTTACTGCTGGGTGATGTAACCTGTTGGCCTGCATGGTTTATGTTGACCTGAACCCTATTCGCGCTGGAATAAGCAAACCCCTGGAGGACTCAGACTATAGCAGTATTGAACGGCAGATACGGGCGGGGATACTGAGTAAAAACACCTGAACTATTACCCTTTGGCGACAATGAATGGCGGAACATGCCACAAGGATTGCACTTTGAAGCCAGGGATTATTTAATAACTGGTCGATGATACCGGATACATTCTCCGTCACAACAAGCGCAGCCATATTGAACCGCTTACCCATCGATAACAGGCTCAAGCTGACGACCGACTTTAGCCATGTATTCAAAGAGCCAGATGATACGCTGAAGCCACTTACAGCGCTTTGTAAAGCCAGAGCCGTGGCGACCCTAACAGGATTCAGTTTTCCATTTACTCCAGTATAACGACATTCTATGACTATATTTACCCGCCCTGGCTTGCTAGTAAGTTAGCGAAAGACTATAGAGTTAGCTAGCCTTTCGCCAATAGGTGTTTTAATAATTTTTGATATCGAAGTATTTAACTATTAACAATATCCTTTAACATTTTTTGAATGTCATTCTGTGAGGGGAAATCATCAAAATCTGTTGTGCCATCACTGTTTAGCCAATGCACGCTTTTCAAATAGCTTTCATAGACAACTTTACTTTTAATATCACGATAAGGATACACACTTACATTAGTTACATAATGCATGTCACCTTTGCTCAGATGAATGGTTGCTGTTTTTTCTATTTTATGTTCTGTCGTATTGTTGACTCTTAATTGAATGAAATTGGCATAGACAGAATCATCTTGATAGTCTGCTATAAAACTACCTTTGATAATTTTTTCTTTAAAGTAACCAATTCTTGTAATGTTTATATCATTAAATGAATCTTCTATTTGTTGCTGAAGCTGTTCTGTGGAGAATGGGGGAACAATAATTGGCATACTTCCCATATTACCTGAACGCTGTCGGTACTCATCAGGGTACTCTACCTTTAAAGTTAATAGGTCATTATCCTCACTGTAGTTAAACTTAAATTTAAAAATATAGTCTTGATATGCAATAGCCTTTCTGGATTCATAACTCTGAATAGTCTTGAATGACATTGCCAAACCAACTTTTGATACATTCCAGTTGAGTTCTGAATTTAGTCTAATTTTACTGTTTTTCGATAGCATCTTGATTGTACTTTCAAAAGTGTCAGTTTTTTCAACTACTGGAATTGACTTTGAAGAGAAGGATTTTGATAGATTATTCCTTAACTCAATAAGTATCCTATCTTCTACTTCTTCTCTACTTAAATTTGCTATTTTAAATTTGAAAACCTTTTCTTTTTGCAGTGATATACTATGAACTTCTTCCGGATGTACATTATCACTCATAGTGAAAACTCGTCCGGATTCTGTTGATACACACCCTGCCAAATTAAAAAATAACAGAAAAATAAAAATTTTTGTTTTCATATTAAAAACCCATAATTATAAACGCTACAAATATACAGTTAGATATTGGATGACTCAATGGTTCATTAACTATAAGATGAACCGGAATGGTTGTTTTGCGAGATAGGTTTGAAATTGTACTTCTAGTTCGATTTTGGAACCACTTTTAGCTTTTGAACATCCTCTTTGTATTCACTTCATGCCGAATGGTCCACAAAGGGATTGAAGAATGATGTTCTCTCTAGAAACACCATGCTATCAGCAACACCGGCAACTAGAGCCTTTATTCAGCTAACGATGGGTGCCTTTGTTTTTTGATTTCTTCGTATTCATAACTAGTAATTTCATACGGATTACCATATGGATCGCTAAAATAAATAGACCATGACAGAGCATGATCACTTTCTTTGAAATCAACACCATGATTACCAAGCTGCGCTTTCCACTCTTCGTAGTTTGTAGAATCCACAGAAAACGCCACGGTCGTATTTACCAAGGTGTCTGATTCAAAGAGTGCAATGTGAACACCACCATTTTCAATTGTTAATGGTCCACCTTCTAAAAACCAACGTTCAAGTGACTCAACTCGATTGAACCCCAATACTTCTTTGTACCATTGCTCCGCACTCAAACGATCTGGCGCATAAATATGGATGTGATCTATTTTCTCTAGCTTTGGCATAATTTTATCTCCATATACTTATATCTTAAAAAGGCATAACACCGTGTAAAGAGGCCGTACCAGCGTAGGGACAAGTGACGTATGACACCTTATTTCGTACGCTGTACTGAGCGTACTGGTACCCACCCTATCTCGCCCATTGACCTAGAGACTCGATACCACGAATTGAGTTCAAACAGCACTGACAGTTTTTCACCGATGGCAGTATTGAGCTCAACATTGTCATAATCTTGAAGCATGATACCCACGGAGCTGCCCTCAACCTTTTCTATATATTGAACTGGAGCCCAACCCTGCTCACCTGCGTCATTGGTTATAAAAATCCAATTGGGAAATTCGTCATCTATTTCACCCTGTTCGACTTTATCACCTTGCTTCAAATAAAACGGATTTGGATATTCTGAGACATGCTGTTCAATAGTAACTACTTCCATATGTTCTCCAAAGTACATAACACCTTTGGCTAGGGAATCCCCAGATAATTCCGTAACTAGAGATGTTGCAGTGTGGTCAATGCATCGTATTTTTCGCAGGACTAGAGGGGGAATTTCAGATACGGTTCAGCGCCGCAGTAGCGAGTCCAAGCCGCAACCATGGCGTCACTGCCGAAGAGAAGACAATGAAGCCGATCATTTTCGCCGCGCAGTTTACTTAAGTAAATGAGCAGCGAAAATGATTGGATGAAGCCCTAACTAATGTGCTCCACTAAACCATAATTGCATTGCTGACGAAGCTAATGCTAGGCAAATCGATGGCGCCAGCGCGCAGTTGACTAATGTCAATGAGCACTGGCGCCAAGATTTAACGCCGCAGTAGCGAGTCCAAGCCGCAACCATGGCGTCACTGCCGAAGAGAAGACAATGAAGCCGATCATTTTCGCCGCGCAGTTTACTTGAGTAAATGAGCAGCGAAAATGATTGGATGAAGCCGTATTATCGAGGCCAAGTAGCCATGTTATTCGTACTCAGACATGGGCACACAGGCACAAAACAAATTCCTATCCCCATACACATCATCAATACGATTCACGGTCGGCCAGAACTTGTTGGCCTTGACTGTGGCATTAGGGAATACCGCCAGTTCGCGATCGTATGGACGGCTGTCGAAGGCGGGATCCATGATGTCGGCTAGCGTGTGTGGCGCATTGTGCAGCGGATTATTGTCCGCAGGCCACTCACCGGCTTCGACCCGGGCGATTTCGCTGCGGATGGCCACCATGGCTTCGATAAATCTGTCCAGTTCGGCCTTGGACTCAGACTCGGTCGGCTCGATCATCAGGGTTCCGGCAACCGGGAAGCTCATGGTCGGAGCGTGGAAGCCGTAGTCGTTGAGACGCTTGGCAACATCCATTTCGGTGACGCCGGAGGCTTCTTTCAGCGGGCGCAGATCGATAATGCACTCGTGAGCCACACGGTCGTTACGGCCGCGGTACAGCACTGGATAGTGCTCTGACAGCTTCTTCATCACATAGTTGGCGTTGAGCATGGCGTTCTGGGTTGATTCACGCAGGCCCTTGGCGCCCAGCAGCTTAATGTACATCCAGCTGATTGGCAGTATGCTGGCGCTGCCGTATGGCGCGGCAGAAACGGCACCGTTGTTGTCGCTTTCGCGGCCCGGCTTAACCAGAGTATGACCGGCAACGAAAGGAGCCAAATGCGCTTTTACGCCGATAGGGCCCATGCCTGGACCACCGCCGCCATGAGGAATGGCGAAGGTCTTGTGCAGGTTGAGGTGGGAAACGTCCGCGCCGATAAAGCCGGGAGTGGTCACACCCACCTGGGCATTCATGTTGGCACCGTCCAGATACACCTGGCCACCGTGTTGATGAATAACCTCACAGATCTCCGAGACGGTTTCTTCATACACGCCGTGGGTGGAAGGATAAGTGATCATGATGCAGGATAGGTTGCCCGCCACTTCGGCCGCCTTGGCGCGCAGATCTTCCATGTCCACGTTGCCGCGCTTGTCACAGGCCACAACCACTATCTTCATACCGGCCATCTGCGCCGAAGCCGGGTTGGTACCGTGAGCCGACTGAGGGATCAGACAAACATTGCGGTGCCCCTCGCCGCGGGATTCATGGTACTTCTTGATGGCCAACAGACCGGCGTATTCGCCGGATGCACCCGAGTTGGGCTGCAGGCACATGGCGTCATAGCCGGTGATTTCCACCAGATAGTCTGACAGCTCATTGAGCAGCTTTTCATAGCCCTTGGCTTGATCCAGCGGGCAGAAAGGATGCAGGTTGGCAAATTCCGGCCAGCTGATTGGCAGCATCTCGGCGGTAGCGTTCAGCTTCATGGTGCATGAACCCAGAGAGATCATCGAGTGGTTCAGCGCCAGGTCTTTGTTTTCAAGACGCTTGATGTAGCGCAGCATCTCGGTTTCGCTGTGGAAGCTGTTGAAGGTTGGATGCGTCAGAATAGCCTCATCACGCAGCAGCGCCGCAGGGATGGACTCACTGCCCTTGGCAAGGATTTCAGCATCCAGAGCCGCCACATCCAGGCCATGACCGGCGCCCAGAATGATATCGAACAGGGCCGCCAGATCATCAGCAGTCGTGGTTTCATCCAGGCTGACACCCAAAGTGCCTTCGACATCGATACGCAGGTTGCTCTCGGCGGCAATGGCGCGGGCCAGCACGGCGTCTTTGTCGGCCACTTTGAAGGTCAGAGTGTCGAACCAGCTAGCGTTGACCAGCTCAACGCCCTTGGCCTTGAGGCCGGCGGCGAGAATATCGGTCAGGCGGTGGATACGCTCGGCTATGGTCTTCAGCCCTTGTGGGCCATGGTATACAGCGTAGAAAGAGGCCATGTTGGCCAGCAGGATCTGCGCGGTACAGATATTCGAGTTAGCCTTTTCGCGGCGGATATGCTGCTCACGGGTTTGCATCGCCATCCGCAGCGCTGTGTTGCCGCGGCTATCTTTGGAAACGCCTATGATACGGCCAGGCATGGAACGCTTGTGCTCGTCACGGGTCACAAAGAAAGCGGCGTGCGGGCCACCATACCCCATAGGCACGCCGAAACGCTGCGCGCTGCCAAAGACCACGTCGGCGCCCAGGCTACCGGGAGACTTGAGCAATACCAGCGACATGATATCTGCGGCAACAGCCACAATCGCTTTCTGCTCACGCAGCTTGGCAAAGAGTTCACGCTGATCGTTCAGCTCGCCTGTCTTGCCGCTGTACTGGAACAGGGCACCAAAGAGTTCATGATTGAGCGCTTCCTCGGCGGGGCCTACGACGACTTCAAAACCAAAGCATTCGGCGCGGGTCTTGACCACATCCAGCGTCTGCGGGAACACGTCATCGGCAACGAAGAAGATATTGGCTTTCTTGGCCTTGGATACCCGCTTGGCCAGCGCCATGGCTTCGGCGGCGGCAGTGGCTTCGTCCAGCAGCGAGGCGGAGGCCAGATCCAGGCCTGAGAGGTCCATAGACATCTGCTGGAAATTCAGTACCGCTTCCAGACGACCCTGGGCGATTTCCGGCTGGTATGGGGTATAAGCCGTGTACCAACCCGGGTTTTCCAGCACATTGCGCAAAATGACGTTAGGCACTTCAGTGCCGTAGTAGCCCATGCCTATGTAGCTCTTGAATACCTTGTTCTGCTTGGCCAGACTCTTGATATAGGCCAGACCTTCGGCTTCGCCACAGGCTTCGCCCACGGCCAGATCCCGGTTCAGACGAATCGACTCCGGTACTATCTGCGCCGTCAGATCTTCCAGTGACTCGGCGCCAACATAATTCAGCATCTCTTGCTGCTGCAGGGCGTCGGAGCCGATATGACGACGGATAAAGAGTTCGTGCTGCTCTAACTGAGTGAGGGTTTGCTTGGTCATGATTAACCTTGTTCCATGTTCGCCGGTATCCAGCCGTAGGGAGGCGGTGTACCAGTCTCTTTATTTAGTGGTAAAACAAACGAAGCCCCGGAGGGCTTCGTTTTTCAGCGACGCTTATTCTTCGTCGATGACAGCCTGATATCCTTCGGCATCCAGCAGGTTATCCAGCTCAGACAGGTCAGAAGGCATGATACGGAAGAACCAGCCGTCACCGAATGCATCGCTGTTGACCAGCTCAGGGCTGTCTTCCAGCGCTTCGTTGATGGCAATCACTTCACCGGACAGAGGGGCATAGATATCTGAAGCGGCCTTAACAGACTCGGCCACAGCGCAATCCTCAGAGGCGCTGACAGTGTCGCCTACTTCCGGCAATTCAACGAAAACCATATCACCCAGCAGCTCCTGCGCATGTTCAGTGATACCGACTGTGTAGCTACCGTCTTCTTCCTTGCGGATCCATTCGTGAGAAGAAGCGTACTTCAGTTCGCTTGGAATATTGCTCATTATTCTTGTTCCTTTCCCGTGTTTTAGAATGCTTGTTTACCGTTACGCACAAAGCCTGGCGCCACTACTTTAACAGCGACGCGCTTCTTGCGCATTTCGACTTCGGCCGTATCCCCAATGGAGTTCGGTACCCGGGCCATCGCAATAGAATAGCCCAATGTCGGTGAGAATGTACCGCTGGTGATCACGCCTTCCTGCTCTTGGCCGTTGGCATCGGTAAAGAATACCGGCATGCCGTGGCGCAGCACGCCTTTTTGCTCCATCACCAGGCCAATAAACTTGTCGGCTCCGGCCGCTTTGATGGCGGTCAGGGCTTCACGACCGATAAAGTCACGATCGCTCGGCTCCCAGGCAATGGTCCAGCCCATATTGGCGGCCAATGGGTTAATGGTTTCGTCCATGTCCTGACCGTAGAGGTTCATCCCGGCTTCCAGGCGCAGCGTATCGCGGGCGCCCAGACCACATGGCTTAACACCGGCATCGAACAGCGCTTGCCACAGAGCTTCGGCTTCTTCGGCTGGCACGGTAATTTCGTAACCTTCTTCACCTGTGTAACCTGTGGTAGCCACAAACAGGTTGCCCGCCTGCACACCGAAGAAAGGCTTCATGCCTTCAACGGCCGCGTTTTGCTCGGCAGTGAACACAGTGGCGGCTTTGGCCTTGGCGTTAGGGCCCTGCACGGCAATCATCGCCAGCTCAGGACGCTCTGTCACTGTGACATCATAGGGCTTGGACTGCTCGGCAATCCAGGCGAGATCTTTGTCGCGGGTGGCTGAGTTGACGACAACCCGGTAATGGGTGTCATCGAGATAATAAGTGATCAGATCGTCAATCACCCCGGCTTCATGGTTCAGCATGCCGCTGTACAGCGCCTTGCCGGAAACCTTGAGTTTGGCGATATCGTTGGCCAGCAGTTTACGCAGGAAGGCTTTGGCGTCGCTGCCGCTGACATCAACAACCGTCATATGGGAGACGTCGAACATACCGGCGTCCTGACGCACTGCGTGATGTTCTTCTATCTGCGAACCATAGTTGAGTGGCATCTCCCAACCATGAAAATCAACCATCTTGGCATTGGCTTCCAAGTGCTTGTTAAAGAGTACAGTTTTATTAGCCATTGTTATCCCTTCTAGTCGGGGCTTTACAGTGTCACCCAGGGGCAACACTGAGTTAAAATGCAGCGAAATTATACCCTGCGTCACAAATTTGTATACAAGTGATTTTTCTAATCCGAACTATTATGGATTAATTTTTCTCATGGTTTGCCTGTAATTTTTTTACAGTAAATCACAGCGTATGTATAAAAAACGCCCAAAGGCGACTGTTTTTGGGCGTTTTCCTTCACATACGGCTAACCGGGGATGAAGATTATTCAGGACGGCACAGACGCGGCAGCTTGAATTTGTGTCCCATGGCCTGTTGCATGAACACAGTTTTCAGCCCAGCGACATTGTCCACCAGGTTGAGACCGAGATCGCGAATCGCCTTCTTCAAAGGATTACTGCCGGCAAACAACCGCTTGAACCCCTCCATGGCGGCTATCATCTCCATCGCCTCGGCCTTGCGCCAGCGCTCAAGGGCGCGCAGCTCGTCATAAGCGCCGATATCCTTGCCTTCACCGTGCAATGCCGCCACGGTTTCCACTATGGCGCCGGCATCGAGGAATCCCAGGTTAACCCCCTGCCCCGCCAACGGATGTATGGTGTGCGCCGCATCGCCGGCCAACAACAAACGATGGCGGGCGAAATGGCGCGCATAACGCATCCGCAGCGGAACACTCCGGCGTTCACTCTCCAGCTGACACAGGCCCAGGCGGCCATCGAAGGCGGCGGTCAGCGCCCGGGAGAAGGCCTCATCATCCAGCGCCTGCAAGGCTTCGGCCTTTTGCGGCGGCACCGACCAGACGATGGAACAGAGGTCGCTCTCATAAAGCGGCAGAAACGCCAGCGGGCCATCGGCACTGAACACCTGACGGGCACAGTCACCATGGGGCAACTGAGTGCGAATGCTGGCGACTATGGCGTGATGGCCGTAATCCCAAAAAGTCAGTGGGATCTGGCACTGCTGACGAACCCAGGAGTTGGCGCCATCGGCAGCCACCACCAGGGCGGCACTGAGGTTATCGCCGTTATCCAGCGTCAGCCAGGCTTCACGCTCACCAAAGGCGATACGTTCGAGCCGGGTGTGTTCCAGCAGTGTCAGCTGTTCCAGCTCTGCGGCCCGTTGGGCCAGGGCATAGTGAATGGCATCGTTTTCGATTATGGTGCCAAGGGAAGTCTCACACTGGCTCTGGGCATCAAACTGAATGCGCCCCATGCCGTCTTTTTCCCAGACATCCATCTTGCTGTATGGCCCGAGGCGGGACTTATCCAGATAGGCCCAGGCCCCCAAGTGTTCGAGCAGCGCCTGGCTGGCCTTATTGATGGCACTGACCCTCAGGCGCGGCGCGCCCTCGACCGGCGCGGCACCGGCGGCATCTATCACCACCACCTTGAGCCCGGCCTGCTCCAAACCGCAGGCCGTTGCCAGTCCCACCATACCGCCGCCCACCACGGCCACATCATAGCTTTGGAAATTCATCGTCACTGACTCCTGGAAAAGAAACAAGCAGCCGATTGCCTGTGCCACCCCATGGCTCTGTGGGCCACCGGGGTCTTGAGAGGTGGACACCAGGAGAGGATCCTGAGTCCCAAATTACGTCCGGCCACCAGCGGCCAGTAGTTGTTGGAAAAACCGCGCACCAGAAACTCAATATTGTTGATGGTCTGGCGTCTGTCCTGCTCACGGGCGGCATGATAGGCATGCAGCACCTGGGCTGCGCCTGGGTCAGTGCCTTTGGCCAATACCGGCTCCAGCGTTTCCAGTACAGTGACCAGATCCCTGAGCCCCAGATTAAAGCCCTGCCCGGCTATCGGGTGCAGAGTCTGGGCGGCATTGCCCAAATAAAGCGTGCGGTGATAGATGGGTCTTGGCATGTAAGAGAGACTCAGTGGGTAACGGTGACGCTCCCCCACGGCCACAAAACGCCCGGCCCGATAACCGAAGGCCTGTTGCAGCTGCTGCAAAAACTCGGCCTGCGGCAAAGCTTGCACCCGCTCGGCCTCTTCATGGGGCAAGGCCCACACCAGAGAGAGCCGGGCCTGGCCGTCGCTGTCGCCCATAGGCAGCAAAGCCAGCGGGCCGTGCTCGGTGAAGCGCTCCCAGGCCATGCCATTATGGGGCTTGTCGGTAGCAACATTGGCGATAACCGCGCTCTGACCAAACTCAAACTGCTGCAACGCCTGTTGCTGCTGGGCACGCACCGAGGAGTTAACCCCATCTGCCGCCAGCAATAAGCGGCAGGAAAGCCGCTGACCGTTACTGAGGGTCAAACTATGGCCCGCAGCCGAGGTTTGCAGCTTCTCGAGACGCGCCGGGCAATAAAGCTGGATATCACTCTTGCCGATGGCGCCAAACAGCCGCTGGCCGACCCGCTCGAGTTCCACCACCTGGCCGAGGGAGTCCAGCGCAAACTGCTCGGAGTTGAGTTCTGTCATGCCGAAATGGCCGCGATCCGAGACATGAATATCGGTTATCGCCGTGCCCAGGTCTGCAAGCAAAGGCCAGATACCGAGGCGCTTGAGTTCAAACACTGAGCCATTGGCTATGGCGATGGAGCGGGCATCGAAACCAGGATGTTGCCTGGCGGGATCGAAGGCCTCGATAACGGCTATTTTCAGCGGACGGGAGAGTTTCCTGGCCAGGTCGGCCAGCCCCAATGCCAAGGTGGCACCGGCCATGGCGCCGCCGACAATGGCGATATCCAGCTCAGTGCATTCCTGACTCACAGCTTGGGCGTCAACTTGCGGGTTCATCTTTCCTCTACTCAGGCACGCTCAATGGGTGCCGTCACAGAAAATGACAGGGCGAACGGGCGCCCTGTCAATGCAGCGTATTATTGTCTTGTGTTTCGGCGTCGAGATCCGGCAACTCTGGGCCGAACTCTGAATAGCAGAGAATGGCGGCCATGCGAACAAACTCCAGCAGCTCGAGATATGCACTTTCGGATTCATCATCGTCGGCAACATCGAACTCTACCTGGGCAATTTCCGCCAGATCTTTGATCACTTCACGGACATCTTCCGATGCCTGATTCAAACCGGGTTGAATAATGGCGATACCGGTGAGGAAGCTCTGGGTCCAGAGCGAGAGCGCCTCGACCCGCACTGTCAGAGGTTCTTCCTCTTCCGGCAGCAGCAGGGTGAAGCCAAAGTCTGGATCCTGCAGTCGATTGACGGTATCGCCAAAAAGTTCGGTTATCAGTTGTGTCAGTTCGTCGGGCAGGCGCTGGCCGTCGTTCATCAGCTCGAGCAGTGGCTGATACCAGGCCTGCTCCTGTTGTGGCACGCCGCCACAAATCAGGCCCACCAAAGCGCCATGCACTTCAACCGGATGCTGACCTATGTCGGCGTTGTCGAGCGCACTGCGCAGGCTTTCGATACGTAATGAGGGTGGGGTTGCCATAAAGCTGTCCAAGTATTGAATTTACCCCCGTCATGCTAGCAGAGTTAGGGGTGGCGACCAAGACTCGAATCTTACCCAAGCTGCGAGCCAGGTCGTGCATTTGCAATGCATCCAGGCTTCGCCGTTTAGCTACTGCCGGGATTTTGCGCCAGGGAAGCTCATAGAACCAGCAGCCGACGCAACAAAGTGGCGCTTGTCTTGCACTTTAACGCTGAGCTAGATATATTCCGCCACAGAGCCAAAGAAAAGGATCCCGTGCGGAAGATGAGTAACAGTGCCATAGATATCACCCTGTTGGGGCGCACCTACTCCATCGCCTGTCCCCCGGGTCAGGAACAGGCACTGCAAGCGGTGGCGCAGAAATTGGAGCTGCAACTGGGCAAGATAAAGGCCCGCACCAACGCCATCAGCCGTGAGGAAATGGCTTTGATGGCCGCACTCAACATAGGCTATGAGCTCTATGAAGAGCAGCGGAAGAATCAAGATTATATGAGCCAAATGGATGACAGAATCCGTTTGCTGCAATCCACTCTTGAGCACGCATTGGTTGAGCGAAGCGCAAGAGAGGATTAAACTGAAATAGCACGAACCCTCAGGTTCGACCCAGAATTTGCTCCCTGGGGTGTGCGACAGCTGGTAATGTCCCTGTGCCGATATTTTTAATCTCAGGGTGAATGTTTTACTGACATTGTGCATGCTCGGCGCGAACCGAGAAGCCTTAGGAGGTAATCATTTACCCGCCTTGAACCTACGGTTCAAGGGCTACACCGGCATCGACATTCTGGGGAGCATCCTCTTTATGACCCACACAGACTCAAGCAGCCAAAACCGTGATGGGTGTTGCAAGACGCTCAGGCAGGCTATTCGCCATGCCCGCAGGGCCATTCCCGAAGCCGAGCAGCATGTTGCCGCCCTCAAGGGCTGTGAGCAGTTTCTAACCTTGCTCGATGAACTGAGCGCCCAGGGCAGAGCCATCAAGACAGTCGCCCTCTACTTTAGCTGTGACGGCGAGCTGGACACCGCTCCCCTTATCGAAGCGCTATGGCAACGGGGAATCACCACCTGTCTGCCGATCATTCATCCCTTTGCCCCGGGGCGTTTACTGTTTCTGCGCTATCAACTCGCCAGTCAACTGCACGCAAACAGCTTTGGTATCCCCGAGCCCAGGCTGGATATCCGCAGTCTGGTGCCTTTGGCTGAACTGGATCTCATCCTCACGCCATTAGTGGCCTTCGACGCCCAGGGCAACCGTATGGGCATGGGCGGCGGCTTCTACGACAGAACACTGGCCGCGGCGCAGCAAGGCGACCGAACTGTGCCATTGCTGGCAGTCGGCTTTGCCCATACCCTGCAGCTGGTGGACTCCCTGCCCCTCGCCCCCTGGGATATCCCGCTGCCCTTTATCGTCACCCCGGACAAGCTGCATCGTTTTAACACGCCATAGCGCTGGAACTTGAACAGAGGGAGCCTACACCGGGCAAAATCTTGCCCGCTGGGCAATTTTTTGCTCGATTCTGGGCAATAAATTGCCCAGCCTAAAACGCAAAAAAAGTAACTCACTGAAAAACAGTGAATTTACAGTCTGGCATACATCCTGCTTATTCGTCTCACTCTGATCCCCACTCGTTTACAACGCAGATAACAGGAAGTTATGCAGTATGTCAGTACGTTTAGCCTCTGTGGACTCATTGATGCTGCATGATGCCGCCTTGATTGAGTCCGACTTTACTTATCTCAGCGATATCGATTGGCAAACAATAACACCGACAGGCCGTGACCGGAGCTATGTCATCAAGGCGCTGAAACACGGTGAAATAGTGTTACTCAGTGACAGCCCCCGCTTGCCCTTGTTCTCTCTGTCTCGAAATGGGCCCATAGTAAACTCAGTTTATGGTGAAAACATAGATGCCCAAGTACTAACCCGCTTAACCAAGCGTTTTGCAAACACCGGCGGCAGCGGGTCACAAAGCAACAGCAATGTCTGGCAGCCGGCACCACAGCTAAGCTATGTAGCCGATACCTCCCGGGTACAAGAAACCCCGCCATCACCGCCCCCTATACTCATCAGCGACAATTTCAGTAAGTCGCCGCAGAGACTCGAACTGGAACTCTGCTACAACGATAATGAAAAAACCTTTGCCGGCAATGTTCCTTATACGGTTATCTTCAGTGACCCTAACCGGACAGTCATTCAAGGTGTACTGAACAGCAAGGGCTGGGCCATGGTGGAAGGCGGTCCCAATTACCCGGCCCAGGTCATATTTGGTGATGAAGCCGAGAAAGTCGAAGCAGAAGCTGCCATTACCATACAATATCAACAACTCGACCAGCGCTTGATGACACAGCCAATCACATCGCCCAGCAGGCTTTGGTCGCCAAGGAAACCAAACGGGTAGCATTAACTGAATCCTTTAAACAGGCTGTTGACGATAAAATTGCCGAGCTAAACGCCCAAAGTGAAGCGTTTGATAATCTCTCCTTCCTGTCTCAATCATGGCAAATAGCCCAAGCCACTCAAAATGGCGCAACCAGAGGAGTCACTGAATACCTTCCCGATCTGGGTGAATTTGGCGAGCTAATGGAAGCCGCTGACATTGATATCTTTATGTTACTGGAGGCCATCAGCACGGGAAAAGCTCAAAGGGAAGCCAGAAAAAATTATCAGAAAGAGTTAATTGAGAAATATCGTGAAAAATTTCGTAAAAGTAGAGAGTACCTGGGCCAGGAGGGGCTGGATAAGGCTCGGGAATTGGCAGAGCAAGATATGAAGACACTGAATGCGCTGCACAGCCCGGACTTGTATGCCGGCGGTAAAGATGAAATCTCGGGCTTTGGCGATGCCAGTGTCAATCAATCCATAGGCTCACAGTGGAAAACCAAAGGCGATGCTGACTTAACCAGGGTGCAATTGATGGATAGGGAGGCCCAAAAGGCCCTGGCCCAGCTCGGCCCGAATGCCCATATGAATATCACACTGCATAGATGCCACTAACGGCCAGGGATAATGCCTGCAGGTAACGCAATAGATAACGCAACCGCCAAGCCAAAAGGAAACGTATAACAATGAATGAGTATTTTGACGACTTTTATCATTTTGGAGGCTTCGGGCCGGCATTCGATGCCGTGGCGCCTTCGGCCGAGACGCTGAATTTTTACCGGCACAAACTGCCGCCAAGGCTGCTCGAATACTGGCGGGAGTACGGCTTTTGCGGCTGGGGCGAGGGCGCATTCTGGACCGTGGATCCGGGCGACTATCGTGAGTTGCTCCATGCCTGGCTGGCCGGCACCCCCTTTGAGAACCAGGATAACTACCATGTGATTGGCCGCGGCGCCTTCGGCAGGTTGCTGATTTGGGGCGAAACCTCGGGGCTGAGCCTCAAGATCAACCCCTGTTATGGGATGATCTTCCCTAAGGCCTCCGCCGCCGACAACTTAAGAGAGCAGGGCCCTGAGCTGACTATCGATCTGTTTTATGCTTGTCTATCAAAGGATTCACTGGATCTTGATGACGCCGATGACAAGCCACTGTTTCAGCAGGCGCTGGCCCGCCTGGGGCCGCTGCGCGCCGAGGAGATGTACGGCTTTGTTCCGGCCCTGGCGCTGGGCGGCGCCCCCAAGCTGGCCAATCTGCAGAAAGTCAACCTCTTTGACCATCTACTGTTTTTGGCCGAGTTGGGCGAAAAGCAGATCATGGCCGATATTGTGGCGCTGTCAAATGCGCTGCACAAATAATATGCGGACTGCCATTGATGAATAAATTTTTTGACAACTTTTATCATTTTAAAGGCTTCGGGCCGGCATTTGCTGCCGTGGCGCCTTCGGCCGAGACGCTGAATTTTTACCGGCACAAACTGCCGCCAAGGCTGCTCGAATACTGGCAGGAATACGGCTTTTGCGGCTGGGGCGAGGGCGCGTTCTGGACCGTGGATCCGGGCGACTACCGTGAGTTGCTCCATGCCTGGCTGGCCGGCACCCCCTTTGAGGGCCAGGATAACTATCATGTGATTGGCCGCGGCGCCTTCGGCACGTTGCTGATTTGGGGCGAAGCCTCGGGGCTGAGCCTGGAGATCGAACCCTGCTACGGAATGATCTTCCCGACCGCCTCCGCCGCCGACAAATTAAGAGAACGAGGCTCTGAACGGACTATCGATCTGTTTTATTCAGCTATGTCAAAAGACTACTTGGATCTTGATGACGCCGATAACAAGCCACTATTTCAGCGGGCGCTGGCTCGCCTGGGGCCGCTGCGCGCCGAGGAGATGTACGGTTTTGTCCCGGCCCTGGCCTTGGGCGGCGCCCCCAAGCTGGCCAATCTGCAGAAAGTCAACCTCTTTGACCATCTGCTGTTTTTGGCCGAGTTGGGCGAAAAGCAGATCATGGCCGATATTGTGGCGCTGTCGAATGCGCTGCACAAATAATATGCGGACTGCTATCGATGAATGAGTATTTATCACCATGGCTCGCCAGTATCGCAACCTTGATAAACTTGACTCTACCTTGCCTCTCCATCTTGTTCTTGTCACTTAGGGAAGGTGCGAATAAGTCCTCGCGGCCTTCTCTTTTTGTAGAGAGTGGCTTACAGGCCAAGCTGGAGCAACACTGAGACCTAGTTCTAGGCGGTTATTGCTGCTGAAATAGCTTGGTGAATTGGCGAATCCTCCTATGGCGTTGGCTTGAATGTCAGGGCCGGTTAATAACGTCCGCCCTGTTGGCACTCTGTCCAAACGACTTCTATGCTGAAAGCCATATATACAGCTGATGATCGTGCCGCCGAGTCGGCCTTGTCGTTTTTGGAATTCCACTCAAAGGAGAGAACAAGCGATGAAAAAGTCCATCCTGATCCCGGGTTGTTTGTCACTGGTGTTTGCCGCATCACAACTGGCCGCCGAAGAGGTCAGCATCTCATTACTGTCGGCAGATGGCCCAAGCCCCATAGGCAGCATCAGTCTCAGCGATTCTGCCTACGGCCTGGTGTTAACCCCCAACCTCAAGCAACTCACGCCCGGCGTTCACGGCTTCCATGTGCATCAAAATGGCAGTTGTGACACCAGCAGCAAAGACGGCAAGACGGTATTGGGCGGCGCGGCCGGAGGTCACTTCGACCCTGATGGCAGCGGCAAGCACGGTTACCCCTGGACAGATGACAATCACAAGGGTGATCTGCCACCGCTCTATGTCGATGCTGATGGCATGGCTTCCACACCTGTGTTGGCACCAAGGTTGAAACTGGCCGACGTCAAGGGCAAAGCGCTGATGATCCACATGGGAGGCGATAACCATTCAGATCACCCGTCACCACTGGGCGGCGGTGGCGCCCGCATGGCCTGTGGCGTGATTAACTGAGCCGCACCAAACACAAAAAACGCGGCTCAAGTGCCGCGTTTTTTAATTCAATTCAAGCCAATGTCTTTTTAGCTTTGATCTTTTGTTGGCTTGGCACGTTTAGTGGCTTTCGCCCTTGCCTCTCAAACGCTCCACCATACTCATCAAGGCCACGGCGATAGCACCGGCCAAAATGCCGAACAGGGCGTTGAGCAAGGTAGGTGTCAGCGCTGCCAGCACAGGGCCGACCACAGCCAGAGAGCCTACCCAGTTGGCAACATGGGTTATCTGCTCACTGACCCAATGCAGGCCATGGGTGAGAATACCGCCCCCCACCATAAACATGGCGGCGGTACCCACTATGGTGAGCAGCTTCATCAGCTTGGGCGCGGCGCTGACCAGCATAAGCCCAATACGCCTGAGGTTGTGAGCCGAAAAACCCTCGCCTCTACGCCTTGAAAGATACAGCCCGACGTCATCCAGCTTAACGATACCGGCCACCAAGCCATAGACCCCGATAGTCATAACCACGGCAATGATAGACAGAGTGGCCAACTGGGTCATAAAGGCTTTTTCCGCCACAATCCCTAAGGTGATGGCGATGATTTCCGCCGATAACACAAAGTCGGTACGTATGGCGCCTTTGACTTTCTGCGCTTCCCAGGCACGAATATCCTCGACCTCTTTCATGGCAGCTTCGACGGCGGCTTCATCGTCTGCTTCGGCAGAAGCCTTGCTATGGCTGGCCTTATGCCAGAGTTTTTCAAAGCCTTCAAAACAGAGAAACAAACCACCGAACATCAATAGCGGTGTAACGGCCCAGGGTATAAAGGCGCTGATCAGCAGGGCTGCCGGCACCAGAATAAGCTTGTTGCGAAAAGAGCCCTTGGCAACGGCCCATACCACAGGCAGCTCCCGATCGGCGCTGATCCCTGTTACCTGCTGCGCATTGAGCGCCAGATCGTCCCCCAATACCCCGGCGGTTTTCTTGGCGGCAACCTTACTCATTACCGCCACATCATCCAGGATGGTGGCAATATCATCCAAAAGAGTCAGTAGACTCGCTCCAGCCATTTAAATCTCCTTAAACCAGGTCAGTTTTGCGCTCTAAATAGGTTCGGTATGCGACATATTCAAGCTGCACCAGTGCACTTTTTCAGCGCAGTACTGCCACATCAGCCTGGCCGTTCCCCCACCGGCTATGGTAGCGCATGGGCGCAGGCGGGCGCAGTAAAAAATGCTTAACCTATGTTGTTCTTCAAGAACTATTCTTCAGGACAAGATTGAGCGGCACTTTTCACTGCAACTCGGAGTATACTAGGGCAAGTTCAAGTGAATTTGTCAGAATCAACAGGATGGCATTATGACCCAAGATGAAATGAAGAAGGCGGCCGGTTGGGCAGCGCTGGAATATGTCGAGAAAGACAGCATAGTTGGCGTGGGCACCGGCTCTACCGTCAACCACTTTATCGATGCTCTGGCCACGATAAAGGCCGATATTGAAGGCGCGGTTTCCAGCTCTGAAGCCTCCACCGCCAAGCTCAAACAGTTGGGGATCCCTGTATTTGATCTCAATTCGGTAGATAAGTTGTCTGTGTATGTCGATGGCGCCGATGAAATCAACGGCCACATGGACATGATCAAGGGGGGCGGCGCCGCGCTGACCCGGGAAAAGATAGTTGCGGCCGTGGCCGACAAGTTTATCTGTATCGTCGATAACACCAAGCAAGTCGATGTGCTGGGCAACTTCCCGCTGCCGGTAGAAGTGATCCCCATGGCCCGCTCCTATGTGGCCCGTGAGCTGGTGAAACTGGGTGGCGATCCTGTCTATCGTGAGGGTGTGGTAACAGATAACGGCAACGTCATTCTGGATGTCTATAACCTGAAGATACTGAATCCCAAAGAGCTGGAAGTGCAGATCAATGCCATAGTGGGCGTAGTGACCAATGGTCTATTCGCCAACCGTGGCGCCGATGTGCTACTGGTGGGCACCCCAGAAGGGGTTAAAACCATCAAGTAAGCCCTAAGCTTGAATGCCAAAAGCCGCCTGCTGGCGGCTTTTTTGTGGAAAATTGAGCGGATTGCAGAGCAAGAGCAGAGCAAGAACCGTCGGTTCAGGAGTAAAAAATGGCCAACCAGACGCTGGTTTGATCCTCGGCGGTCCAGCTGACTCTGTGGCGTACATGAGCAGGGATATTGAGCCAGTCCCCCGGGTTCAGGCTCACTTCTGAACCATCTTGATATTGCAGCCGGGCGGCGCCCTGCAGCAGCAATACCCATTCATGCTGCGCTTGATCGTACCATTGCCCTTCGGGCGTTACCTGACCGTGGGACAGAATGCGCTCAATTTTAAGATCCGGCGTAGCCAAAAGCGCGTCAAACTGCTCGGCATCGAGCTGCTTGGGTATGTTGGCAAACAGATTATTCATCTTGCTCTCCTGCGACATATGAGCCGTTACTCAGCCTGTCTCTATCTTAAATAGACCCCGGTTTGCACTTGGTTTTACTGCCTGTTTTACTGCCTGTTTTACTGATTGTTTTACTGCTTGTTTTACAGGGGCTCCAGCTGCTCAACCAGCAACTGCAGGTTACTGTTGCCGCGAAACTCGTTCACATCCAGCTTATACAGCAGGCGCACATGATTGATGCTGGCATCGGGCCAGGTCTTGAGATCCACATTGAAGGCGATGGCATCGGCCATGATCCGGCCGCACTCAGTCTCCAGCACCAGTTTAAGGTGTTTCTCTGCCACCAGTCTCTGCTGCAGAATTCTGAAATGGCCATCAAATAGCGGCTCGGGGAAGGCCTGGCCCCAGGGACCGGCATCTCTGAGCAGTTGCGCCGTATCCAGGGTAAAGCATTCAAGCGGCAATTCACCGTCGGAGAATAGCTCGCCATTGAGATCTTCCAGGGTCAGCAGCTCACGGACACAGGTGTCAAAGGCCTCGGCAAACTGCTCGAAGGCATCCTTACGCAAAGACAGCCCGGCGGCCATGGCATGACCACCGAACTTGAGGATCATTCCGGGATGACGGGCATTGATAAGCTCCAGCAGATCGCGCATATGCAGCCCCTTGATGGAGCGGGCTGAGCCCTTGATTTCAGTGTCGCTGGCTTCGGCAAAGGCGATTACCGGGCGGTGAAACCTGTCTTTAATCCGGGAAGCCAGAATACCTATCACCCCCTGATGCCAGTCCGGCTGATACAGGGCTATGCCCCAGGGCTGTTCACTCTCTTTGAGCTGCAGCGCCTCCAGGCTCTTCATCGCTTCTTGCTGCATGCCGGTTTCCAGCTCGCGGCGCTCGGCATTGAGGCCATCGAGCTCGGCCGCCATCCTTCTTGCCTTGAGCATGTCATCACACAAGAGGGTTTCGACCCCGAGTGCCATCTCATCCAGCCTTCCGGCGGCGTTGAGTCTGGGGCCAACCGCAAAGCCGAAATCGGCGGCCACCAAACGCGCCGGATTGCGGCGGGCCACCTCCAGCAAGGCGGTGATCCCCGGACGACAGGCGCCGTTTCGCACCCGTTTGATACCGGCATCCACCAAAATACGGTTGTTGGCATCGAGCGACACTACATCGGCCACTGTGCCCAGGGCCACCAAGTCCAGCAATACGCTCAAGTTGGGCTCGGCCAAGGCATGATTAACAAACCAGTGACGTTTTCTCAGCTCGGCCCGCAGTGCCAACATCAGATAGAAAGCCACCCCGACCCCGGCAATCGACTTGGAAGCGAAGCTGCAACCGGGTTGGTTGGGGTTAATAATGGCATCTGCCTCGGGCAATTCATTGCCCGGCAAATGGTGATCTGTGATGACAACCGTCATCCCCAGCGCCTTGGCGGCCCTGACGCCTTCGATGGAGGAGATACCGTTATCGACAGTGATCAGTAGCTCGGCGCCCTTGCCGTGCGCCACCGCCACTATTTCAGGGCTGAGACCATAGCCATAATCGAAACGATTGGGGATCAGATAATCACAGTTTTCCATTCCCATCATTCTGAGCGCCAACAGACACACACTGGTGGAGGTGGCGCCATCGGCATCGAAATCACCCATGATCAGAATACGGCGATTGGCCGCGATGGCATCGGCCACCAGCTCGGCCCCTTGCTGCAAGCCCAGCATGGTATCCGGCCTGAGCAGACGTTTGAGCACCAACTCGCACTCGGGAGCCTGAACGCCGCGACAGGCGTAAATCTGTTTTAACAGCGGATGCAGATTAGCGGGTAAATGGCTGTCGTCCACCCTGGGACGACGGACGATTTTGTGGATCACTGTGGGCTATTCTTGAAAATGGCTTTGCCGGGCAAGATAACAAAAAGGCGAGTGGGTTGCTCGCCTTTTTGAATGGGATTTTTCGATTACTGCTGAGCACGCTCAAGATTATACAACAACTCTTTCGGTGGCTGATAACCCGGGATCAGGCTGCCATCTTCGAGGATAACCGCCGGAGTACCATTGATGCCGAAACTCATCCCCAGTTGATACTGCCCAGGAATATTGGCATCGCACTTGGCCATTTTGATACTCTTGCCGGCCTTGGCATCATCCATGGCCTTGTGAGGATCCTTGGCACACCAAACCGCTTCCATCTCCTGGGCGTTGGGTGAAGGTACGCCCTGGCGGGGATAAGCCAGATAGCGCACTGTTATCCCCAAATCATTGTATTCCTGCATCTGGTTATGCAGCTTACGGCAATAACCACAGGTGATATCGGTAAAGACAGTCACCACATGTTTTTCGTTCTTGGCCTTGTAAACCAGCATCTTATCTTCAAATGGCTTAAGCATCTCGAGCCTTGGGCCAGCAAGCGCCGCCTCGGTGAGGTTTTTCATCCCTTGATTCATATCATAAACATTGCCATGCAGCAGCTTGGAACCATCTTTGCTGATATAGAGTACGCCACGGTTGGTGATTGCCTGATACAAACCTGGAATGGGTGAATCTGCCATAGAGATCACTTCAATACCCAAGGTGTCACTGAGCTTTTGCTTCAGTTGATCATCCGGCTCGGAAGCCGCTGAGGCGACACCGACAAAAGGTGTAACCGCCAGCGCCAGACACAGGGAAAATGCACGGGTTAACTTCATTGGAAATCCTATCTTATTTGGGCCTGATTGGGTTTTATCGTCTTTCATCAGACCGGGCCAGAGGCTGAAAAGTTACAGGCTGTTGTCAGTTAAAGCAACTAATACCATCTTATACAAGAGCTTGCTCCCATCAAAGCCTTCCCAGGCATTAGCGTTAAAGCCAAGTGAGTGAATAGCTTGCTGATAGGGGGGAACCTGTTCAACCTCTTGGATGATGCTGTTGATGCAGCGACTGCAACCTGGCATTGGCCACATGGGTATAGATTTGGGTGGTGGACAAGGAGCTGTGCCCCAGCAGCAACTGCACTACCCGCAAGTCGGCGCCATGGTTGAGCAAATGGGTGGCAAAGGCGTGTCTCAGGGTATGGGGCGACAGCTCTGTGCTGATACCGGCTCGCAATGCATAGAGCTTGATCCTGTGCCAGAAGGTCTGGCGGGTCATCATCTGGGCGCGTTTGGAGGGAAACACCACATCACTCTGTTTACCGCCGAGCAGCTCGGCGCGCGCCAGCTTGAGGAAAGACTCGATTTCGCTGACGGCCACCTCGCCCATGGGCACCAAGCGCTCCTTGCCTCCTTTACCCGTGATCCGTACCAGCCCCTGACGCAGACTCATCTGCTCCAGCGTCAATCCCACCAATTCACTGACCCTGAGCCCGGTGGCGTATAACAGCTCCAGCATCGCCTTATCTCTGGCTTCGACCGGATCTTCCCGTATGGGCTCTGCCAGCAGGGCATCCACCTCGGCCTCGCTGAGACTGCCGGGCAGTTTGCGCTTGAGCTTGGTGGAGGCGATACGCGCCATGGGATCTTCCGTTATCAGTTGCCGACGCAGCAAAAAGCCGTAAAAGCGTCGCAAGCTACTCTTTAACCTGGCGCTGCTACTCTCGGCTCCCCCTTTATCGAATCGAAAACCGAGATAATCCTGCACCACTTCACGCCCGGCAGCGCTGAGCGTCAGCCCTCTTCCCTGCAGGTACTGATCAAAATGGCGCAGGTCATTGCGATAGGCCGCCAGGGTGTTGTCGCTCAGGCCCTTACTGGACCAGATGTCATCGAGAAAACCTTCAATCAAGGGATCCTGGACATAAGCGGATGAAGAAGTCGCGGCCACAAACAATACTCCAATAAAAAACGGCGTCATCAAGGATAACGCCGTCTCGAAATGGACTCCAGTCACTCAGGAAAGGACTTAAGTCATTTGCTGCAAACTATGTTACATCAGGCCGATAAGCCAATGCAGAGCATAGATGCAAACTGTGAGAAAATACCTTCCTCAGGCCGTTTGCGCCGCTTTGGGGCTAACAAACAGACAGATAATCATCACTGTCAGGGTTGGCGGTAGCCAAGCCATGCCCTCTTCGTAAAGCGGCAAAGTAGACATCACAGGAGCCAGGCTTTCCACCCCGGACACAAAGGCCAGCAGCAAACCATTGGGTTCGGCAACTTCAGTCAGCGGCTTGAGTGAAGCCACAGTCACCTTTAGGGCATCAAAAATACCGAAGAACAGGGCCACCGACAGTGCCAGTCTGTGGGCAAACTTCGGATTGCGGAAATACGGTGTCAGGAAGGTCACCAACACCAAAGCTATCGCCACAGGGTAGATGGTCATCAGCACAGGAATACTGATAGCCAGCAGTTGAGTCAGGCCTACGTTGGCCACCACGGCACAGATGACGCTGAACAGCACCACCAGAAAACGATAAGTGGCGCCCGGGATCAACTCTTGGAAAAAGTCGGAGCAGGCACTCACCAACCCCACAGCCGTGGTCAAACAGGCCAAAGTAACCACAGTGGACAGCAGGATAATACCCATATCACCGAACTCATGAGTTACATAGTTGGTGAGGATCTGGCCACCACTTTCGGCGCCCTTGGCCATATCGCCGGCGGTTGCCCCGAGAAAGAACAGCGACACATACACAAATGCCAGACCGGCAGCGGCTACCAAGGCGGCGCGTACCAGATAGCGAGTCTGCAAGCCTGGCTCAGACACCCCTTTGTTACGCAAAATATCGATAATCAGCATACCGAACATCAAAGACGCCAGAGTGTCCATGGTGTTGTAGCCTTCGATAATGCCTTTGGTCAGCGGGTGCTTGATATAGTCGCCGCTGGCTGCCGGTACTTCACTGCCGGGCAGCAAGATCACCGAGACAGCCAAACCCACCAACAGCAGAATCAGCACAGGTGTCAACACCTTACCTATACTATCCATCAGTTTGCCGGGAAACAGTGCCAGCAGCATGGTCACCACAAAAAATCCCAGAGTATAGAATAGCTGTGGCTTATTCAGTTCCAGCCCCAAAATATTGACTACCGATGCAGGGTCTTGAATAAAAGGCAGCGCACCAATCTCATAGGCCACCAGGCCAGTACGAGGCGCCGCGAAGGCTGGGCCAATAATGATATAAATTGCCACCGCCAGAGCAGTCGCGGCAAAAGCTGGTAACAGCTTCATCACCTTGCCCTGCGCCTTGGCCACAGCAATCAAACCGGCCAGCGGTAACCCCACTGCGGTAATCAAAAAGCCAATCATGGCCAGTGGCATATTATCGCCTGCCAGTTGTCCGGCAAAAGGAGGAAAAATCAGGTTGCCCGCCCCGAGGAAAAACGCAAAGGTCATGAATCCCAGGCCCAGGGTGTCACCAAGTGTCAATTGAGTCTTGTGCACTGTATGCCCCATCTTGTTATGTTTTTTTAATAAACTTAAGTGATTGCGACATTTTTAGCTATAGCTGAAATAACAGCCGCCGCGCTCGCCCTATTCGAGTGTAAAGCCTTTATTACAGGCATCCGTGGTAAATTCGGCCCATTCTTGGCGAGTTTATGAACAATTGGCAGGGGTTTTCGCTGCTTTGCTTATCCTAAAACTGTTTTACCTTGATCTAATTCGCAGAATGCCGCGAATTAAGGGGAAACACTAATACCAGACCTAACCAAAGTACGCAATAACACGCCCCGATAGCCGACCAAAAACACAACAGATGCAAATCTCAGGATGAAAAAAAGTTGTTCAAGGTCACACCCTTGCCCCAAACGAGGCAACAGACATAGCATTTTGCAAACATTTACTGGCGGCCCAACCTCCCTGCTGGTACGACCTTTCACACTCGCCCGACATCACTAACCTAAAGTGAGCAGCATCCCCTGCCAAAGTATGAACTCCAGCGAAACAAAGCTATGGCAAAGCCTTGGCGAATCACGACTCTTTCGGGATAAAATCAGCGCCAAGCATTTTGCTTGAGAGGTTGGGCAGTTAATGGCATTCAGTTTCAAGGCATTTCATATCGAAGATCACGGCTGCGGTATGCCGGTCAGTACTGATGGGGTGCTCTTGGGCGCCTGGGCGCCCTTAACCGGGGCCAAACGAGTACTGGATATAGGGGCTGGCAGCGGCTTGCTGAGTCTAATGGCGGCGCAGCGCAGTGAGGCCGAAATACTGGCGGTTGAGCTCGACTGCAGCGCAGCCCATGCCAGCAATACCAACTTCAAAGCTTCACCCTGGTCGAGCAGACTCGCTCTGTATCAAGGCTCAATTCAGGCCTATTGCCATGAGCATACCTTGGCTGACTCAACGCTGTTCGACCATATTCTCTGTAACCCGCCCTATTTCGAAACCGGCCCGCGCTCGGATGACCCCAAACGAGCCACAGCGAGACATACGGAGCATCTGAGCTTTGACGAGCTGTGTCTGGCGATAAAGCAGTTGTTAAAACCACAGGGACAGGCGAGTCTTATTCTGCCAATCCAGAGCTTGGACAGATTTAAACGCGCCGCAATTGAGCAAGGTTTGCGACTGGCCGCACGGGTCAGTGTCAGCAGCACGCCTCAAAAGCCCTGTAACCGACAGCTGTTACTGCTTGAGCATGTCAAGAAAGGGGAAGCAGTTGCCGCGCAGGAAGCCCACTCAGCTCTCTATATCAGAGAAGCCGATGGCCGTTATTCAGAGGCCATGGTACAACTGACTCGGGATTTTTACCTGAAACTCTAAACCATTGCTTGCAGCAAAGGGACTTATTCGCAAGTTCCCAGACCACAAGCTGTGCACGGCAACCCAGACAAGGTATACTCCCGCGCATTATTGTTTGAGATGCTTCCCATGCTATTTGAAGATTTTGATCTGGACCATAGGCTTTTGGATTCGCTAAAAGCCATGGGCCACAAGACACCGACCAGTATTCAACAATTGGCTCTGCCTTTGGCGCTGGAGCAGCGGGATATTCTTGCCCACGCCCCAACCGGCACAGGTAAGACCGCCAGTTTCCTGCTGCCGGCACTGCAACACCTGATTGACTTCCCTCGCCGTCGTCCTGGCCAGGCCAGAGTACTGGTGCTGACTCCGACCCGCGAGCTGGCCAGTCAGGTACACAGATACGCCTGCCATCTGGCAACCGGACTTGGGCTGGAGATTGGCATCATCACAGGCGGCGTTCCATACGCCCCGCAGGAAGAAGCCCTGGCCGGTAATCTGGATATTCTGGTAGCGACTCCGGGCCGTCTGCTCGAATACTTGGAGAAGCGTAAGTTTGAAGCCACCGAAGTGGAACTGCTTATCATAGATGAAGCCGACCGCATGCTGGATATGGGCTTCTCTCAGGTGGTGCAGACCCTAGCCATAGAAGCGCAGGGGCGTAAGCAGAATATGCTGTTCTCCGCCACACTGGAAGGCAGCGGCGTGCGCCGTTTTGCCGGCGAGCTGCTCAATGATCCTGTATTGGTGGAAGCCGAACCGCCACGCAGCGAAAAGGCCAAAATCCATCAATGGATCCACCTGGCCGACAACAAAGAGCACAAGTTTGCTCTCTTGTGCCACCTGCTCAATCAGGAAGAAACCAAGCGCGCCATCGTCTTTTGCAAGACCCGCGAAGTGGTCAGCAGCCTGGAAGGTTTGTTGCTGCAAGCCGGGATCCCCGCCGCCTTTATGCGCGGCGATATGGAGCAGAAAAAGCGTTTCCAGGCGCTGGGGCGTTTCACCAAGGGGGAAGTCAAGGTACTGCTGGCTACTGACGTCGCTGCCCGCGGCATAGATATCGAAGGCATTACCCATGTGATCAACTATGATATGCCCCGCTCTGCCGACGCCTATGTGCACAGGATTGGCCGTACCGGCCGCGCCGGCGCCAAGGGTACAGCCATCTCTCTGGTGGAAGCCCATGATATGCGGATCCTCAACAAGATTGAGCGCTATATTGAGCAGAAGCTGAAACGGCGGATCATCGAAGAGCTACGTCCCAAGCACAAAGAAGCCAAGGTGCCGACCAAGAAAAAGGTCAAAACCAAGGATACCAGCACCAAGAACGGCAAGAAAAAGAAGAAGAAATAAGCTAGGGGCGAACAAGCCCCATGGGTTCTCTGCTTAGACTTACAGACCTGAGTACAAGGCATGGTTCGCGGCAAATGGACTAAGTCTTTTGCAAGAACACCATAAGCTTCGGCTTAAGCTATCGCCAAAAAGGACCCTAGGGTCCTTTTTTGTTACCTGCCTCACAGCCTTCTCGCCACCAACAGCTTTTGACACATTTTATTTACAAAAACACATTTATTGGCCGTTGCTTGTCTGGTAATTTAGGCTCAGATCAAGCCGCAAGCATGGATATGCAGAAGATTATGAAGACATTTTTCCGAAGAATAGCACCACTGCTCATCATAGCGGTCGCCATAATTGGCGCCGAACTCCTGATGATGACCAAGCAGGAGCCGGAACAAAAAGCGGAAGAGATCCCGCTGCCTGTGGTCGATGTGACTCAGGTCGAACAGCAGACAATGTCACTCAACCTGCCCTCCTACGGCAGTGTGACCCCCAAGAATAAGACCCAGCTGGTCAGCGAAGTTCAGGGCCGCATCCTCAGCATAGCCCCGGCCTTTGTGGCCGGTGGTGTGGTGCACCAGGGCGATGAACTGGCAACGATAGAACCCTCTGATTATGAGGCCGACCTGATGCAAGCCCAGGCGACTCTGGCCCAGGCCAAGGCAGCACTGGATGAAGAAATTGCCCGCGGCGAAGTCGCCAAGATAGAATTCAGCGGTTATGACAACGGCATGCCACCCGAGCTTGGCTTGCGGGTTCCTCAGTTGAAGAAAGAGCAAGCCAACGTCAAGTATGCCGAAGCGGCACTTGCCAGAGCCAAACGCAACTTGGAACGCACCGTTATCCGAGCCCCTTTCGATGCCATAGTGCGTGCCCGCAGTGTCGATTTGGGGCAGTACGTTTCCATAGGCAGTAACCTGGGAGAACTTTACGACACGGCTGTGGCCGAAGTACGCCTGCCACTGACCAACAAAGATCTGGCCTATCTGGAATCAGTAGATAACCCTGATACTCAGGTGACCCTGAGCGCCGCCTTAGCGGGAAAAACCGTGACCTGGACCGGTAAGGTAGTACGCAGTGAAGGGGTGATAGATCCGGACAACCGCATGGTCTATCTTGTGGCCGAAGTGCAGGACCCTTATCTGCGAAAGCAGAAACAGAGCGGCCAGTTGCCACTGAAATTCGGCAGTTTTGTCAACGCCGTGATCAAGGGCCGCACAGTGGATGGTCTGGTGAAACTGCCAAGGTATATGGTGCGTAATCAACATGTAGCCGTAATAGACAAGGACAACAAGATAGAGATGCGTCAGGTCAACGTGGTGCGTACCGATCTTGAGTATGTCTACATCAAGGACAGCCTCAAAGACGGCGAACGGGTTTCCAAGACCAACCTTAACAATATGACCAATGGTCAATTGGTTCGTGTCGCCAATGACAAGGACAAAGACGCTTCCCACAGTGAAGATAGTGACACTCAGGAGCAGCACCTGGCTGCGGCGGGTGAACTCTGATGGAGCAAGAAAAAGGGATCATTGCCTGGTTTACCCGCAACAATGTCGCCGCCAACCTCTTGATGTGGGTTTTGCTGATTGGCGGGATATTCAGTGCCTTTCTGATCAATAAAGAGGTGTTTCCCAGCTTCGAACTCAACTATTTGCGGATCTCGGTCGCCTACCCCGGCGCGGCGCCGCAGGAGATTGAAGAAGGGATCACCATCAAGATTGAAGAGGCGATTCAGGACATCAGCGGCATCAAGAAAGTCACCTCGGTTGCCAGTGAAGGCGTAGGCTCGGTCACCATAGAGGTGGAAGACGGCTATGATGCCAAAGAAGTACTGGATGAGGCCAAACTCAGAGTCGATGCCATCGCCACCTTCCCGGCCAATATCGAAAAACCGGATATTTTCAGGATCAAGCCAGAAAACAACGTCATTTGGGTGTCTGTCTATGGCGACATGACACTGCACGATATGAAAGAGCTGGCCAAGGAGATCCGTGATGAGATCACCAACCTGCCAGCGGTGACCCGCGCCGAAGTGACCGGGGTACGCGACTATGAAATCGGTATCGAAGTCTCGGAAGATAAGCTCAGAGAGTACGGCCTCACCTTCACTCAGGTGGCGCAGGCAGTGCAGAACACTTCGATAGATCTGCCCGGTGGCTCAATTCGGGCTCAGGACGGTGACATACTTTTGCGTACCAAGGGCCAGGCCTACACGGGAGATGACTTTGCCAACATAGTGGTCAGTACCCGCGCCGATGGTAGCCGGGTAATGCTGCCCATGGTGGCCGAGATCAAGGATGACTTTGAGGAGCGGCTCGAGTACACCCGCTTCGACGGCATGCCAGCGGCCATCATAGAGATCACCAGCATAGACGATCAAAACGCCTTGACGATTGCCGATCAGGTCAAAGGTTTTATTGCCGAGCGTCAGGCCACTCTGCCCAGTGGTGCCAAACTGGACTACTGGGGTGACCTAACCCACTATCTCAAGGGCCGCCTCAACATGATGCTGTCCAACATGTTTATGGGTGCCTTGTTGGTGTTCATTATCCTGGCACTGTTCCTGGATCTGAAACTGGCCTTCTGGGTTATGCTGGGGCTGCCTGTGTGCTTCCTCGGCGCCATGGCGCTGATGCCGATGGAACCTTTTGGCTTGTCTATCAACATGTTGACCCTGTTCGCCTTTATTTTGGTGCTGGGGATAGTGGTGGATGATGCGATAGTCATAGGCGAGAGTGCCCATACCGAGGTCGAGCGTCACGGCCACTCGATCACCAATGTGATCCGCGGCGCCAAGAAGGTCGCCATGCCCGCCACTTTCGGAGTGTTGACCACTATCGCCGCTTTTATCCCCATGTTGATGGTGCCCGGTCCCATGGGGATCATCTGGAAATCCATCGGCATGATAGTGATCCTCTGCCTGGCCTTTTCACTGGTAGAGTCCAAGTTCATTCTGCCGGCGCACCTGGCGCACATGAAGCCCAGCAAACCCAATCCCAACCCTGGGCCATTTGGCCGCTTCAAGCGCGCCTTCAACGAAAAAGTGCAGCATTTTATCCACCACAGTTACCGCAACTTTATGGAGCGGATGATCCCCCACAGATATACCCTGGTGGCGGGCTTTATCGGCGTGCTTATTCTGTCGGTCGCCATGGTCACCAGTGGCAAGGTGCGCTGGGTGTTCTTCCCGGATATTCCATCCGACTTTATCCAGGTCAATCTGGAAATGGATGAAGGCAGTTCAGAGCTCAACACCCTGGATGTGGTGCAGAAAATTGAAAATGCCCTCTATACCATGAACCAGCAGATGGAATCCGAAATCGGCTACCCTGTGGTGAAGCACAGCTTTATCAATATGAGCAGCCGCACCTCGGCATTTATCTTTGCCGAGCTGACCAAGGGTGAAGACAGGGAAGTGGACGGCGTGACTATAGCCGAGGCCTGGCGCAAACAGCTGCCGGACTTGGTGGCGGTGAAGAAACTCAATATCAATGCCAGCACCAATGATGCCGGCGGCGATATCTCTTTTCGCTTTACCTCCACCGATCTGGAACAATTGTCAGCAGCCGCCAAAGAACTAAAGCAGAAGCTTGCCAGTTATGAAGGCGTTTATGATATTGCCGATAATTTCTCCTCCGGCAGCCATGAAATTCGCCTCAAAATTCGTCCCGAGGCCGAGGCGCTTGGGCTGACGTTATCGGATCTGGCGCGCCAGGTGCGTTATGGCTTCTATGGTTATGAGGCGCAACGAATTTTGCGCAACAAGGAAGAGGTCAAGGTGATGGTGCGTTATCCGCTGGAACAGCGCCGCACCATAGGCCATCTGGAGAACATGATGATCCGCACGCCAAATGGCATGGCGGTGCCCTTCTCTACCGTGGCCGAACTCGAACTGGGGGAATCTTACTCTTCCATAACCCGGGTGGATGGTCGCAGGGCGATTACCGTAACCGCCAACGCCAACAAGGATAAAGTGGAGCCCTCCAAGGTGGTGCAGGAGATCCAGGAGAAGTTTATGCCTGAGCTCGAGCGTAAATATTCCCATATTTCCGCCAGCCTCGACGGTGCCAGCCAGGATGAACAGGCGGCTATGGTCGGCTTGCTGCAAGGCTTCTTCTTCGCGATATTTACCATCTATGCCTTGATGGCCATTCCGCTCAAGTCCTACAGCCAGCCGCTGATCATCATGTCGGTGATCCCCTTCGGTATGATAGGCGCACTTTTTGGCCACTTTATTCTGGGGCTGTCCATGAGCATTCTCAGTCTCTGCGGCATAGTTGCTCTGGCAGGGGTGGTAGTGAATGATTCATTGATTTTGGTAGACTTCGTCAACCGCGCCCGTGAGCAGGGTCAGTCAGTGGTCAAGGCTGCCATAGATTCGGGGTGTTATCGTTTCCGGGCGATTATCCTCACCTCGCTGACCACTTTCGTCGGCCTGGTGCCCATCATAATGGAGCGCAGCCTGCAGGCACAGATAGTGATCCCCATGGCCACCTCTCTGGCGTTCGGTATTCTGTTCTCCACCTTGGTGACCCTGATCCTGGTACCCATGCTCTATATCATTCTCGATGATCTGACCCACAAGAGCCGGGCCCTGTACCACTGGTGGTGGCGTCCTAAAGAGGCTGAGGCCCAGTTAAATGAATCGCAACACTGAGTAAGTTATTTAAGGGAGCCCAAAGGCTCCCTTCCCTTATCAGGCAACAAATTCATATCAAGCCGACCAATACAGGCCCCAAGTAGGGGTTTTCTGATCCTGCTAGCATTTTCAACAAGGATTCTTGGTTAGACTCAAAGATATATCCTGCATGCCCTATTGAGTCGTTATGAGCAGCACAGCCCAAAGCCAACCCACACTCGTCTATGACATACGCAACAGCCGCTATCTGAATATTACCGGCCGCTGCACCTTGAGATGTCGCTTCTGCCCCAAGCACAACGGCAGCAAGAGTATTCATGAGTATCAGCTGGATCTCAAGGTCCGCCCCCGCGGCAGCGATATCATTCCGCTACTCGGCGAGGTAACCCGTTTCGATGAATATGTGTTCTGCGGCTACGGTGAACCGACACTCAATCTCGACACCTTGCTGGAAGTGGCCCGCGAAATAAAACACCGCGGTGGTAAGGTTAGAGTCAATACCGATGGCCTCGGTAACCTGTTTCACAGGCGCAACATATTGCCTGAGCTGGCCGAGTGCGTCGATGCCCTGTCGATCTCACTCAATGCCGACACAGAGACAGGCTATATTAAACACTGTCGCCCACGGCTGGCGGGGTCCTGGGATGCGGTCAACGCCTTTATCCGCGAAGCGCCCCGTTACATCAAGCAGGTGCAGGTATCGGCACTCGATGGCCTGGAAGGGGTGGATATCGACGCCTGTCGCAAACTAGTGGAAGACGCCGGTTGTCAATTCAAGCACAGGATCCTCGGGCAGCTGGGATAATTTAACCGCTGAATCCAGCCGATGATGCCATAACCCCGGTCAAAACCGTCACATAACTGATTTGCGCCTTGCTTGGCCCCATTGTTAACCGCTCGGTGAGCACTCAGTCACCGTCGATGCCCGCCGGGTTATTTCGTGTTAACATGAGCGCAATTTTTCACTCTGGAGCCAGCACAGTTCCATGTTCAAAAAGAATACCGGACTCAAAGACACGCCTTTGCTTATCTCGGCTCAGGGTATTCACTGGTCCCAGCAGCGCTTGCTGGCCGTTGCCAGTCAGCTGAGCATGCTGGTGATCACTGTGATACTTATTACCAATGTGTTAATCACCTTAGGCGAACGACGTCTGCAGGAGGAATGGGCGGTACAAAGATACAGCGAGCTGCAAACCGTCGGCGCCCTGCTGGCCGATAAAATCTCCTTCCAACAGTTTCGCACCCAGATGTTTGCCAAGTCCGAGTATCTACGCCAGTACCTGGATAATCCGGGACACAAGGAATATCAGCGTCTATTGACGAGCTGGGACAGCCTGAAGCGTAGCACCCCAGAGCTACTGGATCTGGCCCTGTTTGATGCCGATGGCAAGTTTCGTATCGCTACCAGTAATACCTTCGGCGGCATGTCTATGCCGCCGGCACTCTTGGGTAACAAGCATAACCTCGGAAGCCAGGATATTTATACCTCGGCATTGGAGTTTGCCCCGATTAGCGGGCGTCTCGAACCTTACATATATCAAGTCGCCCGACTGGAAACTCAAGATCAGACTGTGCGCGGTTATCTGGTCACCTACAACTCCATGTTGCAAATGCTGCAGGCGATAAAACCCGCTTTCTCCAGCAATGCCTCGCCGCTATTGCTGTTTGACAATCAAGGCCTGCTCTATGCCGGAGCATCGGATCTGGAGCCCTTGGCAAGGTTACCGGAAACCATGGGCAGCAGCATAAGACAGAGCTACCCGGCACTATGGAGCAAGATGGCCGCAAGCAACTTTGGCCAATTCCACGGTGAAGACGCCACCTTCGTCTACCTCAAATTGCAGTTGGCCTCGCCCAATGATGCCAAGCGTGAATATCTGCTGCTTTCCTATATCCGCAATCACGATATCGCTTCGCGCTTTTTCCAATGGCGCAATATGTTGTTGGCTTGTGCCGCCATACTGACCATTCTGGCGACCGCGGTTATTCTGCTGACCCATATGTTCCGCCTCGAACAGCGTGCCAGACAAAACAGCATCGAGTTGGCCCGTGGCCTGTTCCGCTCCAACCTGGGTTGTGTACTGGTCAACCCTAGTGGCCGTATCGTCAGCGCCAACGCCACTGCTGCCCGTATTCTGCAACTCGAACAAGATGAGCTGCCGGATCGCAGTTTGCAGCGGATCCTGCAGTTGGAGGATGAGCTCTACGCATCAATAAAACAGCAACTTGCAGATATCGGAGAGTGGCGTGGCGAGGTGCAACTAGAGTCTCTGGACAACGCCCAACTCAGACTGCATATCCGCCGTTACTATGCCAGCCGACAGACTTATCTACTGATTACCTTTGAGGATATCGGCGAACTCAAACAAGCCCAACAGGAAGCCTTCCTCAGCAAGCTGTTGACCGGCAGCAATGTTGCTACCGCCTTGACCACGCCGTCGGGGCAGTTGCTCAAAGTTAACGACGCCTTCGATAAGCTGATGCAGCTCAATGGCGATATCAGCCATAGTCTGGCGGCTCTACTGGAAAACGATCTTGGCAACCAATGGCAAAGAATAAGCCAATTGGTGAGTATGCAAGGCCAGTGGCAGGGGCAGATCCTTTGTACCCAGCGTCATGGCAGTTGCCTGCAGGCCACGCTCAAGGGCTATCTGGATCAAGACGGCGAGATTGAGTATCTGATATGCACCCTGGAACAGGCAACCCCGAGAAATAAAGTTGAAGCCAGTGGCGATCTGGTGCCGCACCGCAGTACCATCCTGGTGAATCTCAGAGATCTGGATCGCTACTTCAAGTCCATGTCCGAAGATGAAAAACTACAGGCCAGTCTGCTTCTGATGGACATAAGCCCCGAGGGCATGCTCAGCCATATGAGTGATATAGGCCAGTTGGAAAACCGCCAACACGAGGTGGAGATGCAACTACTCAGGGATCTGCCCAACAGCTATCAAATGTCCCACTGGCAGTTGGGAAAACTCATTATCATATTGCCGGAAACCGATGCCAACCAGGCGCACCACTATGCGGTCAAGGCTCTGGCCAGCCTAAGTGAAAATGGCTTGGCCGAAGGGATCAGCATAGGTATAGCCGCCTATCTACCGGGCCAGAGTCTGGAGCAATTCCTCGGCAATGCAGAAGTGGCACTGAAACGAGCCAAGCAGACAGGTGAGCAGAATATCTGCCAGGCCTATACCCGCCAGCTCTGATATAAGTTGCCTTTGATAATAAAGAGTTGCTGTGTACGGCGCTGCTTTTCGCAGCGACAGCTGGCCTTAATATACAGAGCGTCCAAGTAAAACAGCAGGCCTAAGCCTGCTGTCTCAATTATCTCTATGAATCGCTTGAATGGGAGTCGCTTAAACGGGATTTTAAGCAGCGTAAGAGATACCCGGGTCGGACAATAACATAACAGCACTGCGCCCCAGGAGATCGTTGATCATCTGGTCACCCTTATCCCCCAGCTCTATCTGAGCGTTTTCTCTGGCCATAGCTACGGCACGAAACAGAGTGATCTCTGGATTATTGTATCCACAAAGACTAAAGAAAAGCCTCAATACCGCCCTATGCTCTGCTTGTTGCAGCGCCTGCATCCAGGAATGTTCGAGCGCTTCAACACTGGAAAAATCCAGAGCGGCCAGAAACAATCGGCCAATACGCACATCTAATCTTGTTAAAAAATCAATTTTGCGCGGAAAATGATGACTAATTCCCGTGCGGCTAATCCCCGTTGCTTCAGAAAGTGTTGTATAAGACATAGCCTCAAAGCCAATAGTTAAGATCTGTTTGAGAGCTTCGTCCATAATCTGATTGATAGTCAGCTCAGTCTGAGCCTTTGAACGCTTGGCCATTCTTGTTTGCCTCTTATCCCTGTTGTTTTTATTGCAAACGAGCTTATCAAAGGGCTAAAGAGAATACTGCCGAAAAGAGGGAGGTTAACAGTGTTTTTCACTTTTGTTCAGCAAAGGTTCAGCTAAGAAAACTAAAAAAAGCGCTTATTTTTCACATTATTGCAACATGCATTCTTTAAACAACAAAAAATTGGCGCTTTCGGTTCCTAACAGCTGTTCCAAGGTGGGTTGCAACACTCTACCCAACTGCTCACGACGCCAAAACATATAGCCCGGAAGGGCTTGCCGACGATTTCGAGAAAAAAGATGTTGCAGCAAGCTGGAAAATTCCGCCACTTCGTCCTGAGAATAACTACTGATAACCGGATAAAAATCGAGCACAAATGTTGTAAAATCAGCAAATCCTGCGATTTTCTTTTGATCATATCTTCTTAACACTTGTATCAGGTAAAGGGGACTCCAGTGTGACAAATTGCCGATATCAGAAATGACGGCCAGGTTGCGACGATGGTATTGTTGCCAAACAAGTTCCAGACTGTTCCATTCTTTAGCACAACGCCAAGCGAGATAAGTATCAGCCAGCCACTCATGGTCCAGTTCAGACAACTCGGCAGGCAGAACATTTCCTTGCAGGCGCTTTACTTCCAAATGCCCCAACTCATGCCAGAGAGTTAATTGCGGCTGATGCTGCAACGGCAGTTCATGATTTTGACCATTCCAGATAGCACTTTGACTTTGAGGGATATATTGCGGTGCCCAGAGAACCATGCCGGCAATTCTGTCATCTTCGACAGGCAGAGACATGGCACCTCTCCTCCCCAAAGCATCAAAGAAAGCTTGTTGAGACAGAGGCAATTGTTGCTTGACCCTATCGGGGAGTTGCTGCAAACACTGAGGTAATTCAGATGGCGGACATATCAAAGCCTGTTTCGGACCCACATCGGTCCAAAACAAGCTTCCCGATAGCAACGCCGCCATCAACATCAGGACTTGGTCATAATATTCTGAATAATGGCAGTGGTGGAGATACCATCTTCGAATCCCAGCACCTTTACACTGCCACCGGCAGCGATCACTTCTTCACCGCCGGCAATCTCTTCTACCCGGTAGTCGCCCCCCTTGACCA
This sequence comes from Shewanella chilikensis, assembly GCF_037953065.1. Classification (NCBI taxonomy): domain Bacteria; kingdom Pseudomonadati; phylum Pseudomonadota; class Gammaproteobacteria; order Alteromonadales; family Shewanellaceae; genus Shewanella; species Shewanella chilikensis. Next base: position 843,565 of record NZ_CP149966.1, on the reverse strand, counting down.
GGAGATCCGGCAACAATCTGGCGATCACCCGCTGCGGCGTATCTTCGCTGAAAGGCACCACCCAATCGACAGAAGCCAGCCCCGCCAGTACTGCCATTCGCCGCTCAAGACTATTGACCGGACGTCCTTCACCCTTGAGCCGTTTTACCGAAGCGTCGTCATTAACCGCTACTATCAATCTATCACCCAAGGCCCTGGCTTCTTTAAGGTAACTGACGTGCCCGGCATGGAGTATGTCAAAGCAACCATTGGTCATCACCACCCGCTCACCTCTGAGCTTGGCTTGCTGAATGGCGTACAGCAGTTGATCTTCGCTGACCACCCCAAAGCCCGACTCTCCCTGATGCTGAGCCAGGGCCTCGATGAGTTCAATACGACTGACGGTGGAAGTCCCCAGCTTGCCAACCACCACACCGGCGGCGCTATTGGCAATGGCGCAAGCTTGCGGCAGGTCGCTGCCTGCAGCCAAAGCTGTGGCAAGCGCCGAGATCACTGTATCTCCGGCACCGGTCACATCATAAACTTCCCTGGCCATAGTCGGGATATGCAACTCATCTCCTTCACTGGTGATAAGTGTCATGCCCTTCTCCGAACGAGTCACCAGAATCGCCCCCAGTTGATGCTCACTAATCAAGGCCTGCGCCTTGGCCACCAGATCGGCCTCAGAGCTGACAGTGCCCACTACAGCCTCAAACTCATTCATATTGGGGGTGATCAGGCTGGCTCCGGCATAACGACCGAAATCACTGCCCTTGGGATCCACCAAGACACAGATCCCCTTGGCTCTGGCCTTGGCAATAAAGGCCTGAGGTTGGTCGATGGCCCCTTTAGCGTAGTCAGACAATACCAGTACCTTGCAATCATCCAGCAAGGCCTCGCTCTGCGCCAATAACGCCTGGCTCTGTTCCCGGGCAAAGGTCTCTTCAAAATCCAAGCGGATAAGCTGTTGATTGCAGCTCAGCACTCGCAGCTTAGTGATCGTGGGTTTGTTTTCGACTGTCAGCCACTTGGGTTCCACGCCTAAGGTGCTGATGCCCATATGCAGGGCAGCTGCGGCCTCATCGGCACCGACAATACCGGCCAGTTGCACCGAACCGCCCAGCGCCGCGATATTTAGTGCCACGTTGGCAGCACCGCCGGGCCTATCCTCTATCTGATTGATTCGCACCACAGGTACAGGCGCCTCGGGTGAAATGCGACCGGTTGAGCCACCCCAGTATCGGTCAAGCATTACATCACCAATGACCAGAACCTTGGCTTTTTCAAATGGGGGCAGAGTTACCTTCATAACGAACTTGTCTTCTTCGGGCCAAATAAACCCTAATTGTACCTAATTTTCACAATAAATTGGGTTAGAATATGCGGTAATTTTTCCAGTAAACGGGTTTATCGTTTTGGTAGAGAAAGCGCAATTTTCCACTCACTTGTATCATCCTAAATTCTGGTTGCTGTGGTTTGCTGTCGGCCTGGCCAGGCTGACTCTCCTGCTGCCACTTAAATGGCAAATGAAGCTTGGCAGCACCTTTGGCCTTCTGGCAATGAAGCTGGCCGGAAGCCGGGTCAACACCGCCAGGCGTAACCTTGAGCTGTGTTTTCCACAAATGAGTGAGGCCGAGCGAGAGACGCTGCTAAGACGTAATTTCCAGGAAACAGGCAAGGCGATTTTCGATACCATCAATGCCTGGTGGTGGAACAATGACAAGGTGCAAAAGCACATGCAGATAAAGGGTCAGGAGCATGTAGAGCAGACACTGGCAGCCGGTCAGGGGGTTATTCTGTTTGCGGTTCACTGCTTGCCGCTGGAGATGGGCGCAAGAATATTCGGCCAATTTCAGCCTGGGGTTGGTGTGTACCGCCCCCATAACAACCCTGTAATGGAATACCTGCAGGTAAAGGGCCGTTTGCGTTCAAACAAAGCGCTGGTTCCCAAGCGGGATCTCAGGCAGATGGTGCGTTGCCTGCGTAACCCTGATGTCATCTGGTATACAGCAGATCAGGACTTTGGCCGCTCCAGCGCCGTATTTATCCCCTTCTTCGCCGTTCCCGATGCTGCCACCATCACCGGCGGCACCACCTTGGCCAAGCTGGGTAAAGCCAAAGTGCTGCCCTTCTTTGTCGAGCGCAACGCCGACGATACGGGTTACAACATAGAGATACAGGCGCCGCTGGATAACTTCCCCGGCGAAAATGAGGTGGAAGACGCCAAACGCGGTAACGGCATTGTCGAGCAGTTGATCAGCCGTAATCCGGCGCAGTACATGTGGCTGCATCGCAGGTTCAAGACCCGCCCCAATGAGAGCGATGCTTCGCTCTATTGAGAAAATAACCGTAGAAATGCCGACTCAAAGTCGGCATTTCTTCACTTTTCACTTTCTTCGTTCTTCGCTTTTTTCAGTCTTCAGAGGGCAATCTCAAACCAACCCGGCTGACTGTCCCTTCCTGCACCTCGGCGACTATCCAGTCCAGCCCTTGCCAGAGGAATTGATCCCCCACTACAGGGTGACTGCCGAGTTGCTGTAGCAGTAAGTCGGCAACCCTCATCTGCTCATATTCGGGTTCCAGCTGCATGCCGTAAATCGGTGCCATATCGGCCAGCATCACATCCACTGAAATAAAGAAGTCACCAAAGAAGCGGGGCGCCTCGCGTTTTTCTGGCGCCTCACTGAACAGCTGACTCAGAGGCTCCAAATCGTCCTCTTGCCCCAGCACACAAAGAATGTCATCGGCCATCAGCCTGGTACTCCCCGAAGGGTGCAACAGTTCGTTATTGCGAAATACGGCGGCAATCCGGGTTCCCGCCGGCATGGCAAGGCGCCTCAGAGGTTCACCGATACACCATTTGTTCTCGCTGAGACGATAGACAAATATCTCCCATTCACTGGTGGGATAAATTTCCACCCCGGCGCGGGAAATAGGTGCCGGTTTGGGTGGCAACTCCACCTTGGCCAGCTGCGCCGCCTTGGACAAGGTACTGCCCTGCAGCAGCAAGGAAACCATCACCACGAAGAAGGCCAGGTTGAAGTAAAGCTGCGCCTGTGGCAGCCCCGCCATCATGGGAAATACCGCGAGAATAATGGGTACTGCGCCGCGCAGCCCGACCCAGGAGATAAACCATCTGTCTCTGTCATGAAAGCTGCGAAACGGTAGCAAACTGAGCCAAACCGCAATCGGCCGCGCCAGAAAGATCATCCCAAAGGCCAGTGCCAAACCCGGTAAGGCGATATCTTTCAGATCCGATGGCGTCAGCAAGAGTCCCAGAACCAGGAACATGCCTATCTGACTGAGCCAAGTCATACCATCGAGCACGTTGAGAATCGAGTGTTTGCCACGGGTCGCCTTATTACCGAGAAACAGTCCCACCAGATAGATAGACAGAATACCACTGCCTCCCAGGGCATTGGAGATGGCGAAGATCATCAGTCCGCCACTTAGCACCAAAATGGAGTAGAGGCCTTCGGGCAATTGATTGCGATTGATAACCTGCCACAGTAGCCAACCGCCGCCGACACCGAGGATCCCGCCAAGGCCAAACTGTTTGATAAAGCTCAGTGCCAGATAGCTGCCCGAGAGTTCATCGCCACTGCTGCCAAGAATGGCAATCAGAGTCACGGTCAAAAACACGGCCATGGGGTCGTTACAGCCAGATTCAATTTCCAGTGTCGAACCGACACGCTCATTCACGTTTTTGCCTTTCAGCAGGCTAAATACCGCCGCAGCATCGGTCGAGCCGACAATAGCCCCCACCAACATGCCCTGAAGTAAGTTGAGATCGAACAGCCAGGCAGCCAACAAACCTGTCAGCGTGGTGGTTAACGCCACCCCAAAAGTGGCCAAGGACAAGGCCGGCCACAATGCCACCCTGAAACTGGCAACCCGGGTACGCATGCCACCATCAAGCAGAATAACCGCCAGCGCCAGGTTACTAACCAAATAAGCAACTGAATAGTCGTTGAATACTATGCCGCCAGGACCATCTTCACCGGCAAAAATACCCACAGCGAGAAATACCACCAAAATAGGAATACCGAGTCGCGACGATACTGGGCTGAGCAGTACGCTGACTGCGACAAGCAAGGCCCCGACAAGGAAAAAGCTGTTGATGATATCTGCGTTCAAATGACCCTCCAGTTGAAAATGCGGGGAAGCTAATAAAAGAGAAACCTGGCTCTAACGAGACTCCGGAAAACACGTGGGTTACAGGCGGGATTATATCATTAATTAGGGTTATTTTTCAGTAGAAACAGTTGACTTATTTTTGCTTTTAGCGAAAAAAAACCAGAAAAAGAAGCCAGGTAACCCATTAAAAAATAGAATATTTACCCATAAAACATCAAATGCGCACCCAAAGAAACATAAACTCAAATTAATGAAAAAAAACCTATTTTTTCAATTAACTAAAGAATTTGAAATCCAAGATTTCTCGTCAAGATATCAGTTATAGCTTTCTGGTAAACAGTCAGTGTCACAATGACAATAATTAATGTTAAAAGGACACGTTAAATACAATCAAAATGACAATATCAAAAGCACACAAATAAGTAATACACTGATTAAAAACAAGAATAAAAGTTGGCACGTTAGCTGCTCTATGGAAGGAAACCTATCAAATAGACTTTGTCAGAGGGATGCCAATGAGCAGACAAAAATTCACCCTGATCGCACTGTTACTTGTGTTGGTCGCTTCTTTCACTGTGCTTCTCAGTATCGGCAGTGAAATCTATCGGGAAAAACCACCGATTGCCGATACCTATAGCGACAGCCAGGGCCAAGTGGTTTTCAGCGGCAAGGATATAGAACAAGGGCAGTTGGTTTGGCGCTCCATGGGCGGGCATCAACTTGGCTCCGTCTGGGGCCATGGTGCTTATGTGGCTCCGGATTGGACTGCAGACTGGCTGCACCGTGAGGCCGAAGCCTGGCTGGATATTCGCGCCAAGGAGACATACAACAAACCTTTCAATAGCCTGGACAAGAGTACTCAGGCCGCATTGGAGCAAGCTTTAAGGGATGATTTGCGCCATAACACTGTCACTACAGACGAGAGAGGTCACACACGGGTAATGCTTTCCGACACCCGTATCGCCGCCATGGCGCAAGTGAGTCAGCACTATCAATCTTTGTTCGGTGACGATCCCGCGTTGAATGAGCTACGGGAAGCCTATGCGATGAAAACCAATACCATAGGATCTGCCGAGCGCCGTCAACAGCTCAATGCCTTCCTGTTTTGGAGCGCTTGGGCCGCAGTGACCGAACGCCCGGATGCCAATTACACCTACACCAACAATTGGCCCTACGATCCGCAACTGGGTAACACACCGACCTCAGACAATATCGTCTGGTCGATTCTGAGCATAGTGACTCTGCTGGCCGGTATCGGTGCCCTGGTTTGGTATCACGCAGCCGGCAAACATGAAGCCCTGCCGGCTCCCGCCACAAAAGATCCCCTGTTCAGACACAAACCCACACCGTCACAAAAGGCCACAGGTAAATATTTCATTACCGCTATCGGCCTATTTCTGCTGCAGATACTGCTAGGTGGCGTCACGGCGCACTATGCGGTTGAAGGCCAGGAGTTTTACGGTTTTCCCTTGAGTGAGATCCTGCCCTATTCAGTGACCCGCACCTGGCATACTCAACTGGCTGTATTCTGGATAGCGACGGCCTGGCTCGGTACCGGACTCTATATCGCGCCGGCGCTTTCCGGCCACGAGCCCAAATATCAACGCTTCGGTGTCAACCTATTGTGGGTCGCTCTGCTGGTAGTGGTGCTGGGCTCCATGGCCGGTGAATGGCTGGGGGTACAGCAATATTTCTCACTGGACAACAACTTCCTCTTCGGTCACCAGGGATATGAATACATAGATCTCGGCCGGGTGTGGCAACTGCTGCTGTTGGCCGGATTGATGATCTGGCTGGCGCTGGTGAGCCGCGCCATGTTGCCCGCCCTGAAACAGGAGTCTGAGCTAAAACCTGTGCTCTGGGTGCTCTATGCCTCCTGTGTTGCCATCGGCCTCTTCTATGGTGCCGGGCTGTTTATGGGCAAGCACACTAACCTTGCCATCGCCGAATACTGGCGTTGGTGGGTAGTACATCTGTGGGTTGAAGGCTTCTTTGAAACCTTTGCTACCTCGGTTATCGCCCTGATGTTTGTGCGTCTTGGCCTGATCCGTGCCCGCAGTGCCAATAGTGCGGTACTCTTCTCTACCCTGATCTTCCTGACCGGGGGCCTGATAGGCACACTGCATCACCTCTATTTCACCGGCACACCCACTTCGGTCATCGCCTGGGGCGCTATCTTCTCGGCGCTGGAAGTGGTGCCTCTGGCCCTTATCGGTTTTGAAGCGGTAGAAAGCTATCGCCTGCGCCGGGCCGCTCCCTGGATGCAACGCTATCACTGGGCCATCATGTTCTTTGTTGCCACCGCTTTCTGGAATCTGGTGGGCGCCGGTGTACTGGGCTTCCTGATCAATCCACCGATTGCCCTCTATTACATTCAAGGGCTGAATACCACGGCCACCCACGCCCACGGCGCCTTTATGGGAGTCTACGGCATGCTGGGGATAGGCCTGATGTTGTTCTGCCTGTCGGGACTTGCCGGTAAACTGCGCTGGGAAGACAAGTGGCTCAAGGGGGCATTCTGGAGCCTGAATCTGGGGCTGGCCGCCATGTTGTTCCTGTCATTGCTGCCGGTGGGCATAGTGCAGTTCTTCGCCGTGCTGGATCATGGCTACTGGTTTGCCCGCTCGGCAGAGGTGATCCACAGCCCGCTGGTAGAACGCCTGGTATGGATGCGGATGTTTGGTGACATCATCTTCTCCGTCGGCGGTTTATTGCTGGGCGCCTTCCTCTTGGGATTGTTGCGACAGGCGGTCAAGGCCAAACGCTTGGCCATTGCTACCAGTCACTAGCCACTCGCACTGAAAAATAATGTCAAAATGACATTCCGCTGTCCCTGGGGTAGACTCACCCCAGGGATTCTATTCAGGTCAGCTTATGCCACTCAGCCATTCCGATCTTACCCGTATCGCGCTGGATATCACCTCAGGTTTGCCAAACAGCGACAGATTCAGTCGCCTGCTGGCGACAGTACGGGACAATCTCCATTGTGATGCCGCCGCTCTGCTGCGATTTCAGGGCAATCGCTTTATCCCACTGGCAATCGACGGCCTCAGGGCCGATGTACTCGGTCGCAGCTTCAACATCACAGAGCACCCGAGACTGGAGGCCATCGCCCGCGCCGGCGATCTGGTGCGCTTTCCGGCAGACAGCCAATTGCCGGATCCCTACGATGGCCTGATAGCCGCCCACACAGATAAGCTCAAGGTGCATGCCTGTATCGGCCTGCCGCTGCTGGACAAGGAACAGCTGATAGGCGCCTTGACCATAGATGGTCTGGACCCTTGCCAGTTCGACGATTTCAGCGATGAAGAGTTGCGAAGCCTGAGCGCCATCGCCGCCGCCTCCCTCGGCAATGCCCTGCTGCTGGATAAGTTGGAAAGCCTGTCGCTACAGAGCCAGAGTCAACCATTGCCGGAAACCGGCCACAGTGAACTTCTGGGGGAAAGCCCGCTGATGTTGGCGCTGAAGCGGGAAATTGCCGTGGTCGCTCCCAGCGACCTGAACGTGTTGATCCTCGGTGAAACCGGCACGGGTAAGGAGCTGGTTGCCAAGGCAGTACACGCCGCCTCGCCCAGAGGCAACAAGGCTCTGGTGTACCTCAACTGCGCCGCCCTGCCCGAGTCGGTCGCCGAGAGTGAACTCTTCGGTCATGTCAAAGGCGCCTTTACCGGCGCCATCAGCAATCGCGCCGGTAAGTTTGAATTGGCCGACAAGGGGACTTTGTTTCTCGACGAGATAGGCGAGCTCAGCCTGCCGCTGCAGGCCAAGTTACTCAGGGTGCTGCAATACGGCGATCTGCAACGGGTTGGCGAAGACAGAAGCCTGACAGTGGATGTGCGGGTTATCGCCGCCACCAATAAGGATCTCAAAACCGAGGTGGTTGAAGGCCGCTTTCGCGCCGATCTCTACCACAGGCTGAGTGTTTTCCCGCTACTTGTACCGCCACTGAGAGAAAGGGGTCGCGACATACTGCTGCTTGCCGGGCATTTTCTTGAACGTTGCCGCAGCAAGCTGGGGCTGGAGCGCCTGAGTCTGTCCGCCGAATCGGAAGCCTGGCTGCTGGCCAACGACTGGCCTGGCAACGTCAGGGAACTGGAACACCTGTTGCACCGCGCCAGCGTGTTGGCGCGCGCCGCCAGTGACCATAACCAATGCCAGTTGCAACTGGGTGAGTTGCAGTCAAAGACCCCCTCTCCAAGTGCGCTGTCGCGCCAGCTGGACACAACAGCGCCTGCAGAAGCCATCACACTCAAGCAAGCCACAGAGGAGTTCCAAAGACAGCTGCTGCGCAGTGTGCTGGAGCGGCATCAATACAACTGGGCCGCCAGTGCCCGCGAGTTGGGCGTCGACCCTGGCAACCTGCATCGACTGGCAAAACGCCTACAACTGAAATAGTTTTTTTGCCGCAATCTGTTGAAATCTGCGCCGGAAAAGGTAAGGATGCCTGCTCGACTCTGATGCCTGAAACCAGGGCGACTGACAGCGTTTAATGAAGAAAAATATCCTATGACAAGAATTCCCCGCCTCGCCCTGTTACTGGGCCTGTTGCTTCCCGCCTGCCTGTCGCAGGCCGTTGAATATCCTCTGCCGCCCGAAGGCAGCAGTATCGTCGGTGACAACCAGTATTATGTGGTGCCAGATGACAAGCGCACACTGGAGAGTGTTGCCGACGAATATCAACTGGGACTAACCAACATGACCGAGGCCAACCCAGGGGTCGACCCTTTTCTTCCCAAGCCACGCAGCACATTACTGATCCCTCACAAGCTGATCCTGCCGGATGCCCCTCGTAAAGGGATAGTGATCAACGTGGCCGAAATGCGCCTCTACTACTATCCCAAAGACAGCAATACGGTACAGGTCTTACCCATAGGTATAGGTCAGATAGGCCGGGATACCCCGGAAAACTGGGTGACCAAGGTTTATCGCAAACGTGCCAACCCCACCTGGACCCCAACGGCCAGGATCCGCAAGGAATATGCCGCCAACGGTATCACCCTGCCCAAGGTATGGCCTGCAGGCCCGGATAACCCCATGGGCTTGTATGCACTTTATATCGGTAACCTGTATGCCATTCACGGCACCAATGCCAGCTTCGGTATCGGCCTGCGTGTCAGCCAAGGTTGTGTCCGCCTGCGCAATCAGGATATCGAACATTTGTTCAATACTGTGCCCAACGGCACCCGGGTACAGTTTGTCAATCAGCCGATAAAGGCCAGCCTGGAGCCGGATGGAGGTCGCTATCTGGAAGTGCATCAGCCGCTGTCGCGCACCGAGGCCGAGTTTGAATCCACCGCACCTGTGGTATTGAAGATGACCCCGGCCATCAGCCGCTTTATCGCCCATGCCGACACCGACTCCACCGTGCTCAAACGCCTGTTGGATGACAGAAGCGGTATCCCTACCCGCCTCAACCCCTGAAAGCCTTTCAAAAGCAAGACCCCAGCTTAGGCTGGGGTCTTGCTTTTGAGCGGTATCGCTTTTGGCTGTTACCCCTTGATGGGAGCCAACTGCTGCTGCACAAAGGCGTGCATCACGGCGCTGTTGGCCAGAATTCGCTGATCCAGATTCTGGGTCGCCGGCGTTTCACTGCAAACACCCACCTTGGCACCGGTGCGAACCAGCCAGGCCTCGAACGAAGTATCAAAGTGGTTGAAGATGACCCCGTCTTGCACCGGACAGCCATCGATATCACCATCGGCGGCAATATCAAAGAAACGCCCCAGAGTATCACGCAGCTGCAAACTGAACTGGCCGGGTGATTGTCTGGGCTCAAAAGAATAGATATAGGTGTGCTGCTGCAACACATCTTCATGACAGGTCAATATGCCTTCGCGGCTGGCGCCCTGCAGCAGTTGGCCATATTCCAGCAGCAGCTTGCCTTCAACCGAAGGTGAACTGGCTTCGCCCTCTTTGGGCTGTAAAAACCCCCGGTTGGGGTTTTCACCGAACTTATTGAATCTGTGCCCCTTGGCAAAGCCAGTGGGGTTGACCAAGGGCAACAAGCTCAGATTAATTCGCTCGAAAATATCCTGTTGCAGTTCACTGAGGAAATGCAGCATACCCCAAGGGCCCGCAGCCTCTTCACCGTGGAATCCGGCACTGATCAACACAGAGGGCAGCTCCGCCGTCGCTGAGGGCGACTGATACAGCTCCAGTGGATAATCACCTATTTCGCCCAGCTTCTTGCGACCCAGCTGCAGACGGTCAACTTCCTGTTGCAGTTGGGCATAGAAATGTTCGATATCCGTACTGTCGCAGGCAAAAATGTCTGAATGCCATTGAAAAGATGCGAAGGGGGAACGGCTCATAGTGCTTTTATGACTCAGATGAATGAAGGGCAAAGCTATAATATCAGCTTTATATAAAAACAAAATCCATCTGAGCCAATAGCGCTCAAAAGCCCTGGACTCAATCGTCGCGGGTCAGGACTTCCAGCAGTTCAATTTCAAATTCAAGATCTGAATTCGGCTTGATCAGCGCCCCAACCTGGCGTTCGCCATAAGCCAGATGTGCCGGAACCTTAAGTCGGCGTTTGCCACCGACCTTCATCCCCATCAAACCCAGATCCCAGCCCTTGATCACCCGCCCTGTGCCAATGACACACTGAAAGGGACGGCCCTTGTCCCAGGAAGAATCAAATTGAGTACCGTCACTCAACCAACCTCGGTAGTGAGCCGTAATAAGCGCTCCTTTCACCGCGGCTTTGCCCTGACCTTCCTCGATATCTATGATTGCCAATTCTGCCGTCATGGCTTGTTCCTCAATCTATGGCTCAAAAGGCGCATCTTATCCATAAAAGGAACTGAACACTATTCCATGGATAGATGAAGCGGCATGGCAGGCACTTTTCCTTCAGGCTCAAGCCCTTGCTATACTGGCCGCCCGCGGCACTTATATGGCACTTAAATAACAGTCACAGGATGGGACGTCCAGAATGAAGCACACAATTTCCCCCTCTGAACGCTATGCCCAAGGCCCTTGGCAGCAAGACCCCGCCCAGTTGCCTGCGCTGGCAGCGCTTGATCAGCGTTTTCAGGCGCTCGGTCAGGGAAACAAAGTCCCCGGGCTCTACCTGTGGGGGGATGTCGGCCGCGGCAAGACCATGTTGATGGATCTCTTTTTCAATGCCGTCGAGGGGCAACCCAAGCTCAGACTGCATTTTCATCACTTTATGGCCAGGGTTCACAGAGATCTGAACCGCATCAGCGGCACCCGTGAGCCTCTGGATCAGATTGCCGCCACACTGGCCAAAGAATGCCGCCTGTTATGCTTCGATGAGTTTTTCGTCTCAGATATCGGCGATGCCATTATTCTCGGACGTTTACTCGAAGGCCTGTTTAACCGTGGCGTTATGCTGGTCAGCACTTCCAATACGCCAATCGAGCGCCTCTATGAAAACGGCCTGCAGCGAGAGCGCTTTTTGCCGACTATCGACTTGTTGCAACGGAAGATGGAATCGCTGCACCTCAATGGCGAGCAGGACCATCGCCTCACCAAAGGCGCGCCCCATGCCCGGGCGGCACTTCCCCTGCTGCAGCTTGGCAATGAACCTGACTTCAGCCAGTGGTTTTCAAAAAACGCCTCGGGCCCAGGGCAACTCAGCATAATGGGCAGAGCGCTTTTTTTCCAAGCCATGGAAGCCACACAATCCCTGGCCTGGTTTCGCTTCGATCAGCTCTGCGAAGGGCCGAGATCCACTCTGGATTATATGGAGCTGGCCGAAACACTGGATACTCTGCTGCTGAGCCATGTGCCCAGGCTTGGCGGTGAGCGCCGCGGCTGGATCCGCGCCCGCGGCACCGAAGATGCTGCCGAAGCCGTCAGCACAGGCGATAGAAAACTCAGTTATGCGCCGGAGGATGATGCCGCCCGGCGCTTTATCGCCCTGATAGATGAGTTTTATGACAGGGGTAAACAACTGGTGCTGCATGCCCAAGTACCACTGGAGCAGCTGTATCAGGGCGGCGCCCTCAGCTTCGAGTTTCGCCGCACCTACAGCCGCTTAAGCGAAATGTTGCAGCGAACTCCCGGCAAGCCAAGGGCAGATTATTGAAAGTCGAATAAAGATGGCATCAACCTCTTGTATCCGAGCCTGCCCATCAGCCATAAATAACTCTTACCCCAAAATAAGCTCATAGATGTTGCTGACCCGTTCGGCCTGCTCCGCCACTTTTTCCTGTGCCACCAGCCCAGGCAAACCGGCCAGAGTCAACCTGTGGTTTTCATCCCTCAGCATGCAATAGGCCTGGGTCAGATGCTGCGCCGACATCAAGGGCAGCAGCTCAAGCTCGGCCAACACCTCAAAAATCCGCACATTATCAGACCAGATACACAACTCGGGGTGCTTATGGGCATGGGCCAGCACCAGATACTGAGCGATAAACTCAATATCGGCGATACCGCCAACGCTTTGTTTAAGATCGAACATTCCCTGTGGCGCTTTGAGCAGATGGTCGCGCATCTTAAGGCGCATCTCGCGCACTTCGCTGGCCAGCTTTTTCCTGTCTCTTGCTTGGCGCAGCACACTGTCACGCACCGCCTGAAATTCCTGCGCCAGGGCGTTATCACCGAAGACAAAGCGGGCACGAACCAAAGCCTGATGTTCCCAGGTCCAGGCCTCCTGCTGCTGATATTCACCGAAACGACCAATTTCACTGACCAAGAGCCCGGAGGCGCCCGATGGTCGCAGGCGCATGTCTACCTCGTAAAGCTCGCCCGACATGGTGCGGGTGGAAAACAGGTGTAATATCCGCTGCGCCAGTTTGAGATAGAAGTGCCCTACATCCAACGGCTTGTCACCGTCAGTCGAGCCACCCTTGGCATTGTGCAGAAACACCAGGTCGAGATCCGAGCCGTAGCCCAGCTCAATGCCCCCCAGCTTGCCATAGCCGACGACGGCAAAACCTATCTCGCCGTCAGCCAGGCCAGGCGGCACGCCGTGGCGCTCTGTCATTTGCTGCCAGGCCTGTTGCACCACTTGCTCTATGATGGCCTCGGCAAGAAAAGTCAGGTGATCGCTGACCTGCATGATAGGTAAGACCCCGGTGACATCCGCGGCGGCAATTTTCAACTGTTGCGACAGTTTAAACTGCCTGAGCGCCTCCATCTGCTGCTCCATATCCTCTTCCGGAACCCGCAGCAGGTATTGGCGCAGTTCACTGCCGTAGTCATCCAGAGAGGTGGTGTCATAAAGCTGCGCCGGATCGATCAGTTCATCCAGCAACATGGGGAATTTCGCCAACTGCAGGGCAATCCAGGGACTGGCACAACACAGGCTCACCAATTGTTGGCGGGCGCCGGGATTTTCACACAGAAGTTCAAGATAAGTGGTGCGGGTCAGGATCTGCTCCAGTACGCCGGTTACCGGCTTGAATGCCTTGCCGGGATTGGGCTGCAGCGTCAGCTCCTCAAGCATTTTCGGCATCAGCTTATCCAGGGTATCCCGCCCTCTCGGGCCTATGGCCCGGCGTGATACCGTCTCGCGCCAATGAGCCAGACTGCTCCAGAGTTCATTGTCTTCTATGCCTCGCTCGGCCAGCAGCGATTGTATGTCTTCCTCGCTGTCACAGACCCAGAGCTGGCAGGCCCAGCTATCGCTTTGCTCCTCATTATCTTCATCACCGCCGACAGTATCGCGAAAATGGCGATGAATCTTGAACATCGCAGCCTCAATCTCACTGCGCAGCTCAGCTTCATTGGCCATCTCCAACGCAAAACAGAGACGATGCCAATCCAGGCCGTTATCCGGCAGGGTCTGGGTCTGTTTATCCCCTATGGCCTGCAACAGGTTTTCTACCCGGCGCAGCAGCAGATAACTCTGCTTGAGTTCATCTACCGCCAGGTACTCAAGTTGTCCCAAACTAAAGAGGGTATCTATGGCATCGAACAGGCTTTGACTGCGCAGCGCCGGCTCCCGGCCGCCGCGGATAAGCTGAAAACTCTGCACCACGAACTCCACTTCGCGGATACCGCCGGCACCGAGTTTGATGTTGTCCTTGAGCTGGCGCCGCCGCACTTCCTGGGCAATCAGGCGCTTCATCCGCCTTAAGGAATCTATGGCGGAAAAGTCGATATAACGCCGGTAAACAAAGGGGCGTAGCAGGTCGTGAAGTTCGTCAGAGTATTGAGTCCAGGGACCAAGCGCGCGGGCTTTGACCATGGCGTAACGCTCCCAGTCACGCCCCTGCTCCTGATAATAATCCTCAAGGGCGCTGTAGCTGACCACCAGCGGGCCACTCTCGCCATAGGGACGCAAACGCATGTCGACCCGGAACACGAAACCATCGACTGTGACTTGCCCCAGCAGATTGACCAGGCGTTGCCCCATGCGGATAAAGAACTGCTGGTTATCCAGGCTGCGCCGACCGCCCTGGGTCTCACCGTGTTCCGGGAAGGTAAAGATCAAATCGATATCCGAGGAGAAGTTCAGCTCACGACCGCCCAGCTTGCCCATCCCCAGGATCATCAAAGGTTGTGGCTTGCCGTCGCAGTCACAGGGGGTTCCCAGACTCTGGCACATTTCGCGATAGAGCCAGTCTCTGGCGCCAATTATAAGTGCCTCTGCCAATACAGAGAGATCAAGCAGTGACTCCTGCAGCGGGCTATAACCCATGAAGTCGCGCCAGGCGAGACGTACCATTTGCCGGTTGCGATAGTTTCGCAGCACTGATTTGGCGGTTTCTTCCTGGGTGACAGGGTCGAGCAGGGATTGGATTTCGTCGGCAAAGTCTTGTCTATCCAGGCGAGTGAGCTGGCCGCTAAAGAAGGGGGCAATCCATTCTGGGTGGCGGCACAGCTGAGTGGCAACATAATCACTCAGGCCCATAACCCGCTGCAGCTCCTGCTGCTCGATGAGGCTGAGCTCAGTGACCACCTCAGGCCAGCGCTCCACCAGCAGATGCCAATGCTTACCGGCCTGCCGGCACAGCAACTCGGAAAACGGCTTTTGACTGTCACACCCCAATTCCATAGTTATCCCTGTTCGATTGTATTGAAGACTATTTAGACATATTATGTCATTTTGCTGCACGTATCTCTGCTCGACATGGGGGTTACCAAGTCGATGCCTGTGATTCTGACTTCACCCCAATTCTTGTGGGTGATACTCTGTGCACAGATTACACCAACTTGCACTGACGGCCTACGGGACCAGAGGTTTTAGCACCGTTTGCCAGTCTCAAGTGCTTATCATAATGGAGAAAACATGGCAGGAATGCTGATCCGTATTCTCAGTCTGCTGATGCTGTTATCACTGACAGCTTGCGGTGACGATAGACCAGAGCAGATTGCCCAGTTGCAACAGCTGAATGACCAACGTCTGGAAAAACTCGGCCAGATGCTGGACAAAGACCAGCTGCGCAATGGCATCTTACTCAAACAGTATGGTCAAATTCTGGCGCAGCAGCGGCCGGAATTACAACCGCTGGTGGAGCAACTGACACTGGATGCCACCAGTAAAGGACCACTGTACAAGTCGCTGGAAAGCAGGGTGAAAGACGCCAAGGTGGCGAGCAACTTTGTTAATCTTGACCAACAGTTGGAAGAGGAAAACAACCTCTATCAAGCGCTGGACTCAAGCCTGTTCAACGACATGCTGTCAGATCCCGTCAATGTGATTGCCGATATGTCAGAGGGCAAACTCGCCAGGGTCAACGCCATCAGCCGCGAGGCTTCAACCCTGGCCAATGGCTCGGAAGACTTTGGTGCCGGCAGCCAGTTGGTGGGTAACCCCGCCTATGGCCAGTGGCAAACCGATTCCAACGGCATGTCCTTTTGGGCCTGGTATGGCATGTACTCCATGTTTTCCAACCTGTTCCACAGGCCGGTTTATTATGACAACTGGTCCAGAGGCAGGGATTACAGCTACTACAATGATGTGGGGCGCTATCGCTATACATCCCCCAAGCAGGCCAAGGCCCAAACCCAGGTCTATGAGCGCACCAAAAAACGTTTCGACTCTCAAGGCAAACGCTTTGACAGCCCTTATGCCAAGTCCCGCTCCGGCTCCAGCGCCCTCTCTCGTCAGAGCAGCGCCGCACCCAAGCCATCCAGCAGTGGACAATCGGCCAGCAAGTTTCGCTCAAATTACTCTAAAGACAGCAGTTTCCGTAATTCTGGCAGTCGCACCAGCCGTGGTGTCAGCCGGGGCAAATAACTCAGCCAGGATCACAACTTAAGGAATGAACATGACTCTATTTCAGGAATTCGGCATCACTCAGGAACTGGCCGTCATACTCGCCATCGACCTTTCTATCGCCGTGGTACTGCTCACTCTGACCCGCTACCTGCAGGGCTGGAGTATTCGGGTAAACAGCAGTGAAGAGCTGGCGGTCAGAGACAACTTCGCCTTCGGCATCAGCACCGCCGGCGCTGTGGCGGCACTGGGTATAGTGCTGACCGGCGCCATTACCGGCGCCGCCGCCCACAGTTATCTGCAGGAAGCCATTGGCATGAGCGCCTACGGCCTGTTTGGTCTAGTGCTAATCAAACTGGGGCGCTTTTTGCACGATAAAATCGCCTTGAATAATATCGACAAGAACGCCCTGGTACTCAAAGGCAATGTGTCGGTTGCGATAGTCGATGCCTCGGCCGCTATCGCCACTGCGATTATTATCCGCGCCG
The DNA here is from genome assembly GCF_037953065.1 of Shewanella chilikensis. Taxonomy (NCBI): domain Bacteria; kingdom Pseudomonadati; phylum Pseudomonadota; class Gammaproteobacteria; order Alteromonadales; family Shewanellaceae; genus Shewanella; species Shewanella chilikensis. The sequence goes on along the minus strand of NZ_CP149966.1, from coordinate 826,825 downwards.
TGCTGCTGTGGGCCGAAGATCTGACCCTGGATACCTTTATTGCCATCCTCAGCGCCTTCGCTATTTCTCAATTGATGCTGGTGTTGCTGACCCGCCTCAGAGAGAATCGCTACGCCGCCCGCAATCAGGACAGCTCAATGCAGCAGGCGCTGGCGCAGGGAAATACCGCCCTGGCGATACGTCATGCCGGGGCGATGATAGCCATGGCGCTGAGCTTCAATGCCGCCAGTCACTTTATCGTCTTCAGCCCTGAAGCCTATGTCACCAACGCCCTTGGCTGGCTGGTGTTCTCCTTCATTATGTTGGTGGTACTGAGCCTGTTGCTGCCCTTGGTCAAACTCCTGGTGCTGGCAAAAATTGACCTCGCCGATGAGGTGGAGAAGCAGCACAACATAGGCTTGGCCGCAGTTGAAATGGCGATCAGCATAGCGGTTGCGCTGATCCTCACCGCTTTGATGGCCTGATCCCGTGGCACTAAGTAGTAACGCCAACACCCAAGAGCCCAACAGACGCCACTTGGGTGCCCTTGATGATGCCCTGCTTTTAGGGATCATGGGGGTACTGGCGGCCTGTGGTCTGATATACGAATACCTGCTTTCCCATTATGCCGGGCGCATTTTGGGCGCCCTCGAGGCGGCCATCTACACCATGATAGGCTTGATGATAGTCTCCATGGGCTTGGGGGCCTTTGCCGCCCGCAAGATAAAGTGCGCCTTCAGTGGCTTTGCAGTATTGGAATTGACTGTCGCCTTGCTGGGCTCTCTGGCGATTCTGATCACCGCAGCTGTCATCGGTTTTGGCCACGAGCTGCCGGAACTGATAGGACGAACCCTGGGACTACCGCCGGATCATCTGCCTCAGGGTGGCTTTATCGGCCGTTTTCAGGAGTTGTCCCGCTACCTGCCCTATTTCTGGGGTGTGTTACTCGGTTTAATGATAGGGATGGAGATCCCGCTCATTGCCAGGGTGCGTCAGGCTCTTTCCGAAGAACACCTGCTGCACAATGCCGGCACCATTTATGGCGCCGACTATATAGGCGCAGGTGTCGGCGCCGCGCTTTGGGTCGGCTTTATGCTGGCGCTGGATATCCAGCTGGCTGCCGCCATGACCGCCGCCTTTAACCTCTTGGCCGGATTTATCTTTATTATCCGCTTCAGGGACAGGATCCGCGCCGCCAACTGGTTACTGGCGGCACACGTACTGGCCACAGGGGTGCTGCTGATGCTGGCCATTAAGGGGCCAACCTGGGAGCAAGGGTTCAACAACCTCCTGTATCAAGACAAGGTGGTCTATGCCAAGGCTACCCGGTTTCAGCAACTGACCCTGACCAAACGCCTGATGGGTAACCATCTGCCACCTGTTTACTCCCTCTATATCAATGGCAGGTTGCAGTTCTCCTCCAGCGATGAGCATATCTATCACGCCTTCCTGGTACATCCGACTCTGGCGGCAAGCGCCCGTCACGACAAGGTTTTGATCATAGGCGGTGGTGATGGGTTGGGCTTGAAACAGGTACTGAAATGGCAACCCAAGCAGGTCACTCTGGTGGATCTCGATGCCGAGATGGTCAAGCTATTCAAAGAACCCGGGGCTGACGTACCGGAAGATCTCAGGACAGCATTGCTCGGCCTCAACGGCAACGCCTTTGCCGATCCCAGGGTGGAAACGGTTTTCGACGATGCCTTTAACGGTGTCGACCGCTTGCTGGCCCGCGGCGATAAATACGATGCCATCATAGTGGATCTGCCTGATCCCTCCCATCCGGATCTCAATAAGCTCTATTCAGACCTGTTTTATAAAAAACTCAGGGAACTTTTGAGCGCGGATGGGGCCATCAGTATACAGTCCACCTCGCCTTACCATGCGACCAAGGCCTTTATCTCTGTAGGCAAGACCCTTGCGCTGGCGGGATTCAAGGTGAATCAGTATCACCACAATGTGCCCAGCTTTGGCGAATGGGGCTGGACCATAGGGACACTCAATGGCCAGGACGCCAAGAGCCGGCTGCAGCAGATGCAGCAACTGCCGGTAGAGGATGACTGGTTGACGCCCGGACTTATTCGCGGCGCCTTCGAGTTTCCGAAACAGTTTTACACTAAGATGGACCAAGTTCAGCCCAACACCATAGGCTCACTGCAGCTGTATTACTACCACCTGCAGGCATGGACAGATGAACAGGGTGTAGCAACCTTTTAAACAGGCAAAGATAACGCTTGACATATTATGTCTCGATGTTATCTTTAAACGCAGACATAATATGTCAAAGAGGACAAATATGAATATTCACACTATTGCCAATCATTTAAATGGACTTGGCGACAACAGCTCTACTGGGTTCCAGTTTGACTGTTACCCCATTGAAGGGGATGTAGAAGTGTTGCAGGTCAATGTGGTTGGCCGTGAAGAGATCCCCGTATTTGTTTCGGTAACGGAAAACCAAATCCTCTGCATCAGTTATCTCTGGGGAGAGGATGAACTCAAGCAGGAACGCCGTGCCGAGATGTTTGAAACCATGTTGGAACTCAACATCCCTATGCCACTGTCTTCATTCGCCAAGATTGACGATAAGTATGTGGTTTACGGTGCACTCTCCCTGCAATCGAGCATGCTGGAAATAGAGCAGGAACTCTCTGTCCTGTCTGACAACTGTCTCGAAGTCATTGACGAACTGGTCGACTTTTTGAAATAAGGAGCCAAATCATGGGCATACTGAACAAAATTCTTACAGCATTCCGCGGTGGGGCCAACGAAGTCGGCCAAAGCATAGTGGATGCCAATTCAACCCGCATCTTCGAACAGGAGATCCGTGACGCCGAGAAACACCTCACCAAGGCCAAGCGTGAACTGACAGATGTGATGGCCAAAGAGATGCAAGCCAGCCGCGAAATCGATCGCATTAAGCGTGCTGTCGCCGAACATGAAGGCTATGCCACTCAGGCACTGGAAAAAGGCAATGAAACCCTGGCGCTGGAAGTGGCCGAGAAGATTGCCCAGCTGGAAATGGAACTGGCCGAGCAACAAACTGCCAACGACAGCTTCAGCGCCCATGCTGCCCGCCTGAAAGATCTAGTGAAGAAGACCGAACGCCAGCTGGCCGACTATCAGCGCCAGTTGAGCATGGTCAAGACCACTGAAAGCGTGCAAAAGGCCACGGCTTCCATTACCGACTCTTTCGCGTCAAGCAACTCCAAGCTGCTCAACGCCAAAGACTCACTGGAGCGTATCAAGGCACGTCAGCAACAGTTTGACGACCGCTTGAAGGCTGCCGAAAACCTGGAAGCCGAGAACAGCGACCAATCGCTGAAAGCCAAGCTGGCTGAAGCCGGTATCGGTGAGCAGAAGAGCAACGCCAGCGATGTGCTCGAGCGTTTGAAAGCCAAGAAAGGCTGATAACCTATGGGATTCTTTGGCAGCCTGTTTGGCAAAAAAGAAACTCCAGTGCGTCAGCTTAAGCACCCATCAGAGCTGCAAAAGGGCGATATGATCTCCCTTGATGACAGCTTTGCCCTGCCCGCGCATCTGCGCGGGCAGCAGCTTAGGGTCGAAGCCGTCAATACCTATGAGTATCAGCGCAGTCAGTCGACTGAGTGGGTACTCAAGGGGCACAGCGGCGAAGCCATCTATCTGGGGCTGGATGAAGACGACGAAACCTGGCTGGCTTTCTCGCTGAAGATAAGCCGCGCTCAGGTGGATGCCTTATTCGATCTGGATGATTTCTCCGCCATCTTCGATGAGCCGGGGAAAGCTGAGCTGAGTACCAAGGCACTCACTGCCGAGACTGAGATGCTTGAGCAATGGCTCGGGAAACACTACCATCAGGTCAGTTTTGCTGAGTTTGGCTATTTCCACCGGGAAGATTACCGTGGACTCAGGCCGCCTCAGGATGCTGACGGTGCAACAGGTGATGCCTTCGAAAGCTATCAGTTGCTGGATGACGATGAGTCTCGCGCTGTGGATATCGAAGTCTATGAAGGCGGCGAAACCGACGTTGCGCTGACCCTTTACCGCCCCCTCAGCGATATTCGTGACTACTGGCCAGGAGAATAATGCGGCATGAGCAAGAACCACCCTTATCCGGAAAAATGGTTACAAAACCAAAAGGCTGCCAAGGCGACTCAGGTAGCATTCGATCTGGATGAAAGGTTTCAATACTCTATCCGCAAGGCGGCCCTGGATACAGGTGTCAGCCCTTCAGATCAGATCCGCATGATATTGGGTTTATCCGTGGCCAAGCGTCCCAAGCGGCCACGGTTAACCGTTTCGCTCAGTCCTGCCGACTATGTCCAGCTCGCCGAAAAATACGGCTTGACGCCGGATGCACAGCTAGAAATTAAAAAACGGGTATTGGAAGACCTGGTACAATTCGTAGACGAACAATAAACACGCGCGTTTACAGGAAACGGTAAGTCTTTTACCCTGAAAGGATATCTAGTTTTTCAATGGAAGAACCAATGCCGGATAAATCTCGCTGGTTCCTGAAGCCGCCTGTTCAAGTATCCCCTTTCGAATTGGCGATGATGTTATTGTCGCTGATTTCTGTGGTTGTGATCCTGATCATGACCTTTGTCCCTGTCGATCCCGAAACCCACAAGCTACTGTTTTACATCGATACGGGTATCTGTTTTATCTTTATGAGTTATTTTCTGATAGGGCTTTTCCGGGCAGAAAATCGACTCGCCTACATCAAATACCATTGGGTCGACTTTGTCGCCAGTATTCCGGCGATTGAAGCGCTGCGCTTCGCCCGTTTATTCCAGATCCTCCGGGTATTGCGGCTCATTCGCATGAGCAGTTCCCTGATAGGGCCACTACTAAAACAAAGGCGTCAGGCCACCATCGCCAGTCTACTGGTGTCCATGGTGACTATCATCACTATCGCCTCGGTCATGATGTTGCTGGTGGAAAGCGGCGTCGAAGGCGCCAATATTCAAACCGCCGAAAACGCTATCTGGTGGGCGATTGTGACTATTTCAACCGTAGGTTACGGTGACTTTTACCCTGTGACGACAGTAGGCCATGTGATAGGTGGCGTAGTCATCGTCTGCGGGGTCAGTTTCTTCGGGGTTATTTCCGGTTATATGGCATCGCTGTTTGTCGCCCCCGATGAGCAAGAGAGCCTGGAAAACCAAAGCAAGGTCATCAAGAGCGAGTTGGATCTGGTACTCGAACGTATGGAAGCTAACCAACAACAGATGCTGACGGAAATCGCCGACTTGAAACAGAAGTTGGCGCAGCAACAGCGGGACGAATAGAATCAACTAAGAAGGACGCCGAGGCGTCCTTCTTAGTGCTTACTCACGAGCGATTCGTCCGGAACTCTTACCAGGCATCAGCGCCAGTATGGATGTTGCTGCAGCGCCATCTTACGGGATTGTTCCATAGCAAAAGTCAAACTCTGCTGTTTGTCGGCCAGGGCTTCGGCAAACTCAGGCGCCAACTGCTCGGCCATGACATAAGCGCCAAGACTAATGATCCCTTGACTCAAATCCTGCCAGGGCGCGCGGAAACTATCACGAGCCTTGGATGAGTAGAGACTGCCATAGGCCAGCCCCACCAAAATACCTTCATCTAAAGCGGCAGCCAGATTCAAATAATCATCACGACTGAGTTCATCCCCCGGCATGGCCGCGAGCAGCTTTTGCCAGGAAGCCTCCTGCAGACCGTCACAGGTTCCCCGCAAACCTCCGGCCACGACTATCTGCATCTCACCACTGGCGAGCTCGAGCAACATGTTCACCAGTTGCAACTGCAGCTGACCATAGCGGCAATCCTGCCATAGCGCTTGCAAGCGGCTGCGGAAATCCATCTTTTGCAGCTGTTGCAATGCCCGTTCACGCACATCATCTGCATCGGCCAACTTACCAAGCAGCAACTTATCCTGGGCCAAACGCGTGAGATAATTGGCTTCTGTTACAAAGCCGAGTTGCTGCTCCAGCCAGGCAAATCCCGCATCTGTCTGGCTGTTGCCCAGAGTAAACTGCCCCAAAGTCAAGCGCAGCAGGCGCACACAAGAGCGCAGACGCTGCCACAAGAGCGCTTGCCCTGACGGATCATCAAAACTCTCGGCAATCATCCCCTCCAGCAATTGCCAACGCTCCAACGCCGTTTCCAGCACCACCAAGAGTGTTGCCTTGATATCACTATCACAAGGCAGGCTGATATATTGCAGCGCCTCCAACGCCAGTGGACTGGCCTGCTGCGCCAGGCGATAGCCTCGCTGCGCCTTACTGGCCTTCCCCAGGCGCAGAGGCACATTGGCTGCCACCAGCTGTGCCAGCGGTAAGAGATCGGCCGCCCGGCCCCGCTTGAGTTCAAACTCCAACTCACAAAGCGATTCGCTCCGTCCCCCGGCAGTGATAGTGCCGGTATCCAGTGCCAGCTCTATCAGACTCTCCCCCTGAACAACCAACCAGCAGCAACGCTGAAAATCGGTATGAAACAGGCAACCGAGCCGGGCTTGCAGTGCGTCGATGTCGGTATTCTCAGGCCAGATTTCAGCAGGAAACAGCGATAAAATAGGGCTGTTAACATCAATATCGACATTGTATTCCGGTCGACTGTGGATCCCACCGCTGACCCGGCCGGCTGTTTTTATGGTCTGTTCCCGCTTGCCGTCACATCCGCGGACTCTAAGCCCCATATCCAGCTGACGCAGTGCCAGCTCGGGCGTATCATAATAGCCATTACTCAACTGTCGGCATCCCTGGGGTGTGGCGGCAGGTAAGGAGTTCAGAAATGTAGTCAGGTGACTGACTTCTGCGGCGGGGAAAAAGAGCTTAAGTTCTATCTCATTTTGTTGATTGTCGGCATCCATGGTGCACTACTGCTCATTTTGTCATCAAAAATTCATCATCTCGTCATGCAAAGGTCACAATGTCATATTGTTGTCACAAAAATGACCTAGGATTATCCTGTCGGGTGATATATAACCCGATAGAATAAAAACTGACGTGTTTTCTGTAAAAACACAGTTTCAATAAGCGGACGCTTGGGTTAACATTCGCCCGCATTTCCAATAGTGGAATAACCTAAATAGGTAAACGGCTATGCCAGTAAACTCTATTTTAGGCGTGTTTGCAAAATCGCCGATAAAACCTCTGCAAGAGCATATAGACAAAGTATACGATTGTGCTTCGCTACTCGTGCCCTTCTTCGAAGCGACCATAGCTGAAGATTGGGACAGTGCGGTCACTATTCGCAAGAAGATCAGCCAAGAGGAAAAAGAAGCTGACTTTCTTAAACGCGAAATCCGCCTGACACTGCCAGGTGGCTTGTTTATGCCAGTAGAAAGGACTGACTTACTGGAGCTCCTGACCCAACAGGACAAAATCGCTAATAAAGCTAAAGATATTTCCGGTCGAATCATCGGCCGCCAACTGCTTGTTCCTCAAACCATCCAAACCCCATTCATCGCTTATTTGCAGCGCTGCCTGGATGCAGTCGCCCTGGCCAAAGAAGCGATCAACGAGCTCGATGATCTGCTGGAAGCAGGCTTTAGAGGCCGTGAAGTGGATTTGGTAGCCAAAATGATCAGTGAACTCGATGCTATCGAAGAAGACACTGATGATCTGCAAATTCAGGTGCGTCGACAGCTGTTCGCCATGGAAGCTGAACTTAATCCTATCGATGTCATGTTCCTCTATAAGATAATTGAGTGGGTTGGTGACCTGGCAGATCTTGCCGAACGTGTCGGTTCCCGCCTTGAGCTGATGCTGGCTCGCGTCTAACAAACAAAAGGTTATCAAGGTAACAACATGGTTGATGTATTAGTCACCTATGGCCCATGGCTCATAGGTATCGCGGCTGTTTTCGGGTTTCTTATGGCCTGGGGCATTGGGGCCAACGACGTAGCAAATGCTATGGGTACGTCTGTTGGTTCAAACGCTATTACCATTAAGCAAGCGATTATTATCGCAATGATCTTTGAATTCGCCGGCGCCTATCTGGCCGGTGGTGAAGTCACTAGTACCATACGGAAAGGGATCATAGATTCCGCTTTCTTCATAGATAGTCCCGAGCTACTGGTCTACGGCATGATAGCCTCTCTGTTGGCTGCGGGTATCTGGCTGGTAGCCGCATCAGCTCTGGGCTGGCCGGTTTCCACCACTCACTCTATCGTGGGAGCCATCATAGGCTTTGCCGCTGTGGGTGTTGGCACTGAAGCCGTTGCCTGGGGCAAAGTCGTTGGTATCGTTGGCTCTTGGGTCGTCACCCCGGCCATCTCAGGCTTTATCGCCTTTATGATTTTCCAGAGCGTACAAAAACTGATTTTCAATACTGAAAACCCTTTGGAAAACGCTAAACGTTATGTGCCTTTCTATATGGCATTTGCCGGCTTTGTGATGTCCTTGGTTACCATCACCAAAGGATTGAAACACGTTGGTCTCAAGTTCAGCACTGTAGAAGCCTATCTGTTGGCACTGGCGATCGCCATTCTGGTGGGTATTGCGGGTAAAATCGCCATCAGCCGTCTGAAGATGAGCAGCAAAAATGATCGCCAGACCAACTTCGGCAACGTTGAACGAGTCTTTGCCATTCTGATGGTTGTTACCGCCTGTTGTATGGCTTTTGCCCACGGCTCCAACGACGTGGCCAACGCTATTGGCCCATTGGCTGCAGTAGTTTCTGTGGTAAACAGTGGCGGTGCCATTGAAGCCAAGGCACCGCTGGTTTGGTGGATCCTGCCTCTGGGTGCCGTCGGTATCGTTATGGGACTGGCCATCTTCGGCAAGCGCGTAATGACCACCATAGGTAAGAATATTACTCACCTGACCCCAAGTCGTGGCTTTGCCGCCGAACTGGCCGCGGCCTCAACCGTGGTTATCGCCTCGGGTACAGGCTTACCTATCTCTACCACTCAAACTCTGGTAGGTGCGGTATTGGGTGTGGGCATGGCCAGGGGTATTGCCGCCATCAATATAGGTGTGGTTCGCAACATTGTAGTTTCATGGGTCGTGACCCTACCAGCCGGTGCCGGCCTGTCTATTCTGTTCTTCTTCACTATCAAGGGTGTGTTCGGTTAACAGAAGTAGCATTAGAAATCACGGTAAATATCATGATTATAAGAGGGAAGTCGAATGACTTCCCTCTTGCATTGAAGCCTTCAAATCCCTAGCATGTGGGCAGTATTTTGCGACAGAGAATGACTAAGTGTTAAGACTCCTGACTCTCATAGGGATGATGCTCCTGTCTCCCACCCTATTGGCCCAAGGCCAGACGCGCTATATTTCGGACGATGTCTACATCTACATTCATGGTGGACCCGGCACTCAATACCGGATCCTGGGTAGTATTGAAGCCGGTCAACAGGTAAGCGTTTTACCTGAGCGCCAAGGCGATTACACCAAGATTATCGACCATAAGGATCGCGAAGGCTGGGTTCTGACCAGCATGATATCCAAAGACAAATCGCTGCGTTTTCGCGTCTCTGAGCTGGAAAGCCAATTGACCGAAGCCAAAGGCCAGCTCGCTGGGCTTCAGAACGAAAATGGCGATTTCAAGGGCGAGCTGGGTAGCCTCAAGTCTCAGTTGAGCAAGGCCCAGGCAGAACTGGCAGAGGCTAGCACAGAACGCGATGAAGCCATTGCCAAGCTCAAGTCAATGAAAGATAACGAACGTTTTCGTATGTGGCAGGAAGGCGGACTTATCGCCGCCCTGGGTTTAATCCTCGGGGTCATTCTGGTTTACATGCCAAGACCACAGCGACGCAAGAAAGATCGTTGGATGTAATAGCATTTTTCCCCTTCTCAAAGGCCAGTGTTTAAAACCACTGGCCTTTTGTTTATGTGACTTTACAGCTGGGGTGCGTAAAGCCAATTAAACAATTTTCACATTCCCGCCAAGATTGGTGTCACAGATCACATTTTGATTGTATAATCGGCGCGCGCAAGCGCCAATATTGTATACAAAATTAATAAAGCGTCTTTTGCGTCAGACATATTCCAGGTAATTCGAGCAGTCATTAACTGCCCCCAACCGGCTTAGATGGAAGCGATAACTATGTTCAAAGCGAGTGAAGTTCTGGCAGGCCACTATGATAGCGCCAATCTCGACGAACTCTTTAAAGCCATCAGTGACAACTATATTGTCGACGAAGAGCAATATTTGTCCGATCTGATCAAGCTAGTCCCGTCGAGTGACGAAACCATTGAGCGTGTGACCCGTCGCGCCCACGACTTGGTCAGCAAGGTTCGTCAATATGACAAAAAAGGTCTGATGGTAGGTATAGACGCTTTTTTACAGCAATACAGCCTTGAGACTCAGGAAGGCATCATACTCATGTGCCTGGCCGAAGCCCTGCTGCGGATCCCGGATCCGGAAACGGCCGATGCCCTGATTGAAGACAAGCTCTCAGGAGCCAAATGGGACGAGCATCTGTCAAAGAGTGATTCAGTATTGGTCAACGCCTCGACATGGGGCCTGATGCTGACGGGCAAAATCGTCAAACTGGATCGCAACCTGGATGGCAGTCCAAGCAACTTATTGAAGCGCTTGGTTAATCGCCTGGGTGAGCCGGTGATCCGTCAAGCCATGTATGCCGCCATGAAGATCATGGGCAAACAGTTCGTACTCGGCCGCACAGTTAAAGAAGCACTAAAAAACAGTGAAGACAAGCGCAAACAGGGCTATACCCACTCTTACGACATGCTGGGTGAAGCCGCACTGACTCAGAGAGACGCCCAGAAATACTTCCAGGATTACTCCCACGCCATCAGCGAATTGGGGGCCCAGCAGTACGATGAATCCCAGGCGCCCAGACCGACGATTTCCATCAAGCTGTCGGCGCTGCATCCCCGCTATGAAGTGGCCAATGAAGACAGAGTCATGTCCGAGTTGTATGCCACAGTGATCAAGCTGATTGAGCAGGCTCGCAGCCTGAATGTCGGTATCTCTATCGATGCCGAAGAGGTAGACCGTCTTGAGTTGTCGCTCAAGCTGTTCCGCAAGCTATACAACTCTGAAGCCGCCAAGGGTTGGGGCCTTTTGGGCATAGTGGTGCAGGCATACTCCAAACGGGCCCTGCCTGTACTCCTGTGGCTAACCAAGCTTGCCAAAGAGCAAGGTGATGAAATCCCGCTGAGACTGGTGAAAGGCGCTTATTGGGACAGCGAACTCAAGTGGGCTCAGCAGGCAGGTGAAGCCGGTTACCCCCTCTACACCCGCAAGGTGGGAACGGATCTGTCCTATCTGGCCTGTGCCCGCTTCCTGCTGTCGGACAAGACCCGCGGTGCCATCTATCCACAATTTGCCAGCCATAACGCCCAGACAGTCGCTGCCATCAGCGATATGGCCGGCGATCGTGAGTTTGAATTCCAGCGTCTGCACGGCATGGGACAGGAACTATACGACACTATTTTGGCGGAAAGCCGAGCTCGCACCGTCCGAATTTATGCGCCGATAGGTGCCCATAAAGATCTGCTGCCCTATCTGGTGCGCCGTCTGCTGGAAAACGGTGCCAACACTTCATTTGTGCATAAGTTGGTGGATCCCAACACGCCTATCGATTCACTGATCACCCACCCTCTGGTGACAGTCAAACAATACAAAACCCTGGCCAATAACAAGATAGTGAAGCCTGCCGACATCTTTGGCAGCGAACGCAAAAACTCCAAGGGACTCAATATGAACATTCTCTCTGAAGCCGAACCCTTCTTCGCGGCGCTGGATCAATTCAAGACTCATCAATGGCATGGCGGCCCGCTGATCAATGGTGAAACCCTGAGCGGCGAGTCAAAGGCGGTTGTCAGCCCCTATGACACAACACAAACCGTCGGTCAGGTGGTTTTTGCCGACAACCAAGCCGTCGAGCAGGCCATCAGTTCAGCCGTCGCCGCTTTCCCTGCCTGGTGTCGCACACCGGTGGCACAGCGCGCCAACGCGCTGCAAAAACTGGCCGACCTGCTGGAAGAAAATCGCGAAGAGCTGATAGTGCTCTGTACCCGCGAAGCAGGCAAGAGCCTGCAGGACGGCATAGATGAAGTCCGTGAAGCCATCGACTTCTGCCGCTACTATGCGGTGCAGGCCAAGAAGATGATGAGCAAGCCCGAGCTGCTCCCTGGGCCGACCGGTGAATTGAACGAGCTGTTTGTTCAAGGCCGCGGTGTCTTTGTCTGTATCAGCCCCTGGAACTTCCCGTTGGCAATTTTCCTCGGTCAGGTGACTGCTGCCCTTGCTGCCGGCAACACAGTTATCGCCAAACCAGCCGAGCAAACCTGCCTTGTGGGTTACCGCGCCGTACAGCTGGCCCATGAAGCCGGGATCCCCAAAGAAGCGCTGCAATTCCTGCCGGGCACAGGCGCCAGTGTCGGCGCCGCACTGACCAGCGACGAACGTATCGGCGGCGTCTGCTTCACAGGTTCTACCGGCACGGCCAAGGTGATCAACCGCGCTCTGGCTGCCCGCGAAGGCGCCATCATTCCACTTATCGCCGAAACAGGTGGTCAAAATGCCATGGTGGTGGACTCCACTTCCCAACCGGAGCAAGTGGTCAACGATGTGGTTGCCTCTTCCTTTACCAGCGCTGGCCAGCGCTGCTCGGCGCTGCGGGTACTCTATCTGCAGGAAGATATCGCCGAACGGGTGCTGGAGATCCTCAAGGGTGCCATGGATGAACTCAGCATTGGCTATCCAGGTTCAGTGAAGACAGATGTCGGCCCGGTGATCGATGCCACAGCCAAGGCCAATCTCAACGCCCATATCGAGCACATAAAACAGGTAGGCAAGCTTATCAAACAGGTGGAGCTGCCCGCTGACTGCAAGGATGGCCATTTCGTTGCGCCAACCGCGGTGGAAATCGATTCCATCAAGGTGCTGGAGAAAGAACATTTCGGCCCGATACTGCACATTATCCGTTTCAAAGCCTCAGAGCTGGACAAGGTGATTGCCGATATCAACAGCACAGGCTTTGGCCTGACTCTGGGGATCCACAGCCGCAATGAAGGCCACGCCCTGAGCGTTGCCGACCGAGTCAATGTAGGTAACGTCTATATCAACCGTAACCAGATTGGCGCTGTGGTGGGTGTACAGCCCTTCGGTGGTCAGGGGCTTTCCGGCACAGGCCCCAAGGCTGGCGGGCCACACTACCTGACCCGCTTTATGACAGAAAAGACCCGCACCAACAACATCACAGCCATAGGTGGCAATGCCACTCTGCTGTCACTGGGTGATGCGGAATAATCTCCACCCATGAAAAAAGCCAGGAATAGTTTCCTGGCTTTTTATTACCTGCTCGCGGCAAACAAACTCACGCTATCAGCTCTTGGCTTCCTCGGGACAAAAGTTGTCCATCACCAGAGCGCAGGCGGCATCGCCGGTAATATTCAGCGATGTACGTATCATGTCAAATACCCGGTCGAGGGCAAACAGCAGTGGCAGTCCATCAATAGGGATCTTGGCCGCCAGTAATACGGCCACCACCAGGAAAGAAGGTCCCGGCACCCCGGCCTGGCCAATAGCGCCCAAAGTGGAAGTGAATATAATAGCCGCATAGGCGGCAAGGCTCAGATCAATGTTATACATTTGAGCAAAGAACATAGCGACCAAACCATAGTAAATGGCGTTGCCGCTCATATTGATGGTGGCGCCCAACGGCAATACGAAAGAAGCTGTGGCTTTTGAGACCTTCAACTCCTGCTCACAAGTTTCCATATTCACCGGCAAGGTTGCCATGGAGGAAGCCGTAGACAAGGCCATCACCTGGGGCTTTTTCATTGCACTGATAAAGCGCGCCGCCGACACCTTGGAAAACAGCTGCACCATCAAGGGGAAGAAGATGAAACCGTAAATCAAAATCGCCCCAACGAAGACGATGAACAGTTTAAATACCACCTCAAGAGCGTCAAAACCAAAGGTGCCGACTGAGTCGGCCATCAGACCGAATACCCCTATGGGTGCCACCAACATGACACAGTTGATCATCCAGACCATAGCCTCTGTGATAGCATTGAGCGCCCCAAGGATCGGCTTGGCCCCATCGCCCTTGACCTTGGTCAGTGCTATGCCAAAGAAGATACTGAACACCAGGATCTGTAAAATATTCCCCCCGGTCAGCGACTCAAACACATTGGTTGGTATCATGCCAATGAAAGTATCCATTACACCTGGTAGATCACCCTGTTCTTTGGTGACTTCCATTAGGTCAGTCATACTGTGAGCAGTAAAATCAACCCCCTTACCAGGTTGAAACAGGTTTCCCAGCACCAATGCCAAGGTGACTGCGATCCCCGAAGTCACAATAAAGAAGCCGAATGTTCCTAGACCGATTTTCCCAGCCGAAGGGGTATCCCCCAGACTGGCTGCACCTGAGATGATAGCCACCAATACCAGCGGTATGACCAACATCTTGATCAAATGGATAAAAATAGTCCCCAATGGGGCAAACATGCTGGCATCCTCACCAAACCACCAGCCGACAGCCGCCCCCAAAAACATGGCAATCACGACTTGCACGCCGATATTGCCAATCCAGTGTTTGTTATTCATTGTTATGTCTCCGCCGCACAAGGGCGTCATCTTGTCAAAATCAAAGCGGGCAAAGGTACCACATTCAAGCCAATCGCTTCCGTGAGTTTTCTCGACTCAGGCTCAACAATTAGTCAAAAATGGCAAAAGATGCAAAGAGAATTTAAAATATTCAATTCTCTTTGCATTTTAATGAGGAAAGCTTAAATAAACTCGCTTTATAACGGCTTAGAATAGAGATATCTCAACAGCTACAAATGAGTCGAGACAGCCAAGGCTGCTGCTGCAGCCAACCCTACCAGCACTATCCAAACAATGGCATTGCCGCTTCCTGGCTCTTTGTCGGCCAATTCCAGTTCCGGATGCCCCTGCAAATAGTCATCCACCTTCTTTTTTGCCTCTTTCAGGCTCAGGTTATCTCGTTCTCGCAGGAGTTTAATCGCATGAATCGTCTGCCTGTCTTCCAGTAGACTGATCACTTCCAAATCCAAGGAACTCTCTTTGGTGAGGGTCATAGTATCTTCCTGATTAGTGGGGGACGTCATTGTCACAACTTTTCTAATACTGATAACTGTAGCTATAAAAAAGCATAGTTCCAAGTAGTAACTTGTTCTCTTTTTTAGCTATTCAGAGTCTCCCACTGCCTGGACACCTCCCTTATAAGCCCTCTAAAAATCATACTACTTGCGATTTAAGTTGGCTTGGGATGTGAACAAAAAGTGTATAGACAGCATGTTTGTCTGCCGATTGCAGTAAATCACGCTGATTTAAACCTTAACTGAATTCAAAAACCAAACACATCTGCAGAGGAATTTTCAAAGTAACCCTCTATTTTTTAACGACAGCATACGATCATTAATAAACTTTCATCCCGCCCTAATCTTAACCTCATCTGCAGTTGTTTATCCTGCCGCCGCTTTAAAAACCAAGACCCTAAGGAGAACAGAATGCAAAGAAGCATATGGCTGGTTCCTCTCGTTGCCGGACTGAGCGCCTGTGGCGGTTCAGACTCCAATGAGTCGAACAATCCCGATCCCCAACCGCCGGTTGCCACTTTGGCCAAGACTATCCAAGGTACCCTGCAAAAGGTCGATACGGATACGCTTTGGGTCAATGGTGTGGCAATCCCGGCGGCCAGGGCCAGTGTTGAAATCAATGAAACCAAGGCCAGCCTCACTGAGTTGAAGCCCGGTATGCAGCTCAACATCAAGACAGATGGCAACAGTGCCATCAGCGTAGACTATGACCCTGTGCTGGTTTCCCCGGTGAGCGCAATTGATGCCGAGCAGGCTATTGTGGCCGGTTACCAAGTAACTGGACTTGACCTCAGTAAAGTCAAGGCAGGTGATATAGTTGAACTCAGTGGTTACAACCTGAGTGATAGTCAGTTCAAGGCCACCTATTTTGCTATCGACAATGACAGGCAAGAGATGGAAGTTGAAGGTCGGGTAAGCAAGCTGGACACTCATCTGAAGCAGTTCTATCTCGGTAATATGCAGGTGGACTATGGTGCCAATGCCGTTCAGGTAGATGACACGCTGGCCAATGGTTCCTGGGTAGAAGTTGAAGGTCAATATCAGGGTGAAGTATTACTGGCTTCTGAAGTGGAAGTCGAACGCGCCCCGGATTTGGACAAGGGCACTGAGGTAGAACTCGAAGGTCAGGTTACCTGGGTCAACGAGTTGCAAACCCGCTTCACCTTGAACCAAAAATGGCAAGTGACACTGGATGGTAAAACTCTCTATGAAGATGGCACTGTTGCCGATCTCAAACCCGGTGCCTTGGTCGATGTGGAAGGCCTGTGGCAAGACGATACTCAAGAGCTGAAGGCCACCGAGATTGACTTTGAAAAACAGAGTCAGCCACCAGTGATTGCAAGCCACGCTTTTGAAGTTGAAGGCAAGGCTGTGTATGAGGCCGGTGTATTCAGCATCAACGGCATAGCGCTGACACTCACGCCTCAGACCCGCTTTGAAGATGGTTTGAACCAAGCCAGCCTCAACGGCACCTGGGTACAGGTTGAAGGATCAGAGCAAAATGGCCAATTCCTGGTAATGGAAATCGAACCTGAGGTGCAGGAAGCGGACATAGAGCTCAAGGGCTTGGTCAATGATGACGGCCAAGGCGCCAGCCTCTGGGGTTATAAGGCCAGCGACGACAGCCTTGCGCCTCATATTGGCAAAAGGGTCGACCTGGAATGCCGCTTAAGTGGCGAACTGCTGAGCCAGTGCCGCCTGGATGATTGACAACACAAGATGACAAAAGAGTGCCGGCTTTCTGCCGGCACTCTTGTTTCTATTTCTGTAGACGGCTTTATCGCAAAGGCCTGAAGCCTGCGTAACTCAACTTGCCTTGCTGGTTTAACGGGTCACCAAGGGGTTTTAATTTGGCCTCAGTGCGGCTCTTACAGCCACAGCCGCCACCACAACCGCCTTTCGCTTCCGCTTCATGGCCATGCTCATCACCATGGCAACCACAGCCACCACCACAGCCTCCTTTGGCTTGATGTTTGAGTGACGGACGTCCAGCCGCAGCACTGGTCAGCCGTAACTGAATATCACTGGCCGCAACCAGCAAAGCGGCTATATCGCTGCTCTCTTTGCCGGGCCGACAAACGCTGATGCCACCATCGAGCAGCTTACCCAACATTCGCTCGCCGATTTGATCCACCAACACAATGCGGCCGCCTTTGTCCTTGATAAGTTGCAGCATCGCCTTTTTGGCGGCGCAGTTGCCGCCTGCGGCTGCCGGATTATCCAGGGTAAAACAGTAGTTGTGCTTGTTATCATAAAAGGCCAGTTCTTTGGCCTTGGTAAAATGCCCGGCCAAGCGGCCCCGGCTCAAGGGTATCACTATCATCTCTGTTCCTCAGTGTGGGGCAACTCCAGCATCTGTCCCTCTATCAGGGCCTTGGCCAGCTTATGGCGTGCCTGCTTAATCAAGTTGCCAAAAGTCTGCCTGGATATCCCCATCTGCTCGGCGGCCTCTTGTTGCGCCAGACCGCGAAAATCGGCCAACGCCAGGGCCTCAAACTCATCGGCAGCCAACGCGACCGCCTCCAGGGCTGAGGCCGGAATGCCGTTGGGTTTGTAGAAGCGGCAGGGCGTGCCATGCTGCAGGCGGCGGCATTTTCTGGGTCTGGGCATGGGAGTATCCTTATTTGTTATTGGCATATGCCAATAACTCTATTCTGACTTTGAACCTGTATGGGATCTGTGATCCAGGCAAGAATTTTGCGTTTTTAAAGAAAAAGGGATGCCGATGCATCCCTTTGAATAAGCTAACTTGAACCTCTGCGGCTCAGTGTAACCTCTGATACAGGGCGCTGTAGGCTGGCGACTCCTGCAGCAGTTGCTCATGGCTACCACTGGCCACTATCTTGCCTTCATCCAACAGGTGAATGGCATCCATCTGCGCCATACCGGTTAGGCGATGACTTATCATCACCAGCGTCTTGTCTTTGGCAAACTGCAGCAGCAACTTGAGGATCTCCTGCTCGGTACGCCGATCCAGCCCCTCTGTAGGTTCATCAAGCAGCAGCAGCGGCGCATCCCGCAGCAATGCACGAGCCACGCCGATCCGGCGCTGCTCGCCACCGGATAGCTGACGCCCGCCCTCACCTATCCAGGCATTGAGCCCCTCGCCCGCAAGCAGCCCCTCCAGCCCAACTTGGCGCAGCACCTCGGCTAACGTGTCATCGGTAACTTTTTCCGGCAAGGCCAGCTGCAGGTTATCTCTGAGACTGGCGCTGAGCAGTTGTACCCGCTGACTGACCACTGTCATGGAAGCCCGCAAGGTCTTTTCATCCAAGGAGGCCACAGGCACGCCGCCCAGCAGTATCTCCCCCTGCTGCGGCTGCCACTGACGGGTTATCAAGGCCAGCAGGCTGGACTTACCCGAGCCGGTTTTCCCAAGGAGCGCCACCTTGCTGCCCGCCGGCACCTGCAGCGACAAGCCTTGCAGCACTGGCTGGGTATCTGTGTAACCGAAATGCACATCTTTGATGCTAAGGGCGCCGCTATCGGGCATGGCTGCCGAGACGGCAGGGAATTCAATGTCGGAGCGCTGCTCTGTCAGCTCGGACACCCGCTTGGCAGCCAGGAGCACAGAAGACAGATGTTGAAAGGCGCCGGCCAGCGGCATCATCATCTCGATACAGGCCAGAGTGGCAAACAAGACCATGGCCAACAAAGGCCCGGGAGGCACGGCCGGCCCAACACCTGCGGCAGCAAACCAGAACAGCAACAACACCAACAAGCCGTGACAGAGGATCAACATGGCCTGGCTCAGGCCGGTGATCGCCGCCATCGCCTTCTGACTGGCAAACCAGCTCTGCTCGGCGCGGTCGAGTTCCGAGCGAAAGCTTTCAGCAGCGCCGCCTTTGGCATCGGAGAACAAACTCAGCTCCGCCTGGCCGGACAACCACTCCAGCAGCCGTACCCGGTAGCAGCGCCGCGCTTCAATCAACTCGCGCCCGGGCTGCCTGCCAAGCAGATAGAACACACTCGGCAACAACAACCAACTGAGCAAGAGGCCAGTACAAAGCAGGATGGCCAAGTTGAGATCAAACCAACCGATAAAGGCGGTCAATGCCAACAACATCAGCAAGAAGGCCGTCAGCGGCGTCAACAACCTCAGATACAGGTGATCCAGCGTGTCGATATCGGCCACCAAACGGTTGAGCAGATCGCCGCGGCGCATTCCGGAGAGATTGCGTTCACTCAAAGGCAGCAAAGAGCGCCAGGCCCACAACCTGAGATCGGTCAGGATCCTGAAAGTGGCCTCATGGGTAGCCAGCCTTTCACCGTAGCGGCTTGCCGTGCGGGCAATGGAGAGGAAACGCACCCCGCCCGCCGGAGTAAAGTAGTTGAAGGCTTCCGCCGTCACCAGAGCCAGACCGGCCACTGCGGTAGCAGATAAGAACCAGCCGGAGAGCGACAACAGGCCAATACCGGCCATTAGGGTCGTTACTGTCAGCAGCAGGCCGACAAACATCATCAAAGACTGGCGGCGGAACAGCCGGATAAAGGGCAGTAACAGCTTCATCTCAACGCTCCTCCCCTGACTCTGGTTTTGACTCTGACTTTGACTCAGACGCGGGTTTTGAGTCTGACCCGGCTTCCGACTCAGCGGCCGCGGCAATCGGCGGTGCCGATGCCTTTGGCGTATCATCGAGGGAGACCGCCAGCGGCAGCTCATCCAACATCTGCGCCAGCAAGCCCGGCTGTGCTTTGAGTTCGGCAAAGGTGCCCTGCTGCACCAGTTTTCCGTGATCCAGCACCAGGACTCTGTCCATCCGATCCAGTTGATCCAATCTGTGGGTCACCACCAGACAGCTCTTACCGGCCATCGCCTGCCACAGTGCACTCAGCACCAGTTGTTCACTCTGGCTGTCGAGGCTGGCGCTGGGCTCATCGAGCACAAACAGCTGCGCCTGACGCCCAAGAGCGCGGGCCAGTGCCAACCGCTGCGCCTGCCCCACAGACAGGCCACCGCTGTATTCATCCAATTGATGCGCCAGCCCATCCGGCAAGGCGCGAACATAGTCGGCCACCTTGGCCTGTTGCAGATAATCCCACAATTGCGCCTCGGTCAATTCGGGCTGGCCGAGGCGCAGATTATCGGCGATGGTGCCGTGGAACAGCTGCGGATTCTGGCCAAGCCAAGCGATACGGCTACGCCAGGCGGCAGGATCCAGTTCGGCCAGTTCAATACCATTGAGCTTTAAGCTGCCCTCATAGGGCAGAAACCCCAGCAGAGCATTGAGCAGGCTGGTTTTACCGGCGCCACTCGGGCCCACCAAGGCCAGCTTCTCGCCCGCCGCTAAGCTAAAACTCAGCGGCCCCAGTAAAGGCACGCCGTCTATGCTCAACACCTTGAGATCCCGGGCCTGCAGTTCAACGCTCTCACCGGGGAGGGGCTGTTCGCCACGCTTGAGCGGCTCAGGCAATTCCAGCAGTGCCATCAAGGATTCGGCGGCGCCTACCGCCTGGGCCTTTGCATGGTAGTGAGTGCCCATGTCGCGCAGCGGCTGATAAAACTCAGGTGCCAAAATCAGCACAAACATCCCGGTAAACAGGCTGATACCCATGCCGTAATGGCCAAAGTCCAGGTGCCCCAGATAGCTGAAACCGAAGTACACCGCCAAAATGGCGATGGATACCGCGGCGAAAAACTCCAGCACGGCGGAGCTGAGAAACGCCATTCTGAGCACCGCCATGGTACGCTCTCGAAAATCTTCCGAGGCCTTGCCTATGGCGCGCTGCTCCGCTTCGGCGCGATAGAAAAGCTTGAGCGTTGGCAAAGCCTTGAGGCGATCCATAAAGTGGCCGCTCAATTGCTGCAGCGCGCCGAAATGCTTGCGGTTGGCATCGGCGGCGCCCATGCCGACCAAGACCATAAACAGTGGAATAAGGGGAGCAGTGCCGAGCAAAATCAGGCCACCGGCCCAGTTGATGGGGAACACACATACCAAGATGATCAGCGGAATAAAGGCCGCCAGGCTCATCTGCGGCAGGTAACGGCCGTAGAAATCCTGCAAGTCTTCTATCTGTTCCAGCACTATACTGGCCCAACTGCCGACAGGCTTGCCATTGACAAAGGCCGGCCCCAGACGCTCAAGCTTATTGAGCACAGCGGCGCGCATCTGCTCTCTGAGGCGTCTGCCGGCCTCGAAGCTGACTCGCTCTCTGAGCCAAGCGATAACGGCTCGCAGCAGCACCAAGGTGGCAAAGGCCAACATATGCGGAATAAATGCCTGTCTCTCTAGCTCGTCGATAATCAGCCCCTGCAACACAGTGGCCAGCACCCAGGCCTGACCCACCAGCGCCAAGCCGTTGAGTACGCCCAACAACACAGAGAGTTTAAGGAAGGGGCCACAGGCAGATTGTTGCGCTTTGAGCCAGCGACCGAGTTGTTTCTCTAAGGATTTGTCCATGGGATCCTACTGCAAAATCAGCTAATGACGCTGTTGCTGCCAAAGCAGCAAGGTAATAGCTTGACCTAAGGCGAATCGTTCGGTAGGCAAGCAGTATCGCAGGCATCGTCAAGGGAATAAACCCGTTGCCAAGGAACTGTTACCGGACTCACAAAATTTGCGCCAGATCAAAAAAACGCACCATAAGCCAAGCAGCTTAACCCCAGGTTAACGACATCCCCGCTATCTACTTAACGCTAGTTCTACTTAACGCTAGAGGGTCGCTTCGATGGCACAGCTACCGCCGTGAGCACACAGTGCATACTCACGGGGTAATACCAGCTCAATCGAGACGACCGACCAGAGATGGAGTGCCCTCAACGGCTGTGACCAAAACGCACCAGCACATGCCACAGCAACTTGAGCTGCTGCTTGAGCTCGGTTTCATTGCCATGCATGCGCCACTGCTGCGGATCTTTATGCAGTGCCAGCGCCGCCTCTCCGATCAGACGGGCATCGAGCTGGCCATCCGGTGCCACCAAGGCGGCGAGTTTGGGCATGGCGGCACCGCGAAAGTCAGGCGGCACCTCATCAACCGGCATTTGATAGCCCTGATGCCAACACAGCTGCAGTCGGTACTTGTCACACAAGCGCTGCATCAGGATCTCCATCTCAGTGCCTTTGAATGCCGGATCGGCCACCAAGTGAGTCAGGTCTTCACCTATCACCAGCTCACCATGGCATTGAGCCTCAATATAATGATCCAGGTCACCGCTCATGGGGCGCTCAAACCTGGCTGCCACCCCCAAAGGTAAGGCATCAACTAGATAATCAACCAAGGCCGCCGGGCGCAACTGACTTACACCCAATGCCGAGCTTCGCTCAAAGCACTCGTTGAACAGCGCAGCAAAAATATCTTCAAAGCAGGCCGCAGTGCCTTTTTCCCTGGGCTCACGGCAGGAGTCCAGATAGCTGAACGTGCAGCGGTGCAACAACGCAGGTGATGACAACAGATAACAGCTGCCGAAACGGGCCGAAGGGCCATTTTGATGCATGCCCAGATCCAGGGCGCCGTATTTGGGGCGCCCTCTGGCACCACGATAACAGTCGCCGAACAGCTGGTTTTCCCAATGATCTCGCGGACCACCAACCTGAGGCGAAAGTTTGCCGTTGGATACCCGGGTTTCAAACTGGGTCTTGTAAATACCATCGGCCAGCATACCGGCCAACACGGGCCAGCCGCGGGAATCGATTCTGTCCGGGTGAAAATGAAAGGCGATACGGCCATGTTGAGCCAGCATATTCAGCCCAAGAGCGAGCCGTGCCGTATCGATGGCGGACATCGACTGCACATTCTTGATCACGCTCAGGGCATACTCCCTGCGGTGCAGCGCCTGTGCCTGTATATGCTCTATTGCCCTCATACACCTCACCGAGTCGAGGCCTGAATTTGGCTCTTGCTTTTCCAAGATAGGTTAAGCGGCTGCTTTGCAACAGTAAAAATTAAGACAAGTATAAAATAAAAGGGTTCAAGTTGGCTGCAATTAGCACTTTGGCCGCAAATGCTGTAAGCTTGCCGCCTTCGCCGCAACGCTGTGCACTGCGGCTCCCATATCTCAGCTCCGCGCTGTCAATTGAGAAGATTGCATGAGTTTTGCCTCCCTGGGCCTGTCGGCCCCGATTTTGAACGCTGTCGCCGAACAAGGTTACTCCACTCCATCCCCCATTCAAGCCCAGGCCATTCCCGCAGTATTGCAGGGCCGGGATGTGATGGCTGCCGCCCAGACAGGGACAGGCAAAACCGCCGGCTTCACCTTGCCTTTGCTGGAGCGTCTCAATGGTGGCATTCGTCCGCGGGGCAACCATATCCGCGCTTTGGTGTTGACCCCCACCCGTGAGCTGGCCGCTCAGGTGGCCGAAAGCGTCAGTCTCTATGGCAAGCATCTGGATCTGCGTAGCTCAGTGGTCTTTGGCGGTGTTTCCATTAACCCGCAGATGCAGACCTTGAGAAAAGGGGTCGATATCCTGGTGGCCACACCGGGGCGCCTGTTGGATCTGTACCAACAAAATGCCATCAAATTCGGCCAGCTGGAAGTGCTGGTGCTGGACGAGGCCGACCGCATGCTGGATATGGGCTTTATTCACGACATCAAAAAAATTCTGGCTTTGCTGCCAGCCAAGCGGCAAAACCTGATGTTCAGTGCCACCTTCTCTGACGACATTCGCCGCCTGGCAAAGGGCTTGGTGCACGATCCCGCCGAGATCTCAGTGGCTCCGGCCAACAGCACCGCCGAGCGGGTGAGCCAGAAGTTGCACCCGGTAGACAAGTCAAAGAAATCGGCGCTGCTGACCTCGCTTATCAAAGAGTACAAGTGGCAACAGGTACTGGTGTTTACCCGCACCAAACACGGTGCTAACCGTCTGGCCAAGCACCTGGATGGCAAAGGGATTGGCGCCGCCGCCATCCACGGCAACAAGAGCCAGGGTGCCAGAACCAAGGCACTGGCCGATTTCAAGAGTGGCAAGGTCAAGGTGTTGGTTGCCACAGATATTGCCGCCCGCGGCCTGGATATAGATCAATTGCCACAAGTGGTTAACTTCGATCTGCCCAATGTGGCCGAAGACTATGTGCACCGCATCGGCCGTACCGGCCGCGCCGGTGCCAGTGGTCAGGCAGTGTCTCTGGTAAGTGCGGAAGAATTCAAGCAACTCAAAGACATAGAGCAGCTGATCGGCAAGACTATCGAGCGTGAAATCGTCAATGGCTTTGAACCTCAGGAAGCCTTGCCGGAATCGCGACTCAACCCGAACAAGATAGGCCCGAAAAAGCCCAAGAAGCCGAAAAAGCCCAAAGAGGGACATCAGGATGGCCAGCGCAGCGGCAACCTGGACAAAGGTAATGGCAACAAGCCGGCCAATGCTGAAAACCGCCATCGTCGTCCGGCCCAGGGCGCCAAGACCGAGGGTTCAAGTGCCAGACGTAAGCCCACAAACGCCAAGCCTCAGGGCGGTCGCTCCCAGGAGAGTAAGCCGCAAGGCGCCGGCAAGGGTAATAGCGGCTCAGGCCAGCCGCGCAATAACCAGGGCAGAACATCACAGCAACGCGACTCACAAGCGCGCGGCTCCCGGCAAAGAAATGAGCGCTAAGCTCAATCAAGCCTGAGATTGAAAGCCCACTCGAGTGGGCTTTTTCAATGCCGCAAGATTAGTCTGCCTAAAAACCATCCCCGCCTGTTACAATACCCCTTTACCATTTTTGCTCCATTTGCGAGCCCATAGGACACAGCTTGAGTGATTTACCTTTTTCCAGCCTGCCGTTGAAACCCGCCCTGCTGGCCACCCTGAACGATCTTGGTTTCACCGCCATGACCCAGGTTCAAGCCGCCAGCCTGCCGGCCATTATTGAAGGCCGCGACGTGTTGGCTCAGGCGAAAACCGGCTCGGGCAAAACGGCGGCCTTCGGTCTTGGGCTGTTGAATCGACTCAATGTGAAACGTTTTCGGGTTCAGTCCCTGGTGCTCTGCCCTACCCGGGAGCTGGCCGATCAGGTGGCCAAGGAGCTGCGCCGTTTTGCCCGCGGCATTCACAACATCAAGATCCTGACCCTGTGCGGCGGCGTGCCTGTGGGGCCACAGATAGGCTCGCTGGAACATGGCGCGCACATTATAGTTGGCACCCCGGGGCGGGTACTGGACCACCTGCAGAAGGGGCGTCTGGATCTGGGCGAATTGCAGCAACTTGTGTTGGATGAAGCCGACCGTATGCTGGAGATGGGCTTTGCCGATGCGCTGGAGCAGATAAGCGCCTATATGCCGGACAAGCGCCAGAGTTTGCTGTTCAGCGCCACCTTCCCGGAGCCGATTGCCGAACTGGCCCGCGCCATGATGGATAAGCCGCTCAGCATCAAGTTGGAGCAGCAACATGATCAACTCAGCATAGCGCAGCAGTTTATCGAAGTGACGGACACCGCCTCCAGGCTGCAAGCGGTGGAAGCATTGCTACTGGCCCACAGGCCGGAGAGTGCAGTTATATTTTGCAATACCAAAAGAGAAACCCAGGAGCTGGCCGACAGCCTGGAGCAGCAGGGCTTCAGCGTGCGGGCACTCCATGGCGATCTGGATCAGCGCGAGCGCGATCAAGCTCTGGTGCAGTTTGCCCTCAAGAGCGTGGTGGTGTTGGTGGCCACAGATGTTGCCGCCAGGGGCCTGGATATCGAAGCCCTGGATCTGGTGATCAACTATCAACTGGCGTTCGATCCCGAAGTGCATGTGCACAGGGTCGGTCGTACCGGCCGCGCCGGTGCCTCGGGCCAGGCCGTCAGCCTGGTAGGCCCCAAGGATGGCATGCGAATGGCGCTGCTGGAGGATATCTTCGGCCCGCAAACCATGAGCGAACTGCCAAAGCCCGGCAATTATTCCTCAGCGCCGATAAGAGCGGCCATGCGCTGCATCCGCATTGAAGGCGGCAAGAAGCATAAGCTGCGCCCGGGGGATATTCTCGGTGCTATCACAGCCGACAACCGCCTGACCGGCGCCGATGTGGGCAAGATACAAATTCAGGATATCTGGTCTTATGTGGCGGTGCGCAGCGAGTGCGCCAATACCGCAGTCAAATTACTGAGTGAACGCAAGCTCAAAGGCAAGTCGTTCCGCGCCTGGGCGATGAAACCTTAAACCGAAACCATCAACACCGCCAGCGGCGGTGGTTTAAGGATGATAAAAATGCCTGCATCACTTTGCAGGCATTTTTATGTTTATCCACATAGCGGCAGTCTGCTGATGCTGCCAGCCAAATAGCGTTAGGCAAAAGCCATCAGCAAGCCTCTGGCATTAGTCAGCAAGTTGGCTGCGTTCAACAGTATTTTAGCGCGTGGAAGCCAAACTCTGTTCGCTAGTGAGATTCAGGCTCGCAATCCCGGCATCAATATCCCGCGCCAGCTTTTCAAGCCCCAGGGAGAGGCTCTCCACCAGCGCCGGGTATCCGTCTGAAGTCAGGGGCACGTCATAATGAAAGTCGGCCTGCAACACTTGTTCGCCGGAAGTCTTACTGATGCGCCAATGGCCCCCAATCAAGGCATCGCCGCTGTATCGTCCGTGAAACTCGTTGAAACTTAAAGTCAGGGTTAACGGCTGCTGCGCCGGTATATTGACCGAGGCCTCACGTGGGCATTCATTGGCCAACAAAGATACCATCTTGACCTTTATCTGCTCAGTGATATCACCGGCCCACAGATGCTGACGGGCGATAGCCAATTCATGGTTTGAAACCTGATAAACCAAACCATTGCCCGCCAGAAAGTCGGCCATTTCCACCCCGGCGAGGCGCCATTGACACTGGCGCAGATGGGATGTTGCTCTCGTTTCAGAAGTTGCCTGCGGCGCTTTACCCAAGAAATAAGTGGTTACCTGGGGTTGGCTGGAGCAGCCGGCCAATACCAGCAGTAGAGAAAACAGGATAATTCGCATATCAATCGGCCTTTTTCGGTGTCGGATCAGCGGCAGTATCTGCCCCCATGATCAAGAGGTTGGGTTTTTCATTCAGTTGCCGTGACAAGGGCTGCAACTCCCGCATCACAGCCTTGAGCTGTTTCAGGCTGGATTGCAATTCGGCGTACATGGCCGAGTCCTGACCATAGTCCTGCGCCATCCCTTGAAATTCCCGCAGCGTGTTTTGCAGCTCACCCGGTAAGGCCTGCATCTCCTGTTGCTTAAGCAACTGCTCCAATTTTTGCCCCACCTTGTCCCATTGCGCCAAGGCGGCACTGGTGTTTTCCAGGGTATGGTTGACCCCCTGGAAAGTGCTCTCCAGTGGTAAGTTATTTAATTTGCTGATCAGTTGCCCCACCTGCTTTTGTATTTCGGCCACTCCGGCACGCTTGGTGGGAAACAGTGGATACTCCATAAAAGTTCCGGCCTGGTATGGCTCGGCATCCGGATACAGATCCAAGTCGATGAACAGCGCGCCGGTTAACAGACTTCCTGTCTTGAGGCTCGCTCTCAGGCCCGCCCCCAAATCTCTGTCTATTTCTGAGCGCAGCTGCTCAAGCCCCGCCGACTCGGCGTTTTCAAATACCCGCGCCAGCTCAATTCTGACCAATACCGGAATGGTGCCATTGCTGAGTCCTGCGCCATGAACACCATACTGCTGCAACGTCAGCGGTGCCTTGACCACTTTACCTATGGTAATACCGCGGAATTCGACGCTGGCGCCTTCATGCAGCCCCCGCACCGACTCATCAAACAACATGACATATTCCAAATACTGGCTATAAAGACTCTGACTAGCCAGCTCCCGCGAGTCATAGAGACGGAAATGGTCCTCACCATCCTCAACCTTTTCCCCGGCCAAACGCCCCTCAGGCAAGCCAAAGCTGACGCCTCCTCTGAGCAATGACTCCAGGGAACCCACCTGCAGATCAAGCCCCTTGGCGGACAGCTGCATATTCAGCCCCGATGCCAGCCAAAATTGGCTGTTGCTGCGCACCAATTCATCATAGGGTTTATTGATAAACAGCTGGTAAAACGCCTGGCGTTTATCGGTATCAAAGCCGGTGCTTTCCACTCTGCCGACTGTGAAGCCTTCGTAGAGTACAGGGTCGCCGACGCCAAGCTTGCCCGCCTGGCGGCTATTGAGCACGACCCTGATGCCCTGTTCATCGGCCGAGGCTACCGGAGGGTGCTCCAGTACATTGAACTCATAATTGGCGACGGCAGATCTTCCCGGCTCCAACTCTATGTAGGCACCGGACAACAAGGTATCCAGTCCTGTGATCCCCTCTTTGCCGATTCTGGGCTTCACCACCCAGAAACGAGCGTCTGTAGTCAGCATTCTCTCGGCATCCGGAGACACTCTTGCCGTCGCGATAATCGCGCTGTAATCATCACTCAATTTAATGCTCTCAATCACACCAACATTGACATTACGTGACTTGAGAAAAGTTTTACCCACCTCAATGCCTTCTGCAGTCTTGAGGTGAAGCTTGATCTCACTGCCAAGCTGATCGAAGTAGTCATAAAGCATCCAGCAACCAATCACCAGTGCAACTATAGGTATCAGCCAAACGGCAGACACCTTGGCGCTTGGGGACTCTTCGGCCCGGACATATTCATCATTTAACATAGATTCACTCATATTATTCATGGGTAGACTTTTTAAGCCCTGACTGACTCCAAAGCACCCTGGAATCAAAACTAATAGCGGACAACATGGTCAAGATCACCACCATGGCGAAGGAAAGTGCCGCAGGTCCCGGCTTAATGGCCATAAGCTCATCCAACTGAACCAGAGCGGTCAGCAAAGCCACCACAAAGATATCTATCATGGACCAGCGGCCGATGAATTCGGTTACCCGGTACAGCGACTGATTGCGATTTTCTTTACCCTTGCCTGTTCCTTTGCCCACCTGGCGAAACAGATAAGCCAGAGACAGGATCTTGGCGGTAGGGATCACTATACTGGCCAGAAAAATTACTGAAGCCACAGGATAGGAACCCAGATGCCAAAGCAAGACCACACCACTGATAATGGTTGAGGCCTCAGTCTGCCCAACGCTGGTGGTATACATGATGGGATAAAAATTGGCCGGTATATAAAACACCACGGCGGCCAACAAAAAAGCCCAGGCAGTCTGCATACTTTGTAGCGGAATATAAGGCTGAACCCCGGCGCCACAGCGACAGCAGTTTTTACTCGACACCAAATTTAATTGGCCGCAGATATGGCAGGTCTCGTGGTTGTGATTCAGATGACTGTCGCCACTACGAACCTTGGCAATCTCGTCTCTGGGCGACAAGCGATCCCAGATCCACGAACTATCAATGACGGAGACAAACTTCACCAATAGCAGGCTGTAAACGCAAAAAGCCCAGAAAGATGGTCCAAAACCAACATCCGCCAAGGCGATAATCTTCACCATGGCAACCAAGATCCCCACCAGAAACACATCGGCCATCAACCAGGATTCAAACTTGAAAACAAGCTTGCTGCCCACTCGGGCCCAACCTAAAGACACAGCCTTGCCTTGGCTCGACAGATAACCCAGGCGATAGATGGACATGGCAAAAAGGATATAGATCAACGGCAAGATGATCACACACAGCAAGATCACCAACGCCAATATACTATTGCTGGCGTAATGCATGCTGACCAAGGCCCCCCAAAGACTGACCTTTTGCGACAAGCCCTGGACACTGAAAGACAGAAAGGGAAATCCCAGGCTCAACGCCAACATGATAAGGGTCGCCAAACCATAGGCCCAAACCTGCTGAAACGGTGCCTTCAAGGCTGACTGTAAGCCGTGATGACAGCGAGGACAGCTCACCTTGTTGCCGGGTTTGGGCTCGCTAAAAGCACTCACCAAACCGCACTCTTCACAGGCCTGCAACTTGGTATTTTGCCCTTGGCTGTCAGCACCTTCCGGCGGGGTATTTAACGACTCCACAATAACTCCTGTGATTTTCAGTGTGACCAGACTCAGCTGTTCACCCTGGAAAAAGCGGGTGCAGGGATAGACTCACACAAAGCCTTCTGCACCTATGATCAACGCCTTATTGTTGCGACTGGGTTTGCTTCAAGCTCCAGTCGCCCCCGAGCGCCTTATACAGATTGACAACAGTAGAGGCGGTATTGAGCCTGGCCACGACTTCGGCATCCTGAATGTTGTTTTTGACATTCTGGGCATTCAACACACTCAAGTGGTTCTCAAGCCCGGCTCGATACAGGGAAGTGGCCTTGGTCACAGCCGTCTCGGCCTGGGCCTCTGCTTTGACTATATGCTTATGATATTCCTGGCTATTGCCGTAGAGCCTCAGCACAGTTTCAACCTCATTGATGGCGTTATTGACCGTCTGTTGGTAACTCAACACAGCTGTCTTAAAGCCACTCTCCTGGATATCGACCATGGCTTGAGTCCGACCGGCATCGAAAATATTCCAGTTAAACCCCGCTGCCAGCGCCCAAGTCGTGGAGCCAGAGGAGAAGAGATCGTCAAAGTGATCTGCCGATATCCCCGGGGCGCCGGTTAGATAAAAGCTGGGGTACTTGGCGGCAATGGCGGCCCCCAACTCCTGATTCTTGGCGGCAATTTCCCGCTCGGCCAAGGCGATATCCAAACGCCGGGTCAACAATTCAGAAGGCACACCGGTCGGGATCAACTGCTGCATCTGCGGCAATGCGGCATCAGTCAAACGCGCCTGGGTTTGGTTGATATTCTCCCCAAGCAGCAACGCCAGCCGATGCAGATGTGCCTGCTTGGCCGAGTCCAGCATGGGCAGCATCGCCTTGGTCGTCGCCAGCGCAGCCTTGGCATTGGCTACATCCAGGCTGGAGCCATAACCATGGCGCTCCAGCGATTCCACCAGTGCCAGCACCTCTGTCTGCTCCTTGATATTCTTGGCCGCGATCAGCATCCGCTCCTCGGCGCCGCGATATTGCAGATAGTTATCTATGACTTCGGCCGTCATCAAGGTGGTGAGGTTGGCTCTCAGTATTCTTGCCTGCTCAACCCGAATTTCGGCGGCCCGGCTCAGGCTATCTATGCGACCAAACAGATCGGCCTCCCAGGCTATCTTCGCCCCGAGAAAGCTGCTATTGGGGTCTCTGTCCATCAATTTGACGCTGCCGCCACCGAGGGAGTCGGGCAAGTCGACGCCGGAAACTGCGCCCCCCATCATGGGATCGTTCTCGCTGATCCGCAGATCCATATACCCACCGCCCAGAGAAACCGAAGGC
Organism: Shewanella chilikensis; assembly: GCF_037953065.1. NCBI lineage: Bacteria > Pseudomonadati > Pseudomonadota > Gammaproteobacteria > Alteromonadales > Shewanellaceae > Shewanella > Shewanella chilikensis. The sequence continues at coordinate 795,720 of NZ_CP149966.1, read as the reverse complement.
AACTTCAAAGATGACACTGCCGTTTCGTAGGCCTGGGCCGAACGGATCCGCTCGGCGGCGATTTTCAGGTTGATGTTTTGCTGCTGCGCCGTGGCTACCAAGGCATCCAATTGCGGATCATTGAACTGCCGCCACCACTCTTGATAGTCAAGGGCCTGAGCCGCCACGCCTTGGGTATCGGCATTGAAATACAGCTCACTGACCTTCACGCTTGGCAACTGATAGTCAGGTGCCATGCTGCAACCACTGACCAGGGTTACGCCGACAATGGCAGCCAAAATATGCTTCTTCATTACTTCACCTCTTTGGCTGTCAATACAGGCTGTGATGGGGCCGCCAACTCAAGTTGTTCGGCTTCTTTTTGTTCATCCCTGTGATAAAACAAGCGATAAAGGGCCGGCATTACAAACAGTGACAGCACGGATGCCGCGGTGAGACCGCCAATAATGGTGGCCGCCATCTGATCGAACAAGCGATCGGTAAGCAGAGGGATCATCCCCAGCGCCGTAGTCAACGCCGCCATTGAGATCGCCATGGTTCGATTCAAGGTCGCAGCCTTGATCGCCTCGGCAATGCCCAAACCGTTACGACGCTCAAGCTCTATCTGATCCATCAGCACAATACCGTTTTTGATGATCATGCCCGAGAGGCAGATCATGCCGACTATCGCCATAAAGCCGAAGGGTTTATCCAGCAACAACAGACTCCAGACAATGCCAATGGAGGCCAGCGGCAAGGTGATCATGATGATCATGGGCTGGCGGAAGGCATTGAACATGGCGACCAGAATGATCAGCATCAACAAGGTGGCCTTGGGGTTCTGTTTCATTAAGTCATCAATTGAGCGCTGCTCGTCATAGTATTCACCGCCCCACTCCATCTTGTAGCCGGCCGGCAAGGCAATGGCTTCAATCTCAGCGGCAATCTGCTGACGAACATTGGATGCGGTGTCGCCGCTAACTCCGGCCTGAACCGTGATAGCCGGCAGCCGGTTGCGACGCCAGATCATGCTTTCTTCACCCTTGATCTCTATGCTCTCAACCACTTGTCCCATAGGCACGCTGTGAGTGCCCAGCAAAGAGCGCACCGGAATATTCTCAAAGTGCTCCAGAGTTGCGTTGGCGCTGCGCAGCTTAATGGGAATAAGGTCATCCCCATGCCTCATGGTGCCCACCTGGCTGCCTTCGGTCACCCGATTGATGGCATTGGCAATATCGGTTCGGGTCACGCCGGCGAGACGCGCCGCATGCAGGTCCACCATAGGCGTCATCACCTTACTTTCCTGGCGCCAATCGTCGCGAACATATTTGAGATTGGGGTGTGAGGCCATTACAGCCTTTGCCTCATCGGCCAGACGATGCAGCACCTCGGGATCCGGGCCGATAAAGCGCGCTTCAACCGAATACTTATCCTTGGTCGCCAGTTTGAGATCCCTGAATCTCGGCTCTGCATAGGGGAATTGCACTTTTAACCAAGCATCACCACGACTGACCAGGGGCTCAATATCCTCATAGCTGCGGGTGTTGATCAGTATCTGACCATAGCTGGAGTCCAGCGGCTCGGGTTCAACCGTCACCGAAAAGCGCGGTGCACTCTCGCCGACCGAGCTAGAAATACTCTCCACCTCTGGTTGCTGCAATAACCAGGCTTCGACCTTGCGCATATCGGCAGAGGTCTGCTCTATGCGACCACCATTGGGCAACCAGTAATCCAGAAACACTATCGCCCGGTCCGATGACGGCATGAAGTTCACCTTCAGCAACGGTGCGGCCAACAGGGTGCCGACCAGTAAAGGAACAACATACAACAAGGTTTTCTTGGGGTTTTCCACTACCCAATCAACCGCATTTTTGTACATCAACCAATAGCGTGAAGGGGCTTTTGCTTTGTCTTCATCAACGGCCGTGCCGAGGAAGAACCAGCACATCAACGGCGTGACTATCATGGCGATCACCCAGGAAAGCAGCAGTGAACTGCACAGCACCTGGACAATGGACAGGGAAAACTCGGCCGAATCGGTTTGTGACAGCAATACCGGCGCCGTGCCCATGGCGGCAATCACAGTCGCCGCCAGTAGCGGGACAGCCATCTCCTTGATACTATCGACAACCGCCTGGGTACGCTCTATCCCTTGTTTAATCTTGGCCTGGAACAGATCCACTATCACAATGGCGTTATCCACCAGCATCCCCAGGGCCAGAATAAAGGAACCCAGGGAGACCCGCTGCAGATCCACATTGGTCAAATTCATGTAAACCAGGGTAAATAGAATCGTCAGCAACAAGCTAGCACCAACAATCGAAGCACTGCGCCAACCCATAAAGATCAGCAGCACAACCACAACTATCACAATACTTTCAATAAGATTGCTAATGAAGTTATTGACCGACTTCTGTACTTCTTCCGGCTGATAAGCGATAACTCCGATACCGGCACCCGCAGGTAATTCGGCCTGATAATCCGCCAGCACCTGTTTGAGGGTGTCGCCTATGCTAACCACATTGATACCGTTGACTGGGCTCACAGCCAGAGTAACCGCCTGTTGGCCATTGAAACGGCTTAAAGTAGTTGCAGGATCCTGATAGTCCATAGTGATATCGGCGATATCGCCCAAGCGGATCACCGCCGAGTTCAAACCATTGATCCCGGTCTGAATACTGACGTTACGAATATCATCCACAGTTTGGAAACTGCCGCCCTGCTCTACCCGCAGGTTTTCAATCCCGAGATCAAAGTCACCGGCGGTCACTGGCATATTCTGGCTCTGCAGCTGATCGATCAGTTGCAGCATGGTCAGGCCGGTTTCGCTCAGACGTTCTTCCGAGACGCGGATATTAACCACCTGCTCATGAATACCGTGCAGCTGCACCTTTTTCACGCCATCAACCGCCTTGATCCGCCGCTGCAACTCTCTGGCGTGATCTTTCATCTCCGCCATGCTCATATTGTCGCCATAGACCGCAAACAACATGCCGTAGACTTCGGAAAACTCATCCTGGACTATGCTGATCTGCGCCTGCATCGGCAGCTCCAGCTTCACATCTTCCACTTTGCGGCGCAGTAAGTCCCACTGCTGCGGCAGTTCGTCAGAGTTCACCTTCTCTTTGAGATCGACAAAGATCATCGAGCTACCGGGACGGGATAGTGAACGCAGCTTCCACAGCGACTCCATCTCTTCCAACTTGGTCTCGACCTTGTCGGTCACCAACTGTTCCACTTCCTTGGCATCGGCCCCCGGATAGAGAGTCACGATAACCGCGCTTTTAACCGTAAATGAAGGGTCTTCCAACTTCCCCAGATCAAAATAGGAGTAGATCCCGGCAATCATGCCAAGAATCGTGAAAAAAATGACAAAGGTTTTTTGTCTCAGTGCAAAGGTAGACAGATTCATGACTTAACCTGCGCCTCGCCCAATACCTCCACCTTGTGTCCATTTTCCACAAAGGCTCCACCGGCCAAAATGATACGTTCACCTTGCTGGAGTTCGCCGGAAACACAGATAGAGTCGTCGGTTTGACTCATGGCTTTAACCGCTACTGCGCTGGCATGCTCATTCACTACCCGATTAACGTACAGCTGGCTCTTTTGACTGGATACCGCCATGGCCGGAATACAAAACACCGGCGCTTGGCTGGCGTAAGGTAAGTTCACCGCCACATTGACCGCCTTTCCGGCAACCAACTGCTTAGGCGCTTGTTTCAGGGCAAAGGTCACTTCATAGGTGCGTTTGAGCCTATCGGGGACACTGGCAATCTGGGTGATCTCGGCCGCAACCGAACCTTCAGCATTGAACCAAGAGACTTCACCGTTTGCGCCCTGGCGTAGATTCCAAATTTGACTTTCAGAGACATCGACCACGGCATTAAGTGTGGTGGGTTGATGTATAGTCACTATCTGAGTACCAACATCCACCTGCTCATATCGGTCGACAAAGCGCTTACCTATGACGCCGTCATAGGGAGCTTTGAGAGAGGTATAGGCCAGAGAGTCCTGGGCCTTTTTCAAAGATTGCTTCAGCAGCTCGACACCCGCCTTGGCGCGTGCTTCGGCACTAATGGCCCGATCCAGTTTGACCCCGGCTATCGCCTTATCATTAATAGCGGCGCGAACCCGCTTGAGCTCGATGGCTGCCAAACGATGTGCAGCCTCGGCCTCACTGAGCCTGGCCTCAAGCTCCATCACGCTGACCTGAAAATCATGAGGATCCAGACGAGCGATGACTTGACCCTTTTTAACCTGACTGCCTTCATCAGCCAAGATCTGCTCCAGTGTGCCCGGCACCCTAAAAGACAGCTCAGCCGTCTTGTCCGACTCCAGAATGCCACTGAACTGATGCACTCTGTCACTGACCGGAGCCGGAAGCTCCATCACCTGAACCAGTGGAAGCGCGGTCGAGGCCGCCTGTGGTTGCTCACTGTTGCCACAACCCCACAGCATGAATACCACGCTACTGCATAGCAGACTTAACTTAAGCCCGGTCGATTTTACTCTTGTCACTGCAATTTCCTAACTACTTATATCAATTGCGGCACAGAGTAATACCAGGCCATATTTAAAACAATAACATATATTTACACATCAATGTCACGGAATTCATGACAATCTACAGATCCAACTTACGTGCCTCCTCAATAATACTGTCGATCAATAACCTGGCGGCATGGGTCATCCCCTTGCGGCTCGGATAAACCAACCAAACATCATCAACATAAACTTCACACTCGGGCAGTACTTCTACCAACTCACCCGACTTGACGTGTTCTTCGGCGCTCAGTTCAGCCAACAAACTGATACCAGCACCATTCATAACAGCATGTTTTACGTAGGAACTATTGTTGGAGATCAGCCGGCTATGGGTTCGGTATTCACCCTGATTAAAAATCCATTTATCTTCCAGCTCGCCGTTGGCCAAACGGTGAATGATCAAAGCATGATTATCCAGATCATTTATCGATGTGGGCATGCCATGCTGCGCGATATAATCCGGGCTGGCATAGAGCTTTCGCAATCCTCTCATCAAGGGGCGGGCCACGAAGGAACTGTCTTTCATCTCACCTATATGAACACAGGCATCCAGACCGTAGGTCAAAATATCGTGGTATCCCAGGTTGCTGACATGAGTTTCCAAAGTGATCAGCGGATATTTTCGAAGAAATTCCTGCAACAAGTTGTGGGCGACAATATCGGCATCGCCAATCAAGCCCAGTTTGACAGAGCCCGTTGGCATATTCCTTTGGTTCTTGATTGACTCATTTAACGACTCCAATCTGGGAATAATCTCCAGCAACTGCTGATAGTAAATTTCTCCGGTGGGCGTCAGAGTCAGCTTACGTGTAGTTCTGGTAAAGAGTTTGCTACCTAAATCAGCCTCCAACTCACCAATACGGCGGCTGACATAGGCTCGTGGAACACCTATGGAACTGGCGGCGGCGGCAAAGCTGCCCAGATCCACAACCGATAAAAATAATCTGAGGTCGTCAATTTTCACTGTTTTCTTCTCATACCAAACATAAGTTACACACTATGCCTCTAAGGAGACCAAGATGACAAATGCGGAATATCAACAGCTCAGATAACGTATGAGCATGGCTCCGCACTACCAGTCACAATCCCACCTTTCCTTACTCATTGTAAGCCATTAACTCATAAAAGGTGTTATTAAAGCCTTACCAAGATCTACAGTTACAAAATAATTCAGTATAAATTCAAAATACAACAATTGAACCTCAATGTTATCACAGTTCACAAACCGACAATCATACTTACATTATAAAAAGTACACTTGTAAATAATATAGACCTATAAAAACTAGAAGAGCCAACCCTTCACCTTACTATTGGGTTGCAAGTAAATTACACTCTACACTTAACAGATTAACATTAATGATATTGGCAATTATAAAATTAGCAATAACCCGACTGACATTGGCTTACCCTGCCAACATTGAACATTTCAATTTTGGCTCTGCAACTTATCGCGAATTCAACCTAAATACTATCCAAAAGGATTCAATCAAAACTCAATCAACCAGTCACATAAAGTTATTCACCTTCTGCAACAAAAAAGTCAAAGTTCCGTGTGTCGCAGTGGGATAATTTACTTCACTGAATGTCTTTGGCTATTTTTCATCTAAATTAAATACAGTAAAGCTTTCATTTTTCCAATCTCGAAATTGGTACCAACCCCAACACTTAATGGAGTCATATTTTTATATAAAGCTATAACTCGCCATTGAAAACATCTATTATCCAATTACTGTTTATAACAGAGATGATTCAAACTTGTAGTAGTGCTGATCATTTTTAATACCTATAGCCATGTTACCAGTCAGGCCAACTAATTCTCCCAAGCAGAATCAGGCACCACTTCAAAGATTAGCTCGGCGGCCCCGTTGTTGATACACCTGAAACCACATTATAAACAGTGACTGAAAGCATAATTTCCGCCAATTACAGTCGATCCGAGGCATCAGTGAGATATGTTTAACATAGGATGATGTACCACATCTCTTACGTTCTACAATCATCCGTTTACTTGCCCCCCATTAACTGGTGACAAGGCAGGACAATTCGCGATAGCATAAACAAATTAAACCATCATTCACTAAGCAACTAATTTTAACTGCAAATATGGGATTTTTCACGAAAGACTGATGGGAAAAGCCTCACTACAAGTTTTAAGAAACAACTCGCAACAAGGACTTTGCATGAAACAAAGATTGATATTTCTTGGCCTGGCCCTGGGTGGCCTAACTCTCAATGTCAACGCTCAACAATGCGATCTCAGCATTACAGGCAGTGTGCCCGAAGGGATTAGCCTGGATAAGTTGGTCGTTTCCACCTATGGCAAGGAACTGCCGGTCACCAGCAGGGACTACTCCCTGTGCGCCAGCAAACAAGATCTTCAAGTCGTCGGCCGCCATAGTCCCAACAACACCATTTACCTGATGGATAAGAGTGGTGTTATTCCCAGAGGCGTCTATACCGCCGAGGTGTTTGTCCAGAGCAAGGCGATCACCTTAGACCCGGCTTCCAGTTTGACCAAGCAAGCCTGTGACCTGCGCTGTGGCTACTATGCCAGCCAAAGGGTGCAGAACTCCAAAGAGTTGCAGCAACTGGCGGCCGAATACCAACGACTGTCCGCCACTGATGGCAAGGCGATTAGCGCCTTCCTTAGCCAAAACCAAGCCAAATTAGATCGAATCTATTACGGCGATATCCACCCTAAGCCATCAGCTCCAATAAACACAGGCGATCTCTGGGTCGATCCCTACAGCGGCGCGGGACTCTACTTCGATGCCCCCGAAACCATACTCAACAGCACCTTTAGAGATTATGTGAGCTCCGAAGCCAGAGCGGCGCGGCAGCAAGATGAGGCCGTCGCCGAAGCAATGAAGCAGCATAAAGCTTCACTACAAAGCCTAATGAAAGGTTTCAACAGTTGGCAAGAGCGGGTGGAAGCCGTCAACAGACTTAGCGCTGAGCTAAAGGCCAACCAGGATCCGGCTGCGATAAAGGTGGCGCAAATATTCGAGCGCGGCCTTGAAGAAGCCGAGGCAGCTCTTAAAAGTTACCTTACCAACGACAACAAAACCCCCATCGCATCTCTAACCCGGGCAGACAAGACCTTCGAACTCTTGTTGGCCGACTGGACCAATGCCGCCTATATCCACAGCAAGGACAAACAAGCCTTCGCGGCCTTGTTCAGTGAACAGTTTAAGCAGCAACTGCCGATACAAAATCGCGAGTTGGACAAGGCGCTGAGCCGCCTTATCGATTTGCCAAATCATCTGGGTAAGTTGTCTATTGAGGATGGCTATCAAAACATTCAGCTGGAGTTTAACAAGGTCCTGCCAGACTCGAACCAACGCTATGACTTTAAGGATGCCCTGCACAGCGTTCGCTTCGTGTATGAGAAGGGAGCCTGGCGACTCGACAGTGTCAGCCAACTGCCCATTCGCCACTATGATAAAGGCTAAATAGCTTATATGGACACCTCTCCGATGCAAGCACCGGCAGGTCTCTTTCTGACAAAGTAGCCACACACATATATCCGGCTTCGTGAGCCCTAATGAACATCCGTACTCTCTGTCCTCATTAGTGCCATGGCTTTTAGCAGCCCAGCTATTTGTCAGGTTCACAGAGAGTCGGTTCTACCTGTCAGCACATCAACTCTTTGGACTTATTAAAATCAGTTAGTTACTTAACGATATACTCTGTTTTTTGGTTTATTAGCGCCAGATATATAAAGATATATAGGACATCCTAAACACTTTCCGAGCTGCAAGGAAACTCGTTACAGGGTGTCAGTCTCTGAGAAATAACGACGGATTTTTGGAAGTAGGCTCTCTGAGACGAGTAATCTGCGCGATATATAGGACATCCTAAACACTTTCCGAGCTGCAAGGAAACTCGTTGCAGGGTGTCAGTCTCTGAGAAATAACGACGGATTTTTGGAAGTAGGCTCTCTGAGACGAGTAATCTGCGTGCTTCATACAAAAACTGCGGTTGCCAGGCATGCCAACGGCAGGCTTAAGCCTGTTGCTGCAATATCACCAAGGGTTTAAGGTTAATGGGGATGTATTGCTTGGCTTTGTTGCTTACCCCGGCACCACTTACCGCCATATTTGGCCTTCATGGCACACATGGCATCCCATCGGCCACTCATGCCACTGTACTGACGGCGAAACTCCTTGGCGGAAGTTATCCAGGCATCGTCACTGATACCAAGCTCAAACGATATATAGGACATCCTAAACACTTTCCGAGCTGCAAGGAAACTCGTTACAGGGTGTCAGTCTCTGAGAAATAACGACGGATTTTTGGAAGTAGGCTCTCTGAGACGAGTAATCTGCGTGCTTCATACAAAAACTGCGGTTGCCAGGCATGCCAACGGCAGGCTTAAGCCTGTTGCTGCAATATCACCAAGGGTTTAAGGTTAATGGGGATGTATTGCTTGGCTTTGTTGCTTACCCCGGCACCATTTACCGCCATATTTGGCCTTCATGGCACACATGGCATCCCATCGGCCACTCATGCCACTGTACTGACGGCGAAACTCCTTGGCGGAAGTTATCCAGGCATCGTCGCTGATACCAAGCTCAAGCAGTAGTTTGGGCCTGGAACAGGCAATAAAGCCACGCTTGTCTTCCCGCACCGCCCGGCCTGTCCAATCAATCAGCTCCAGATAGTCGGCAAAGTGAAACGGAATGCCGCTTTGTTCGGTGGCAGTGGCTGCACCATTAAATTGCAGCAGTGGCTTAATTGAAGCGTTGGCAGATGCAGGCTCAGCAACTTCTTCTATACGCTCCTGAATGGACGTGTAATCAGAAGTTTGCAGCGAATCAGCAATACCTGCGCGAATGGGATTTAAATCCACGTACATCATGCAGGCCAGCAGCGCCTGTTCATCGAGCAGCGCCTGCGACTTAAAGCGCCCTTCCCAGAATACACCCTTGCAACCATCTTCTCGATTGGCCTTGCGGGCGATATCTTCGTTTAAACAGCGCATAAACCAACTGATACTGCCAAGGCGTTCCTGCCAATCGCTAATCAGCGTATCCAACAGTATTCGTTCACCGTCTGAGAGACTATCGCCCTTGAGGAACTTTGCCGCCACAGGATTGCCACTAAAGAGCCCGGTCCAACGCTCAATGACTTCAAATGGTGACAACGATTGTTGCGCAGCAAGGTCGATTTTAAGCACCAAATGGTAGTGATTACTCATAACCGCATAAGCGCAAACGTTGATGCAGAATATTGACGACAACTGCCTGATTTTATCCACTATCCAGCCACGTCTATGCTCGTAACTGCGCCCCGACAGAGCATCTTCACCACACAAAAATGCCCTTCTCACGCAGCGACTAATCACGTGGTAAAAGGGCGTGCTTTCAGCATCTATCAACTGGCGACGGGCTGTGGTCATAACCAAACCTCGACTGAGCTTTGATGGGTATTTCAAAGCCTAGGGAAGCTGCGATTAAGTGGTCCGCAGCTCCCGATATGACGCCCCAAACCGTCCTTTATCGACGTCCTGTGGCTCAATTTTCCAATTTTCAGCCCAAAATCGTCTCTTCGTGGCTGATTTTGGCCCTGTTTCAGGCCAATTTCCTCATTTCAGGTAGATCTCGCCTGTGCCCGTATCAATTGGTCAACTCGAACCAGGTTCGCCAGGGTGAATAACATCGCCAGTTGACTGTCATTTTTAGCCAGCCCCTTGTACCTGGCTTTGACGAAACCAAACTGACATTTTACTATCCGAAATGGATGCTCAACCTTCGCTCGGATACTCGCTTTCAGGTATTCGTAACGGATGGCCAGCTTGTTCTTGCGCGGGTGTTGCTTCAATGCATTCACTTTGCCGGGACGCTTGGCGATAAGCCAGTCTGCGCTGACATCGCTGAGCTCATCGCGCTTTTCGGCCCCCTGATAACCAGCATCGGCTGAGATAAATTCTTCATCGCCATGCAGTAACTTGCCAACCTGATTGAGGTCGTGCTCGTTAGCCGCCGTGGTCACCAGACTGTGGGTCAGGCCACTTTTGGCGTCCACGCCAATGTGCGCTTTCATGCCGAAGTACCACTGGTTACCTTTCTTGGTCTGGTGCATGTCTTCATCACGGCTGTTGTGTTTGTTTTTGGTAGAGCTGGGGGCTTGAATGATGGTGGCATCCACCAAGGTGCCCTGGGTCATTAGAACGCCACACTCTGCTAGCCAGTGATTAACGGTACTGAAGATTTTGCGGGCCAGTTCATGCTGCTCCAGCAAATGCCGGAAATTCATGATGGTAGTGCGGTCTGGAATGGCTTTATCCAGTGACAGGCGAGCAAATTGTCGCATGGAGGCGATTTCATAGAGGGCATCTTCCATGGCCTCATCGCTCAGGTTGTACCATTGCTGCATGCAGTGAATACGCAGCATGGTTTCCAGCGGATAGGGCCTGCGACCATTACCGGCCTTGGGATACACAGGCTCGATAACGCCAAGTAATTTGTCCCAGGGAAGCAAGTCATCCATTCTGCCAAGGAAAACTTCTTTGCGGGTCTGGCGGCGTTTACTGGAAAACTCACTGTCGGCAAAAGTCAGTTGCTGGCTCATCCGGTTACTCATTCTGGGTTCAGGTTACAACACGATGATCTCACATCTCGGACTTATTCGCACCTTCCCTAGTCAAGGCTGGGCTAAACATCAAAAAGATTTGGCTGTCCTGTAAATTGCTGTAAATTGTGTTTGGTTAAGATATAAGCAAAGTGGAATCCCGCCCTGTCATGAAAGTGGAGCACAATTAGGATCACTTATTTAGCTAGAAATCATCTTCAACAGAAATAATTCCTGCATTAACCAATGCGTTCTGAGTATTTCTCAATAGATTAACGACTTCAGAATCATTAACACCCATTAAGCGTTCAATTACCTCCAACTGACAACCATTAGCTAGATTACTAATTATGATATCACTAGGCATAGACTGGCTGTTGACTGTAGAACTCACGTATGAAATCCAACCGACACTATTGTCAAACTCCATATCAGGATCTATTTTGCAAGCCAAATCATGAGACGTGAACACTGCAAATTCTGGATTACATTGTGTAACTAAAAGCTTCCAAACTTGCCTAAAAAACTGCAATTCATTGACTCTACTTTCAACAGGAGAATCTAGTTTACATACAACAGAATTTCCCGGGCTAGCAGTACCATATGCTCCCGAACTCACTATAATAAAAAAAACTGGCCCACAGTCCAATTTAACTTTCCACTGCGATGTGAACCCCAAAGGGGACAATAGGGAAACAGTCGAATCTTCTTGAACAACTTCTGTATATGCGACATCAGGGTCAAGCACTAAACTAATAATTTTACTCTTTTGTTCAAGAAAATCATCTGGCATCACATCTAGTTTTAGTCCCTTTGAGAGTATTTCAAATGAGCACGGGCGTTCTACCGCTGCCTCAATACCTATGAGTAAATCAATGATGAAAGATAAGTATTCATCTAGGCACTGTTGCCTGTCTTGCCAATAGAATCCCATGTATTCTTTTGCTCTAATCATTATTGACCACCCTTAGGCGTATAAACTGGTTTAATATGTTTAACTTTATTCTCTCTTAACAACTGACTTACAAGATCAAACTTTTCTTGATTAGGTATATGCCACTCGACTTTCGTTTTCACCTGTGATGCTACAGCTGACTGCTTTCTCGCATCTCGCAAAACAACATCAAGCGACCAAGCCTCATCTTTGGGCCATTTATTAAAATCCTTAGCATCAATTAAAACTCCACGTTCAGGGTTGAATCCATCAAATTTGATTTCACCGCTTTTCATTAAATCCGTCTTTACAACATACTCTGTATGCCGTGGAGCACCCGTGACTTCAATTTGATATGCAGCGCCTTTTTCTGGTGTATGTCGACTAGCCCACACACCAGGGCCTCCATCACTTTGCCCATGAACATAGGAAGGTTTAAGTTTGCTTGGAACACCTTTCGGATTTTCCTGACTTTTCAAAGGAGTGTCAACATCACCCTTTGGTGTCTTGCTATTCAGTGGAGTCTGGTGTTTCCCGATATAAGTTTGAACTGCATGGTCGTTCCGAACCGCCTTTTGGGCCTTGGCGATATCTTCCAATACGCTGCTGGCCGGGCTGATAATCCTATTGGCCCGTTTCTTTGTCACCAAAAGGAACATCAGGATCACCCCAAAGACGCTGCCAACCAGCGCCGCAAGCAGGACAAGAGACATCTCCAACATGCCATCCAAACTGACCCGGCTATGCATATAACCGGCTATTTCGGCCAGCTTATCTTTGGGAATGGCGTCGAGATAACGCAGTGGCAGTGATTGCAATAAGGCGCGGACATACTCATCTTTTAACAGCAAGATCAGCATTTCCATCGCCTCACCGGTGGCCTTCAAGCCATTTTCACCGCGGGCACGCCATTGGGCCAGTTTGGCCTCCAGAGCATCGACATCGCCTGTCATTATCGCCTCGAGCAACAAAGAAAGACTTATCTCTGCTTCCTCGAGGAATGCCATCAAGCCACTGAAATCCAGCAAATCGTCCATGAAGCTGGCTGTTCCCTGACTCAGCCCCTGTGTATAAGCCTGGCCAGTCTGCAAGGCTTGTTGCCAGATTTGCTGTTGGTTGAACTGCTCTCGCTGAGCCGTCAGCTCCGCCAGTTGTGCATCCACTTTTTGCCTGAAGCTGTCACTGACTTGCTGAACATCCGCCTGAGCGGCCAACTGTTCGCTTTTCTTGGCCATTTCCGCTGCCGCAGTGTCCAGCGACGCCGCCAACTGACGGTAGAGGTCGGGTAACCTTTGCTCTGCACTTTGGCGCTCTGCCTCATCGCCGAAGATCACTGTGGCTTCCCCGTTGGGGCAATCTTCCAGGCAGGCCCAGCCCTTGGCATTCAATACCCCGCTCTTTTGCGAACCATCACTAAATTCGACTCTATAGGGCACCTTACCGGCCGCCGTCTCCTCTTTGTCATCGTAGACCAGTTCCAACTCCAACCTGCGTCTGGCTTGAGCGAACTTGGGGCTGATTTTGGCCGTTGGCGCCGTGGTGGGCGCAATCTGAGTAAGGCTGGGATCCGGGCTGTAAACAGGTTCGATGGCCGGGGCCAGGCTGCCGGTGGATGTCTTAAAGTGAGCACTGCTGCCTGCAGAGGCAAAACGCTTTTGGATCTGATTAACGGCGTGAGGGGAAATACCTTCTTGAATGTTGGTAATCCACTCGCCTGATTGATAACGAAATAGTGGCAAGATTGGAGTATCACTGAGGATCACTCTGCTGCCATCGGCCAGTTCCCGCTTGAGCTGCTCGAGCGAGCGCCCGGACGGCGCCAAAGATACCAGCTGTTCATTGCTCAAGCTTTGCCAGTTGGCCTCAATCTGCCCGGCATCGCTGAGATGCAACTCAGCCATGCTGACTACGCGGATTACGCCCATCTACGACTCTCCCTGTCTGCCCCAAGGTAATTAGGTTACCCCTTGGTAAAACTCCTTGTTTCCTGTGGCGCTTTTTTGAGCGCACCTGGATGGTACTGCAAGTTTTTACAAAAAGCAGCTCAGAAATATCTGAAACTTTGGCTTTTTCCCATATTTTTCGCGTCGTTAGCCGTAAAACTATACTTTTAAGGGTAGTCTTTCATTCGAAATGATGGCCTACTTTTACCCCCAGGTGCCAGCTCACAGCAAAGTGTTGCTGCTATAGCCTGAGGCCGGGGTTCTGGGCTATCATCTGGCCCCATAAATTCAGCGTATTCCAAAGCAGTATTCATGATCACCATTTCCGATGCCCAGTTGATCCGTGGCACCAAGACCTTGCTTGACGAGGCCTCATTGACTATTTATCCCGGCCACAAGGTGGGATTAGTCGGCGCCAACGGTACGGGCAAGTCCTCATTGCTGGCCCTGATTTTAGGGCAACTACACCTGGACAAAGGCGAGATCAGCGTGCCATCCCAGTGGCGCATTGCAACTGTCGCCCAGGAAACCCCGGCGCTGGAGGTAACGGCACTGGAATATGTGCTCGATGGCGATCGAGAGTTTCGCGAGCTCGAAACCCAGTTGGCCAAGGCTGAAGCCGAGGATAATGGCCACAGGATAGCCGAACTGCACGGCAAGCTTGATGCCGTAGGCGGCTACAGCATACGCGCCCGTGCCGGTACTTTGCTGGCAGGTCTTGGCTTTACCGAGGCCCAGCAGAGCCATCCGGTGAAGAGCTTCTCCGGCGGCTGGCGGATGCGTCTCAATCTGGCGCAGGCACTGCTGTGTCGCTCAGAATTATTGCTGCTCGATGAACCCACCAACCACCTGGATCTGGATACCATGTACTGGCTGGAAGGTTGGATTAAATCCTATCAGGGTACGCTGGTGCTGATCAGCCACGACCGTGACTTTATCGATGCCATAGTGGACGAAATCGTCCATGTGGAACACCAGAAACTCAACTTCTACAAGGGTAACTACAGCGCCTTTGAACACACTCGCGCCGAGCGTATGGCCCAGCAACAGGTGGCCTATGAGCGCCAGCAGCGAGAGCGGGCGCATATGCAGTCTTTTGTGGACCGCTTCCGTTACAAGGCCAGTAAGGCCAAACAGGCCCAAAGCCGCCTGAAGGCACTGGAAAGGATGACTGAGTTGATGCCTTCCAAGGCCGACAGCCCTTTCTATATGGAGTTTCGCGAGCCGGATGCGCTGCCCAACCCCTTGGTGAAGATGGAAGATGTGTCGGTCGGCTACGGCGACAAGGCTATTCTCAACAAGGTGCATCTCAATCTGGTACCCGGCGCCCGCATCGGTTTGCTGGGGCGCAACGGTGCCGGTAAGTCCACCCTGATTAAGTTGCTGTCTGAGCAGCTCTCGCCCATGCGCGGCCTGTACGAGCCCAATCCCGGGCTCAATATCGGCTACTTTGCCCAGCATCAGATAGAGTTTCTGCAGCTGGATGATACCCCGCTGCAGCATCTGCAGCGCCTGGCACCCAATGCCCGCGAACAGGAGTTGAGAGACTTCCTCGGTGGTTTTGGGTTCCAGGGAGATATGGCACTGGCCCAAGTGCGTCCCTTCTCCGGTGGTGAAAAGGCCCGTCTGGTATTGGCGCTGCTGGTTTGGCAACGCCCCAATCTATTGCTGCTTGATGAGCCCACCAACCATCTGGATCTGGAGATGCGCCACGCCCTGACCGTAGCGCTACAGGGCTTTGAAGGCGCCATGGTGATAGTTTCCCACGACCGTCACCTGCTGAGACTCACCTGCAACGACTATTATCTGGTCGACGGCGGCGAAGTGCGGATGTTCGATGGCGATCTGGATGACTATCACCAGTGGTTGCTGGATGCCGCCAAGGCCGCAACGGCGAGTGTGTCCCAGGTTGACGAAGCCTCACCGGCCCAGGACAAGAAGCTGCAAAAGCGCCTGGAAGCTGAATTGAGACAAAAACTATCACCACTGAAGAAACGCCAGGCCAAACTGGAAGCCGAGCAGAGCCAGGCTACCGACAGATTGGCGGAGCTGGAAAATCTGCTGGCGGATACTTCTCTCTACGAGGCCGAGCAAAAGCCCAGACTGACGGAGATCCTCGCCGAGCGCACCCAACTTTCGCAGGCGCTGGAAGAGAGTGAAATGAACTGGTTGGAACTTCAGGAAGAGATAGACACCATCGAAGCCGAGTCAGGCCTTTGAGCCGGGGAAACCCGGGTGTTGAGATTGCAAGCAAGGAGAAAAGCGTGCCACATACGAGTCTGTTTACCTCTAGTCTTTGGCAGGAATGTGAAACACTTTACCCGGCGCTGGAAAGCCTGCTGATAAAACTGCAGGACGAACACGGCCTGATAGTCAACCTCTTGCTGCTGGCGCTGACTCTGGACAACAAAGGCGTTAGCCTCAACCAGGGATCATGGTCCCAGCTCCACAGCGAAGTTGAGCAGTGGGAAAGCGGCATTCTGCGCCCCTATCGGCGGCTGAGACGCTTGGCCAAACCCAACCTGGGACAAGCCGAGTACCAACAGATGTTGGATGTCGAGCTGATGATGGAACGCAGAGGGCAGCAGCTGATATTGCACAAACTCAATGGCCTGCCTCGCAGCGTCACTGAAGACAAGCAACACAATCTCAGTACCTATCTGGCACAGTTCAACCTCAGCCCTCAGCAACATCCTGCACTGCTGGCTCAGGCTTGAGCCTCCGGGCCAGTAAGCTGGCGTTGCGCGCAGTCAAACCATAGATACTCAGCTGTGGATTGGCTCCCAAACTGCTGGGGAATACAGAGCCATCCATCACCGACAGATTGCTGTAGTAATGCGCCTGGCCTTCGCTGTTCACCCAGGATAACTGCCTGTCTTCCCCCATGGCGCAGCCGCCCATCACATGCGCCGAAGCCACTATGGTCTTCAGTGGCGCCAGCGGCATGTCGGCAATAACCTGTTTGGCCTCTTGCCAGGAGGACAAAATTCCGGCGCCCTCATTGATGGGCATAACCTGCTCGGCGCCTGCGGCAAACTGCAGCTCGGCCATGCTGGCAAAGGCCCGTCTGGCGGCGGCAAACAAGGCCGGCGTCAGAGGGTAATCCAGGGCAGTGCCTTTATCTGTCAGCAATACCTGGCCACCGGGCAATTCCGGCGAAAAGCCATCCCGGATCAGGGCTATGGTGACCTGCAGATGATTGAACCAGGACATCAGCTCGGCATGCTGTGGCCCATACCCCAGGGTTTTGGAGGCGATAAGCACAGGATGCACCGGCGGTACCTCCAGCTTATATCCTGGTTGACCAGTGGCACCATCTTGCCAAACAAACTGATCCGAATATATCGACTGCGGTGCCCCGGAGTGGGCATTGATTGCCTCCCGAAAGCGAGCGCCACTGAGCACGGTTGGGTGTAAACAGGTCTGCTTGCCGAGGCGCTGATAGGGATCTGTCATTTGTGAACGCAGCAGTAATGCCGGAGTGTGGATTGCCCCGGCCGCCACCACATAATGACGGGCGCGGATCATCAATTTGACTCCAGTGGGCTTGTTATAGCCATCGAGCGCCTCGGCTCTGAGGGCAAAAACCCGCTCACCATGATGCTCGAAGCGCTCGGCGCGAACATGGCTGTATAACTCTGCTCCGGCATTCAGGGCAGCAGGTATGGTGGTGACCAGCATGGATTGCTTGGCATTAACCGGGCAGCCCATGCCGCAGTACCCCGTGTTCCAGCAGCCCAGCACATTGCGTTTGATAACTGTGTAGTCCCAGCCAAGCTCGACACAGCCATCCCTGAGGGCCTGGTTGTTGCGGTTGGGATCTATCGGCCAACGACTGATATTAAGCCTTTGCTCCATCTTGTCGAACCAGGGGTTCAACTCGCTGCGGGACAAACCTTTAACCCCAAGGCTTTGCCAATAATCCAAGGTGGCTTTGGGGGTGCGAATCGAAGTGGTCCAGTTGACTGTGGTGGAGCCGCCGACCGACTTGCCCTGGAAAATACCTATTCCCTTATCCAGGGTCTTCATGGCCGCCGCTTGCTGGTAGAGTTCTGGATAGGCGCGGCGCTCCTCCATGACAAAGTCAGAGGATGACTTGAGCGGCCCGGCCTCCAACAGCAAGACTCTGAGCCCAGCCTGAGTCAATATTTCAGCCGCCGTGCCACCGCCGGCACCTGTGCCTATGATGACAACATCCGTCTCCAGTTCAAGATCCTCGGTCAAAGAGGCTCCATCTGTATGTTTCCAACCTGCGGCCAGCCCGGCCAAAATGGGATCAGCTATCGGCAAATGTGTCTCCAGTCGGGTATCAGAGTGCCAGTTTTGGCTTGTTATAGTTAAGTCTGTCCCAATGCTCAGGGCAGGCATAATAGCTTGCCATCAACAACTCTCTGAGACCGAGATAGGCTTGTTGCAGCAGCGCCATCCAAGAGCTGCGCCAGGATTCCAGCATCTCGACCAATTCGTTGGGGCTGCGCAACATCAGAGGAGTCATGCTGCCGCTCAGCAAGAGTAAGCCAAAGCGGTTTTCCAGCATGTCGAGCAGCTGTTCCAGCTCCTGACGCTGGGCCTTAGGTAGCCATTTCAAAGTTTGATTGACCGCATCCAGAGTGCGATTGATGGCATCAACTCTATGCTTGCTAATCTCCGGCAATGCGCCTTCCAGCAACACAGGGATCAAGGCGCCGAGCAGAAGGTCATGGGGTTTTTCGTGCTCACTCAGGTTGGCGATCTCCTCATCCACATAGAGGCTGACACCTAACGCCAGTGCCGTTGTTCCTCCCAAAGTCCAGAGTAGAAACTGCCGTCTTTGCATGCCTGTCCTCCTGTCATTTCCCTGCACTGGGCTGTGCTGACATCTGTGTTACAATTCGGCCGATAACCAATTAACCACAGCAAAGCGCCCACGGCAATAGGCCATTTTGCATGCGAGATATCATGAGCAGCAGTTTTCGTCCGCCCTGGTGGGCCAGAAGCCCCCATTTTCAAACTATCATTCCCGTGCTGACCAAGGTGGCTGGGCTGCCGCTGCGGCGTGAGCGTCTGGAGCTGGAAGATGGCGACTTTATCGACCTCGACTGGCTTAAAGCGCCTATCCCGGGTAAGCCCTTGTTGGTAATACTGCACGGGCTGGAAGGCAGCGCCGACTCCCACTATATCCGCCGCCTGCTGCGCGAGTGTCAGAAGCAGGAGCTGGCAGCCGTAGTGCACCATCACAGAGGCTGCTCGGGTGAAGACAATCGCCTGGCGCGCAGTTACCACAGCGGTGATACGGCCGATATCAGCCATAGCCTGCAAACCCTGAAGCAGCGCTATCCCCATTCGCCTCTGCTGGCGGTAGGTTACAGTCTAGGCGGCAATGTACTGGCCAAGTACCAGGGAGAATTTGCAGAGAAAAGCCTGCTCAGCCGCGCCGCCGTGGTATCGGCACCGCTGGCGCTGGCATCCTGTGCCAAGCGGTTGGAGAAAGGCTTCTCCAAGGTTTATCAAAGTTATCTTATCCGCCAACTGCAGCAAAAAATGCTGCTAAAACTCGAGCGGGGCAATAGTCAGTTGCCGCTGAATGGCGAAGCCATCAAACGGCTGAACACCTTTTATGATTTTGACCATCAGGTGACGGCACCGCTGCACGGCTTCAACGGTGTCGATGACTATTATCAAAAGGCCAGCGCCTTGCCTTTATTGGGTAAGATAGCCAAGCCGACCCTGATAATTCATGCAGCAGACGACCCTTTTATGACTGACGCCGTTATCCCATCATTGGCACATCTGCCCGCCTGCGTCGAATATGAGCTTCATGCCAATGGCGGCCATGTGGGCTTTATCGAGGGCGGCACACCGTGGCAGCCACGCTATTATCTGGAGCAGCGTTTGCTGCGTTATCTAACGGAGTCAACTCATGCTGATACCCTATGAATCCCTGCTGCAACTGCCCAATGAAACCCTGGATAACCTGATTAAAGAATTCCTGCTCTCCCAGGTGGAAGACGGCAGTTTTGATGCCCTGGGTGACAAAGCGCTGGAACAGGCCATCGGCAAGTGCCGCTTGGCGCTGAAGGAAGGGCATTTACTGGTAGAATTCAGCGAAGATGACGAGTCTGTTGCCATCCGCTCCCGCGAGGAGATCATGCGCCGAACTCCACTTGCCCATGATTGACCCGTCCCCCTGCATTCCTTTATAAGTAGTTAACTAAAGGTTAACGGGCCAGACAACCACAGCGTCGGCCTGCGCCCAAGTTTTTTAAAACAGGTAGGAAAAATGTCTGCAAAACATCCAATTATCGCAGTGACAGGTTCATCGGGTGCCGGAACCACGACTACCACAACCGCCTTCAGTCACATCTTCAGACAACTGGGGATCAACGCGGCCATGGTGGAAGGGGATAGCTTTCACCACTATACCCGCGCCGAAATGGAAGTGATGATCCGCAAGGCCAAGGCCGAGAACCGCAACATCAGCTATTTTGGCCCGGAAGCCAATGACTTTGCCCGTCTGGAAAAGTGTTTTGCCGACTATGCCGGCACGGGACAAGGGGAAACCCGCTCCTACCTGCATACCTTCGATGAAGCCGTGCCTTACAACCAGATGCCGGGTACCTTTACTCAGTGGCGACCGCTGCCGGAAGACACGGATATGCTCTACTACGAGGGGCTGCACGGCGGTGTAGTAACCGGCGAAAGCAATGTTGCCCAGCACGTGGATCTCTTGATTGGCATGGTACCCATAGTCAACCTGGAGTGGATCCAGAAGATTATCCGCGATACCTCTGAGCGCGGCCATACCCGTGAAAAAGTGATGGGCTCAATCGTGCGTTCGATGGACGACTATATCAATCACATGACGCCGCAATTCTCCCGCACTCATATCAATTTTCAGCGGGTCCCTACGGTAGATACCTCCAACCCCTTCAGCGCCAAGGATATTCCCAGCCTGGACGAAAGCTTTGTGGTGATCCGCTTTCGCGGTATCAACAATGTCGACTTTCCTTACTATTTGAAGATGATCCAGGGAGCTTTTATGTCCAGGGTTAATACCCTGGTCGTGCCGGGTGGCAAGATGTCACTGGCGATGGAGCTTATTCTGACACCGCTTATCAAAGACCTGATGGATAAGCGCCAAGCCCTGCTGGAGCAGGATATTGAATAGGCTGGATGCAGATAAATTTTGGCTTCAGACTCGATTAAGTTTGATTTAAGTCTAAAGGGGTAAATTACAGTCATCGGGATTTCAGGCGAAATACTGATGGTTGACATACTCTTGGGGATAGATTCCCCCATCTTGATCTGTTTGTTCCCTCGAGTATGTCAACAACCTACCCTATTTTAGATGCCCATAATGGGCATTTTTTATTGCCCGAATTCTTGCTCTCCATGCAAGCGTCAGTCTCTTCCTCTGACGCAAACACAATCAACCACAGCTAAAACTTCAACCAAAACCCCAGCGTTCGGCAAAGGAATTATCCGTATCGGCTTGAAGCATTCACAATGGGCGTTATTCCATCAAGGGCACCACTTCACGGTAAGGCTTATGACTGCGATAACTCTCCAGCCGCTGCCGGAATTCAAGCGCCTTACTGAGATCCTGCGACTGCTCCAGCGCTGCAATGGCCTGCTGCTGAGTCGCCACTGCGGCAGTAAAATTCCCTAATTCGGCGTAAGCAGCCGCCAAGTTATCGAGATTGGTGGGGTCCTGATTGTTGTCTTCCAGTAGTTGCTTGGCAAGCGCCAACGCCCGACCACCATCGCGGTACTTGGCTTCGGGGCAAGTGGCCAGGATCCAGGCGGCATTACCAAGAGAGATGTCATCACCGGCCGAGCTGAAAAACGCCACAGCCTTGCCGCAATGGCGGTTAACCCCTTCCCCACCTGAAGCATAGAGGAAACCCAGTCTGAACTTGGCCCAATGGTTGCCCTGCTCCGCCAACGGCAGATACCAACGCTCGGCCAGCGCCAAGTCCCGCTGCATCAACTTGCCTTCAAATGCCAGGTCTGCCAAGGTTTGCTGCGCCTTGGTTTCGCCCCCGTCGGCAGCCTTGGTCAACCAGGCAAGGCCGGCAATTTTGTCCTCGACGACGAAACGGCCGGAGAGGTACATCAAACCAAGCAGGTACTGAGCCTCCACTTCACCATTGGCGGCATTGAGCTGAATATAGGCCAGTTTGCTGGCGGCAATTTCCTTGCTTGGCTGGGGAATGGCAAAGGCCTGTAACTGTCCGCTGAACAGACTCAAGGCCAACATGGCAGCCGCTGCAATTAAGGGAGATTTCACTCTGATACCCTTTGATAATCTACGCATACAGACTCATAAATTAGCCCGAACCCGGCGTAAAAGTCGAGGTCAATCCAACAATAAAATGCTAATAATAGCCCTCAATGAGCTTGGCGAATTGTGAGCAAGGCAGAGAAGATGTGATTTAACCTACAGACTCGAGCGAATCCGGAGGCTTTTAATCTGAATTGGTTGACATGTATCACTAAAGTATCAGAATGATAACCAAGATTAGCGATTTAATTGCGTTGATTCACTCAGTCTAAACTAAGACCTGGTTCAAAGTTTACTCTTTGATATTGACGTAAAATCCTTATTTAGAATATCCTTACTTTCGTTTTAATCAATCGAGGAACATAGGCATGGCTCTGATTGGTAAGCCAAAACCAGATCCGACTTTGGAGTGGTTTTTATCACACTGTCACATTCATAAGTATCCAGCCAAAAGCACTCTGATCCATGCTGGTGAAGATTCAGACACCCTGTATTACATAGTTAAAGGGTCTGTTGCCGTATTGATTAAAGATGAAGAAGGTAAGGAAATGATCCTCTCTTATCTGAATCAGGGCGACTTTATCGGTGAACTGGGTCTGTTCGAAGAGCAAGCCGAGCGTACCGCTTGGGTTCGCGCCAAGCAAGCCTGTGAAATTGCTGAAATCTCTTACAAGAAGTTCAAGCAACTGATCCAGGTTAACCCAGAGATCCTGATGAAACTGGCCGCTCAGATGGCTCACCGTCTGCAAAGCACCAGTCAGAAAGTGGGCAACTTGGCCTTCCTCGACGTGGCAGGTCGCATCGCTCAAACTCTGTTGCATCTGGCCAAACAGCCTGATGCCATGACCCACCCAGACGGTATGCAGATCAAGATCACCCGTCAGGAAATCGGTCAGATTGTTGGCTGTTCCCGCGAAACTGTGGGCCGCATCCTCAAGATGTTGGAAGAGCAGAACCTGATCCAGGCGCACGGTAAAACCATAGTGGTTTACGGTACCCGCTAAGCCAGCTTCAGCTTGATTTAAGCCTGATTCTATAGAGTGGCCAAGGTAAATAACCTTGGCCACTTTTGTTTTTCAGGAGCATCAATTGAGAGGGCTATTTTTCGTTTGCTTTATTAGCCTGACTTTGAGTACTGCAAAGGCTGAAGTGGCAAGTCCCCACCTGGAACCCGATCACGATATCGCCAAGGAATTAGTGAAATCCGGGACGATTCTCTCCTTGGATGCCACTCTCTCTCAGCTACAATGGGTGTGCCATGGCAAATTGATTGACGCTCATCTCTATCAGAAAGAGGGTGAATGGCGTTATGATTTGCAGATAAAAGTCGAACATGGCCATATCGTCAGCCTGAGCCTGAATGCAGGCACAGGTTTATACGATGACCTAACCCCATTACCGAGCGAATGTCGTCCCAATGAAACTGCTACTCGTTGAAGATAACGCCCTGCTGGTTGAAGAACTGGCAAAACAATTAAAACAAGCAGGCTATGTCACGGATGTCACCGACAAAGCCATAGAAGCCGACTATCTGGTCAAAGAAACCCAGTATGACTGCATCATTCTCGATATCGGCCTGCCCGATGGCAACGGCTTGCAGTTGCTGGAAAAATGGCGTCAGCAGGGACTGACCACTCCTGTGATTATGCTGACAGCTCGCAGTCAGTGGCATGAAAAGGTCGAAGGCTTCAATGCAGGTGCCGATGACTACCTGGGTAAACCCTTTCACACCCAGGAACTGTTGGCCAGACTGCAGGCAATTATCCACCGTACCCATGGCCGTGCTACTGTGCCTGGCAAGCAATTGAACTTCGGCGGCGTCAGTCTGGATGAAGCCGAACAGGCGGTGACAGTCAATGGACAACATTTCGACCTGACTGCCATGGAGTTTCGCTTGCTGCGAATTTTCTTGATGTCGCCCAAGAAACTGCTTTCCAAGGCGCAGATCACAGATAAGCTGTACCAGTTTGACGATGAGAAAGAGAGCAATGTGGTCGAGGTCTATGTCACCCATCTGCGCAAGAAACTGGGTAAGACAGCGATAGAAACCCGTCGCGGCCAAGGTTATATCTTTCACGGCAGCCAATCCTGATGATGTCCATCCGCACCAAGCTGAGCCTGTGGCTGACAGCACTGGTGTTACTGAGTACCCTGATAGGCCTGGCGTTTATGGAGTCCATGCTGCGCCAGGCATTTCACGACTCTATCATCAACCGCTTGCAAGAAGATCTGGAACAGGTGGCACTGGCCACTCACCTCAATGACGGTGAGATCCTGATAGATCAGAGCCTGCTTTCCGGCTTCTACAAACCCGCCTATTCCGGGCGCTACTACCAGCTCAATCTGCCGGATCGGGAGATCCGCTCCCGCTCCTTATGGGATCAACGCCTGGAAATAGTGCAGTTGGAGCCGGGGCAAACCCGCGCCTGGCAAACCAAAGGGCCACAAAATCACGACATTCAGTTGTTGTCATTGGGGCTGACCTCCAGTAGTAAGAAGATCAATGCCACTCTGACAGTGGCGCAGGATCTCAGTATAGGCCGCAAGGTATTTACCGAGGTTTATGGCACCAAACTGAGTGTCAACCTGGCCATGCTGCTGGCAATGATCCTGGGGATATTTCTGGTATTGCGGCAATCCTTCAAGCCGGTGAAGCAGATAAAACAGGCGCTGGCCAAACTCAGAGAGGGGGAGATCAACTCGTTGTCGCTGGAGACCATTCCCCCAGAAGTCAAACCCCTAGCCGAGACCTACAACGAGTTGCTCGAATACACGAGTAATCAAATTCAACGCAGCCGCAACAACCTTGGCAATCTCAGCCACGGTCTGAAGACGCCACTGGCAGTGATGCGCCAGCAGGTAGAAGCGCTGGGGCTGAAAGATCCCGATACCGCCAGGGCACTGGAGCAACAACTGGATCAGATCCACAAAATGATAGAGCGTAAACTGGCGGCGGCGCGAATAACCGGCGATATGCTGCCGGCGGCGCAGCTGGTACTGCCAAGAGATCTGGAAAGCCTGTGCCAGACCTTGGATAAGGTACATAGATACAAGCAAATCAGTTGGCGCTTCGATATCAGTGATGGCATTCCCAGGCTGCCAATCCACAGAGAAGACGGCATGGAGCTGCTCGGTAACCTACTTGATAACGCCTATAAGTGGGCCTCTAGCCTGGTATTGGTAAGGGTATGGCAACATCAGGGGCAGGTATATGTCAGCGTCGAGGATGATGGCCCCGGGGTGGCAAAGGAAAACATGCAAACCCTCACCCGCCGCGGCAATCGCCTGGATGAAGAGATCAATGGTCATGGGCTGGGGTTATCGATAGTCAAGGATATTGCCGAGCAATATCAGTTGGATATCGACTTCGGCAAGAGCCCGGCACTGGGTGGACTCAAGGTTTCACTGACCTTTAAGGCCTGAAGGTTAACCTGGCCCCTCAAACAAAAATAGAGAACCCAGCCTAGGCTGGGTTCTCTGCTATCAAGCTGTCAGCCCTTGGCTCAATCAAGCACTGGCAGGTAGCTCAGAGCCAGGCGGTCACGGCTCAATTGACCATTGAGTATCTCACCCACAGTGCCGCCCTTGAGCTGCTGTGCCAGCAGTTCAGGAGAAGCCGAGGCGATAAACTGCTGCACTTCTTTGATGCGGGCAATCAGCGCCAGCGCCAACTTATTCTCGGCGGTCGCGGCATAGATTTTACCGTTCAGGGACACTTGGGCCTGCATATCCAGCCCAGGGGCAGCCTGATGAATACCAACATATTCACGCCATACCCTGGCCTTCTGCTCACCCTGATAATCGCTGTCGACCGAGGCCAACACCACTTGTCTCAGCATCATCTGCAGCAGGTTGCTCTTGCCTTTGGGCTGACCATTGACGGTATCAAAGCCGAAGAAGCGTGATACTGTGCGGTCATAATTGGGCAGAGGCTCTATGCTCTGGCTGGCAAAATCGCTGTAGTAAGGCAGATACGTTTCCAGCTCAGGGCTGCTGTTGCAGGCATCGGCAAACAAAGGCTTGCCATTGCTGACCAGATCCGGGCCATTACCCAGCGCCATGCGGCAAAGCATATCTTCGAACAGCTTGCCGGTTTGTGGCAGATCCACCAGCGCCTTGTGACCACGGCTGGAAGTCGATCTCGGCGTCGTGCGACTTACCAAGGCACGCACTGCCAGCAGTTTGTCCGGCCATACCCCAAGCACATCACGCTCGTTGACGTAAGGATGGTTGGGCGAGCCTTCAGGCGCCTTGATCCCGTTCAGCAAACGACCGGCGAAGGTAACATCGGCGCTCAGCATATCCCGGAACTCTTCCTTGATACCATAGTTGATAATCAGTTCCTTCAATGCCTCTGGAGAGTCGGCAAACCGGCTGATCACTTCACCCGGAGCAAACTTCATGGTCATGTCGGCGCTCTTGAAGCGATACTGCTCCAACAACTTGGCAAAGTTGTACTGCTGTCTCAGGGCTGCCTGACCATCTTCGGTGCGGAAGGTGACATCTACCACGGCATCGTTCTCACCGGCAAGGCGCAGGAACAGGTCGGCCGCCTTGTTCATCGCCCTTTGGTTGGCACAATACCAGCTATCTTGGCCGGCTGCGGCTTTCACCTGACAGTCATTAGCGAAGAAATTTTCCGGCAAGTCAAAGATCCCCTCGAGGAAGCTGACATCTTCAATAAACTGGCGGATCTCATCAAACTGACGCTTGCGGGCAATGGTGTAACCCAGGCTGTGGTCTTCATAAAGCGACTGACGGTTATGTCTCAGGTTACTGGTTTCATAGCTGTCCTGATATCTGTCGATATAGAACTGGGCGATGTCATCCAGGTTCTGACCGGCATCACTGCGGTTACAGTTGCTGTTGAGCGACACATGTTCGTCAGTACAGAAGGCATAGCTGCGCAGCTTGTGGTCGCGGGCAATGTTGTAGAGCGCGCCGAAACGTGTCTCGCCCTGGAGCACTCCTTTTTGCAGCTCCTCACGACGCTTGGCATCTTCCGCTTTGAGGGAGACAAAGTCACCGCTGTCAGCCTCGACTTCACGGGCATAACCGAAACGCAGCGCCGCCAGGTCATAGGGCTCAAATGTCGTGGCAAAACGGTTGACGTTATAGTCCATCTGGCTGGAGAACTCGGCGTTCACTTTCAGATCAGGATAACCGGCACCGGCAAAGGCCTGGTTCAGGGTTTCCAATTCCTGTTGGCTGAAGGTGTTGTCACCATCGCGGCTACCGGCGAAGTTGTGTCTCAAGCCGAAGTTGTGGCCCAGTTCATGGGTCAGGGTACCGGCAAAGGCCTGGGCGGCCAGCGCCGTGCTCAGGCTATCCTGCAGGTCCAGGCTCAGATTCTCGAATGCCTGCAGCTTACCGCCAACATCACCATTGACCCACAACTCGGCATTCTGCCAATCAATCTTGTGATCCTTGACGCCGGCCGGCAGCATTCTTTGCTGACCACCTGCGGCAAACACAGTGTCGACATGCATCAAAGTATGCTCGGACCAATAGTCACGGCTGGCTTCATCGAAATCGGCCAAGGCGTTGAACTGCTGCTCGGCAGGTTTAAGTGGCAAAGCGGCCGGAATGGCCGCCACCATCACATCGGCGGGCTTGTCCAGCGCCGCAGGCACAGCTTGCAATGTGGTGGAAGCCGCTGGCTTAACCACGGCTTGCTGATAAGGCACGCCGGTGAGCGCTTCGACCGAAGCCGCATTCAGCTTGCCGCGGTTATAATCCAGCATCAGTTGCCGATAGTAACGCACCGCGCCTTGCTTGAGGTTGGAGCTGTATTGGTTAACCCTGGCGCTGACAATCTCCCCTGTCAGTGGGTTGGCTGCTGAAGGACCGTAACCGGCCAGACCGTTATCCAGAGGCTCATCAAACAGAGTGATATGGTTATAACGCAGATCGCCATGGCGTTTATCGCCCGCCTGCTCCAGCTTAATCTGTGGCAAGCCGGTATGATAACGGCTGTTGGCGATATTCATCGCGGTCACAGATTCGATAGCCGCATCCAGGAAAGGCTTGTTCTTGGCTTCATAGAAGTTGTTGGACAAGTAGTACACCAACTCACCCTTAGCCGGGTTGAAGCGGTTCAGGTAGGTACGAACATAGCCATCCACCCCTTCTGAGTCGGTTCTGTCCCGATAGCTGTGACTGGAGTTGAAGAAACCAAAGGTGCCCTTCTCATGCTCGCTGTAAGGAATGGCTTGATAATCTTCACTGGCAAGCTGATCCAGCGCCACTATGGAGATAAATTCCGTGGTGGTGAACGACAGATTATCCAGATTGCCACCGTAAAACTGATTGAAACACTGGCCCGATGCCTGATAGGTGTGTTCAATCTCGAAGTTGATTACGCCCTTGTCCAGGTCCATTTCATAGCCTTTGTAGGCTCCGGCATTGACCAGTTTTGGGGATTCAGTTTCGGTGACACACTCACCAAACATAAAGATATCGTTGATCCCCAGCTCGGCAATCTTGGTGTCGGCAAAGTCAGGCACAAAGAAGCGCTTGTCCTGCCAGGTCAGGTTGGCATCTGTATTGACCTGCTCGACGTTGATGCATTCACGCCACTTGTCTTCGGTACATCTGAAGTCTATGTACTCACCTGGGATGGTCAGTACCGGGGCCTGGTTGATGCCCTCCTGGTAGCGGCTGTTATGACCAAGACCTATGGCGTCCCGGTCCAACTGGCGAACCTGAATACCATTCTCTGTCTTGTGCAGGGTCACCAACTTGGGATCCCCCTGGCTGAAGCCGCGGATAGCGGCGGCATAACGCGGCGCCTTGCCGACACTGCGGATATAGAGGTATTGGCGCTCACCGGCCTTCTCTATCGAGTCGCTGCTAATCTGTTTCTCATCTTTGGGCAACTCCTTGTACGGTTCTTCTCCTGCCCCACATCCTGCGAGTGCCAGGCTGGCTGCTATCGCCAGGCTCAGACTTGACTTCTTCATTTAATCCTCTGAATAAATTGAGTTTATAGGTATTTTGTTACTGAGAAATAGAAGGTGGAGCTGCGCTTGTCATACAGCTCAAATCCTTCTGAAGGCCCCAGTTCCGGGTGGTAGAAACGACCGCTGTTGTTATGGCCAATGGCCAATGTCCAACTCTCGGCAGGCATCCATCCCAGTTCCTGGGCAAAGGTGAATTGGTCATCCATACGACGACCACGGTAATTCTTCGACATCCGATAGCGACCGCTGATATCCAGGTACCAATTACTGGCAAACTGCCAATAGGCATCGGCCACCAGATCGACCTGATGTTCAATCAGCACCCGCTCACCGGCGGTCTTGTACTTGTAGGCGTTGTACCTGTATCTGGGAGACAGGTAGAAGCTGAAGTTGCCCTCAGGACGATAGAAGAGATAAGCCGCCACTCTGGGGGCATACTCCAGTCTATCCAGCTTGCTGTAATGTCCCGCTGGCAGATAGACACCGACACTGCCCTTGAGCGAGAGAGTATTGGTCAGGGAATAGAGTGGCGTCCTATACTCAAGCAAGGGGTCAAAAAAGCTCGACTCCTTACCGTGCAGCGTCTCTTTTTCACCGCCAAAAGTCAGCAGCACACTGCCCCAATCACTGTTGTAATCGACCCTGGCATCCAGACTATAAGCCCGATACGCATCGAAGGCCGACTCACTGTAGACATTGCGGGTATAAGACGCATTAAAATAGGCAGTCCATTCGCCGAATTCTTCCTGTTTGAGTTCAAACTCATTAACCGCCTGAGCTTGTCCCGCAAGCAATAGTAAGCCCAGCAAAGGGAAGCTCGTCTTTGCTTTTTTACTTTTTATTATGCGTGACAAGGCCAGATCGCGGTGATATTTACCGGATCTCATATTTAAAAGCCTTAATTTATTTAAAACGAATTAATCTGGAGATAATTCCAGTCTAAGAGGTACTGCCACAAATAGGTTTTACCCATTCGAGGAGTAATTGCGCCCAATAGGGCATCCAATCAAAGGAAAGTTGCGGGACCCCCAGGTTGGGTATACGGGGCCCGCAGAAAAACAAAATAAACCAACTGACGGCAATAAATTTAAACACTTCGGCCAAGACGGCATTGTCAGCCAGTTTAACGGCCATAATACAAGGCAAGGAAAGAGAATAGATTGCCAGCTGATTTACCTGTGATGTGTTCTGTTTGGCAATAGATATCAGTGTATTAACTTCTTCAAACTCATTAGATATCGCTGCATTAGAAAAAGCCAAGAACAATAGCAAAGGCATGACAAATTTAACCAAGCTCAGCAATTTACTATTCGACTTTTTTCTCTCGTTCATGTTTTTTTCGCTGTTCCAAGGGGAATAGCGTCTCGATATTGATTCTAATGCACTCAATACATATTGTTACGTATGTAAACAAGCATAGGCGTGAAAAACCTTACAATCAACAACAATACTTAATGACTAGTCTAAATAGATTAAAAACTGGGTGTACGTCATAAAAAACATCATAAAAACAAATTAACACAGCATAAAAAACACCAATGAAAAACATATTTAAAACACAACAAACACATTAACGCATCAATATATTAAGCATGTCGTTTTGTTTATAAAAAAAGGCCTCCCTAATTAAGGAGGCCATTTATAAAAGTTTAAGCAATGCTATGCTTTGACGTTAGTGCTCTCAAAAATCTTATCTGCCGAGGCCGCAACAAAGCCGGTATAGAGTTCACCATCGGCTTTGGGATAACGCAGGGCAAATTCATAGAAACAACTGGGGATCTCTACCGTCTTGTCATCGAAGGCGACGGGGATTCTGTCGGCCATGGTGGAAGACTGTTCCAGCAAGACTTCAGCTGATCCTTTGATCTCACCGCCAACACTGTTGAGGGTAAACCCCGCCTCCTTGAGCGCGGTATTCACGGCAGCCAGGGTGCTGAACTCGGCCAGATGGTTCACAAACACGGTAAAGTGGTTGGCACGATAACCAAAAGCGGCAACCCAGGCAGCATACTCACTCTCGGCGAGCAGGGCTTGGTAGGTGTCATAGTCAAGCTGCCAGTGTCTGCCTGAATAAGTAAAGTTATCTGCGGTCAACGCCTGGGTTGGGATCTGCTCAACCAAGTCGGCAACCCGCTGCTGCAACTCTGGGCTGAACTCTTCCACCAGCAGCTCAGAAATAAAGACCTTGGGCTGAGTCGGGTCCGGATGCTCAAAGTGCTTTGCCACCAGCTTTTTCTGCTCAAAGCGATAATCGCCGCAAACCACATAGCCCAGCGCTTCGAAATGGGCTGCCAGCACATCCAAGCCCACCTTAGGCAGATTGAATGTACGCAAGGCGATATGGTCGTTAATAATCGCCTTGCCTTGCCCCAACAGCTGGTGCACTTTGGCCGCCGATGGCGTCATCTTGATATAGTCCTGCCACATGGCATTGAACAGCGCATTGATATCTGTATGCATGGTTATTCCCTGTGTAATGCAGTTTGCCCAAAGGCAAATGGTATGTTCAAAAAAGGGAAGCGCCACTGCGCTTCCCTTCACTGTCAGAGGCTAAGTCCCGGACTCAATGATGGTGGCAAACTCAGACCATCGGCCTCCATGGAAGCCACGGGATAAGCACAATAGTCGGCCGCATAGAAGGCGCTGGCTCTGTGGTTACCCGATGCCCCGACACCGCCGAATGGCGCCGCACCAGAGGCTCCGGTGATCTGCTTGTTCCAGTTCACTATGCCGGCACGAATCCGTGCCAGGAAATAGTCATAGTCTTCACGGCTATCGGCCAGCAACCCGGCAGAAAGGCCATAGCGGGTATCATTGGCCAGCGAAATCGCCTGGTCAAAGCTGCTGTAGCGCACCAGTTGCAGCAAGGGTCCGAAATACTCTTCATCCGGCAGTTCAATCACCTCGGTAACATCAATCAACCCAGGAGACACCAGACCGGTACCGCTCTCAATATGGGTCAGTTCCACCAGCGAGACCCCGCCGAGATTCTGCAGATTACGCTGCGCCGCGACCATTCCCTTGGCTGCTGCTTCAGAGATCATCGAGCCCATAAAGGGCTGAGGTTCGGCATTCCAGGGGCCGACAGCTATCGCTTTGACCGCTGCAACCAAGGCGGCAATCAAAGCATCGCCCTGCTCACCTTTCTCTATGTAGAGACGGCGGGCACAGGTACAGCGCTGGCCACTGGAGATATAGGCAGATTGAATTATTTCGTGCACGGCCGCCTTGATATCACAGATCCCTTTAACAATGAGCGGATTGTTGCCGCCCATTTCCAGGGCAAGGATCTTGCCCGGATGACCGGCGTACTGCTGATGCAGCAAGTGGCCGGTGCGGGAGCTGCCGGTAAAGAACAGACCATCAAGCTGAGGATGTGAAGCCAGCCTCTTGCCGGTTTCCACTTCGCCCTGCACCAGATTGATGACCCCGGCGGGCAGACCGGCTTTCTCCCACAGCTTGAGCATCAGCTCAGCCACTTTGGGCGTCAGCTCCGATGGCTTGAATACCACGGTATTGCCCGCCAGCAAAGCCGGTACTATATGGCCGTTGGGAAGATGCCCAGGGAAGTTATAAGGCCCAAAGACCGCCACTACACCGTGGGGCTTGTGTCTCAGCACCGCCCGCCCGGCAGGCAATTCATTTTCAGTTTCGCCGGTACGCTTGTGATAAGCCGCGACCGACAGACCAATTTTGCCTATCATGGCACCCGCCTCAGTGGCCGTTTCCCACAGTGGCTTACCGGTTTCCTGCGCTATGGTGTCGGCGATTTCCGCCTTATGGGCTTCCAGTTGATCGCGATAGGCCTCTATCACCTGCAGGCGGCCATCAAAGCCGAGCATAAACCAGTCAAACTGCGCCTCTCTGGCGGCTGCAACGGCAGCGTCTACCTGAGCCGGGGTAGCGGCATTACCCTGCCACAGGGTTTCGCCGTTGGCCGGGTTGCTTGAACTCATTGCCTGGCCTTCGCCAGCGAGCCATTGGCCCTTGATAAATTGTGTCATTATGCTGTTCCTATATTGCCAATACCCTGACCGATTGCCCGTCTGCCACCAAAAGTGCGGCGGCCAACTCGCTCGACAGGATCACTTCTTCACTGTCGTCTGTCAGCGCCAGCTTGGCCGAACCGGCACGGTAGTCTGCCAAATGGGTGTTGGAGAGAATAAAACTGTCCTTTGATTGGGGCATATCACCGATACGCACCGTCAGCAGGCGACTCTCGCGCACGGAGCGAATGTCCGCCAGATTGCATTCAACCGTGGGGCCACCATCAAAAATATCCACATAGTTGCGCCAGCGGAAACCTTCCGCCTGTAACAGGCTCAGGGCCGGGCGTGTATTGGTATGCACTTCACCGATAACCTTCTGCGCCGCTTCGGGCAACAGGCAGACATAGACAGGGCTGCGGGGCATCATCTCGGCCATAAAGGCCTTCTGCCCCAGACCAGAGAGATAATCGGCCTGAATAAAGTCTATGCCGAGGAAGTTTTGCTGCAGCCAGCCGTAGAAAGGGGAATTACCGTTTTCATCGCTGACCCCGCGCATCTCGGCGATAACAGTTTCACCGAACCGATTGGCATGCTGGGCCAAAAACAGAAAGCGACTGCGTGACAGCATGCGGCCATTGTTGCCCTTGCGATAGGAGTCTCTCAGAAACAGGGTGCAGAGCTCGGCGGCACCTGTGTAGTCATGACACAGGCTGAGGGTTTCAACCTCGTTACGTACTTCTATCTGCGACGAATGATAAACCTCTGTGCCCAAACGGTAATGGTAGAAAGCATCTTCCATTCCCACTGCGGCTTCCAGACCACAGGTGCCCACAACCTCCTGGGTCTCTGTGTCTTCCAGCACCATGAGGTAGCCTTCATCAAAAGGCGTTTCCACCGCCTTGGCGAAAGAGGTTTCCGAACGGGCGATCTTGCGGGTCAGCAGTTCATCATTGACCGGCAGCGAGGTGAATCCATGGCCCGATTCTTCGGCGATACAGCGCAGCGCCGGGAAATCTGAGGCTCGGATAGGCCGTATGATTAACATGGTTAAATCTCCACTCATCCACAGTTGCTGCTCCGTCGGGCCCGCCCGTCAGAACAGCAGCTGTGAGTCTATTGCGCTAAGTGGGCCTGGGCCCACGGGGATCAGGCGGCAACCACCTTGGCGACCGCTTTTTCAAAGCGTGCCAGACCCTCGGCAATATCACTTTCAGGGATGATCAAAGAAGGAGTAAAACGAACCACGTTGGCACCGGCCATCAGTGTCATCAGGCCACTGTCGACCGAGGCCAACAGAAACTCACGGCTGCGTCCCTGATACTGCTCATTCAACACGGCGCCGAGCAACAGTCCCTTGCCGCGTACCTCGGAAAACACCTGGTACTTGGAATTGATTTTTTCCAGGCCATCACGCAGCAGTTGCTCACGACGCTTAACGCCCTGCAACACTTCGGGGGTATTGACTAGATCAAATACCGCGTTGCTGACGGCGCAGGCCAGAGGGTTACCACCATAGGTGGAACCATGAGTGCCCACTTTAAGATGAGCGGCAATCTTGTCCGTGGTCAGCATGGCCGCGATGGGGAAACCGCCGCCCAGGGCCTTGGCCGTGGTGAGAATGTCCGGCACTATATCTGTCCCCATGTAGGCATACAGCTCGCCGGTACGACCAACGCCGGTTTGCACTTCATCGAACACCACCAACGCATTGTGCTTGTCGGCCAGTTCACGCACCTTGGCCAGGAACTCTGGAGTGGCGTTTATGATACCGCCCTCACCCTGCAGCGGCTCCAGCATGATGGCGCAGGTCTTGTCCGACACCGCGGCTTCCAATGCGGCAACATCGTTGAATGGCAGGTGTGTGATCCCCTGCGGCTTGGGGCCAAAACCATCTGAGTAGGCGGCCTGGCCACCCACGCTGACGGTAAAGAAGGTTCTGCCGTGGAAGGCCTTGTCGAAGGCTATAATCTGATCTTTTCCGGCGCCGAAATTATCCAGAGCATAGCGGCGGGCCAGTTTCAGGGCCGCTTCATTGGCTTCGGCACCTGAGTTGGCGAAATAGACCTTGTCGGCAAAAGTGGCGTTAACCAGTTTGGTCGCCAATGCCAGTGCCGGCTCATTGGTCATCACATTGGACAAGTGCCAGAGTTTTTCACCCTGCGCCTTAAGCGCCTCAACGGCGGCTGGATGACAGTGGCCCAAACAGTTAACTGCAATACCACCGGCAAAGTCGACATACTCTTTGCCTTCCTGATCCCAAACACGACTGCCATCGCCACGAACCGGGATAACGGGTGACGGTGCATAATTAGGCACCATAACTTCATCAAACTGGGCACGTGTCAAATTCATGTTTACACTCATTCCTTCTCATCCTTTGTGTTGTCGGCGGCTCTGTCGGCCACCGTTTTAAGCAGTTAATCTTTATTATTTGTGAGTAAAACTGCACTTACTTGTGTTGCTTAGGTGTCATTATTAGCGAAATTGTGATCAAAATACCAGTTTGATCAATATGCAGGAGCAATGCCTTGGCCTATAAGTGCATAAAGATCTGAGTTTGAGAATTAAGCAGGCAAATATCTGCCATTTAACGGCATAAATAGTCACAAAAAATCTCAACTGACACCGAATTCGTTAACTATTCACCTATTTTGAATAGTTAACGACAATCATAACAGTAGATTATTGCGTATAAAAGCAGCGATTTGGCCCCTGGCTTCCATGGCCTCGGGCAAGAGTTCAAATAGCGGAAAGACATGGGGCATATTGAGGTAGAAACCGGCTTCTATCCGGCCTCCGTCGCGCAATACCGCCTGTTGCAGGCGCTCGGCATCCTGCAACAACAGCTCACGGGTACCGGCCAGCAGCAAGATGGGCGGCAAGTCCTTAAAGCAACCATAAAGCGGCGAAACCCGCTCAGACATGGGGTTACTACCGGCGAGATACGCCCCCCTGAGTCTGAGCAGGGATTCAACGGTAAACAAGGGGTCGTCGGCCGCCAAAATGCGCTCGGTATCGCCTGTGATGCCGAGATCCAGCGCCGGAGACAGCAACACGCAGGCTCTCGGCAACGGTAACTCAAGCTGTTTCAGCTGCAACAACAGGCTCAAGGCCAAGTTGCCTCCGGCCGAGTCCCCCATCAGCACCAGTTTGTCCGGGTCACAATGCTCAAGCGTCATCCGATAAGCTTCCAGCACATCATCACAGGCCGCCGGAAACGGGTGCTCCGGCGCCAGACGATAATCGGGCACGTAACAATCTGCCAGACTGCGCTGCATGATATCGGCCAGGAAACGGGCATGGGCATGGGGGGTCTTGAAACAGAAGCCTCCGCCGCGGATATAAAAGAGGCTGACTTCTCTGGGTTGCGGCAGCTGGTAATGGATGAGCGGCGAGTGGCTCAACGGCCAGTGTTCGACCTTGAGTTCCGGCGGCCAGCCCAGCAAGCGACGATCCATCTCCAGCAAACGCTGACGAATAGCACTGAGTGGTACTTTGGCGCTGCCGCGACTGACCGATGGCCGCGCCACATAAGTTAACAACCGGTTCAATACCGAGGCTTGCCAACTGGGCATAGCTCCTCCATGGAAGGCCTACAGGCTCCGCAACGGCTTAAAGCAGCTCGGGTTTGCGGTAATTCTGGCCTTTGAGACGAATGAGTTCCTGTTCCGTGAGCTCATGATACGCCATCATGATCCGCCTGTCCCTGAATTCCAGTTGCCGCATCTCTTCCAGTAAAAAACACTTGGCAAAACAATCGGCTTTGGCCAGCACTGCCGCATTGGCTGACAACTGACTGAAGCCAAGGGCCGTGTCCCGCTCCTTGAGCAGAGTCACCATGGCCGCATCCGCAAACCCAAGCTGGGTTGGCAGTTGCCAATTGAGTGATAGCGCATGCTGCTTAACCAGGGAATAGACCAAGGCCGCGGGGAAATCACACAGGGCAATGGCATCATAGAGAGCCTTATCCCTGTCTCGACTCGCCTCTCTGAGCCATGAGCCGCGCAACTGCTCAAACAACTTGGCGCTCATGGAGAGCAGCACTGAGATCCCCAGTTGCTGCATCAGGGAAACCGCATGCAGCATAGGGGCATCCAAGTCATGCAACTTGGCCAGGGTTCTGGCAGCAATGCCCTGCACCTGCGAGAAACGCCATAGCTTGCGCACAGTCCAAAGCAGACTGGCATGGCCTGTGGGCAGCCAATAACGACAGCTGTAGTAAGGGACTAAAATGCGCAGATTCTCAACCCCGATATAGCTGAGCACCAACTTGAGATCTGTCAGCTGTACATCCAGATTCTGCGGCCTGCGAGCCCTGAATGAGGGACTGTTGACCAGAGAGCTCAAGTCTCTCACCAGCCAACTCTGCTCGGCAACGACCGGGCGAATGCGCGCCAAATCAAGCCTTGGGTGCAGCAATAACTCCAGCAGCAAGATCTGTTTATCTGTGATGCCTGCCAGGCGTGCCACCTCTTCGATGGAGGCCAGACGATTGCCGAGCTCTGCCGCCAGGGTCTCGATTAACTGAGCCGACACCTTCTGATAGAGCGCCTTGGCCTGTTGCTGCCTGGCGAGCCGTTCCAGAGTCGCCTCGCGTTCAACCTCAAGCTTGAAAGCCACCGCCTCCAGCTCAGGTTCAAGCTTATCGCCACCACTGTCAATGCGTTGCTTGCCCAGTATCAACTGCTGATACAGACGCTGCTCTATCTCTATTACACTGCCGGGTTTAACCCCACCCGCTACCGACAAGGCCAAAATGTTACCTTCCTGCCACGCCCGTGTCCGGGCCCTGTGTTTTTATGTTAGCCCCTTTATTGTTATATGTAGCGGCTTTATCAGCAATATCTTGATAGCAAAAAGAAACAGGCCTCGTATGAGGCCTGTAAAGTGACTATTTCAGCTCTTGTTCAAACAACTTATAGATACGGCGATACTCGTCCAGCCAGCTTGATGGCTGCCTGAAGCCATGGGGTTCCACCGGGTAGATAGCCGTCTCAAACATCGGTTTTTCCAGCTCTATCAGTCGCTGCACCAGGCGGACACTGTCCTGGAAGAATACGTTATCGTCCATGACTCCGCTCATGATCAGCAGCGGCTTTTGCAAACCCTCGGCATGGTAGATGGGCGAACTGCGTTCATAGGCAATGTGATCCACCTCCGGGGTATTGAGTATGTTCGAGGTATAGGGCGCATTATAGTGAGCCCAGTCGGTCACCGGCCGCAGCGCGGCGCCGGCCTGGAACAACTCGGGTTGGGTAAACAGTGCCATAAAGGTCAAAAAGCCGCCGTAAGAACCACCATAGGTGCCTACCCGCTTGGCATCAACATTGGCATGCTGGCTCATCCACTTGACGCCATCGGCCAAGTCTTGCACTTCCGGATGCCCCATATTACGGTAGATGGCGGTGCGCCAGTCGCGGCCATAGCCTTTGGAGCCGCGATAATCCATGTCCATCACCACATATCCCTGCTGTGCCAGCAGGTTATGGAACATGAACTCACGGAAATAACCGGAAAAACCATAATGGGCATTCTGCAGATAACCGGCACCATGATTGAAGATCACCGCCGGATATGATTCGGCGCGATCCTTGTCGAAACCTGCCGGCAGATACACCCTGGCATAGACTTCACCTGCGCCATGGCTGGAAGGCACGGCAACCACCTCAGGCGCCTGCCAAGGATAGCTCTTGAAGCTGTCGCTGGTGTAATGGGTCAGCTGGGTCAGCTCACCGCCTATGGTTTGAATATAGAGCTCATCCGGCCGGGTCAGGCTGGAGGCGGTCAACAGCAGCGAACGTCCATCCGGGCTCAGGCTGTAGTCAAGCACTCCATTCCACTGGGTCAGTTGTTCATCCTTGCCGCTACTTATCTCAACCCGATAAACATTGTACTTGCCGGGGTGTTCTTTGTTGGCCTTGTAGTAGATATAACGGTTATCCGGGCTCAGAGTGATGTCACTGACCACGAACTTGCCCGAGGTCAAAGCCCGCGCCTTGCCACCGAGCGGCTTGAGATACAGCTGCGAATAACCACTCTCTTCCGACAGGTAGTAAAGGGTCTCGCTGCCGGGTAACCAACCATACTGATTGTAGTCATAGTTGACCCAGGCATCGTCATGCAGTCTGTGCTCAGTGACTAGCTTGCCCTTGGCCAGATCGACACTGGCCAGCCACCGGTCTTTGTTGTCCACGGCTTCCAGCATTACGGCCAAGCGCTTGCCTGAGTCTTGCCATTGAATAGCGCTTTGGCGCCAGCCCCAATCCTGCATCAGTTGGATCTTGCGCGGGGCCTTTTTGCTTTCATAGCGCTCGCCTTTCGCCTTGGCGTTTTCGGCCTTGACCTCGGCCAACACATCCTGGTTGTAACCGAGCAAACCTTCGATGGTTATCTCTTTCTGACTCTGCTGCTGCAAGTCCAGCAGTACCAAGCGCTGCCCCGGTGCCTTGTCTTCAGCGACTCTGGCTCGCACGGGCACAGGATCGACATAGCCATCTTTGCCAAGATAGTTGGGCATGATGTCATGCTCGCCACGCCAGTTGTAGCTCTTGTCCTGCAACGCCAGCAGCACATAGCGGCCATCCGGCGACAGGCTCAGTTCCACCAACTGCTCACTCTCGCCCAGATACCAAGGCTTGGCCGACAGGGTCGGGTCTTCATTCTGTAACTGCTGCTGATATGTCTCCCGAGACTTGGCGTTTTCCTGCTGTTTGGCCACATAGCGGATCAGCTTGTGTTGCTCCTTGGCGAGATAAGTTTCCGGCTCTTGGGCCTGTGCCGGCTCTTTGGCCATCTTGATATCCGCGAGCTGCTCCACAAGGCCTGAGTCTGCATGCAATCTGAATATCTGCCCCGCCTGCCAATAGGCAAGATCGCCATTCGCTAAAAAACGCAGCCCTTCAACCTTGGTATTTTGTCGGGTCAACTGAGTGATCTCACCGCTATCGAGCGCCTTCACAAACAGGTTGCCTTGATAGATGTAAGCCTTGCGGCGCTTATCCGGGCTCAGAACACCGTCTCGTTGCGAAACTGTATGCAGTTCAGACAACGCCAGCTCCTGCGCCTGTTTGTCTGCCACTCCCTGACGATAGTAACTGCGCAGCACAGATGCACTCTGCTGGCGGGCGAACAGCACAGCGTGGCTGTCATCGCTCCAGTAGGCACCCTTGGGGGCGAGTCCCATCCAATCGGGATCCGCCATAATTTGATTCAGAGTTAACGGCTTGTCGGCCACAGGAGGCGCTGCCAAGGGTACTGTTTGGCTGGTGTTGGTGATCTCTTGGGGGGTGAGTTGCGGCTCAGTAGCGGCGCAGCCGCTGAGAACGGCCAGAGTCAAAACACTCAGACCGGCATGACGCATCAGGCTTTTCATCATCCTTCCTTTTTATAGTTATCTTGGCCGCCGGGAAGCGACATATGACAGAAAACAAGCGATTGCGGCCTGTTATACCATATTTGCCAGAGGATGTTGTTCTGCAAAAGCTGAAAACTTGTAAAGGCTTGTTAAGGATGGAGCCTTGGTACGAATCCAGGACTGACTCACTGCTCCTTAAGCCAGACGCAGAAAATTATTGAGCAGTTCAAGCCCCTGCTGGGTCAGAATGGATTCGGGATGAAACTGCACGCCGTAGAGGCGTTTCTCGGCATGGCTGATGGCCATGATTTCCCGCCCGTATACCGGGTCATCATACCAGGCATCCAGACTAAAGCCTTCAGGCACAGAGTCAATCAGCAGCGAGTGATAACGGGTCACGGTCAAAGGATTGGCCAGACCTTGAAACAGCCCACGGTCATTGTGACTGATTGCCGATGTCTTGCCATGCATCACCCGCTTGGCCCGAACCACCTTGGCACCAAACACCTGAGCCAGCGATTGATGTCCAAGACAGACGCCCAGGATAGGCAACTTACCGGCAAAATGTTCGATGGCGGCCAGCGAGATCCCCGCCTGATCCGGGCTACAGGGCC
Source organism: Shewanella chilikensis (assembly GCF_037953065.1). NCBI lineage: Bacteria > Pseudomonadati > Pseudomonadota > Gammaproteobacteria > Alteromonadales > Shewanellaceae > Shewanella > Shewanella chilikensis. Next base: position 754,562 of record NZ_CP149966.1, on the reverse strand, counting down.
CGGGAGAGATCACCAGATAATCCGGCGCCAATTCGCGGATCTCATCGAGCCCAATCTCATCGTTACGCTTGATAACAGGCTGCAGCCCCAACTGCTGAAAATACTGCACCAGATTGAAGGTAAAGGAATCATAATTGTCGATCATCAGCAGCATTGTGGTCTCACCTTATCTTTCCCGGCAATTGCACGGTAAAGGTCGTGCAGGCGAGAAATGCTACCATACTGACGCACGGGGATCATACCGAAAGTCAGCCAACACTGGTTCAATAACCACGTTTGAATTAAGCTGATATTTCGAGTGGCTTATAAAAGTGCTTTGCCTATGCCCAATATGACCAGGTTGCTGAATTTTTTGCTGATGCTGGGGTGTGATAGATGCGCTATCAAGACCCGGGAGCGCAAAGTCATTCAGGTCAACTTGGGCGTACTGGTTTCCGTAACAACTATATTGCTGTTTATTTTGGGTTTTTATATCAGCGGTAACCAAGGCTTTATTCTTTCCGGCTTGAATCAGCTGCCCTTTGTTGCCCTGCTTCCTCTGGTGTTACTGCTCAACTACAAGGGAAAGTTCTTTGCCGCCAGGTGGTGTTTAATGTTGCTGTTGATGGCCGATGCCGCCACAGCTTTAATGACGGCCCAAGGTACCAGTATCAAAATCCACAGCTATTACCTGCTGTTTGCCATCATGTTGGTTGTACTGTTTGAGATCCGTGAATGGCGTTCCATCCTGATCCTGATGTTAGCCAATCTGGGGTTGTTCAGCTTCTTTGAGCTGCACGGCTGGCCATCCCACCCTGATATCGCCCTGCTTTCTACACACACTCTGGCCATTTTAAAGGCCTTGGTGATCTGCTCATGTATTATCAGCTCCTGCGCCATACTGCTGATCAGCGAAATGTATGCCGAGCGCGCCGAGCTGGTACTGCAACATCAGGCCGACACAGACACCTTGACCGGATTGCTTAACCGCCGCGCATTCATGCGCCAAGTCGCACTGCAAAGAGAGCAGCCGGGCTGCTGGGTGCTTGCCCTGTTGGATCTGGATTTCTTCAAGAAGATAAACGATAACTTTGGCCATGATGCCGGCGATGTCGCCCTTATTCATGTCAGTAAGCTGCTCAAGAAAGCACTCAAGCCTCAGGAGCGACTGGCCAGAATAGGCGGGGAAGAGTTTGCCTTGCTGCTGAGGCTGGATGAAACCGGGACTCAGGCCCTGCAGCAAAGAGGCGAGCAACTCCTTGAGTCCCTCAGACAACAAGGCCTGGAATATCAAAGCCATTACCTACAACTGACCGCTTCTGTTGGCCTGGCAACTCTCGATCCTGGAGATAGTGCAAGCGAGGCACTCAAACAGGCTGACAAGGCTCTGTATCAGGCCAAGATAAATGGTCGTAACCGAGTGGAGCTGGCCGGCACGGTATTGCAGCCGCTGAAAAGAAAAAGCCAGTCATAGTGACTGGCTTTTTGCAATGCTGTAGCTGAAGCGTCAACCCGGCTTTATTTAACCAAAGTCAGGTGGCCACGCCGTTTGGGCTTGTCTGCTGTAGGTTCAGTTTCGGCTTCAGTCCGTGGCTGTTCAACCTCTTCAACCACATTCAGCAGTGATTCCTCACCCTCTTCAAGCAGATAGGCGTCTTCCATATCGAATACTGTGCCGGCACCATTTTCACGGGCATAGATGGCAACAATAGAAGCCATAGGCAGCAGCACTTGCTGTGGCACACCACCGAAACGAGCATTGAACTCGACAAACTCGTTGCCGAGCTGCAGGCCACCGACAGCACTGCCGGCGACATTCAGTACGATTTGACCATCCTTAACATACTGCAGCGGTACCTGAATATCTGGCACAGTGGCATCCACTACCAGATGTGGGGTCAGCTGATTATCCATCAGCCATTCATAGTAAGCTCTAAGCAGATATGGACGACTTGGGGTCAAATCTTTCATCAGATACCCATGCGCATTTCGCGCTCGGCTTCGGTCAGAGAGGCCTTAAAGGACTCACGCTCGAAAATACGGTTCATATAGGCTTTGATATCTTTACCCGTGCGGTTATCCAATTCGATACCCAGCACCGGCAGGCGCCACAACAAGGGGCCAAGATAACAATCGGCCAAACCGAACTCTTCACTCATGAAGTAAGGCATTTCGGCAAACACAGGCGCGATAGACAGCAGGCTTTCCTGCAACTCTTTACGGGCCGCATCGGCGCGGTCACCCTTACGAATGCGATCAACCAGGCAATACCAGTCTGTATCGATGCGATGCATCATCAAACGGCTTTGACCACGGGAAACTGGGTAAACGGGCATCAGCGGCGGGTGCGGGAAGCGCTCGTCCAGATACTCCATGATAATACGGCTTTCGTATAACACCAGTTCACGGTCTACCAGCGTTGGCACTGAGTTGTAAGGGTTGAGTTCCAGCAGATCCTCTGGCATATCATTGGGATCTACCTGCAACACATCAACAGTTACCCCTTTTTCAGCCAATACGATGCGAACCTGATGGCTATAGAGATCATCGGCACCTGAGAACAGGGTCATGATAGAGCGTTTATTGGCAGCAACAGCCATTGATACCCTCCGGAATTGAAAAAAACAAATGTAAACGAGGGGCAATGCCCCCCGTTTACATTATGCGGATAATATATTCTACCCCTTTCTAAGGGTTAGTGTACATCCTTCCAATATTCTTTCTTGAGCAGGTATGCGATCACAAAGAATATGAACAGGAAGCCGAGTACCCATTTACCCAGGTTTTCGCGCTCCAGTTTAACCGGCTCAGCCGAGTAAACCAGAAAACCGGTAAGGTCGCGAACAACCTGATCGTACTCTTCCGCAGACAGACTGCCACCGCTGACGGTGATGCTGCCATCTTCCTGCTTAACCGGCATACCTTGCAGGCCTTCCAGCACATGCGGCATACCGACAGACGGGAACACTGTGTTGTTCACGCCAAAAGGACGACTTGGGTCTTTGTAGAACCCTTTGAGGTAGGAATATACCCAATCTTCACCCCGGACACGGGCTACCAGAGTCAGGTCCGGTGGCGCGGCACCGAACCACTTGGCCGCATCTTTGGTTTCAATTGAGTTTTCCATCAGCTCGCCGATCTTGGCATCTGTGTGGATCAGCTTGCGCATCTCATCGACAGGAATATCCAGATCTTCGGCGACACGCTGGTAGCGCTGATATTGAGTGCTGTGACAACCGGCACAGTTGTCTTGAAACAACTCTACACCACGACGCAGCGACTCTTTATCTGTCAGATCAATATTGGCATCTTCCAGGTGCACATTGTGACCACTGGCGGCAGACACCATACCAGGCACAAAGGCAACCAAAGCAATCAATAACTTTTTCATTTGAATGTCACCCTTTCTGGTACTGGCTTGGTCTTTTCACTCTTGCTGTAGATGAACAACAGCAGGAAGAAACCGAAGTAAGTGAAAGTAAAGATTCGGGCAACAATGGTCAGTGTTGGTGTCGCAGGTACCGCACCCAGGTAACCCAGGACGATAAAGGACACGGCAAACTGAGCAATGTTCAGCTTGTGAATCATGCTGCGGTAGCGAACCGACTTGACCTTACAGCGATCCAGCCATGGCAACACAAAGAGTACGGCAATCGCCAGACCCATCATAACTACACCACCCAGCTTGTCCGGTACGGCCCGCAAGATGGCGTAGAACGGAGTGAAGTACCATACAGGCGCAATATGCTCAGGCGTCTTCATTGGGTTAGCAGCTTCGAAGTTAGGCTTCTCGAGGAAGTAACCACCACCTTCAGGCATAAAGAACAGCACGTAGCAGAAGACAATCAGGAAGCCGGCAACACCCATGATATCTTTTACAGTGAAGTAAGGATGGAATGGGATGCCATCAACAGGCCAGCCATTTTCATCTTTGTTCTTCTTGATTTCGATACCATCCGGGTTGTTGGAACCCACTTCATGCAGCGCAATCAGGTGCAGGAATACCAGTACCACGAGTACCAGAGGCAACGCGATAACGTGCAGAGCGAAGAAGCGGTTCAGGGTTGCACCTGAGATCACATAGTCACCACGGATCCACAGGGTCAAGTCATCACCGATAACCGGAATAGCACCGAACAGTGAGATAATTACCTGGGCGCCCCAGTAGGACATCTGGCCCCATGGCAGCAGATAACCCATAAAGGCTTCGGCCATCAGCACCAGGAAGATCAACATACCGAACAGCCACAGCAGTTCACGAGGCTTCTGGTAAGAACCGTAGAGCAGGCCACGGAACATATGCAGGTAAACCACCACAAAGAAGGCCGAGGCCCCAGTGGAGTGCATGTAACGCAGCAACCAACCGTACTCGACATCACGCATGATGTATTCGATGGAGGCAAATGCGCCTTCGGCGGTAGGCACATAGTTCATGGTCAGCCAGATACCGGTCAGCAGCTGGTTTACCAGAACCAACAGTGCCAGAGAGCCGAAGAAATACCAGAAGTTAAAATTCTTGGGGGTGGCGTACTGACCAACATGGCGGTTATAAGTTGCCGTCATAGGGATACGCGCATCGATCCAGTCAATTATATTCTTAACCATTATGCAGCTCCCTGGTCTACGCCGATGAGCACGTTACCATCATCAATGTATTGATGTGGGGGAATCACCAGGTTCAGTGGAGCAGGTACGCCCTGGAAGACGCGACCGGCCATATCGAACTTGGAACCGTGACATGGACAGAAGAAACCTGAAGTCACACCTTCAACCTGCTCTGCAAAAGAGTCTGGCAGGTAAGTAGGTGAACAACCCAGGTGAGTACAAATACCTACGGCAATAAAGTACTCAGGCTTAATAGAACGTACGCCATTTTGGGCGTAATCAGGCTGCTGTAGTTCGTCAGAAGCCGGATCCCGCAATCTGTCATCGTGGGTGGGGAGCTCATTAAGAACTTCCTCGGTACGGCGGACAATCCATACGGGCTTGCCACGCCATTCCACACGGATCAGCTGACCTGGCTCTAGCTTACTGATATTTACTTCTACCGGTGCACCTGCAGCTTTCGCTTTGGCACTCGGATTCCATGACTTTATAAAGGGAACCGCTACAGCGACGGCACCAGCACCGCCCACTACGGCGGTTGCAGCTGTCAGGAATCTGCGACGTCCGGTATCGACTGGCGCATTGCTCATCCACTTATCTCCCAGAGGGTGTTGGAATTTTTGTTTTTCAAGACTTTAGGCCTCTTAGTTCTCACTAAAGGGAAAAGCCGAATTTTGAGGCGGGGCTCATTATAGCGAAAAATTAGAAGCAGATCATAGTCAAAAGACATAAGTTGGTTAAGGAGATTACAGTTTTTTAGCCGCCTGGGTTAAAAAAACAGCGGATTTAGGCTGCAAAACACCAGCATCTCGAAAGTAATTTAACTAAAGCTAAATCATAACCATTTGACTATTAACAATATATTCTTGGTTTACACATTAATACTTATAATTCTGTGACTTTCGCATCAAGCTGAGAAAAAGATAAAAAAAGACCCGGAACCAGTCCGGGTCTTTCAAGCAACACTGTTACTTGCCTTTTTGCTTCATGTATTTGAAGAATTCGCTGTCCGGCTCCAGCACCATAATGTCTGATTTACCGGCAAAACTAGCCTTATAGGCTTCCAGGCTGCGCAGGAAACTAAAGAACTCAGGATCCTTGGTATAAGCATCAGCGTAAATCTTGGCGGCAATGGCGTCACCTTCACCACGAATGTTTTCCGCTTCACGACGAGCATTGGCCAGAGTCACAACAACGTTGGCGTCGGTCATGGCGCGAATTCTCTCGGCCGCTTCCTTACCTTCAGCCCTGTGTTTTTTGGCTACCGCCTGACGCTCGGCACGCATCCGTTGGAAGATACTGTGGCTGACGTTGGATGGCAGGTTTATCTGTTTCACCCTGACATCGACCACTTCTATACCCAGACCTTCGGCACTCTTGGCAGCATTTTCCAGAGTAATACGCATCAGGTCATCACGGCTACTGCTCTCGGCCAAGTTTGTGCTGCCTTCGCTGGTGCCGGAAACAATCTGCTTGATGGTCAGTTTACCGAACTCGGTACGCAGGTCACTGTTGATCTTGCGCTGCAGCAACGACTCTGCCTTGGACTTGTTGCCACCTTCTGTTGCCAGATAGTATTTTTCAAAGTCCTTGATACGCCACTTGACATAAGAATCCACCATCAGGTCTTTCTTCTCAGAGGTCACAAAGCGGTCGGCGGCGCCATCCAGGGTCTGGATACGGGCATCCATATAACGGACTTTGTCGATCAGCGGGATCTTAACGTTGAGACCCGGGCCATAAACTCGGGGCACCATCTTACCGTCAACATTGTCTTTCAACACTTCACCAAAGCGGGAAACTATAGCTCGTTCCCCTTCATTGACTACCATCAATGAAGACACACCAACAATCGCCAGCAGGGCAATAATAATGAGTACAAATCTGCTCATGGTTTACTCCCTCCCCTGACGGATACGCTCTTCGCGGGACATGCGTCCGTTGAAGCTGCTGTTATTGGTATTTCTTTGGCTGCTGACGGCATCCACATGCTGCTCGGGTTCCTGCTCCGCTTTAGGTTTAGGCTTATCTTCCTGAGACATCAGCTTATCCAGCGGCAGATACATCAGGTTGCCGTTATTTTTGGCATCTATCAGTACCTTGTTGGTATCACTGAACACCTGCTGCATTGCATCGATATAGAGACGATCACGAGTAACCTCTGGGGCCAGCTTATATTCAGGCAGCAGCTTGTTGAACTTGGCTACAGCACCTTCTGCATCCTGAACAACACGCTCTTTATAAGCGCGGGCATCCTGGCTGATACGTTCCACCTGACCACGGGCCTTAGGTTCGATTTCCAGCTGATAAGCTTCGGCCTGACGGATATAGGTGTGCTCGTCTTCCTGTGCTGAAATTGCGTCATCAAAGGCATCTTTCACTTCTTCCGGCGGTCTGGCCGGCAGGAAGTTAACGTCTTCAATCTGCAATCCCAGATTGTAAGGTGCAATGATACGTTCAATCTCGGCGCGGGTGTCATCACGTACCTTGGCACGCCCGGTTGTCAAAATATCATTCATCTTTGAATGACCTATGACATAACGCAACGCACTGTCGGTGGCTTCACGCAGGCTCGAGTTAGCATCAACGGCACTAAACAGATACTGGTAGGCATCTTTCACCTTATACTGCACATCAAGCTCGACCACGACCATATTTTCATCGGCGGTCAGCATGCTGCCTGAAGCGGGAATAGAGCGCACCGATGCAACATCTACCGGTAAAACCGTATCGATAAAGGTGGCTTTCCAGTGTAAGCCAGGACCAACTTCGCCGACGTGTTCACCGAAACGCAGCACTACGCCCTGCTCCGCTTCCTTGATAGTGTAGAAACCGGAAAAACCCCATACTGCCAGGGCAATACCTGCAACTATGGCCAGTGTTCCCATGCTGAAGCCTGAACCACCGTTGCCCTTGCCGCCAAAGCGTTTGGCCAGATTGCGAAATACATCGTCCAGATCCGGTGGCCCCTTGTCGTTGCCACCTTTGTTTCCCCAAGGATCATTACCCTTGTTACCGGGCTCGTTCCAAGCCATTTAACTCTCCATAAGTGGATGAATAAACGAGATTATTAACAAACTACTTTATCAATCTCGGGTTCGAGGATAAAGGTTTCCAACTCACCTTGACTCTGCTTAACCAGCCGATGCCAGTCCGGCTGTGGTAAACGAATAGACAAGATACAGTTCCCCAGGTCGTCATACTCTTTCTGCTGTATCGCATCCAGTCGATAAAACTGGCCAAGATAATGCCCGGCTGTTGCCGGTATTCTCAAGCTAAGCTCAACTATGGTAGCTGCGGTCAGTTGATCCACCGCCTGCTTGAGAAGATCCAACCCCAACCCTTGTTGTGCCGAGATCCACACTCTGTATGGTCGGCCTTCAGGGTCGAAATCTATTTTGGGGCCTATCTCTTCCAACAGATCTATCTTGTTGCAGACCAGAAGCTGCGGAATATCATCGGCCTCAATCTCTTTGAGCACTTCTTGCACCTGCTCAAAGTTGTCATTCATATTGTCGTCGGCGCAGTCCACCACATGCAGCAGGAGATCGGCCTGACGGGTTTCCTGTAATGTCGCCTTAAACGCCGCTACCAGTTCATGGGGCAAATGACGAATAAACCCCACAGTGTCGGCTAAAAAGACGGCGCCGTTGTCCAACTCCAGCTTACGAAGCGTTGGATCCAGAGTCGCAAACAACTGATCGGCGGCATACACCTCAGATGTTGTCAAAGCGTTGAATAGAGTGGACTTACCTGCGTTGGTATAACCAACCAGTGACACAGTAGCCAGGTCGCTTCGCTTCCTGGCACGACGGCTTTGTTCCCGCTGTTTGTCCACTTTCTCCAAACGGCGATTGATGGACTTGATCCGCCCCCGCAGCAATCGCCGGTCAGTTTCCAGCTGGGTTTCACCGGGGCCGCGCAAACCTATCCCGCCCTTTTGGCGTTCAAGGTGAGTCCAGCCCCGCACCAGGCGAGTCGACATGTGGCGCAACTGCGCTAGCTCCACCTGTAACTTGCCCTCATGGGTACGGGCCCGCTGAGCAAAAATATCGAGAATAAGTGTGGTTCTATCCAACACCCGGCATTGGCACAGAATTTCAAGATTTCTTTCCTGTGCAGGACTCAATGCGTGGTTGAAAATCACCACATTTGCCTCGGTCGCAGCTACCAAAGCTGCCAGTTCTTCCGCCTTTCCTGTCCCCAAGAAAAACTTGCGGTCAGGCGCCCGACGGCTTCCTGTTATCACCCCTACCGAACGCGCCCCGGCCGACTCGACCAAGAGTTGCAATTCAAGAAGGTCTTCCCGACTGTCTTCATCGGAAAAGTCGATATGAACAAGTACTGCAGTTTCTCCCGCCTCATAGCGATCAAACAAGAAGTGAACTCCTTAACTTATTACTGTTCGCTGCTATCATCGTGCTGCGAGTTATAGTTCTGCTGACCACCGCCCTGATGATTGCTCACATTAAATGGACGAGAAGGCACAACAGTTGAAATGGCATGCTTATATACCATCTGGCTAACCGTGTTTTTCAGCAAGATAACGAACTGGTCAAAAGATTCCACCTGTCCCTGCAACTTGATACCGTTGACCAGGTAGATGGAAACAGGAACGCGCTCACGGCGTAGTGCGTTCAGGAATGGGTCTTGTAAAGATTGCCCCTTAGCCATGTTTTTATTTCCTTTTTTTAATTTATATAGTACTAACAAAAAGCTTTCTTGTTCGGTTTGAGTATTATACAGCTAGGGCTATTAAGCTAGCGGCAGTAACGCATAAGCTGAACTAAATTCCCTTGCGCCCCACTCTCCAGCCAATTCAACTCCGGCCATCCTCGCAACCATGTTAATTGACGCTTTGCCAATTGCCTAGTAGCAGCGACGGCTTTTTCGACCATAGTATCATGGTCAAATTCACCCTCAAGATATTGCCAACACTGGCGATATCCAACACAGCGCATCGAGGGCATATCCAGGTGCAGATCCCCCCTTTGCTTCAGCTTGGCCACTTCATCGCTGAATCCGGCCTGCAGCATCTGCATAAATCTTGTCTCTATCAGCCCATGCAGCGTTTTACGCTCCTGTGGCGCAATGGCAAACTGCACCACATCATAGGGAAGCTCAGGCGATTTTTCCTGAGTCAATTCGGTCAAACTCTTACCGCTGATACGATACACCTCCAGTGCCCGTCCGAGACGTTGTGGGTCATTGGGGTGAATGCGTGCGGCCGAAACCGGATCGATCCGTGCCAATTCCTGATGCAGCACTTGCCAGCCCAATTGCTCGGCTTCTTGCTGTATCTGGGCCCTTATCGCCTCATCGGCACTGGGAAGTGGCGATAAACCTTCCAATAATGCTTTAAAATACAACATGGTACCACCCACTAACAGCGGAGTTTTTCCCATATTGACGATCTGCTCAATCTCTCGCAGACAATCGCTGCGAAAATCGGCAGCGGAATAACTTTCGCTGGGATCGCGGATATCTATCAGCCTATGTGGCCCGCGAGCTAGCTCTTCCGCACTGGGTTTGGCGGTACCTATATCCATTCCACGATAGATAAGTGCCGAATCTACCGAGATAATCTCGCAGTTATGATGTTCGGCGAGCTCTAGCGCCAACGCTGTTTTTCCTGAGGCTGTGGGCCCCATTAATGTCAGCACTCTTGGCTGTTTCGCCTTACTCACTGCCTTCTTCTTCCAACCATTGCTGCCAAGGCAATACCTTAGCCAGCTGTAAAATTTCTTGTCGAGCTTGCTCGTCCAACGCCGAGATCCCCTGCCATATCAATGGCGCCGAGACAAAACTGCCAAGGCTGCTCTGCGCCAGCCAATTGGCCAAGGCCGCTTCCTGTGGCTGCTCAAATCTGAGCCATTGCAGCAGCTCGGGGATCAAGCTAGCCAGTTGCGTGTCCCTCAGATATGGGGGCACTTTTTTGATTATCAACTGCGAATGACGAATACTGAGATCCAGCCCCAATTGCCTCAGCAAAGTCTCCCTTTCCTCCAGCAATGCCTGCCATTCCGGATCGGCGTCCACAGCAACCGGCATCAGCAATGGCTGACCGGTCAACCCGGTAGGAAAGCGGGCGATAATCTCAATATATCTCAATCGCTTGGCAGCAGCTTTCACCTTGAGCAGTTTAAGCTGCTCATTTTCGACCAACACCCAATGTTCACCATCCAGCAGAGGCGGCATCACAGTCACATTGGCTTCAGGACTGGTTTCATTGACCACGCTCGGCGTCGCCAACAAGGCACCATAACTACTGATGGCCGACTTGGACGGGGCTGCAACCCCCTGACGGGAACCGGCAGCAGAATATGAACCCAATGCCTTGCCGCTTAAAGGAGCTCTGTCGCTATATTGGCTTTGATATCCAGCACTGCCGCCGCTTGACTCAGGCTCGCGAAAACGCGGCTCGGCACGGCTGCCATCAGTCGCTCCACCTTGGTTGAAGCTTGTAGCAGCGGCGTCTGAACCCACATCAATGAGCGCAGCATAATCTGTTTGGCTTAAATGCGGATTAACGTCATCGACCGGCAGTTGCTGTGCTTGCTGCAGGGCTGAGCTCAAGGCCTGCAGAATATAATCGTGCACATATCTGGCCTGATGGAAACGCACCTCATGCTTGGCCGGGTGCACATTGACATCTACCTGATGGGGATCCAGCTCCAGCATCAGCACATAGCCGGGTTGTTCCAATTCGGCCAAACCGGCAAAGGCCTGCCTGACCGCATGATTCACCAAACGGTCCCTGATCAAACGACCATTGACATAAAAATAGTGAGTATCACAGGGATCAACTTGCCAGGGGGACTGCAGGTAGCCACTGAGGCGCATATCGTCATGCTGACATTCCACCTTCAATGCTTGCTCAGCAAACGGCCGACCACAGACCTGAGCCAGCCGTTGCAGATATTGGGCTTCATTGTCTGCCGGACGATAATTGCGGACCTGTTTGCCATTGTGTTTCAGCGTCAGGTGGATTTCCGGCCTGGCCAGCGCAATCCGTTTCAGCCACTCATCGATATGGGTGAATTCTGTCTTGTCACTCTTGAGGAAACGTCTGCGCGCCGGGGTATTGAAGAAGAGATCGACCACTTCAATACTGGTGCCCACTGGATGAGCCGCAGGCAGTATCTTGACCCCCATATCCGCGCCTTCGGCGTAAGCAAGCCAGGCCTCGGATTGTTCGGCCGTGCGAGATGTCAGGGTCAGGCGGGAAACAGAACTGATACTGGCCAGCGCCTCACCTCTAAAACCAAAGCTGAGAATGGCTTCAAGATCGTCCAGTGTATGCACCTTGGACGTAGCGTGACGAGACAGCGCCAGTGCCAGTTCATCCTTGCCAATACCGCCGCCATTGTCCTGAATTCGAATAAGCTTGGCGCCGCCCTTATCGATTTCGATATCGACTCGGGTTGCACCGGCATCCAGGCTGTTTTCCACCAGCTCCTTCACGACGGAGGCCGGCCTCTCTACCACTTCGCCCGCCGCAATCTGGTTGGCCAGTTGTGGGGGTAATATCTGAATTGCCATCTCTTCCTCAGGCTCTGGGGATAACCAGTTGCTGACCTATACGGACTACATCCGATTTCAGGTTATTGGCTTTCTTGATATCGGCCACCGACACTTCATAACGATTGGCGATTACCGACAGAGATTCACCTCTGACAACCTTGTGTTTAATAGCGCCCTGCTTGGCCAGCATGGTTCCGGCCGGCGGATTGGCTTCAAAATACTTGAGTACACCTTTATGAATCGCCTTGGCCAGTTTGTCCTGATGGTTGGCATTACTGAGCAGCCTCTCTTCCTGTGGGTTGGAGATAAAACCAGTCTCCACCAAAATGGACGGGATATCAGGCGATTTGAGCACCGCCAGACTCGCCGACTCGGGCTTGTGCTTGTGCAGTTTGGTCACCTTGCCCAAACCAGAAAGAATATCGCTGGCCACTGTGTGACTCATCGCCATAGATCTATCCATCGACATATCCAGCAAGGTCATCGCCAGATACTGCTCATTGTCGGTATTTTGAATAATCTCACCGGCACCACCGAGCAGCTCTGAGTGTTTCTCTTTCTGCTCCAGCCAGCGGCCAATTTCGGTATTGGCCCGTCGCATGGAGAGCACCCACACAGAGGCGCCTCTGGGCTGAGGTGAAGTAAAGGCATCGGCGTGGATAGAGATCAGCAAATCGGCCTTACTCTGACGCGCCAGTTCCGAGCGACGGTTCAGGTTAACAAAATAGTCGCCGGTACGGATCATCACGGCTTTAAGTCCGGGAGTCGCATTAATTTTCTTTTCCACTCGCTTGGCAATCGCCAATGACACCTTCTTCTCGTACAAACCGGAAGGCCCGATAGATCCAGGGTCATCACCACCATGGCCGGCATCTATAGCAATAATTACATCCCGCACCGCTTCAGTGGCTGTCGGGGTCACCCTGGCTTTGGCCGAAGTGCTCTTGTCATCAAGGTCCACCACCAAACGGTTGCCGTATGGTGCAGTTGGCGGCAGAGAGAACAGATTAGCCTTGGCAGCCCGTTTGAGATCTATGACTAGCCGCAGCGTGCCTTTCTCCGGCGGTTGGCTCAAACGCACCTTTTTGACCAAGGGGCTGTTGTTTTCAACTTTTTCCAGCTTGACGCCATTGGTGCTCTTTTTCAGATCCACCACAAGTCTGTCAGGGTTGCTCAGCGTGAAATAGCTGTAGTCAGGAGCTTGGCTTAAGTCAAAAACCACCCGGGTCGACTCGGGCGCCGCCCAAATACGCACTCCGTCGAGTTTATTGGCCGCCCAAATCGGCGCCGCCACCACCCAACAGATAACAAAAAAAGTCAGTTTAAATAAGATGTTATTAGTCTTTACCATTGTTTGTTATTTTTCTTAATAGCACCTTACCCTTGTCGGAATCGGCTTGCAGAGAAATTTCGCGACCAGTATTAGCATATTTGATATGCAGATGTATATCGGCAGCAGGCAAGCATCCCATTCCCTGTTCCGGCCATTCAATAATGCAAAGGCTGCGGTCGTTGAAGTAATCCCGGATCCCCATAAACTCCAGCTCTTCAGGATCGCTGAGTCGATAAAGGTCGAAATGATATACTTCGATTCCTTCAAGCTCATAAGGTTCCACGAGTGTATAGGTCGGACTCTTAACCGCACCTTGATGACCCAAGGCCTGAATTAAGCCACGGCTGAAAGTCGTTTTGCCGGCACCAAGTTCTCCGGTCAGATAAATGGTCAACGGCGCACTGATCAAGGCCGCCAATTGTCGCCCGAAGGCGACAGTTTGAGTCTCATCTGCCAATTGCAGAGTCAAGCTGTGTTCGATAGTCATTTAAGTGTGGATCCACGCCTTACATTGGCCCGTTAAGCTTACAAGTCAGTGTTTACCAGATGGCGGATCCAGGGCATAAGATCGCTGGCAAGCATGCCTCTCTCCCCGTTACGGGCAGCAAGGTCGGCTGCGCCGCCGTGAACTATCACCCCTGCCACAGTCGCGCGGGTGTTGTCCAGTCCCTGAGCCATCAGCGCGCCGATTATACCAGATAACACGTCGCCGCACCCACCGCTGGCGAGCCCGGGATTCCCCACAGGGGCAACAAATAGCTGTTTACCATCATAAATGAGAGTGCCTGCACCCTTGAGCAGTACCACACCGCCATATTGAGCTTGCAGTTTTCTGACCGCTGCAAACCTGTCGGCTTCGACATCAGCAATATCCGTTGCCAGCAACCTGGCGGCTTCCCCCGGATGGGGGGTCAGAACCCGATTCTCCTGGGAGCGTTTTTCCTGGCTCAAGAGATTGAGCGCATCGGCATCCAGCACACAGGGCTTATCGCTCAGACTGACCGCCTTGAACAGATTATATCCCCAGTCGGCGCGGCCAAGCCCTGGCCCCAACACCAGTACCTGTGCCCAGCCAAGGCGCAGATAAACTTCCATATCCACCAATTCACAGCCCCAGAACATAAGTTCCGGCCTGTTGGCATTGACCGTGAGCTGATGCTCCGGCCGGCTCACCACAGTCACCAAACCGGCGCCAGCCCTGAGACAAGCTTCGCCCGCCAACCTGACAGCCCCACCCATGCCATAATCGCCGCCTATGACGGTAACCTTGCCCGATTTACCCTTGTGACTGTCCCTGGGGCGGGCATCGAAAAGCCCTTTGAGGTACTCAGTGCCGACTCTGACTACATCTGAAGGCGGCAAGTAATCACTTAGTCCCAAGTCAACAAAATGCAGTTCGCCGCAGCAATGCCTGGCCCTGCCGGTCAAGAGTCCTTGCTTCAAAGCCGCAAAGCAGAGTGTCTGCTCGGCTTCGACTGCCGCCCCAAGAGCTGCGCCGGTATCGGCATCTATGCCGGAAGGCAAATCCAGACTCAGCACCCTGGCCCTTGCCGTATTTATCTGGGCTATCATGCCAGCGGCTTCCGGCCGCACATCACCCTTGAGGCCGGTTCCCAACAGACCGTCCACTATCCAATCGTATTCAGCGGCGGTTATCTCTGATACCTGAGCCAGTTCCGGCGCGGATTGCTGTAACTTATTCCAGGCTTGCCCCCACTCAGTGCTGGGCTGACTGGCGGGGAAGATAAACAAGCTGGCGTTGAAACCCGAGTTCAATAACCAACGCAAACAAACCAAGGCATCGGCACCGTTGTTTCCCTGCCCGGCAATGACCAGCACCCGGCTGTCCGGGGCCAGTTTGACCGCCAATGCCTCAAAAGCAGCTTTTCCGGCCCGCTCGACCAACTCATAGAGACTGCCCTGCTCAGCCGCCACCCAGTCCAACTCGGCCTGGCGTACAGCCTTGGCGCTATACAGCTGACGGGGCATATCTGACAAATCCTGGGCCATATCGATTCTCCTATCTCCTGACTGACAGATACTGATGACTTGTTAACTCGAAAAAATCCGCTCGTTCACTAAACTTATGCTGTGGCAAAGGATGCCGGAAGGAAGCACAGGAATGATGCTACTGACACTGCTTATTTTAATACTCTGCGTATTACTGCTGGGATTACCCTTTAACTGGGTATTTCCCTGGTTCTGGCTCCTGGCTCTCTGCGCCTTATTGGTCGCCATCGGCATCTTTCGGGCGCTGACGCTACCGATAAAAAATCAGCATAAAGACTGTGATGATTGATAACACACTAGCAGTAAAGTCAGTGAGTATTTATGACTTGAATCAGAACAAGTTGATAAAAATGAAAAAGCCCGGTCTGGGCCGGGCAGAACTAACGGCAGACCCAAGCAGATCCGCCAAGTCTGGGAGAAGTTAAATATCGTCCATACGTATAGTACTGTGCACCAGTCGTTGCTGCTGGATCTTCTCGACCCGCACCAAGTCTTCCAATGCCCCTTTCACCTCGGCCGAAGCCGACGAACCGGCAGTTTTTTCCAGCAAGGCAATCAAGCGGTTTTCCAGATCCAGATGCAGATTCAGCACATCATCTTCTGTCATATTGGCCGCCAGCATGGTATCGCGGCAGCGCTTGCCGAAGTCCTCAAAGACAATGTCTTTGTACCAGGTATCGAGGATCTTGTTTGGCGCATCATCGATATAGTTTTCAAGAGTTTCAGCAATATGTTTCTGATGCTGTTCAAAATATTCCAGCATTAGTTTGACCCTGGATGAGTCGGCCTGAGTGTGTAATCTATGATAGAGCTGAGCCATATCAAGACGACATTTCGCTATAAATTCAAGGAGTTCACGTAACTGTTGAATACGCATCTGCCTATCTCCATTCTTCTGCCGTCAACGGCACAATTCAATTCGGTATGAAGACATTATGGAAGTAAAAAAGGTGGGAATATTTGAACAAGGTCATAAATCAGTGCTTACAAATGTCGCTACATTAGACAAAACGCAAGAAACCTGCGGCAGATCACGAAAAGCACTTTTTAAGGATTTTGAGGGGGAAATAAAGATTGGAGCGACATATCGGGTTCGAACCGATGACCTGTACCTTGGCAAGGTACCGCTCTACCAACTGAGCTAATGTCGCATTGCTTATTTGCTTCATCATCCGAGTTGACAATCAACAAAGGTACCGACCTTCTGCTTTATCAACTGAGCTAATGTCGCATTGCTTATTTGCTTCATCATCCGAGTTGACAATCAACAAAGGTACCGACCTGCTGTTTTATCAACTGAGCTAATGTCGCATTGCTTATCTGCTTCATCATCTAAATTGACAATCAACAAAGGTTCCGACCTTCTGTTTTATCAACTGAGCTAATGTCGCATCGCTTAAGTCCACATTTAAAGACAGTGGGCATCTGGAATTTGGAGCGACATATCGGGTTCGAACCGATGACCTGTACCTTGGCAAGGTACCGCTCTACCAACTGAGCTAATGTCGCATCACTTGTTTGCTTCATCATCCGAGCTGACAATCAACAAAGGTACCGACCTTCTGTTTTATCAACTGAGCTAATGTCGCATCACTTATCTGCTTCATCATCTAAATTGACAATCAGCAAAGGTTCCGACCTTCTGCTTTATCAACTGAGCTAATGTCGCATCACTTAAGTCCACATTTAAAGACAGTGGGCGTCTGGAATTTGGAGCGACATATCGGGTTCGAACCGATGACCTGTACCTTGGCAAGGTACCGCTCTACCAACTGAGCTAATGTCGCATCACTTGTTTGCTTCATCATCCAAGCTGACAATCAACAAAGGTACCGACCTGCTGTTTTATCAACTGAGCAAATGTCGCATTGCAATAATGCTTCCACATTTAAAGACCGTGGGCGTCTGGAATTTGGAGCGACATATCGGGTTCGAACCGATGACCTGTACCTTGGCAAGGTACCGCTCTACCAACTGAGCTAATGTCGCATTGCAATAATGCATCCACATTTAAAGACAGTGGGTGTCTGGAATTTGGAGCGACATATCGGGTTCGAACCGATGACCTGTACCTTGGCAAGGTACCGCTCTACCAACTGAGCTAATGTCGCATCACTTATCAGCTTCATCATCTAAATTGACAATCAACAAAGGTACCGACCTTCTGTTTTATCAACTGAGCTAATGTCGCATCAAACTGTAAACTCTTACCACTTTACCTACTCACACTGGTTACCGCCAGCGGAAAGGTGAGGCCGCATTATATGGAAATTTCCATCTGCTGCAACCCCCTGAAACAGATTTATCGTCCGATCGCTCAAATTTTAAATACTCGCTCACGATAGAACTTCAGCTCGGCGATCGACTCTTGAATATCCATCAACGCTTGGTGAGTATTTTGCTTTTTGAAATCCTTCATGATTTCCGGCTGCCAACGCTTGGTCAGTTCCTTAACCGTACTGACATCGATATTGCGGTAGTGGAAGTAATCTTCCAGCTCACGCATATACTTGTTCAGAAAGCGTCTGTCCTGGCCAACACTGTTGCCACACATGGGAGACACACCTTTAGGCACGTACTGGCTCAAAAAAGCTATGGTCTCGGCTATGGCGTCAGCCTCTGTGTGTTTGGAGGCCTTTACCCGCTCAATCAACCCGGAAGCGCCGTGATGCTGTTGATTCCAATCATCCATGGCAGCCAACACTTCGTCACTCTGATGAATTGCTATCACAGGCCCTTCGCCGATAATGTTAAGCTCTTTGTCTGTAACCAAGGTGGCTATTTCCAATACCCTATCGGTTTCAGGCTCCAGCCCGGACATCTCGAGATCGATCCAAATCAGGTTATTTGCATCCGCAACCATAGCTCAGCCCACCGTTCCAGTTCGCCTAAATTCAGGCTTTTTTATTTAAGAGCGTGTATCATACTGCTTTTTGCCAAGACACAAAATCACCTTATACCGCGAAGAGCTGCCTGTGAGTAAAAAGAAACCATTGAGCCATGGCCAACTGCGCCGTATGAAAGCCAATCATCAGAAGCGTCTGCAACGTGGGAAAAACGCTGCTGAGGCTGCTCCTGAAATACAAGATAGCTCACTCGGCCCCGAGCTGGAGGCCACGGTTATTTCCCGTTTCGGCCAGCATGCCGATATTGAAACCCATGATGGCCAACTGGTTCGTTGTAATCTTCGCCGCACCATAGGCAGCCTGGTTACCGGCGATAAAGTGGTGGTACGTCTGGCGACCGATCCGCAAACTACCGTCGCCGGTGTGGTTGAAGCCGTCCACCCGCGTAGCTCGTCACTGACTCGGCCCGACCTCTATGATGGCGTTAAAGTCATTGCCGCCAATATAGATCAAATTTTTATAGTTTCATCTGTGCTGCCCAGCTTTACCACCCAGATTATTGACCGCTATCTGGTGGCGGCTGAAGACACAGAAATCCCGCCGGTGATCATTCTCAACAAGGTCGACTTGCTGGACGAGACTCAGGCCATTGAAGTGGAAACCGCCCTTGCCCGGTACCGCGCCATTGGCTACCCGGTCTATAAAGTCAGCAGTAAAACCGCTGAAGGGATAGAGCAACTGAAAACCCTGTTGCAAGGCAAAACCAGTGTATTCGCCGGGCAATCCGGGGTAGGTAAATCATCTCTTATCAATGCCCTGCTACCACAGGCGCAGTTACAAACCGGAGAAGTCTCGGAAAACTCAGGCCTAGGTCAGCACACCACCACCACGGCCAAACTGCTTCACCTGCCCAGCGGCGGCGATCTGATTGACTCACCCGGGGTTCGCGAATTTGCCCTCTGGCACTTACCTGCCGACCGTGTCGGCTGGTGCTTCGTGGAGTTCCGGGATTTTCTCGGCGGCTGTAAATTCCGCGACTGCAAACATCTGGACGATCCCGGCTGTGCATTGCGTAAAGCGGTAGAGGAAGGCAAAATTGCCGAAGACAGATTCAACAATTATCACAGAATTATCTCCAGTCTGGATGAACAGCGTCACGCCCGCCACTTCCGCGCCGGCATGGACGACATTTAAGCTGGCAAAGCCCATTTGAAGGAAGCAAAAATTGGATAAAGTGAAGATTGCACTGCAGTACATGCTGCCCAAACACCTGTTGTCCCGCCTGGTAGGGAAACTGGCAGCGGCCGAAGCCGGCAAGCTGACCACCTGGGCTATTCGCTGGTTTATCAAACAGTACAAGATAGATATGTCAGAAGCGGCCCAAAGCGAGCCTGAAGCTTACAAGAGCTTCAACGCTTTTTTCACCCGCGCCCTTAAAGACGGCGCACGCCCTCTGTATCAGGACTCAGAATATATAGTGCACCCGGTCGATGGCGCCGTGAGTCAGTGTGGTCCCATTGAAGACGGCCGTATTTTTCAGGCCAAAGGCCACCACTATTCGGCTCTGACCCTGCTGGGGAATCAAGCCAAAGACGCCGAACGCTTCGAAGATGGTGACTTTGCTACCATTTATTTGGCGCCCAAGGACTATCACAGAATCCATATGCCCATCAAAGGCACTCTGTCGAAAATGACTTATGTGCCCGGCGAACTCTTCTCGGTTAACCCGTTGACCGCCCGCAATGTACCTGGACTGTTTGCCCGGAACGAGCGAGTGGTCGCCATATTCGAAACCGAGATTGGCCCCCTGGCCATGGTATTGGTCGGCGCAACCATAGTGGCCAGCATAGAAACCGTTTGGGCCGGTACTGTCACGCCGCCGACAGGCAAACGCGTGTTTACCTGGGAATACCCCACCACAGGGCCGGATGCCATCACATTGGAGAAAGGTGCCGAGATGGGCCGCTTCAAATTGGGCAGCACTGTAGTCATGCTGTTTGCCAAGGACGCCCTGGATGAATTTGCCGATGGTGTTGAGCCAGGTGCCGTAACCCGTATGGGTGCACCTTTTGCCAAAATAGAGGACTGAACTTGTCTGCCAAGGGGCAAGCACGTACAGGCCTGACAGAACTGCATCTGGCGGTACTCCTGTTCGGGGGGACCGCCCTGTTCTCCCGGCTTATTCCCTTGAGCGCCCTCAATATCACTCTGCTGCGCTGCGTTATCGCCGCCATAGTTCTGGCGCTGCTGGTTAAACTCAGCCGTCAGCGCCTGCGCTTGCTGCGCGGCAAAGATTACCTTATTGCCCTGTTACTTGGGGTGATTGTCAGCCTCCATTGGGTGACCTACTTTGCGGCGATGCAACTCTCCTCTGTCGCCATCGGCATGATAGCCTTTTTCACCTATCCCGTGATGACAGTGCTGGTCGAACCCTGGTTTACCGGCAGTCGCTTGCACCTCAGAGATCTTGTCAGCGGTTTGGCAGTACTGCTGGGGGTGATTCTGCTGATCCCCGAGCCGTCATTGGGCAACGACGTTACCCTTGGGATCCTGGTTGGGATTATTTCCGCCATCTTGTTCACCGCCCGCAACCTGTTGCACAAACGCTACTTCACCGCCTACAGCGGCCAGCAGGCGATGTTTTACCAAACAGCGGTGGCCGTGCTGGTGTTGGCCCCCTGGCACAGTCTTGATGCCGGAGACATCAGCAACCAAACCTGGGGATTGCTGCTGCTTTTGGGAGTCGTCTTTACCGCGGCGCCCCATGCCTTGTTTACTTCGGCACTCAGATACTTGAGCGCCAAAACTGTCGGTTTAGTCTCCTGCTTACAACCCTTCTATGGCGCCATGCTCGCCTGGTTGCTACTGGATGAATCGCTGACGCTAACAACCGCTATCGGTGGCACTCTGGTGGTAGCTACCGCCTTGTTTGAAACATCACAGAGTCACAAATCACAAGCCCCGAAAAAGAACCTTGGCTGACATATCAAAACCCGCTTAACTTAGCTAAGATGAGCTGTCGATTAACTCTTTGAATTTAACTCTTTGAATTTAACTATGGTTCGAGCCTGCCTTCTGCTGTTTTGTCTTTTTATCGCCTCCGCCCAGGCCAACTCGCCACTGGGGTTGGATAAACGTCTGGGTCTTAACCAACAAAACACTGAAACCCTGTCGCAGGAGCAACAACTGGCGCAGCTGGAAAAGAGCATTCAGCAGCTTGCCGACACCAACCGCAGTTATCAGGAACTGCAACTTAATTTCGAAAGCCGGCGCCAACATCTTTATGATCTGCTGCAGGAAGCCGCCGCACCACTTAAGCCCGAACGCCATCAGGATCTGGATCAGCAGGCCTCCATGGCCTACCTGCGCCTTTCCGAACTGAAAGAGAGTGAAACCAGCCTAAGCCAGGCTAACAGCGCCATGCTCAAACGCCACAGCGAATTACCTGCTGAAATAGTCAAAATCAGACAGGCGCTGCTGCAACAGCAAAAGGCCCAGGCAGTGGCCACTGACAATGCCGCCAAAGTGCTGCAACAGGCGCAGCTGTTATTGCTGGAGCAACAGCTCACCACGCTGGAAAGCGAACTGGCAATCAGCCAACAAAAGCGCGAACTGCATCAGTTACAACTGCAACTGGTACGCAAGCAGTTGCAGCAACAAGAGCTGCTTATCGAACAGCTTAACCGCGCCATTACCGATGCCAGGCAGCAGCAGGTCAATGCCACACTGGCCGAAACCCTCAATGCCGAGGCTAATGGCCGCGATCGCCTGACCACAGAGCTGAGTCTGGCCAACCAAAAATATGGTCAGCAGTTGCAGCAATTGACTGAGCAGACGGCGCAGACCATAGCCCTGCAGGAACAGGCGGAGAAGCAGGATCAGTCCCACAGCAAGCAACTGGACAACATCAAGGAGCAAATAAGCTGGGTCAAGATGAACCCGGTTTTCGGTGAGCGCTTTTTGCAAATACTGCAGTCACTGCCAAAGCCCCCCAACCAAGAGCACCTGCAGACCCAGATAGCCGATGCCAGACTCAATCGCTATCAGATTGAGCAGCAGTTTGCCGCCAATGAGCAACTGCTAACGACCCAGGCCTACAACAATGAATCTCAGTTGCGGCTGCTTGAATCACAACAGGCCTTGCTGAATCAGTTATTGAAAGGCTATGACACTTATCTCAGTGAACTGGCCAAGCTCAAGAGCAAGTATGAGCTGCTCACCGACAGTTATCAGCGGCTCAAATCCACCCTCAATGAACACCTGTTCTGGGTACCCAATGCCTACAGCATCAGCAAGCTGTGGTTGACGGATCTGCAACGCTCCAGTCTCTGGCTCTGGCAACAAACCGACCTACCGGAAATAAAGCAGGGGCTGACCGAACTGAGTCCATACTGGTCCTGGTGGATCATCCTGGCGGTGTTGTGTCTGGTAGCACAGGATATTCTCACCCCCAGATTCAAGACCATGATGCGCGAATGTGAGGCGCCGGTCGGCAAGGTGACCCAGGATAAGTTCATCTACACCATCCAAGCGCTGCTAATCAGCGCCGGTTACAGCTTGTTCAAACCCTTTCCCATAGTGGCTGCCGGCTTGATTATGCTGCAGTCCGACAGTAACCTCATTCAAGCCATAGGTATGGGTGTACTGGCCATAGGCAGCCTGTACCAGCTCTATCGCTTCATCTATCTGCTGGCACTGGACAAGGGCCTGCTTATAGGCCATTTCAAACGGCCGCAAGAGGTGATCCGCCAGGGCCAGCAGCGTTTTCGCCGCTTTGTTATCATGACCATGCCCTTGGTGGGCGTCATGGGCTTTACCGAAATTCTCGACTCTTCTCTGGTGCGCAACAGCATAGGCCGTGGCGCCTTTATTCTGTTCTGTATCATGCTGTTTATGCTCTATCGAGACGTACTGACTCTGTCCCGTCGCTATCGTGAAAGCCATCTGGACGACAAGAATAAGCGCCTGCTGCAAAAGCTATTGTGGCTACTGCTGTTGCTGGTGCCCCCCCTGAGTGCCGTGTTGGCATTCAGAGGCTACTACTTCACCGCCTTCCAGATGCTGCTGCAGCTGCAGCTTTCTTTACTGCTGGGACTCGGCTTTCTGTTGCTGTACCAGTTGCTGAAACGCTGGATGTTGATTGAAAGGCGCCGCATCGCCTTCGATCGCGCCAAGGCCCGCCGGGCCGAGCGTCTGGCGCAGCGGGAAAAAGGTGATACCTCATCAAGCAACAACGATCATCAGGACACCTATGAAGAGCCGGTTGTCGATTTGGAAACCATGTCCAGCCAATCACTGGGGTTGGTGAGATCCCTGCTGCTGCTGGCGTTTCTCGCCTGCCTGGTCGGCCTGTGGACCCAAACTCATACCGCCCTATTCAGCTTCCTCGATGGCATTACTCTTTGGACTACAACGACTACCGGAATAGGCGGAGTCGAGCAACCGCTGCCCATCACCATGAAATCACTGGTATTTGGTGCCATTGTGGTCGGTTTTTCCATGATGATAGCCACCAACCTGCCCGGCTTGTTGGAGCTGACGATACTGCAAAAACTGGATCTCTCCCCGGGAACCGGCTTTGCCATCACCACAGTGACCCGTTACCTGGTGGTCTTTATCGGTATCGTCATCGGCTTCGCCACCCTGGGGATGGAGTGGTCCAAGCTGCAATGGTTGATTGCAGCGCTGACTCTGGGTCTGGGTTTTGGTCTGCAGGAGATTTTCGCCAACTTTATCTCGGGCCTTATCATACTGTTTGAAAAGCCGGTGCGGATCGGCGATACCGTCACTATTCGCGACCTTACAGGTACGGTATCCAAGATCAAAATCCGCGCGACCACCATCATAGATTGGGACAGAAAAGAAATTATCATCCCCAACAAGGCCTTTATCACAGAGCAGCTAATTAACTGGTCGCTGTCTGATCCCATTACCCGGGTGATCATCTATGTTTCGGTCGCCAGGGATTCAGATCCCGCTAGAGTGGAGGCCGCGCTCTACCAGGCGGTGAAAGAGTGTGAGAACGCACTGGAGACCCCTGAGCCGGAAGTCTGGTTTGCCGGTTTCGGCAAACACACTCAGGACTATGAAGTCAGGGCTTATGCCAAAGATATGTCTTCCCGCTGGCCGCTGCGCCACGATCTGCACAAGCGGATCAGCAAGAAGCTCAAGGAGAACCAGCTGGAGCTGGCTTACCCTCAGCTCGAAGTGCATATCAGCAACACGCACAACAAAGACACCAGCGGTATTATCAGAGGTTAATCGCAGATGTTGATTTTCGCGCACCGTGGCGCCAGTGGTTATGCGCCGGAAAACACCCTTAAGGCGATGGCGCTGGCACTAGAGCTTGGATGTGAGGCAGTTGAGCTGGATGTACATCATGCCGATGGTGAGCTCTGGGTCTTCCATGACCGCCGCCTGAGCCCCAAGAGCAACGGCAAAGGGCTGCTCGCGCAGCAAAGCAGCAGCTATCTACGGCAGCTTAGGGTCGAGGGAGAACCTATCCCTACCCTGCGCCAGGTACTTGAGCTTATCGAGGGTCGCATGACGGTCAACATAGAGCTCAAGGGAGTGGGTTGCGTCGAGCCTTTTATCCAGCAATACCCTCAGCTACTGCAACTCGGCTACCAGCCAGAGCAGCTGCTGGTGTCTTCATTCAATCATCTCTGGCTCAAACAGGTAAAACAGCAGTTGCCCGACGTACCGGTAGCGCCACTGCTCGAGGGGATAGCGCTCAACCAAGCCGCCGTGGTCAGTGAGCTCAAGGCCTGGTCACTGCATCTGGATATCAGCTTTATCAACCGTGAACTGGTAGCCGATGCTCATCAGCGCGGCGCCAAAGTGTATGTCTATACCGTAGATGATGCCGATGATATCAGGGCGCTGGCAGCGCTGGGGGTAGATGGTATTTTTGCCAACTATCCAGACAAAGCCGCCGCCGCATTGACTCAGGAGTCACAAACCGACTACCGCCACTGGTTTGAGTGAATGATCATTCGTTTGAATGCTCTCTGATTAGCGTGTTCAACTCTGGTTATTGCGCTGGGCCCAGCCGCCGACAAAGATAAAAGTGGCGCTGACCAAGAGTAAAGTCCACAGCGCCGGTAGGTGCACCAGCTGCCTGGCGAGCCAGGGGCTAAGAGCCACTATCAGCATGCCGTAACCAAAGGCGTTGACCAAAATAAAGATCAGCGTGCGCAGTACAAAGTTGCGTGCCCCGAGCTTACGGCGCAGAAAACGGTTGAAGTCGGCACCGAACACCAAAATGACGCAGGCAACCATGGCGGTAGCTATCTCATTGAGCCAGGGATAGAGCTGACTGCCCAGCTGGGTCAGCAGTTGCGTAACTGAATCCATTAAAATATAAAATCCATAAAAATAACGAAAACAACAAGGACTGATACTATGGCATACAAGCTGCTGTTACTCACCCGGGAAAATGCTGAATATCGACAGTTGTTGTCAGAAAAATCACTTCCTGGCCTTACTATCCTGGGCGATGACCCGGCCAATATCGCCAGTGCCGATATCTGGCTGGCTGAACCGGCTCTGGCCCAACCGCTGCTGAGTCACGGCAAGAGTCTCAGTTGGCTACAATCAACTTTCGCCGGTGTCGATAAACTGCTTGGCGCTAAAACCAGGAAAGACTACCTGCTGACCAATGTGAAGGGTATCTTCGGCCCCTTGATGAGTGAATATGTGTTCGGTTATCTGCTCGCCGAAGTTCGCCAACATGCGCTGTATCATCACCAGCAACAGGAGAAATACTGGCACCCAGGTCCCCTGGCCACCCTGCAGGGGATGAAGATGCTGATCCTGGGCACGGGTTCCATCGGCGAGCACCTGGCCGCCAGCGCCAAACACTTCAAAATGCAGGTCTGGGGCATGAACCGCAGCCAAAGGGCCGTCGCGGGCTTTGATTGCATCATCAGCCCGGCCCAGCTCGATGAGCTTTTGCCCCAGGCCGATGTGGTCGTCAACACTCTGCCGAGCACTCAGGAGAGCCGAGGTTTGCTGAGCAAAGAAAGACTGGCACTACTCAAAGACAGCGCGATACTGTTCAACATAGGCCGCGGCGACGCCCTAGATCTCGATGCCCTGGTGGTCGAACTCGGCCGCAGAAACCGGCTCAAAGCCGTGCTGGATGTGTTTGCCCAGGAGCCGCTGTCACCGCTGCACCCCATCTGGGATTGCCCCAATGCGGTAATCACTCCCCATATTTCGGCGCCCAGCTTCCCGTCTCAGGTGGTCGATATCTTCGCCCGCAACTATCACCACTATCTCAATGCCGAATCACTGGAGAATCTGGTGTACTTCGACCGCGGTTACTAATCCTTCCTCTAGCGCGCCCACTCCTCCGGGCGCGGTGCTATTTGCTAACTAAAGACCTAAGGAAGTTCTTGCAAAGGACTAGAGTCATTTGCAAGAACCACGCCTTGCATCCAAGCCCGTAAGCCGACGCAGAGCACACATGAGACTTGTTCGCACCATCCCTAATAACCAACTCAAGGGTGATCTACTCTAAAATATATCCAAGCGTTATTAGTATTGATAACGGTTTTCATTTAGAATTGCGTATTGAAAAATAACGTCCACTTACCAGCAGTAACCGGAGCCCGATAAATGTACGTTTGTCTGTGTCATGCAATTACGGATACCCAGATAAAGCAGGCAGTCAGCCAGGGAGATGTTAGCCTCAGCGAGGTGAAAAAACGCCTCGGGGTGGGTGATCAATGCGGTAAGTGTGTACGGATGGCGACGCAAATCATCCAAAACCAGCTGGATCTTGAGCCCAATTATTACGAAGTCGCCTGATATATCAGGTAAAAAACAAAAGCCGCATCATGATGCGGCTTTTGTGATTTTTGGGCCGGATTACTTTTGAGCCGGACTACTTTTGGGCCAGGCTACAGCGCCGGCTCCTCCACACTGACTTCGACACTGTCGACCCTTTGCAGCCCTCTTGGCAGCTTGGCGCCACGACGGCCACGCTCACCACGATAATGCTCCAGATCGCTGCTCTTTAGTGTCAGCTTACGCTTACCGGCCCAGAGGGTGACATTGGCGCCTTCCGGCACCAGGTAAAGGTGAGTCACCAACTCTTCACGGTTTTTCGCCCGCTCCGATGGGATGCCGATAATCTTATTGCCCTTGCCCTTGGCCAACTGCGGCAGCGCCTCCATGGAGAACATCAGCATCCGCCCTTCATTGGTAATGGCCAGAATCGAACTGGGTCTGGACTTGTCCAGTTTACGTGGCGTTAAAGCCTTGGCATTGGCCGGCAGCGTCAGCAAAGCCTTACCCGCCTTGTTGCGCGACACCATGTCCTTAAAGGCGCAGATAAAGCCGTAACCGGCATCACTCGCCAGCAAGAAGCAGTTATCATCATCCCCGAGCAATACATGCTCCATGCTCTCCCCTGGGGCCAGATTGAATCTGGTGGTAATAGGTTCCCCTTGGCTACGGGCCGAAGGCAGAGTATGGGTATCCGTGGCGAAGGCGCGCCCGGCGCTGTCAATAAACACAGATTGCTGATTGCTGCGGCCGGCCGCGGCGCAGAGGAAACTGTCACCAGCCTTGTAGGACAAGCCGGCGGCGTCGATATCATGGCCCTTGGCACAGCGCACCCAACCCTTTTCAGACAACACCACAGTCACGGGCTCGGTTGGCACCAACTCCTGCTCCGACAACGCTCTGGATTCGCTTCTCACCACCAGTGGCGAGCGGCGGTCATCACCATAGGTTTCCGCATCTGCCTGCAGTTCTTTCTTGATCAAGGTCTTCAGGCGGCGTTCCGAACTGAGCAGCAGTTGCAGCTTTTCCCGCTCGGCTTCGAGCTCATCCTGCTCACCACGGATCTTCATCTCTTCCAGCTTGGCCAGATGGCGCAGCTTGAGCTCCAGAATCGCTTCGGCTTGCTTGTCTGTCAGCCCAAAGCGGCGCATCAGTTCGGCCTTGGGTTCATCGTGAAAGCGGATGATCTCTATCACCTCATCGATATTGAGGAAGGCGATCATCAAGGCTTCAAGAATATGCAACCTGGCCAGGACTTTATCCAGACGGAATTCCAGACGGCGGCGCACGGTATGAATTCGAAACTCCAGCCACTCACTCAAGAGTTGCTTGAGCCCCTTGACCTGAGGCCTGCCATCGAGGCCGAGCACATTGAGGTTGACCCTGTAACTCTTCTCCAGATCTGTAGTGGCAAACAGGTGCGCCATCATCTGTTCGATATCGACCCGGTTGGATCTCGGCACTATCACCAAGCGCACCGGACTTTCATGGTCCGATTCATCGCGCAAGTCTGTCACCATGGGCAGCTTCTTGGCCTGCATCTGCGCCGCCAACTGCTCGAGGATCTTGCTGGAGCTGGCCTGGTGCGGCAAAGCCGTTATCACCACTTCACCGTTTTCCACTGTGTAAACCGCACGGGCCTTGATTGAGCCGCGGCCCGATTCATAGACCTTGGCGATTTCGGCGCTCGGGGTAATGATCTCGGCAGCTGTCGGATAATCAGGCCCGGGCACGAATTCCATCAGCCGCGGCAAATCGGCCTTGGGATTATCCAGCAGCTCGATACAGGCGCTGGCCAACTCGCGGGCATTATGGGGCGGAATATCCGTGGCCATACCCACTGCGATACCGGTAATACCGTTGAGCAAAATATGCGGCAGTCTGGCCGGCAGCACCAAGGGCTCTTTCAGGGTGCCATCGAAGTTGACTCCCCAGTCCACTGTTCCTTGACCTAGCTCGCTGAGCAGTACCTCGGAAAACTTGGATAGCCTGGCTTCGGTATAACGCATGGCCGCAAACGACTTGGGATCGTCCGGAGCCCCCCAGTTACCCTGACCATCCACCAAGGGATAGCGATAGGTAAAGGGCTGCGCCATCAGTACCATGGCTTTGTAACAGGCGCTGTCACCGTGCGGGTGATACTTACCCAGCACGTCACCCACGGTACGGGCCGACTTCTTGTATTTGGCCGCCGCCGATAATCCCAGCTCGCTCATGGCGTAAACAATTCGCCGTTGCACCGGCTTGAGGCCATCGCCAATATGAGGCAAGGCCCGATCCATGATCACATACATGGAATAGTTGAGATATGCCTCTTCAGTGAAGCGCCTGAGCGGCATCTGCTCCACGCCATCCAGGCTCAAGGCTATCGCATCACTCATTATTCATTTTCCTGTTCAGGTTTCGGCGCATAGTCCGACTCAGATTCAGCATCTTCTGCACCAGTGTCTTTGTAGTACAGGCGGTAGATGTTTCCCTTCAGATCATCCGAAATATAGACGGCGCCATCCGGGGCCATCGCCAGTGAATGGGGCCTGGCCACCGGAAACTCACCATCGAGAAAACTCACCAGGGTGCGGCGATTGCTCACCTTGCGGCCATCAGTTTCCAACACCACTATCTGGTATCCCACCTTACTGGAACGGTTCCAGGAGCCGTTCTCTGCCAATAAAATCTGGTTGTGATATTCGGCGGGAAACTGGCTTCCCCGATAAAACAGCATCCCCATAGGAGACACATGCGCCGGCAGTTCATAGACTGGCTTGGTAATATTCAGGCTCTTGGGCTCTTCATAGGCAGGTTCCTGCACATCTTTGCCATGCACATAAGGGAAACCATAATGCGCCCCGGCAACATCGACCCGGTTGATTTCATCCGGTGGCAGATTATCCCCCATCCAGTCGCGGCTCATATCGGCAAACCAAAGACGGCTATCCAGTGGCGACCAGTCAAAGCCTATGACATTGCGTATTCCGAGCGCTATCTGCTGACTACTGCCGGAGTTCACATCCACGGCAATGATGCTGCCAAAAGGAGCGCTGGGCTCACACACATTGCAGGGAGCGCTGATAGCAATATAGAGCCTGCCATCCGGACCAAAGCGCATGGCTCTGGCACTCTTTCTGCCGTTGCCCGGAAGTTGATCATAGACTTCCCGTGCCCGCGGAGGACGTCTGAGCCTGGGCTCTATATCCTGGTACACCACGACTCTGTCTTCCAAAGCGACATAGAGATCGCCCTTATGGAAGGCCAGCGCCTCCGGGTAATCCAGGCCCTTGGCTATCAGGTAACGCTTATCGACCCGGCCATCACTGTTACTGTCGACCAAAGCGTGAATCGTGCCGCTCTTGTGAGAACCAACAAACAGGGTACCTTCATCTCCTACTGCCATCTGCTTGGCATCGCCAACATCTGTGGCATAGAGAGAAACACCAAAGCCTTTGGTCACGGTAATGATCATCGACTGAGATGCATTGGCCGCCGCACTCAGCAACGCCGCTCCCAGCAGGAGCAAGCCTCCGCCGGTCGCGATACCGACTCTGTTATTCAGGTTCATCATATCCTTGCCTTTAAGTTTTATAGTTATTGGCACATCAAGGGCGATTACAGCTGAGCAAGGTCTCCCTTGGTTTCCAGCCACGACTTGCGATCACCTGAGCGCTTCTTGGCCAGCAACATGTCCATCAATGCCACA
The DNA here is from genome assembly GCF_037953065.1 of Shewanella chilikensis. Taxonomy (NCBI): domain Bacteria; kingdom Pseudomonadati; phylum Pseudomonadota; class Gammaproteobacteria; order Alteromonadales; family Shewanellaceae; genus Shewanella; species Shewanella chilikensis. The sequence continues at coordinate 723,778 of NZ_CP149966.1, read as the reverse complement.
GTCTCATCGACATCGTCTATGGTCAGTTGCACCAATCTACGGGTGTTGGGATCCATGGTCGTTTCCCTCAGTTGCAGTGGATTCATCTCACCCAGACCTTTAAAGCGGGTGACCTGCACTTTACCTTTCTTGTTGTCTGCGGCAATCCTGTCCAGAATGCCTTGCTTTTCAGGCTCATCCAAAGCGTAAAACACTTCTTTGCCGATATCGATACGGAACAGTGGCGGCATGGCGATATACACATGCCCCTTTTCAACCAAGGTGCGATAGTGCTTTAGAAACAGCGCGCACAGCAAGGTTGCTATGTGCAAACCATCCGAGTCGGCATCGGCGAGAATACAGATCTTGCCGTATCTGAGTTCGGAAATATCGTCGCTGTCGGGATCGCAGCCTATGGCCACTGAAATATCGTGCACTTCCTGGGAGGCCAACACCTGGCTCGCTTCCACTTCCCAGGTGTTGAGGATCTTACCCCGAAGCGGCATGATCGCCTGAAATTCTCTGTCTCTGGCCTGTTTGGCACTGCCACCGGCCGAGTCCCCTTCCACCAGAAATAATTCGGAACGCGCCGGGTCCTGACCGGTACAGTCGGTCAGTTTGCCGGGCAGCGCCGGGCCGGAAGTGACCTTCTTGCGAGCAACTTTCTTCGCCGCCCTGAGACGCTTCTGGGCGTTATTGATGCACATCTCGGCCAGCAGTTCGGCCTGATCTGTGTTGCTGTTGAGCCAGAGGCTGAAGGCATCACGCACCACACCCGACACAAATGCCGAACACTGGCGGCTGGAGAGTTTCTCCTTGGTCTGGCCGGCAAATTGCGGATCTTGCATCTTCACCGACAGAATAAAACTGGCCTTGTCCCAGATATCTTCCGGACTGAGCTTAATCCCCCTTGGGATCAAGTTGCGAAACTCACAGAACTCACGCATCGACTCGAGCAGTCCCTGACGGAAACCGTTCACATGGGTACCACCAAGCGGCGTTGGGATTAGGTTAACATAACTTTCGCTGATACTGTCGCCGCCCTCAGGCAACCAGGTAATGGCCCAGTCGGCGGCTTCCAGATTGGTTTTAATACTGCCGACAAAAGGCTCTTGTGGCAGAGCCGGAGCCTCTTTAAGGGAGTCTTTCAGATAGTCGGTCAGGCCCTCTTCATAAAACCATTCATGGACCTCACCGTTTTGTTTGTTGGCGAAACGAATTCTGAGCCCGGGGCAAAGTACCGCCTTGGCCCGCAGCAGATAAGTCAACTTGGTAACCGAAAAGTTCGGTGAGTCAAAATAGCTGGGATCCGGCCAAAACTGTACCCGGGTGCCGGTATTTCGGCGCCCACAAGTACCTGTTTCCCTGAGACTCTCAACCTTATCGCCATGCTCGAAAGCCATTTCATAGACTTTGGCATCACGGCGAACCGTGATTTCAACTCTTCGAGATAGGGCGTTGACCACAGAGATCCCTACCCCGTGCAAACCACCGGAAAATTGATAATTTTTGTTGGAAAACTTACCACCGGCATGCAGCTTGGTCAGGATCAGTTCGACCCCGGGGATCCCCTCCTCCGGGTGAATATCCACCGGCATACCACGGCCATCGTCAGTGACTTCAAGGGAGTTGTCTGTGTGCAACACCACATCGATTCGAGTTGCAAACCCGGCCAAGGCCTCATCGACACTGTTATCTATGACTTCCTGACCCATATGGTTGGGTCGAGTGGTATCGGTATACATGCCGGGACGGCGTTTTACCGGATCCAGTCCGTTCAGTACTTCAATGGCATCGGAGGTGTATTGATTGGTCATAGCGCACACTGTCTTTTATGTTCAGGCCATGGTGGGCCGCGAGGATCTGATTGTCAAGATAAGTGTAAAAAACGGCAGATTGAGCCCAGCTTGTCGCCGTAACCCACAAAACTATGGTTTCCACCGCTTTCCAGCAACATCTCACAGCAGTGATATTTGCCCAGAGCCTGGCGATAATCCAGTACCTCATCGGCAGTCTGTAATAATACAAAAAAACGATCCGGATTGAGAATGACCGGCGTATCAAATTCAATCAGCTGTAGTTGATGTTGCGGCAATAATTGGTAGTGCTCATCGGTATAGGGGTTGTACTGTGCCCCCAAATAATCACCAAAGAGCTCAAAGGGGCGCACCGCCGGGTTAATAAGTACCGCCTTGCCGCCATATTGCTCTACCAACCAAGAAGCAAAATACCCGCCGAGGGATGAACCGATAAACGCCAGTGGCTCGCCCCTGGCCTTGGCCGCTTCAGTCAACTGAATCAGCAACTCCATCGCCGCCTTGGGCGAAGTGGGTAGTTGTGGCTGCTCCAGTCGCACACCGGGAAAGTGTTGTTCAATATAGGTACGGGTAAGCACAGCCTTGTCAGACAAGGGAGAACTGTTGAAACCGTGAATATAGAGCAGCATAGTTCCTCACAAGGGGCCACTGCTCCAAAGCAAACTCAGTAGCCGCTGGCCTCAGCATCCGGTGCGAAACGCTCGCCCGGGATCCGATAAACATTGGTGAGCATGCTACCATCGGGCTTGAGCTCCAGCAAACGGTAGCCTGGCTGCAGTGCATCCAGCGCAAAGTAGGAAGACAAGGGTTTGAATTGAATACAAGTCGATGGTGTCGCCATCAAAGAAAGCTTGTGACCTTCCCCCTGATATTCAGTATCCAATTGCTGATGAACATGACCCCAGAGCATCCCCTTTATCTGAGGGTAACGCCCCATTTCTTTGAGGAACTGGGCGCCGTTGTCCATGCAATGTTGATCCAACCAGGTGCAGTCCACCAATACTGGGTTATGGTGCATCACCAACAGCACGTGCTTGTCAGGTTCGGCGGCTATGGCACTGCGGATGATCTCAAGTTCGCTTTCGGCCATATGACCACCCGGTTTTCCCCGCACTGTGGAGTCGAGCAAGATAATCTGCCAATTCCCGGCCAACACCCGCCTGTGGCCATAGACACGCTCACCCTGCATATGCAGATACATGATCCTGGGGTCATCATGGTTGCCAGGCAAATAATGGCAAGGCAAATTCAGCGGTTTGATGGCTTCAACAAAGTTGCGGTAAGACTCACCGGAATAATCCTGACTGATGTCACCACTGGCCAGCAGCATGTCGGCGGGATACTTGACGGCCTGGATAGTATTGATAACGGCGTTGAGACTGTTGGCGGTATTGACGCCAAGAAGCTGTCCTTCAGGTTCGGCAAACAGGTGAGGATCTGTGATCTGCACCAAACGAACACTCTTGTCCTCAGGAATACCGTATGTGATTGCCTCTTTCAGCACTTTGATTACCCAATCTCAGGACTGACAAACGAGGCGCGCCTGCCAGTCTATTTTCAATAACTCCTCCAGGAAGGCGTTTACCTGGTACTTTTCATCGCGGTGATACATGCGTAAGTTCGGATAATCATACACCGGCCGCAATTGGTAAATCTGTCGGCTGCTTAACACTTCTGCTAATTTAGCATCATGATAAATCCGCACGGTAACTTTGGGGACAGGCACCAATCCGCCCTTCCCCACATGACGGGAAATACTCACCAGCTGGGTATAGCGGGTATTCTCCAGCAGCTCGACATCCAGGCAACCGAAATCACCTTCTACCTGCCAGCTTTCACCCACTTCACCTTGCTCCGGCAACCAGCGTTGAATATGGCCGTAGTTGCGACCACACAAAGCTAAAAAGCGGCTGACATCCGGCTGGTATTTCTTGTCACTATCTCTCTTGTTCATCGGCCTGCAGTAAATCTTGATAATTGAGCTGCAACCATTGCAGCCCGAGTACGGTTGAAGCGTTGTCGATTTCGCCACTGAGCACTTTGGCATAAGCATCAACGCGGGAAAGCACATGCAGCCGAATATCTTCATGCTCTTCGGCCAAGCCGTGCAGCCCGTTTGCTTTGGATGAATCTACCTCAGCCCAATAGAAGTAGAAACGCTCACTACAACCTCCGGGGCTGGAAAGATAGCTGCTTACGGCCGAAATTGCACTGGAGTTGAGTCCGGTTTCTTCCAAAAGTTCCCGTTTGGCGACATCCTCGGCCACTTCGCCGGGGGCAATCATACCCGCCACCAACTCCAGCAGCCAAGGGGATTCACTGGTTTCCAATGCAGGGAATCGCACCTGCTCTATCAGCACCACTTTGTCTTCTTGCGGATCGTAGGGCAAAACCACTACGGCGTGACCGCGCTCAAATACCTCGCGACTCACTTCCTCACTCCAGCCCCCGGCAAACAGCCGATGACGGAAACGATATTCCTCCATCCGGAAAAAGCCACGGTATAGCGTGCGCTGCCCCAGCACCTGAACATCCTCTTTGGTGAATTTTTCTACTGCCATTTTCACTCCGCTTTAGCTATAAAAGATGCAATTTCAACCCACCCGGCACCATTTACCAATAAAATCTGTTACACTTCCGAATTGACTTGAAAACGGTTGATTTTTTAGTATCAAAACCATTAAGTTTTGCTGTATCGGGAAGCGTCGGGAAGCGCAAACCGCCTTTATCAAAGGCATTAACAGTCTAACGAAGTTGAAACCGCCCGTCACAGGGTGTTTGTCTATAAGGACAGCCAATGAAATTCAAGATCCGCACTTTATGCGCGGCGTTAACGCTCGCAGTTTCTGCCCCGGCCGTTCAAGCCGACGATTTACTTCAGATATATCAGCAGGCATTAACCAATGATCCAGTGGTGCTCCAGGCCAAGGCCCAAAGAGACCAGTTGTATGAAAAAATTGAAGAAAGTCGTGCGCCTCTGCTGCCGACTATCAGTGCCAATGTTGGTTATGACAAAGCCTGGAACGATCCTTCTGATGACACCAGTGGCCTGACAGGTGCAATCAAGCTTAACCAGGTCATCTATAATCATTCTGCCTGGGTCGGTTTAAGCCTGGCGGAGAAAGCCGCATCACAGGCCGACGCCGTCTATGCTTCAGCTCTGCAAACACTGATCACCCGGGTAACAACCGCTTACTTTGACGTGTTGGCCGCCAAGGATAATTACGAGTTCAAAGGCGCCGAGAAGCGTGCCATTGAGCGGCAGTTGGAGCAAACCAAACAGCGCTTTGCTGTTGGTCTAACAGCCATTACCGATGTCCATGAAGCACAGGCTCAGTATGACCTGGCGACCGCAGCCGAAATCCTGGCCGAGAACGAGTTGATCAACAGCTATGAAGCCCTGCGTGAAATCACCGGCATAGATCACAAGAGCATCGACATTCTGGATACAGACCGTTTCTCTGCGGCCAGCCCAACTCCAGCCATGCCAAACGATTGGCTTAAAATGGCCGAGACCAACAGTGTCGATCTGCTGACCCAGCGTATCGGTAAAGATATCGCCCAGGAAACCATCAGCCTCTATAAAGCCGGCCATATGCCGTCTCTGAGCCTGAATGCCGGTTATACCAAGGGCCTGGAGCAAGAAATCGGCAGTCAGAATCAACCTGACTTCGATAACGGTACCGTAGGCGTTAACCTGAGCGTGCCTATCTTTGAAGGTTTCAAAGTCAGCTCTCAGGTGAAACAAGCGCAATATGCCTATGTTGAAGCCAGCCAGAGATTGGAGCAGACCTACCGCCAGGTAGTCAAAAATGTTCGCAACAACTTCAACAACGTTGGCGCTTCTATCAGCTCCATCAAGGCCTATGAGCAGTCAGTGCTCTCTTCCGAAAGTGCATTGAAAGCCACTCAAGCCGGTTTTGAAGTGGGTACCCGTACCATAGTTGACGTGCTGAACCGTACCCGGGATCTGTATGATTCCAAACGCCAGCTGTCCAACGCCCGATACGGCTATATCAAGTCGATATTGGCACTGAAGCAGGCCACAGGTACTCTGAATGAAGATGATGTCATCTCCATCAACAACGGCCTGACAACTCCTGCACAGCAATAAGCTGGAGCTTAACCAATAAAAAACCGCCAGCTGGCGGTTTTTTATTGGGACTTATCAACGGATAACGGAATTAGAACACCAGTTCCACACCGGCAAAGAAGCCGTCAAACTGCATATTGCTGCTCATGCCATTGAAACCGTTTACGTCAAATTTAAAGTCGCGATAGCCGGCACGCACCCGGGTATCCAGCGCCACACCATCAAACTCCCAGCCCAGACCTACTTGGTAGTCATAAACACTGGACTCATTGATACCGGCTAACACATCGGCAAAGGCGTACAGGCCGAAGAATGGCAGACCAACTTCAGCATTGGCATAACCCATAACCACACCGCTGTCGATATCACGCTCTTCAGGATGCCCCTTGTCAGCCACCCGGAAAGAACCATCCATCAACTTGTAGGCACCACCTACATCGAGAGCAACCAGGTCATTGTCCAGTAATTCATAGTAGAGGATAAAGTCTGTGTTGCTCAGGTCGGCCGTAGCATACACATCACCGCTGAAGGTGTGGCCATTGAAGTTGAAGTTGGCATTGCTCATAGCGCCATCTTCTTTCAGGCGGTTTTCGCGGATCTTCAGGTTGGGCAGCAGTGGCACAGGGTGCTCAACGCTGAACCAAAGGCTGTACTGGGCGGAAGAGTCATAGTTGAACTCCTGCTGCGGCTGGCCTTTCTCGGCGAAAGTACCGCTGGCATCTCCTTTCCAGTAATCGGCGCCTACCTTAAAGCCTACGACTGTTGCTGCCTGGGCGGAAGTCGCCATCAAAGAAGCCAGCAAGGCTGTCGCCAATAAAGTCTTTTTCATAAATTAACCCTGTGAAAGCAAGTTGGTTAAATCAATCACCGCGGCATTGGCGCGGGACACATAGTTGGCCATCACCAAAGAATGGTTGGCCACCAAACCGAATCCGGAACCGTTGAGGATCATTGGGCTCCAGACTGTTTGCTGAGTCGCTTCCAGTTCACGGATGATCTGTTTGAGACTCACTTCGGCATTCTTTTTCTTCAGTACGTCAGCAAAATCGACCTCTACCGCCTTCATGAAATTCAGCAAGGCCCAGGCAGAGCCTCTGGATTCATAGAAGACATCGTCTATTTGCCACCAGCTGGTCTTTATCTGCTGACTCGCCAGGTTGGGGGTCGACTGACGGGCGGCACTGTCGCCGGCCAGATCGGTATTCAGCCTCTCCTGACCAACACTGGCGGCCAGACGCTGCGACATGCTGCCCAAACGCTTCTGCACCTCTTTCAACCATTCATTGAGGTTGTCGGCGCGGGCATAAAACTGGGCATCCGGGTTATTGGGATCCATCATCCGCGCCCGGTAAACCTTCAATAGCTTGATAGCATCGCGATACTCGCTCTCAGCACTGGGCACCAGCCAACTGGTGTGCTCGATATTCAGCTTGGAGTGCGCTTCCAGCAGATCTTTGTCGGCGGTGGACTGCGACTGGGAGCGGCTGAACTCTTTGCGCATGATCAAGGCGAGATCCCGCACCTGTTCCAAGGCGCCGAATTCAAACGCCGGCATGTTGTCCATCATCACAGAAGGCGGCATCATGTCGTTGGACAACCAACCTCCTTGCTTATCCAGCAAGGTCTCCATGGTATTTATCAGCGCGCTGGTGGTGGCATAACCTGTTATCTTTTCGCCTTTTTCCGATGTCATCACCTCAGGGGTCAATACATCGGGTTCAATACTCCACCAAACACTGATGCCGTATGCGATAACGAACACTATGGCCGCAGCACCGACACCTTTTTTCCATGTCATTTGCATCCCGGGTTCTCCTTAATGATGGTGATGATGCTCTTGCGCTGCAGGAGCATCATGGGGGGATTTTACTTCGAGTTCAATATTGAGGGTTTCACCATTGGCAAAACCCAGTGTCACAGGCACTTTTTGCCCCAGCTGCAACGGCGCCTTGAGGCCCATGATCATGATGTGATCGCCACTGCTTTGCAGCGTCAACTGACCATGCTCTGGAAGCGGAAATGCCGCCACATGACGCATTTTAACCAGGCCGTCTTCTTCAATCAGAGTATGCAGCATGGCTTCACGGGCCACAGGGGTACTGGCAGAAACCAGCTCAGTCGCCGGACCATGGTTGCTGAGTGTCAGATACGCCGCCGTATTGGGAACAGAAGCAGGCATGGCCCGGATATATCCTTGTTCGAGCATTATGTTCGAGGCGAAGGCGCTAGCACTGATGCCGGCCAGCAAGATAACTTTAAACAGTTGTTTGAATATCGCCATCTATGTCTTAAACTCCATGTAAAACCCATTTCGTCAGTAAAGGAAACAACGAATGAGCACGATTCAGGTTCAGGATGAGCAGGGTGTACGTATCATACGTTTTAACCGCCCGGATAAACGTAACGCCCTCGATCTCGATATGTATAAGCAGCTTACAGAATACCTGATCCAGGGGGAAGCGGACAACGAGATCCGTGCCTTTCTGCTGACAGGCAGTGAAAACTGCTTTACTTCAGGCAACGATGTAGCGGATTTTCTCAAGCAGCCGGATCTGGGGCCCAACCACCCAGCGGTGCGGTTTCTCTTTTGCCTGCTGGAGCTGAAAAAGCCCTTGGTCGCCGCCGTCAGCGGCGCTGCTGTCGGAATTGGCACCACGCTGCTGCTGCATTGTGACCTGGTCTATGCCGATAACACAGCCCAGTTCCGTTTGCCCTTTATCGACCTGGCACTAGTGCCTGAAGCCGGTTCCAGCCTGCTACTGCCTGAGTTGGTCGGTTACCAAAAGGCCTCTGAGCTGCTGTTGCTGGGCGAAAGTTTCGATGCCGAAACGGCGCTGGATCTCAAACTCATCAACCGCATGTTGAGTCCGGTGGAACTCTTACCTTATGCGCTGGAAAAGGCCAAAGCCTTGGCTTCCAAGCCACCTCAGGCGCTGCAACTCACCAGACAACTTATGCGGCCACACAAGAGCCGGGTACAACACCAGATGCATCAGGAGTTGGAACTCTTCGGCCAGCGTCTGCAGAGTGATGAAGCCAAAGCGGTTTTCCGCCAGTTTCTCAACAAAGGCTAAATCATCGAGGCTGAATCCAATGTTGCTGCGGCTGGGCTGACACCAAGCCAGTCGCAGCAACACTACTCCTGCCATTGACTGGACTTGCCTATTCCCCATACTGCCAATGCCAAAACCAGCACGGGCCAAATCATTGCAAAGCCGCTGATAAACATCAGTAATGCCGCAGCAACACAAAGTACGCACACCACTGCCAACACACTGAAAGTCATTGCGGCCCACACCAATGCCAGCATCGCGGTTATCAGGGTCAACACCCAACTCCAGTTCTCGGCATCCAGCCATAAAAACGGGCTACCCCAGATCCCCACTGACATAAACTCGCGGCTGAGCAGAGAGACCATAAGGATCAGCGCGCCGACTATGCTCCACACCAGTAACTGAGACAGCAACCTATATCTTCTGTGCTTGTTTCGACTCTTGTTATACATACTCATTTCACCCACTTGGGCCACAGCAGTGCCAGGGCAAAGTAAGCCGTCAATCCGAGTAATGGGTGCATCAGAGTGATGACTGCGGCAACAATTCGGGTCCAGAATACCGACCAGCCAAAACGCTCGGCCATATCGCGGCATAGGCCACAGACGATGGAAGAATTTCCCTTGAGTGTACGTTCCAAATCAAACATAACTGACTCCGATTATCTCGTTAACTGTATCTGCCGGGCACCGCAGGCTAACAACGCCATCAGGGTGTAACCAAGCAACGGCAGAAACATCAGTAGTGCCAAGGTGCTATTTATCCACATAGGCACCTCAATCCTTGGCTTGGGTCAGAACACTGGTCTCCACGGGTAATTCGGTGATCTGACTCAGGATTTCTTGAGTCATCTCGTCGCTCAGTTGGGCCACGCTACGCTCCAGTTCCTGTTGCAGAGAGGCCAGCATTTCGCGCTTGGCACTGAGCAACATGGTCTGAGCCTGCTGACTCAGGTTCTGCTCAACAGCACTGAGGATAGGTTGAGTAGGCAGTACATCGGCCTGGGCTGAAACACTGGCTGAAGCTAAAACAACGCCAAGAAGCAAAGATTGAATAGTCAGGTTGGAAGTTTTCATGCTTGTCATCCCTTTCTGGTTAAGCTGAACGGGTCAGCGGTCAAGATGACTAATTCAAAGGGCGTGCCAATTGGGAAAAATTTCGATTAAGGATATGATATTAAATGAAATAAAAAATAAAAACGGCCAATCATTAACACTGAATGACTGACCGTAACAGCACAAAAATACAGCAATTCCCTATCTGTTGGTAAAAAGCACTATCACCATAGCGATTTTCACCACTCGGGTATTACAGCAAGGTCAAACTCCGCTGTGCATCATTTCACGAGCCTTAAGCAGCACTTCGATACCGGCACCCGGCTTGTGGGCATTCTCGCTCAGATGACGGCGCCAACTGCGAGAACCGGGGATCCCCTGATAAAGGCCAGTCATGTGTCTGCTGATATGATTCAAGCGGCCACCCGACTGCAGATGAGCTTCCACATAGGGCAACATGGCATCCACCACCTGATCGCGACTCATAACCTGGCTATCGAGGCCAAAGATCTTCTGATCCACCTCGGCCAGCAGATAGGGATTTTGGTAGGCTTCTCGCCCCACCATCACCCCGTCCAGCTGGGCCAGATGGGTATGCATATCTTCAAAGCTCTTGATACCACCATTGATGCTGATATGCAGACCGGGAAAATCCTGCTTCAATTGATACACCCGGGGATAATCCAATGGCGGGATCTCACGGTTTTCCTTGGGACTAAGCCCCTGCAACCAGGCCTTGCGGGCATGAATGATGAAAGTATCGCAGCCGGCGGCACTCACCTTGGTAATGAAGTCACCAAGAAATTCGTAGGAATCTTTGTCATCTATGCCGATGCGGGTCTTGACCGTCACCGGAATATCCACCTTCTGGCGCATGGCATCGACGCAATGGGCCACCAGCTCGGGCTCTTCCATCAAACAAGCACCAAAGCGGCCGTTCTGTACTCTATCCGAAGGGCATCCCACATTGAGGTTAACTTCGTCATACCCCCTTTGCCGGGCGATTTCAGCGCAGCGGGCCAGATCCTCAACATTGGAGCCACCCAGTTGCAATGCCAGCGGGTGCTCTTCCTGGTTATAAGCCAGATAATCGCCCTTGCCATGCAGTATCGCGCCTGTGGTCACCATCTCAGTGTAGAGCAGCGTCTGACTCGACATCAGCCGGGCAAAGTAACGATAGTGGCGATCCGTCCAATCGAGCATGGGGGCAATGGAAAAACGGCGGTTGGCATCGATAGGGCTTGGCATTAACAGATCCGGTACGCAAAAATGGGCCGCTATTTTACCCTCTGCGGCCATAAAACGACAGCCGTAGATAAATCCCGCTCATAAACCCGAATCAAAGGTCATTCTGTTGCCGCCGAAGACTTTGGATCTGAGTTACTCAAACTCTGTCTCTATCCCGGCATAAATCAACAACATCTCAGCCAGCGAGCTCACCTGCATGCCCTTCATCAGGTTGGATCTGTGGATCTCCACTGTGCGCATGGCGATGCAGAGTTCGTCGGCTATCTGCTGGTTCTTATAGCCCTTGGCGATGAGATGCAATATCTCTTTCTCTCTCGGAGTCAGCGCCTGATAGATACCTTGCAGCTTTCGTCGCTTGGCGATTTCGGCAGAGTGATTCAGTGCCTTGGTGACCGCCTCGGCCAGGCGAGCGCCATCGGCGGGTTTTTGAAAAAAGTCCACCGCGCCGGATTTAAGCGCATCCACCGCCAGCGGCACGTCGCCATGACCGGTGAGAAAGATCACCGCCAACGGGCTATTACGCTCGTTGAGCAGCTGCTGCAGCTGCGCCCCACTGAGCCCTGGCATACGCATATCGAGGATCAGGCAGCCGGGCTGCTCCAATAGCTGCGCCTTGAGAAAATGCTCGGCATCTTCAAAGGCCTGCACCTCAAAACCATAGCCTTCCAGCATAAACCCCAACGAACGCCGCACCGAATCATCGTCATCCACCAGATAGACTGACTGACGCTTGTCATCGGTTGGTGAACTGTTTTGGGCCACAAATTGTCCCGGCATTTTTCTTTCTCCTTGGCAAAACGGGTTTAAGCCAGCACCACAGTGACCAGACAACCGCCCTCAGGCGGCTGCAGCAGACTGATGCTGCCGCCATGGCTCTCGGCGATTTCCCGGCAGATCACCAGCCCCAGACCCAGGCCATCTTTCTTGGTACTGGTAAAGGCCTGCATCAGGCTCTTGCCATCCTGTTTAAGCCCTGGGCCATTGTCCTGCACTTCCAGCAAGAGCTTGCCGGGCTGAGATTGATAATCCAGCCGCAGCGCAATAATTCGCTCGGCTTTAGGCTCTTCAGCCAAGGCTTCGATGGCATTCTTAAGCAGATTCAACAAGAGTTGCTGCATGGCGACCGTATCCAGTTGCATGGGGCTTTCTTCGCCGACAATCTGCCAATCGACGCGGATCGCTTGTTTCTCAAGTTCATGCCCCAGCAGAGTCAGCGTCTCGCTCAGCAAGGGGCTGAACGGCTGCAACTGTTTTTGCGGCGGGCGCTTTTTCAAAAGCCCCCTGAGCCTTTGAATGATACCGTGAGCGCGACCCACTTCCGCCTGTATCTGTTCCAGTGCCAGCGGCAACTTGTCCAGTTGCCCCTGTTGCAGCCTGACACTAGCGCCGTGGCAATAGTTGCCTATGGCCGCCAAAGGTTGGTTCAGCTCATGGGCCAGGCTGGCACCCAGTTCACCGGCCACCGCCGCCCGCTGGGCATGTTCCAGCAAACTGAGGTTTTCACTCAGTTGCCGTTGGGCCTTGGCCAGTTCCCGGCCGCGGCGGCTGAAACTGTATTCGAGCCAGAAGTGATAACCGTTGAGCAGCACCAGCAGCGCCAGCAAGCTCCAGCCCCAATGACTGTGGGCCTTGAGCCACTGCAGCGCCCTTTGCCACCAAGGCGCCTGCAATGGGTGCAGGTCCAGATCCTTGAGCAGCTTATCAATGGCCAGTTGACTGACCGCCGTGGTCCACCCCAGCGAGCCGGACATTTTGGCCGCCTCACTGTCTTCCGGCAGTGCCAATAGGGCCAAGGTCAACTGCTTGGCCAGCCCCTGACCGGCACGGCTGGTCTTGGCCATGGACCAGTTGGGATAGAGGCGGGTAGACACCTCGCAGGCAAACCCTGCCGGCGCCTGGTTGTCCAGCACCCGATAATGCCCGGCATCAATAAGCCCCTCCGCCGCCATCTGCTCCAATTGGCAGACTGGCACCACGGCGGCGTCTATGCTGCCATCGCGCAGGCGATAGAGCAGATTATCCAGCGGGAATCCCAAAGATTGGATCTCGGCCACATAGCTTGGCAGATCAATCTGCTTGAGCCGCGCTTCATACACCAAGGTCAGGTAGCCGCCGAAGGCCTGGGTCGAAACTATCCCCAGACGCTTGTGCCTGAGATCTTGCAGATGTTGCAGGCTGGACTCGCTTCTTACCACCAGCGCCGAACCCACCTGCATCGGCTCACCGGCGTTGAGGCGGCTCTTGAGGGTCGCCAGCCAGCTTAGGGAATACTGCCGCGCCAACAGTACAGATTGACCTGGGTTGGTGATCACAAAGTCCAGCTCCTGGGCGGCCACCGCCTGCGACAGCTGCTCCAGCGTCAAGGGGTGCAGGCGAAAGTAATATCCCGGGATCTGCTGCTCGAGCCAATTCATGGTGGGTTGCCAGCGGTTGATGCTGTCGCTGTAGCCCCGGGTAGCCAACACGCCTATATCCACCACCGCCTTATCGGTCAACACTCCGGTTGTCATGGCTGGGCCTGATAGCGGCAAAGGCTCAGTCGCTGCCGCAGCTGACGGCCAATGGCCGAGCAGTACAGCCGCAAACAGATAACACAGCAGATACAGGGTTCTCATCTCTTGGTTTTAGCTCCGGTTAGGAAATCTTGCGGCCACAAGCGGCTGGGTCAGCGTCAGTCTGCCCGCCATTCTAGCCTCAATTTCTTGCGCTGGATCAATAGCGGCCCCGATATGTGGAAAACCACTATAGAGACCAAGGGCGCCAGTTGCCGAGAATACAGGCAACAGGAGCCCGGTGGGTTTCCAATCACCGCAAGACTCAGGAGTCTGTATGGACAAGAGTAAACGTCAACTACTGGGGCAAATCGCCGCCATCAGCGCCGGAGCTGCGTTTTTGCCCGTCGCCCAGGCATCGACCGCCAAGCCCCAGGCAACCAGTGGCAAACGCTATGGCATGCTGATCGATCTGCGCCGCTGCGTCGGTTGCCAGGCTTGTACTGTCGCCTGCACCATAGAAAACCAACCCCCATTAGGGCAGTTTCGTACCACAGTCAACCAGTATGAAGTGACCCAAGGACAGGAAAGCGCCTTTATGATGCTGCCCAGGCTCTGCAACCACTGCGAAAATCCCCCCTGCATCCCGGTTTGCCCCACTGGCGCCACATTCCAGCGCCAGGACGGCATAGTGGTGGTCGACAGCCACTGGTGTGTTGGCTGCGGTTACTGTGTCCAGGCCTGCCCCTACGATGCGCGCTTTATCAACCATGACACCAACACCGCCGACAAGTGCACCTTCTGCGCCCATCGGCTGGAAGCGGGCTTGCTGCCCGCCTGCGTCGAAACCTGTGTCGGTGAAGCCAGGATCATCGGCGATCTCAACGATCCCGGCAGCCAAATCAGTCGCATGCTGGCCGAACATAGAGACGAGATCAAGGTACTCAAGCCCTCGGCCGAAACCTCGCCCTGCGTATTCTATCTGGGGATGACAGCCGCATTTGAAGAAAGGATCCGCGGCGAAGCACCGGTTCGCAGCCTGATGACCGCCACTGGAGAGGAGTTGCACCATGGACATTAAAGAGATCTTGACCCCGGATATCGCCATCACCTGGTTACCCTGGGCGGTGCAATACTTCTTTATGATGGGACTGGCCTATTCCGCGGTGTGGATTGCGGCGCTGACCATTATCCGCCCCGGCGCCAAAGATAGGCGCCTGCTGACACTCTGCGGCAGCCTGATCCTCAGCACAGCCATTGTGGCACCTGTGGCACTCTTGGCCGATCTGCACCAACCCGCCCGCGCCTGGCACTTCTATATGCAGCTCAGACCGGATTCCTGGATGTGGTATGGCGCCTGGTTACTGCCGCTGTTTATGGCAGCGGCGCTGGCCTTTGCCTACCTCTTGCTGCGCCCTTCCCTTCCGACTCAGCCCAAAGATGGCTGGAGCCGCCTGGGATACTGGTTACGCCTGGGGAACTGGCAAGGCGAGCCCTGGCTCAAGCCTCTGGCCTGGGTTGCCCTGCTCAGCGGCCTGAGTATCGCCCTCTACACCGGCATGGAAACCATGGCGATCAAGGCCAGACCGCTGTGGCACAGCTACTGGCTGCCGCCTCTGTTCGCCGCCAGCGCCCTGGCCGCCGGCAGCGGCATGCTGATTTGGCTCAACCGCCTGTTCAATGGCCATAAGCAGGAGACAGACAAACAGCTGCTGCTCTGGCTGCGTGGCTCTTTCGCCCTGTTTGCCCTGTTGCTTATCGGCTGGGCTATCAGTGGCGGCAACAGCGCCAATGAAGCCAGATTACTGCTCGGCGACAGCCCCAGTTGGCAACTGGCCGCTATCTGGGTGCTGGCAACCCTGGCCTTGTTGGCGCTGCTGCTGGCCTTCAGACATCTGCCCCGCTGGGCCTTGCTGTTTGGCAGCTTTGCCGCCATCCACCTGGCTTGGGGCTTTCGCTGGCTGGTGCTTATCCAGGCGCAGACAGATCCCAAGTATGGCGCCGGCACCTACTTCTATGAACTGCCCTGGGGCCCACAGGGGCTGCTGGGGATCCTGGGTACCTTTGGCCTATGGCTGGCCCTGATCACCCTGATTTCCGAACTGATACGTCAGTCTGCCACCGGACTGAAAGGAGCCGCATAATGGATAAGAGTAAACGCCGTTTTATCAAAGGGGCTGCCATCACAGGTGGTACCGGACTGTTTGTTGCAGGCTACAGCCACACCCTGACCCAGTTGGGCAAGGGCCTGGTCAATGGCAGCTCGGGCAAAAATACCCAAGAAGCGATTCATGGCAACTCGCTGGCACCTGAGCTCAGGGTTGACCTGAATAGCGGCCAACTGAGCGCCAATGACAACCAGCGTCTGGCCAACACCATGTGTTTCGGCTGCTGGACCAAATGCGGGGTACGGGCCCGTATCGATAATGAAACCGACAGCATTATCCGTATCAGTGGTAATCCTTATCATCCACTGTCGGCCCGTGAACACCTGGACTTTGACACCCCGGTGCGCGATGCCCTGGTGTCCACCAGCGCCTGGCAGGAGCAGGGGCTTGCCGGACGTTCCACCGCCTGCGCCCGCGGTAACGCCATGCTGGAGTTATTGGACAGCCCCTATCGGGTAACACGCTGCCTGAAACGGGTCGGCCCCAGAGGTTCGGGCCAGTGGCAGAGCATAGCCTTCGAGCAGTTGCTCAAGGAGGTTGTCGAAGGCGGCGATCTGTTTGGTGAAGGCCATGTGGATGGACTCAGGGCGATTCGCGATCTCAATACGCCTTTGGATCCCGCCAACCCTGAATACGGCCCCAAGGCCAATCAGCTGTTGGTCAGCAACGCCTCGGATGAGGGGCGGGACACGCTGATAAAACGCTTCACCTTCAACAGCTTCGGCACCCGTAACTTTGCCAACCACGGCTCTTACTGTGGCTTCAGCTATCGGGCCGGTGCCGGCGCCTTGCTGGACGATCTGAAAAAGTACGCCCACTTGAAACCGGACTGGGATCATGCCGAGTTTCTGCTGTTCATCGGCACTTCACCGCAGCAGTCCGGCAACCCCTTCAAGCGCCAAGCACGGCAACTGGCCAATGCCAGGGTCAACAACCGCAACTTCAGCTATGTTGTGGTTTCGCCCATGCTGCCCAACACCTCCAACCTGGCGTCGGCGCCGGACAATGTCTGGTTGCCGATCCGCCCGGCCACAGACGCCTCGCTGGCGATGGCCATGTTGCGCTGGATCATCGACAATCAGCGCTACAGCGCCGAGTTTCTCAGTGCTCCCAATGCCAAGGCCGCTAAAACAGCCGGTTTCCGCGGTTTCAGTAATGCCGGTTTCCTGGTGCATTCAGACCAGGCGCATCCGAGATACGGCCAATATCTGCACGCCAGCGAATTGGGTTTGGCCTTCAGCGGCAAGCCCTTCGGTGATGAAGACCCCTTGCTGGTGCTGGACGCCGTCAGCGGTGAACCCATGGCCGCCGAAGCCTGCCCCAAGGCGCAGCTCGAAGTAGACCGCAGACTCACAGGCCAAAATGGCCAGAGCCTGGCCTGCAAGAGCAGTTTCAGCCTGCTGGCCGAATCGGCCCGGCTCAAGACGTTGGCGCAATACAGCGCCGAATGCGATGTGCCGGTCGATGAGATTGAGGCCCTGGCCAACAAGTTCACCAGCCATGGCAGCAAGGCGGCGGTGATCAGCCACGGCGGCACCATGAGCAGTGATGGCTTCTATACCGCCTGGGCCATCATGATGCTCAACGCCATGATAGGCAATATCAACCAAAAGGGCGGCGCGCTGGCCAAGGGCGGCACTTTCCCGGCCTTCGGCAAAGGCCCACGCTACAATCTGGCCGAGTTTGACGGCATGGTGCAGCCCAAGGGAGTATTCCTGTCACGCTCCCGTTTCCCCTATGAAAAAAGCTCGGAATACAAGCGCAAGCAGCAGGCCGGCGAGTCCCCCTACCCGGCCAGGGAACCCTGGTTCCCGATCTCGGCGCCCATGCTGAGCGAGCATCTAACCGCGGCGGTCAACGGTTACCCCTATTCGCTCAAGGCCTGGATCAACCATATGGGCAACCCTGTCTATGGCCAGGCCGGGCTCGGCGCCGCCATAGGCGAAAAACTCAAAGACCCCAAGGTGCTGCCGCTGTTTATCAGTATCGACAGCTTTATCAACGAAACCACGGCACTGTCCGACTATATAGTGCCTGATACCCTCACCTACGAGTCCTGGGGCTGGACCTCTGCCTGGCAGGGCACCATGACCAAGATAGCCACCGGCCGCTGGCCGATAGTCAAACCCAGGGTGGAACACACAGTGGATGGCGATCCCGTGTGCATGGAAAGCTTTCTTACCCGGATTGCCATAGCGCTGGCCTTGCCCGGCTTCGGTGAAAATGCGGTGCTGGCCCATGATGGCACACGCCACCCGTTGACCCGCGCCGCCGACTTTTCTCTCTACGGCGCCGCCAACGTCGCCTGGTTGGGAGAGAAAGTCCCCGCCATCGGCAAGGAAGATCTCTATTGGTCCGGGGTTGCCAGGATTATTCCCGAACTCAAGGCCCGTCTCGGCGAAGAGGAAGCATCGAGAGTGGCTTATCTCTATGCCCGCGGTGGCCGGTTCGAATCAATGAACCAGGCCAGGGACGCCGAAGGCAACCCCACCAAAGTCTGGCCCAAGCCGATGATGCTGTGGAACCCCCAGGTGGGCAGTCGCCGTCACTCCCAGAGCGGCGAGTTTCTCAGTGGCTGTCCGCGCAGCTATGGTCAACGCCTGGCCGATGGCACAGCGCTCAGGCAAGCCTTCGACCGCCAGTCCTGGCCCATGTTGCTGTCGAGCTACAAGTCGCACACCATGAGCTCCATGAGTATCGGCTCTGACAGGCTCAGGCAGGTGCACCCCAATAATCCGGTACGGATCAACAAAGACACGGCCCAAAGATTGGGGATAACCACGGGGGATACAGTGAAAATCAGCACCCCCAACGGCAGTGTGCTGGCACTGGTGGAATGTGTCGCCGGTGTGCATCCCGAGTGCATCGCCATAGAACACGGCTTTGGTCACAAGGAGCTCGGCGCGCGAGCATTCAGCATAGATGACAAGCAGGTTGCTGCCAATCCGCTGATCCGCGCCGGGGTTAACCTCAACGATCTCGCCGTGCTGGATCCCAGCCGTTCGGGTTCCTACCCTCTGGTGGATTGGGCCAGCGGCGCCTCGGCCCGCCAGGGGTTACCGGCAAAAATCGAAAAAGTCTCCTGAAGCTCGCTCTGTGCCCGGTTTTTATGCCGGGCACAGTTTTTCCGGGCAAGAAATCGCCACAGAGCCCAAGCCATTGTTCTAAGCTAATAAGAGTGTGATCCAGTGGGCGGGAGTCAAACCGCTTATGGATTAGCCTTGCACTATCCGCATCCCTTGGCAGCAAGAGGAACAAATCCGGCATGAATGTCACTTTTATCAATCCCTTTCTCCAGTCACTCCTCAACGTAGTTTCCACCATGGCCAATATGCAGTTGACCCCGGGCAAGCCCAGACTCAAGACAGACAACCTGGCCAAAGGTGATGTCTCCGGGCTTATCGGTATGGTGGGCCCTCAGACCAAAGGGTCGCTGTCGATCACCTTTGAACAAGGACTGATCCTGGAGATAATGCAAAATATGTTGGGAGAGAATCCCGGCAATATCAATGAAGAAGTGACAGATCTGGTGGGGGAAATCACCAACATGGTGACCGGCGGCGCCAAGAACCTGCTGTCGGACAAGGGCTATGAGTTTGAAATGGCCACCCCTGTGGTGGTTTCCGGCATAGGTCACAAGATTTCCCATCAGGCCCAGGGCAAGAAGATCATCATGCCTTTTGTCGCACCCAAGGGCTCGGCCTACATAGAGATCTGTTTCGAGGATCAGTAATGACAAAGGGCGCCGAGGCGCCCTTTATTGTTTGCCAACTCAATGGCATGACTCACTCAATCGAGGCAGACGGCCACTCTGGGAGTCAACTTGGTCACCAGTTCATAAGCCACGGTTTCGATATGAGCCGCCACCTCTTCTACCGGTAACGCCGGGCCCCACAAGAGGGCATCATCACCGACCGCATCCCGGGCATCCGGCCCCAGATCCACAGTCAGCATATCCATGGACACCCTGCCAACCACAGGCACCCGGCGACCATTGATCAACACAGGCGTGCCTTCGGGAGCATTGCGTGGATAACCGTCACCATAACCTATGGCCACCACGCCGAGGCGGGTATCTCTTGATGAGCGCCAAAAACTCCCGTAGCCCACGCTCTCCCCGGCCTTGTGCTCGCGCACGGCTATCAGTTGTGACACCAGACTCATGGCCGGTTGCAGGTCGTGGTTGGCGCCTCTGTCACCGACAACAGGCGACACCCCATAGAGAGCGATACCCGGGCGAATCCAGTTTTGCTGGCTGCTGGGCCAATAGAGGGCACCGGCCGAGTTGGCCAGACTGCGGTCGCCATCCAACCCGGCGGTGAGCTGGTTGAAATGCTCCAACTGCTTGCGGGTATAGTCATTGTCCGGCTCATCGGCGCAGGCGAAATGGGTCATCAGATTGATGGGCTTGGCCACTTGCGGGCAATCCAGCAGCCGCTGATACACTTCGCTAAACTCGTCGCTGCGAAAACCCAATCTGTGCATGCCGCTGTCGACCTTGAGCCACACAGTTACCGGCTTATCCAGCTTGGCTTGCTCCAGCATCTGCAACTGCGACTCATGATGCACCACAGTGTCTATGTCATGCTTAACCAGTAGAGGCAACTCAGTACTGCGAAAAAAACCTTCGAGCAACAACAGCTTGGCCGTTACGCCACCGGCCCTGAGCTCCAACGCTTCTTCGAGCCGCGCCAGACCGAAGCCGTCGGCACTGTTCAGGCTCTTGGCCACGTTCAGTGAGCCGTGGCCATAGCCGTTGGCCTTGACGACAGCAATAACTTTGCTGGCGGGCGCGATCTCACGCAGCCTGGCCAGATTATGTTGCAGCGCCCGGCTGCTAATCTCTGCTCTGGGAAAGGGTTTCAAAGCTTACCTTCAATCTTGGATTGGATGGCGCGCTCTCTGGCCGCGCCGGGAAAACCGTCCGCAGAGGTTTAGTCCTCTTCAAATTGCGGACCGGCGTAATTGTCAAAGCGGGAGAACATCCCCTGGAAAGTCAGCCTGACCCGGCCGATGGGGCCGTTACGTTGCTTACCTATGATGATCTCTGCCGTGCCTTTATCGGGCGAATCGTCGTTATACACCTCGTCACGATAAATAAACATGATAAGGTCCGCATCCTGCTCGATAGAGCCGGATTCACGCAAGTCAGAGTTTACCGGGCGCTTATCGGCCCTTTGCTCCAATGAGCGGTTCAGCTGTGACAGGGCGATCACCGGGATCTCCAGCTCCTTGGCCAAGGCCTTGAGCGAGCGGGAGATTTCAGCAATTTCCAGGGTCCGGTTATCGGCCAGCGCCGGCACCTGCATCAGCTGCAGGTAGTCGACCATGATCATAGACAGACCGCCGTATTCCCGGGCGATACGCCTGGCCCTGCTGCGCACTTCGGTCGGCGTCAGGCCCGAGCTGTCATCGATATACATCTTGCCCTGCTCGAGCATGATCCCCATGGTAGAGGACACCCGCGCCCAATCATCATCATCCAGCTGGCCGGTACGTATCTTGGTCTGATCTACCCGGCCAAGCGACGCCAGCATACGCATCATGATCTGTTCCGAGGGCATCTCTAGACTGAAAATAAGCACTGGCTTGTTTTCATTGAGCGCCGCATATTCACACAGGTTCATCGCAAAGGTGGTCTTACCCATGGAAGGACGGGCCGCGACAATGATCAGGTCACCGGATTGGAAACCTGCGGTCATCTTATCCAGATCGGAGAAACCGCTGGATACCCCGGTCACACCGTTGTGCGGGTTGTTGTACAGCTGCTCAATCTTGTCGACGGTTTTTTCGAGGATGGTCTTGATCCCCTCCGGGCCCTCGTTGGCGTTGGCGCGCTGCTCGGCTATCTTGAACACCTTGGTTTCGGCCAAGTCCAGCAAGGCGCCTGAGTCCCGCCCCTCAGGGTTGTAACCGGCATCGGCAATCTCATGTGCTACCCGGATCATCTCCCGCACCACGGCACGCTCGCGCACGATTTCGGCGTAGGAGAGAATATTACCGGCGCTGGGGGTGTTCTTGGCGATCTCACCCAGATAGGTAAAACCACCGGCATCTTCCAGCTCGTCAGTCAGTTCCAGTTGTTCTGAAACCGTAATCAAATCTATGGGTTGGCCGTTTTCTACCAGCTTTTGCATGGCACCGAAAATCAGCCTGTGGGAACGGGAGTAAAAGTCTTCTCTGACCACGGCCTCGGACACCTTGTCCCAGGCCTCTGCATCCAGCATTAGTCCCCCGAGCACGGATTGCTCCGCCTCAATGGAATGGGGAGGCAGCTTGAGCGCGTCAACCTGGACGTCTCTTCGCTTGTCTTTGGCCTTAAAGGCACCTTGCTGTTGCATAAATCTCCAACTCTCCAACAATCAGGCAAAATGTGATATAAAACCCGGTTCAATCAGAACAGGAATTTTACACCTACAATCACCTGTTTTTCATATCCAAACGGACACTAACAATAAATAAGGAATGAACATGCGCAATGCATTGGCTGCAGCCTTGGCGCTGACCTCTGGCCTCGCCATAGCCGATGAAGGGCAGTGGCAACCTTACCAAATGCCCTCTATTGCCGACAAGCTCAGTGAGCGCGGCATCGCCATCCCGGCAGAGCAACTGGCCGATCTCGGAAAGTATCCCATGAACGCCGTGGTGGGCCTCGGCTATTGTACCGCCAGTTTCGTCTCACCCCAAGGATTGGTTGTCACCAACCATCACTGTGCCTATCGGGGTATCCAATACAACAGCACCAAAGAACACAACTATCTGGCCGACGGCTTTTTGGCCAAAGAACAACGCCTGGAGCCTTCGGCCGGCCCCAACGAGCGCCTCTATGTCACCGAGGCGGTCACAGATGTCACTGATAAGATAACGGCCAATCTACCGACCGAGCCACTGGCGCGTTATGAAGCCATCCAGGCCAACAGCAAGGCGCTGGTCAAAGAGTGTGAAGCCGACGATAACTACCGCTGCTCAGTACGTAGTTTCCACAATGGACTTGAATATTACCTGATCAAACAACTGATTATTCGCGATGTGCGCCTGGTTTATGCGCCACCCGAGAGTGTTGGCGGTTACGGTGGCGACATAGATAACTATGAATACCCTCGCCACAGCGGCGACTTTACCTTCCTCAGGGCCTATGTCGGCAAGGATGGCAAGCCTGCGGCCTATGCCGAGGATAACGTGCCTTATCAGCCCAAGAGCTTCCTCAAGGTCAATGCCGATGGCGTCAAGGCCGGTGACGGCGTATTTGTGGCCGGTTACCCGGGTTCAACCAGCCGCTACCGCCTGACCTCAGAGTTGAGATTCGCCAGCGACTGGCTCTACCCGACTCAAGCCGCCCGCTATCAGGCCAGAATCGACACCATTGAGGGCATGGGCACTTCCGACAAGGATATCGCCATCAAGTATGCCGGTACTCTGGCCGGCATGGCCAACCGGATGAAAAAACTCAACGGCTTGTTGGATGGCTTCCACGCCACTGATATTGCCGCTATCAAGCAGGTCGAGGAAAATGCCTTCCGCGACTGGCTGGCCAAAGATAAAGACGCACAGCCGCTGACGGCGCAACTGAGTGAGCTCGAACAACTGCTGGCCGAGCAACAGCACAAGTATCAGCAGAGCTACTATTTTGACAACGCTCAATCCAGTGCCCTGCTCGGCGCCGCCAAGCAGCTTTATCGCCTGGCCAAAGAAAACCAAAAGCCGGATGCCGAGCGCGAAGCGGGTTATCAAGAGCGTGACATGAAGATGTTCGCCGCCCGTCTCAAGCGACTTGACTCCAGCTTCGATATCAGCGTCGACAAGACACTGTGGCAAATGGATATCGACGCCTACCTGGCGCAGGATAACCGGGTCGCCGTGATGGACCAGTTGCTGACACCCGAGCAAGGAATCAGCCTGGGCGACAAGCTCGAAGGCATGTATGCCCTGACCGAGTTGACCGACCAAGAGAAACGCCTCAACTGGATGCAGGCCAAGCCGGAAGCTTTCGAGAGCAGCAGCGATCCCTTCATTCGCATGGCAGTGACCCTGTACGACACCAATATGGCGCAGGAAAAAGCCGACAAGGAACTGGCCGGTAAGCTGTCCATCGCCCGCCCCGCCTACATGAAGGCGATCATTGCCTATAACAAGGCCATGGGTAAGCCTGTCTATCCGGATGCCAACGGCACCTTAAGGATCAGCTATGGTATGGTCGATGGCTATCAGTCCCGTGATGCGCTCTACAAGCAACCCTTTACCAAGTTGGAAGGCATAGTCGCCAAGCACACAGGTGTCGAGCCCTACAATGCACCGCAGAAGCTGCTGGATGCCATCAAGCAGGGACGACTGGGCGAGCATAAGGTGCAGCACTTGTATCAGGATCCCCGCAGCTGGTTGTGCCGCCTGTTCTCCTGTCTGGATAACCCGGCCGAGTTCAACTCTGTACCGGTTAACTTCCTCTCCAGCGTAGATACCACAGGAGGCAACTCAGGCTCCCCTGTGTTTAACGGCAAGGGCGAGCTGGTTGGCCTCAACTTTGACTCCACCTATGAAGCCATCACCAAAGATTGGTACTTCAACCCCACCATCACCCGCGCCGTGCACGTGGATATCCGCTACATTCTGTGGATGATGGATGAAGTGGATCATGCCGACAACCTGCTCAAAGAGCTGGAACTGGTGCGCAACTGATAGCCACTAATCTGCAATAACCCTGAAAACACCCGCCCCGGCGGGTGTTTTTGTCTCTGTTGTTATCGGTAATCAAATTAGGAGCGGGACTGCCGAGATAGCCAATACTCAATCAATGTCAGTATGGTAGTGAAAGTGTGCCAGTAACTGTGGGTAAGTGACAGCGTACTTAAGTTTGGCATCCGCAGACAGGAGAATTAAAGGGAAACCCGTCGGCCTCGGCCAGCAAACAGGCATAAAAAAACACCGCCCGAAGGCGGTGTTTTTCTAGTAAAAGCCGGGATTAAGCTTCAGCAACAACAGTTACTTTAACTACAGCTTTTACTTCAGTGTGCAGCTGAACTTCAACTTCGAAGTCGCCAGTAGTGCGCAGAGCGCCCAGTGGCAGACGTACTTCGGCTTTGGCCAGTTCAACGCCGGCAGCAGTTACTGCATCAGCGATGTCACGGGTACCGATAGAACCGAACAGCTTGCCTTCGTCACCGGCTTTAGAAGCGATAACAACCGCTTCCAGAGCAGAGATCTGCTCTGCACGAGCAGTGGCAGCGGCCAGGTCGGCAGCCAGCTTGGCTTCCAGCTCAGCACGACGAGCTTCGAAAACTTTTACGTTCTCAGCGTTGGCAACAACAGCTTTGCCTTTTGGCAGCAGGTAGTTACGAGCGTAACCGGCCTTAACTGATACCTGGTCACCCAGGTTGCCCAGGTTTGCGATTTTATCAAGCAGAATAACGTTCATTATCAATTCCTCTAGCTAGAACAGTGCCGATTACTGATGCAGATCAGTGTATGGCAGCAGTGACAGATAACGAGCACGCTTGATAGCGCGAGCCAGTTGACGCTGATACTTGGCAGAAGTACCAGTGATACGGCTTGGAACAATCTTACCGCTTTCTGTGATGTAGTTTTTCAGAGTAGCGATATCTTTGTAATCGATCTCCGTAACACCTTCAGCAGTGAAACGGCAGAACTTACGACGACGGAAATAACGTGCCATTTGACAGTCTCCTAATTTTTCAATTCGACATTTTCGGCGTGTAACACCAGTCGGCTTTGGCCATTGCGACTCTGTTGTAGAGCCAGAAAACCACTGACTTGGATATCCACACCCGCTTTCAGCTTGTCTGCTACGCTCTTGAAGCGTTCACCACTCAATATCACTTGAAGTTGGCAGTAGACGTTTCTGGGCAAATCGGCCTCGAAACGCTGCGACCTGTGTTCCAGTTGAAGTACCGTGTGAGGTATTCCAGCCGGACTATCAAAGTGTCTGGACCGAATGACGGTACCGGACAACACCAAGTGATTGGTGGTCACAGAAAAACTTACTCAGCGCTTGCTTCAGCGTTTTCTTGGGTTTCTTCAGCAGCTTTTTCGCTAACGGCGCTGCGACGTGAATCGCGCTCGTCTTTAGCTTTGGCCATTGGAGATGCTTCAGTGATGGCAGCTTTAGTGCGCATCACCAGGCTACGCAGAACGGCGTCGTTGAAACGGAAAGCAGTTTCCAGCTCTTCAACAGACTCTGCAGTGGTCTCAACGTTCATCAGAACATAGTGAGCCTTGTGCAGATCCTGGATTGGGTAAGCCAGTTGGCGACGACCCCAGTCTTCCAAACGATGGATTTGACCGCCAGCTTCGGTGATAACACCTGTGTA
Organism: Shewanella chilikensis; assembly: GCF_037953065.1. Taxonomy (NCBI): domain Bacteria; kingdom Pseudomonadati; phylum Pseudomonadota; class Gammaproteobacteria; order Alteromonadales; family Shewanellaceae; genus Shewanella; species Shewanella chilikensis. The sequence continues at coordinate 697,551 of NZ_CP149966.1, read as the reverse complement.
GCGCTCAATCATACCTGGTACTTGTTCACTCTGATCAGGGTGAACCATAAATACGATTTCGTAATGACGCATTTAGTGCTCCTTACGGTTATCTAGCCTCGTTGTTGGCTCAGTCAGACCAAATTGAGGCAAGGAACGAAAATTAATGTGACTGAATTAGGCGCGAAATAGTACATAAAGGCTGCGGTAAACTCAAGCAATAACTTTGCCTCGGCCCCATGAGCAGGTATTATGTGACGCTAAATTTATGGCAGTCACAGCAAAAGACATAAGAATAATGACAAGATCCTCTGTATTGGCGTTATTGTTTGCGCTACCGACTTCGGCGTGGGCCTTGGTGCCTCCGGATTATCGCGAGCCTCCAAGCGACTTCACCGCTGAGATTGAGGCCGGCTTTCAGCTCAACACAGGTAACACAGACTCAAGCAGTTTCAATGGTCGCACCAAGTTGGTTTACGACACGGAAAACGCCAAACAGGAAGGAACCCTCAAGGCCTATTTCGCCTCTGACTCTGAAAAAACCACTGCCGAGAAGTACAATCTGCAACTGCAGTCCAACTACAAACTCAACGGCGGCTATATCTTCGGCCGCGGCGAATTTATCTGGGACAAGTTCGGTTCTTACACAGAAATTTATACCGCGTCCAGTGGTTATGGTTTCGATGCCATCAGCACCCGCCGTACCAAGTTGAGTCTCGAAGTCGGCCCGGGTTACCGATACAACATGCCGATAGAAACTGATGCGGCGCCGGATCCAGTAGCCGAGAAAGATGTGATCCTACGGACCGCGGCCAAGTTTGAACAGAAGATCCACGAGTACACCAGCTTCACTGCCGACCTGACCGCCGAGGTGGGCGAAAACAACAATACTCTGGCACTGGACATGGGCTATAAAAACACCCTGTTTCAGGACTGGGCCTTCAAGATAGGCTTCAACGTTAAATACACAGAAGTGGTGCCGGAAGGCAGTAAACAGACAGATACCATCACCACCTTCAACCTGCTCTATACCTTCCAGTAATTTCCGCACTTGAAGAGCTCTTTCAACTAAAGAGCTCCAAGAAAACACTCCAGGATTAACGCTGAACGCTGGTCACCGCGCTCAAGCGCCTGCAGATAGCGATAGATGGCGGTTTCATGCCGCTCCAACAGACGAAAGGCTGCGCCGTACTCAGAGTTACTCTCGGCATCATCCGCCCACTTGGCATATTTTTGCTGGTAAGGTTCGACCCAGAGGCGCAGCGCCGCAAGCAGTTCATGCCAGGGAAGCTTAAGCCAACTGTCCACCTCTTTTTGCGCTTGCATGCGCACCTGCTCCAACAACGCCTCGTCCAGACTTGCCAGCTCGGGCAACTGTTTCAGCAAAGCCTTGGCAGTATATTGCTCCACCTTGAACAGTAGAGAAAACACGGCTTGGCTTTCTATTAAGTGGATTTCTGTTAACTGGTTCTCGGTTACCTGAGAATGATAATCCCGACCGAGGCGCTCGAAGAACGCCATGCCATAGATTTCACCCAGATAGCCTTGTTGCAGTTGCATGGGATACGGGCCGGCACTGCTATACAGTTTATGGCCCGTATTCTCAAGAGAGGCTGCCATATTCGGCAGTTAGAGACGCTGACGCACAGCTTCGAACAGACAGATGCCGGTCGCCACCGACACGTTCAGACTGGAGACACTGCCCGCCATAGGAATAGAGATCAGGGTGTCGCAACTTTCGCGGCTCAGGCGTCTCAGCCCCTTGCCTTCGGCGCCCATGGCAATGGCCAGAGCCCCCTTGAGGTCAGCCTGATACAAAGTGCTGTCGGCCTCGCCTGCGGTGCCGGCAATCCATACACCCCTTTCCTGCAAACGCTTCATGGTACGCGCCAGGTTGGTCACCTGAAACAGAGGTACTGTCTCGGCCGCGCCGCAAGCCACCTTGCTGACGGTCGGCGTCAGTCCCACTGAGTTGTCTTTGGGCACTATGACGCCGTGAACCCCGGCCGCATCGGCATTTCGCAGACAGGCGCCCAGATTGTGGGGATCTGTGACCCCATCCAGGATCAACAAAAATGGCGAATCTGTCTTGTCCAGCAGGGCATCGAGATCGTTTTCGGTCAAGACCTTGGCTGGACGCACCCGGATGATGATCCCTTGATGCTGAGAGCTTTCGGCCTTGTCATCCAGGGTCTTGCGGGATGCCTGCTGGGGGCGAATGCCCCACTGAGCCGCCATCTCCAACAAGGGCTTGATCCTGTCATCCTGACGACCACTGAGCAGCCACATTTCCAATACCCGCTCCGGAGCGTGTTTCAGCAAAGACTCGACCGCGTGAATGCCAAACACCAGTTCCTGTTTTTTCATTTACTTCTTTCTCTTGACTCGTTTGGCTGCCTTGGGCTTTTTCGCCCCGGCGTTGCCGGCAGCCTTGGTTGATTTGCTCTTGGCGGATGCGCCTGTGGACTTAGACTTGGCGCTCCCTTTACCTGTCGGCTTCTGTGCCTTAGCCGAGCGGCGGGCTCCTTCAATATTGACCCTTTCCCGCGCGGTCAGCGGCTTACTCTTACTGCGGCCTTTACGGCGCTGGCTGCGGCCCTCTTCGTCCACCATCAGCAAGTCTATCTGCCTGTCGTCCAGATTGACCGAGGCGACTTTAACCGTCACAGCATCGCCAATCTGGTAGATCTGCCCTGAGTGCTCACCTATCAGGCGCTGGCGCATGGGATCATACTGGAAATAGTCGCTGCCCAGAGTGGAGATATGCACCAAACCGTCGATAAACAAATCATTGAGGCGCACAAACAGCCCGAAGCTGGTGACGGAAGCCACCACCGCATCGAAGGTGTCACCCACATGGTCCTGCATAAACTCACACTTGAGCCAGTCGGAGACGTCCCGGGTGGCTTCATCGGCGCGGCGCTCAGTGTTGGAACACTCTTCGCCAAGCTGATCCAGCTCATCGAGCTGATAGTGATAGCCGCCGTCCGGGGTCCACTTATCGCTCGCTTCGCCACGCTCTTTGGCGAGCAGGTAACGGATCACCCTGTGCAACACTAAGTCAGGATAACGACGAATGGGTGAAGTAAAGTGAGCATACTCCTCCAGCGCCAGACCAAAGTGGCCTTCATTGTCCGGTGTGTAAGTCGCCTGGCGCATGGATCGCAGCAACATCACCTGAATGAGTTCGGCATCGGCGCGACCCTGTACTTTTTCCATCAGAGCCTGGTAGTCACTGGGTTCGGGTTCGAGACCGCCGCCCATGGAGAGCCCTCGCTCAGCCAGAAACTCCTTGAACTGAGTCAGCTTCTGCTCGGATGGCGCTTCATGCACCCGATAGAGGACTTCACCCTTGTGCTTTTTGACAAACTTGGCCGCCGCCACGTTAGCGAGGATCATACACTCTTCGATAATCTTGTGCGCCTGGTTACGGGCTCTGGGCACTATCTTGTCTATCTTGCGCTGCTCATTGAAGATGAACTGGGTTTCCAGCGTCTCAAAGGCGATGGCGCCACGGTTGGCCCGCTGGCTATCGAGCGCCAGATACAGCTCCTGCAACACCTTGAGGTGCGGCAGTAAAGGCTTATGCTCTTCCAGGCCTTCTTCGCCTTCCAGCATGGCCGCCACCTGGGTATAGGTGAAGCGGGCGTGGGAATGCATCACCGCCGGATAGAACTTGTAGCCGGACAACTTACCCGCCGCCGACACTGTCATCTCGGCCACCATACAGAGACGGTCAACTCCCGGGTTCAGGGAACACAGGCCGTTGGAGAGCTTTTCCGGCAACATGGGGATCACCTGTGACGGGAAGTACACAGAGTTGCCTCGGGCACGGGCTTCTTGATCCAGTGCCGATTGAGTACGCACATAATAGCTGACATCGGCAATGGCCACCCACAGGCGCCAACCGCCACTGCGCTTGCGCTCGGCATAGACGGCATCGTCAAAGTCGCGGGCATCTTCACCGTCTATGGTGACCAAGGGCAGTTGTCGCAGGTCGACCCGCCCTACCTTGTCTTGTTCCTGCACTTCATCGGGGATCTTGTTCAGTTTCTTCTCGATGGCGGCAGACCAGGTATGGGGCAGATCATAGTTGCGCAGGGCAATCTCTATTTCCATTCCCGGTGCCATCTCTTTACCCAGCACCTCGACCACCTTACCGGCGGCTTTGACATAGCGCCCCGGCCTGCGGGTGAGTTCTACCACCACGACATCGCCCTGACGGGCGCCGTTGCGATCGGCGTTGTCTATCAATATTTCCTGGGTAATACGCTTATCATCGGCGATAACAAAGGCCATGCCGCAATCGACATGGAAACGCCCCACCAGAGCGGCGGTTCGCTCGGCGACCAAGCGCACTATGCGAGCTTCGCGGCGCCCCTTGCGATCGACTCCAGCCTTCTGCGCCAACACCTTGTCGCCATGGAAGTATCTGAGCATGTCACCATGGTTGATAAACAGGTCATCGCCGCCTTCATCTGGACGGAAGAAGCCATAGCCATCTCTGTGGCCCAGCACAGTGCCCTGGATCAAGTCCATCCGCTCCGGCAGGCCGTAACACTGGCCGCGGGTAAATACCAGCTGACCATCGCGCTCCATGGCACGCAGCCGACGCCGCAGCGCCTCGAGTTGTTCTTCGTCGGAGATGTTGAGGGCCGTGGCGATCCGCTCACGATTCAGGGGAGAGGTCTGCGAGCGCAGATATTCCAATATAAATTCCCGGCTGGGGATGGGGTTGTCGTACTTATCTTGTTCTCGCTCAAAATGAGGATCTTTTATCATTCAATTTCCAATTTTTTCGTTGTCGCATCCAGTGCGACAAGCTAATTAACGGCTTTGCAGATGTTCCTTTTTGGCCTTCTCCACCTGACTGGCGGGCATTTTAGCCGCTAACAGCTGCAATAATCTTTTGGCGTCTTGCTGGGTCTGTTCATCGCTGAACACCTGGTTGTAGAGCCAGTGATACCCCAAGACATAATCCCTTGGGCTGCCATAACCCTTGGCAAACAGCTCGACCAGCATCATTCTGGCCGGCAGGTCACCGTTGGCGGCAGCGGGTAACAGGTACTGCACCGAACGTTCTTTGTCCTGCAGTACAAACTTGCCATCTTTATAATACTCGGCAATGCGCACCATGGCTTCGGCACTGCCCTGCTCGGCGGCATCCCTGAGCAGCGATATTCCTCTGGGTGGATTGGCCTTGACGCAGATGCCGAAATTAAGCATCTCACCCCAGAGGTACTGGTACAACGGCTGCTTGAGCACTTCGGCGCGCGCCTCAATATCCTGTACCAACTGACAGTCATCGGCTTTGACCCGGGTCAGGTATTGCTTGCTGCGAATCAGCTCCAGCAGTTGTTCCTGGCTGTAGATATCCACGGCCTTGGTTTCTTCGGCCAACACATTGGCACTGGTTACCAACAAGAGTAATAGGGCTATACGCAACATAAGCTGTCCTGATGACAAATAGACTGTCTTTTCATCGGCAGTATAACCCAATTCTTAAGGGCAAACAGTGTAAGCCCCATAAACGAAAAAGGCCGCTTAGGCGGCCTTTTTACTTAACTGAATGGATTCACCAGAATCATGGTCTCATTCCGGTCTGGCCCGGTTGAGATGATATCGACAGGTGTTTCCAGCAGTTCTTCAATCCGCTTGATATAATTGATTGCTGCCTGTGGCAGTTGCTCCAGAGAAGTGGCACCAAAGGTGTTTTCACTCCAGCCTGGCATGGTTTCATACACAGGAGTGACATGCTCGTAGCCTTCTGCTGCCAGCGGAGTCACATTGGACACAGTACCGTCTGGATGCTGATAGCCTACGCAGAGCTTCACTTCTTTCAAGCCGTCCAAAACGTCGAGCTTGGTCAGGCAGAAACCACTGATGCTGTTGATCTGAACCGCGCGGCGCATAGCCACTATGTCCAACCAACCCGGACGACGCTTACGACCGGTTGTCGCACCAAATTCCTGGCCCTTGGTTCCCAGGTGATCGCCGATTTCACATTCCAGTTCAGTCGGGAATGGACCGGCACCCACACGGGTGGTATAAGCCTTGATGATGCCGCAGACATAGTCCAGATGACGAGGGCCGAATCCTGAACCAGTTGCCACACCACCCGCTGTAGTGTTGGAAGAGGTTACAAATGGATAAGTACCGTGGTCGATATCCAGCAATGTGCCCTGAGCGCCTTCGAACAGTATGTTGTCGCCATTCTTGCGGGCTTGATCCAGCAATTCGGTGACATCCACACACAGACCTTTCAGGTAGTCTGCCAGTGCCAGCGCTTCATCCAGAGTCTTCTGGTAATCAACGGCTTCGCACTTATAGTACTCTGTCAGCATAAAGTTGTGATAGGCCATCACTTCTTTCAGCTTCTCGGCAAATAGCTGCGGATTGAAGAGATCCCCTACGCGCAGACCGCGACGGGAAATTTTATCTTCATAAGCCGGGCCTATGCCGCGTCCTGTAGTACCGATAGCCTTATTGCCACGCGCTTTTTCGCGAGCGATATCCAGCGCACAGTGGAAAGGAAGGATCAGAGGACAAGCTTCAGAGATCAGTAGGCGTTCCTCTACCGGAATACCTTTCTCTTTCAGCATGCCGATCTCTTTCATCAGAGCATCGGGCGCCAAAACTACGCCGTTGCCGATAATGCACTTGACGTTATCGCGCAGAATGCCTGAGGGGATCAGATGAAGAACGGTTTTTTCACCATCGATAACCAGAGTATGACCAGCGTTGTGGCCACCTTGGTAACGGACTACGAATTTTGCCTGTTCGGTCAGAAGGTCGACAATCTTACCTTTTCCCTCGTCACCCCATTGAGTGCCGAGAACAACTACATTTTTGCCCATTGTTTGCTGCAAGGTTGCGGTTAAAGCAGGATTCTAACAGATATTGGCATGGAAAGGGCAAGTATTTATGAAAAAATAATCAATATGACGATTCCTGCAACAACCAGGACGCCGCCCAGGCGTTGCATGATGGCGGTCGGTTGGGAAGCTACCTCCAGCAGATAACGACGCCAGCGGTTGGGGAACAACAAGGGCCCAACGCCTTCAAGTATCAATACCAAACCCAAGGCTATCAACAACAATTGCCAACTCATGATTTTCTCCCTTTATGCCACGAGTGCCCAAAGTATACAGGGCTGTCAGAGATAAATCTCAACCATAAAAAAACCCAGCATACGCTGGGTTTTTGGTATCTCGAAAGCGATATTAACGCTTGGAGAACTGTGGCTTACGACGTGCTTTACGCAGACCCACTTTCTTACGTTCAACCTTACGAGCATCGCGGGTTACATAACCAGCAGAACGTAAAGTAGGACGCAGAGCTTCGTCCAGCTCCATCAGAGCACGGGTGATACCGTGACGGATAGCGCCAGCTTGGCCAGTGATACCACCGCCCTTAACAGTTACATAGATGTCCAGTTTTTCAGTCATTTCAACCAGCTCAAGCGGTTGACGAACAACCATACGAGCGGTTTCACGACCAAAGTAAACATCCAGAGGACGTTGGTTAACAACGATGTTGCCACTACCTGCTTTAGCGAATACGCGAGCAGTTGAAGTTTTGCGACGGCCAGTGCCGTAGTACTGAGTTGCAGCCATTTGCTTAATCCCGTTTAGATATCAAGAACTTGAGGTTGTTGTGCAGCGTGGTTGTGCTCTGCGCCAGCGTAAACTTTCAGCTTACGGAACATGGCACGACCCAGGGGGCCTTTTGGCAACATACCCTTGACTGCTTTCTCGATGATCATTTCTGGCTTGTGAGCTTGCAGCTTCTCGAAGCTGATTTGCTTGATGCCACCTGGGAAGCCTGAGTGCGAGTAGTACGTCTTGCCTGCAGCCTTGTTACCGGTCACAGTTACTTTCTCGGCGTTGATCACGATGATGTAATCACCGGTATCTACGTGAGGAGTGTACTCAGCCTTGTGCTTGCCACGCAGACGCAGAGCGATTTCAGTGGCGATACGACCCAGGGTCTTACCTTCGGCATCAACAACGTACCAGTCACGAGCTACAGTTTCTGGCTTAGCAGTAAAAGTCTTCATTATTACAAAAACCCAAAGTTAAATTCTGTCACATGCTACCTGCGGATGCAGATAACACAAAAATGCCTTCCTCTGCCCCTTCGAGCAAAGAAACTGGCTTTTAAATCCGCCCAATCGGCGGAGTAACGTGGGCAGGTGGCGGATTATAGTCAAAGCTGAACTAAAAATCACCTGCTTTTTAATATCTCGCCTTAAAAGACGATCTTTTTCAAGCTGTTAGCACTTTGCCACCATCCAAGGCTTATTGAGTATGGCTATTTGATTGAATTTTCCACACCTAAGCGGATCTCCCTTTTAGCTATGGCAGATGTTCCAGCGCCAGGTAATCCCGGGACTGCATCTCAATCAAACGGGAGCGACAACGGTGGAACTCGAAACTCAATTGCCCATCAGTGTAAATCTGCTCGAGCGGCACCTCGGCCGAAATGATCAGTTTCACATGCCGCTCATAGAACTCATCCACCAACGCCAGGAAACGACGGGCGATATCATCCCCTGTCTGCTGGGCGCCCATTTGTTCCAGGCCACTGAGCAGCACGGTATGAAACAGTTGCGCCAGTTCCATATAGTCCCGCTGACTGCGCGGCCCATCGCACAGGGCGCGGAAGTCGGCCAGCAAAACACCTTGGGCTTGTTTGCGGATAACTATGCTGCGTCCATCGATTTCCAGCGGCGTTTCCGAGACTTCTGACTCGGGCGCCAGTTGGGTGAAATAACGTTGCAGATTGGATTCGGCGGTTTCATCGAGTGGATGATGGTAGATCTCAGCCTGCTCCAGAGTTCGCAGTCTGTAGTCAATTCCTGAATCGACATTCAGCACCTGGCAGTTGGCCTTGATTTCGGCGATAGCCGGTAAAAATCTGGCTCGCTGCAAACCGTTCTTGTAGAGGTCATCCGGTACTATGTTGGAAGTGGCTACCAAGACTACCCCTTCCTTAAATAGGGCCTCGAACAGAGTGCCCAATAACATGGCATCCGTGATGTCCGAAACAAAGAACTCATCAAAACAGATCACCCGATATTGCGCTGCCATCTGTTTGGCTATCACCAACAGCGGGTCCCGGGTTCCCTTGAGTTCGTCCAGCTCCCGATGAATTCTGTGCATAAAGCGATGAAAATGCGCCCTCAGTTTCTGCTCACCCGGCAGGGCATCGAAAAAGGTATCCATAAGATAGGTCTTGCCGCGCCCAACACCGCCCCAGAGATAAAGTCCTTGAACCTTGGCGTTTTTTTCCCGGCTAAACCAATTGCGCCATCCGGACTTTTGCGGCCTTTGCAGCTCATCATAAACACGCTGCAATGCCTTTACCGCTTGCTCCTGCGCCGGGTCATGGCTGAAATCCTCACGGGTGAGATCTTGTTGGTAATGCTGCCAGGGGGTTAACTGCGACACTTGAATTCTTCTCTTTTAACCTTATTTGATGGGTACCTAGGAAAGTGGGAACAAGTCCCACGAGGACTTGTTCCCACTTTCCTTAAGCCAACTCACGCAACAGAGTTAGGGCGGCAAATGGTATCATGAGACCCACGCTCGGGGTATATTTTGCCTAATATCCCAATGGGATCGGGCAAGAGCATAAGACACAAAGACAAACTTAAGGAGTCGATATGGAATGGCCACTGGTGTTTGCGGCTTTTATTCTGGGGTTAATACTGGGTTATATCGGTAAGACCTTGGTCAGCCGCGGACTCGGCAAGAGTAGTAAAAGTGTGGCAATTGAACGCAGCAAGATGGAGTTGAGCCAACACAAACAAGAGGTCAGTGACCATCTGGCCGAACAGAGAGCACTGCTGGGACAACTGACAGAGCAAATCAATCGCCTCAATCAACATTGGAATCAGGGCAGCCAAAGATTGGCCAAAGAGGAGCAATTGGCCCCTTTGCCATTTATGCAATCCAGTATCAGTGACCTTGATGACAAGAGTGACGCCGTACTTTCGCCGGAAAGCATTAAAAATTAATCTTTATTAATGAAGGATGAACTTTTTAAACAAGATTAAAGTCGGATTAATTACCGAACGCTCGTAAGAGCCCTTACGATTCAGCCACCTTGGTGGCAAACAGTACATGGTTATTTGATCCCGTATTAGGAGCAATGCATAGATGAAGACCAAGTTATCTCTTGTTTCCGCCGCCCTGCTTGGAGCCACGCTGACACTGGCTCCTGTGGTTTCCCAGGCCGCTCTACCTCAAGCTGTTGCCGGCCAAACCATGCCGAGCCTGGCCCCCATGTTGGAGCAAACTACTCCGGCAGTTGTCTCTGTCGCCGTTTCCGGCACTCAGGTTTCCCGCCAACGGGTACCGGATATCTTCCGCTACTTCTTTGGCCCCAATGCCCCTCAGGAGCAAGTACAGGAGCGCCCCTTCCGCGGCCTGGGCTCCGGTGTCATCATAGATGCCGATAAGGGCTACATAGTCACCAACAACCATGTGATTGATGGCGCCGATGATATTCAAATAGGTCTACACGACGGCCGTGAAATAAAGGCCAAGTTGATAGGTAAAGATAAAGACGCCGATATCGCTCTGCTGCAGATTGAAGCCGACAACCTCACGGCAATCAAGTCCGCCGACTCGGATGACTTGAGAGTCGGTGACTTTGCCGTAGCCATAGGTAACCCCTTCGGTCTTGGGCAAACCGTCACCTCAGGTATAGTCAGTGCTCTGGGGCGCACCGGTCTTGGCATAGAGATGCTGGAAAACTTTATTCAAACCGATGCCGCCATCAACAGCGGTAACTCAGGCGGCGCCTTGGTTAACCTGCGCGGCGAGCTTATCGGTATCAATACCGCTATTGTGGCTCCCGGCGGTGGTAACGTTGGTATCGGCTTCGCAATACCGGCCAACATGGTTCACAGCCTGGTAGATCAGATTATCGAACACGGCGAGGTTCGCCGCGGTGTGTTGGGGGTCATGGGCCGAGATCTGGATAATGAACTGGCTCAAGGCTTCGGTCTCGAGACCCAGCACGGTGGCTTTGTCAGTGAAGTGATGGAAGGCAGTGCCGCCGACAAGGCAGGCATCAAGGCCGGTGATATTATCGTCAGCATCAATGGGCGCAAGATCAAGAGCTTCCAAGAACTGCGGGCCAAGATTGGCACCATGGGTGCCGGTAGTAAAATAGAGCTTGGCCTGATACGTGATGGTGATGACAAGACAGTCAAAGTCACCCTGGGTGAAGCCAGCCAGGTGAAAGAAACTGCGGCCGGCGCTGTTCATCCAATGTTGGCCGGTGCCACACTGGAGAACAGCAAGAAAGGTATCGAAATCACCGATATCGCCCAGAACTCTCCTGCGGCCATGAGCGGCTTACAAAAAGGTGACCTGATTGTTGGGGTCAACCGCACCAAGACCACCACCCTAAAAGCGCTGAAAGAAGAGCTCAAAGAGCAACAAGGCGCGGTGGCACTGAAGATAGTCAGGGGCAATAGCAGCCTGTATCTGATCCTCAGAGGTTGACAGCCATCCTGAAAAAGCGGGGTTCTCCCCGCTTTTTTTATTTCCGGCGCCCAATTCAGGGCAAAATTAACTTCCCGGGCCTTGACTATTGTTCGTAATAGCAAGAAACATGCTAATCTAACGAGCCTTTTTTAATATTCAGCAATATCATCACAATGAAAGAAACCCTGATCTATATCTGCAAAGCAGTGGTCTTTGGCCTGGTAATGGCAGCAGTCTTTCTGCTGGTCAGCCGTTTTATGGGCGAAGGCAATCTTGGTGGTAACCTGTTGCAGTTCAGGGGAAACAGTGGTGCAGAGCTGTCCTTTGCCAAAGCGGTACGCCGCGCCGCGCCTGCGGTGGTGAATATCTACAGCCTGAGCATCAACCAAAGCCGCCCCCTTAACGGCGGTTCGCTGCAGGGCCTGGGCTCAGGCGTCATCATGCGCAAAGAAGGCTACATTCTCACCAACTATCATGTGGTCAAGAAGGCCGATGAGATTGTGGTAGCGTTACAGGATGGTCGAAAATTCGGGGCCGAAGTGGTCGGTCAGGATCCGGAAACCGACCTGGCCGTACTGGAGATCCAGGGCGAAAATCTACCCGTGGTGCCGCTTAACCTCAACAGCCCTCCTCAGGTGGGCGATGTGGTGCTGGCCATAGGTAACCCCTATAACCTGGGACAAACCATCACTCAGGGGATCATCAGTGCCACCGGCCGTAATGGCCTGAGTACAGGATACCTGGACTTTCTGCAAACCGACGCCGCCATCAACGCTGGTAACTCGGGCGGCGCCTTGATTGACACCCATGGGGGACTCATAGGCATTAACACCGCCGCCTTCCAGATAGGTGGTGAAGGGGGCGGCCATGGCATCAACTTCGCCATTCCCATCAAGCTGGCATACGCCGTCATGGGCAAACTGATCAAGGATGGCCGAGTTATTCGCGGTGCCTTGGGGATCTCGGGTGAAGACGTTAGCCCGGTTGTGGCGCAAATACTCAACTTGCCGGATCTTCGCGGCGTAGTAGTGACCGGCATAGAACCCAACGGCCCGGCAGCACTGGCTGGCCTGAGACCCAGAGATGTAATCACTCAGTATCAGGGTGAAGACGTTACCCGCATTTATATGCTGATGGATAGGATTGCCGAGACCCCCCCCGGTACCAAGGTCACCCTGCAGGTGATCCGCGCCGGTAAACAGATAGAACTTCCAGTAGTCATTGGCGAAAAGCCGGTCGACTACAACTGAAAATAAATCTGCCGGTTAAGATGGCAGAAATAAAAACACCGGGTCAATAACCCGGTGTTTTTATTGGTAGCAGGACTCACTCTTCGTCGTCTTCATCTTCCAGCTCGTCACCTATGTAATAAGTGCCCCAGCCGTCATAGTCGACCTTGTGCTTGACCGCAAGCTGCAGCAACTGCTCACAGGCCTTATCCAGAAGCTCGGCTTCCAGTTGATGATAAGCTATAGCGTCAAAGCAGAAAATCAGACTACCGTCATCCAGTTCCACCTCTTCAGCATCGTTAACCTCAAAGCCCAATTTAAAGGCATCGACTGCGGCTTTTTCCAGACGGTCAAAGTTAGTGGACGAAAAATGGTGCTCTATGGTGTATTCAGCATCGGCCTCAGAACCGTCATCCAGCAAGGACTGAATAATGTCACGGTTTTCCTGCTTCTGTGCCTGCAACAGACGTTCAATGGACATGCTTGTCTCCGAAAAAATAGGTCAGAGGGTATTATACGATATCCGCGGGCACAGTTTTACCCATAAGTGCTGCCGCCTCGGCATTGAGTTGTTTGAGCTTACTGGCCATGGTGGCATGGATCTTATCGGACAACTCTTTGACATTAGCCTTGCTCAAGCCTTGGGTTGCCACCGGCTCCATCATCTCAATAATCACCACACCATTGTTCCAACGGTTAAGCTTGATATGGCACTGATTGGAAGCCAGTACCGGCACCATAGGCACTCCGGCGGCTATGGCGGTATGAAATGCCCCTGCCTTAAAGGGCAACAAGCCGCGACCGCGACTACGGGTACCCTCAGGAAAGATCCACACAGAGAGGCATTTCTCTTTGATCTTGCGCGCCGTTTCGGCCATGGTTTCAAAGGCGCGGGCACGGTTCTTGCGATCGATGAGAATATTACCCGAAAGCCAATAAAGCTGACCAAATAGCGGCATCCACAACAGGCTCTTCTTTCCCAGGCTGACAGTGCCCTTGGGAACCGCGGCAGTATGGGTAAACATATCGAAATTATTTTGGTGATTCGCCAGGAAGATACAGGGCTCACCCGGTTTGGTTTTGCCTGCTCGCACTATGACTTTAACACCCAATATAGGCGCTACCGCCGAAAAAAGTCGGGCAAACAAGTGTACATTATCTCTGTGTCTCGGGCGTAAAATGCAAAAAATGCCACCAAAAACAAAGGCCAGCAACAAGAGCACTGCCAGCAGCAGAGAACGGACTATCAACAGCATAAATTTACTCCGCTTATGCAACGGCGGACAGTATAGCTACAGGCCTGCTGCGGCTCAATCTTTTGTTTACATCTGTGCGCTGATTTTTAACAGCAGAAAAAATGCGGCCACCGGGCCGCATTTGGGGGCTTGTTCTCAACTTCCTTGACTCAGCGAGGGTCGCTGAAACTTAACAGTATACGAAACAGCAGAGCGCTCAGTGCCAGAGTTGCCACTATGGCGGCGCCACTAGGCAGGTCATAACTCGCCGAGGCCCACAGGCCAGCGACATAACCCAATACCCCGACCAGATAGGCCCAGCCAAGTGCGAAACGGCCGCTGTATTTATTCAGCGCCAGTGCCGGCAGAATCAAGGTACTAAACACCAGATAGACACCCACCAGCTCCACCGACAGGGTTATCACCAGGGCAAACAGGGGATAGAAGACGGCGCCATTGAGCAAAGACGGGCGCCACAGCAATAGCCCCAACACCAGAGCATAAACCAGAGCCGGCAAGATCAGTTGTGGCCAGTTGACCCAAAGGATCTGCCCCGACATCAGCTGTTTGAGCAACTCGGCGCCATGAGGGTCGTTGGAGAGCAACAACATGGCAGTCACAGCAGCCAACACGTAGAAGCAGCCGATCATGGCCTCCAGTTCAGAGGCCATTTTACGTGACAACCAGGCTATGATTCCGGCCCCGGCCAGGGCAAACAATGCAGGCATCCATACATGAGAATAAGGAATATCCTCCAGATCATGGTTAAGATGCGCCACTATCGCCCCCAGTGCCGCCACTTGGGCAATCGCCAGATCGATAAAGATAATCCCGCGCTTCAACACTTGGCGCCCCAATACCACATGGGTTGAGAGCACCAAGAGGCCGGCCGCAAAGGCCGGCAGGAGTATGCTGAACAGTCCGCTGTCCATAATCACTTCACGCTCTTGAGCAGCGAGATGGCGCTATCATACAAGCTGAAAAGATCCTGACTCTGGGCGTTTCCACCGACCGACATGGGCAACACCAACACCGGCAGCTTGGCTCTTTCACCCAGCCAATTGGCGCCGCGCTCATCCTGATAAGAAGCCACCACCACGGCACTGATATCCCCTTGCCCTGCCCGCTCAAGCAGTGAGGCCAAGTGCGAACTGCTGGGGGGCAACCCGGGCTTGGGCTCGAGATCTGCGACCTGAGAAACTCCCAACCAGTTGAACAGATAGCGGAAACTGGTGTGATAGGCGATAACCTTCTGGCCCTTGAGTGATGCCGCTTCGGCTTCCCATTTGGGAATCGCCTGCTGCCAACGCTCGCTGAATGCCTTGAGCGCAGCCTCATAGTCGGCTTTTCCTTGAGGATCCAGAGCCACCAGCTTGGCGCTCAGCGCCTTGGCGATATCCAGCATCCGATAAGGGTCAAAGTGCAGATGCGGATTCCCCTTGGCATGCACATCCCCCATGCTGCGGTCGACCGAATCCAGCTTATCCAGAGTCTCAACCTGATCGGCGGCAAAAAACAGCCCCTGATCCGTAGAGCGCACCTTGGCGTTGGATGACTTCATCTGCAGCATAGGCAACCAACCGATTTCCAGATCCGCACCGGCGCAGACCGCCAGATCAGCCTGGCGCATCTTGGCGATTAAACTGGGCCGAGCCTGCACCTGGTGAGGATCCTGCAAGGCCGTTGTGGCCGAATAGATGTCCGCATCAGGCGCCAAGCTCTTGGCCAATGCGGCATATTCAGGTTCACAAGCAAAAATATTCAGGCTGGCCTGAGCCTGCCAACTGGCCACCAGAGTCAAAGCGGCCGTGGCCAGGCCGACAAATTTAGAATTGATGCGCACCGTGGGCCCCCAGAGTCATAACGTATTGCAGAGTGATAACATTGTCGTCTTCGATACCATTGAAATTAGTGCCACGCTGATTGGTGTACTGCAGTCTTACGGTAGAGAAATGGCTATGATGCCAGGCCAGGCTGACCTCAGTTTCTTTCAGCTTCTGACCGTGGAAATGATCATCATGGGCCTGCTGGGTATCCAGCTCACCGTAACGGATCCCGGTAGACCAGCTGGGACTCCATTGGTAGACACCGCTCAGATACCAGCCCTGATGGTAATCTTTCGGCTCTGCATGAGCGTGTTCATCCTCGTGATGCTCATGCTCGGCCTCGGCAACGAAATCCGCCACCCGGAAATATTCACCACTCACAGTCAGATGCTGATACTTGTAGTTGCCGTTAGGCGCCCACTTGTAAACAAAGTCGGCGATATAGGTGTTTTCACCCGTATAGGCGGCACCATGGCTGTGACCTTCGTGGTCGTGATCATGCTCCTCTTCCTCACCCGCATGTTCTTCAAAGGGGGTCAGGCGGCCATTTTCGTTGCGCAGATATGACAACCCCAGCTGCCAGGAGCTGTCAGCGCCTATATCACCACCTATCTTGGTGTAAGCACTATAGACACCCACATCCTTGAATTCGCGCTCTCCGTGTTCATCTTCGGCACGCATCTTGTCGCCTTTGAAGGCCTCCAGTCCCATGACCCAGTAAAGATCAGTCGGTGCCACATAGTTCAAGCGGATACCATCATCGAAGTAGTGATTGCCCAAGAATGCACGGTAAGCCGCTGGTCGGTCGGTAAAGGCGTCTGTATGGGGATGTTGATTATTGAGATAGCCCACGTCAGACAGGAAACGACCAGCGCGCACCGCAAACCCGGCGGGCATGGCCAAAGTTTGAATAAAAGCCTCTTCCAGCTCCACTTCGGTATCACCATCATGGTTTTCTATGATGGTGGTGACTTTGCCATAGAACATATCATCAATATTGGCGCTGAGCGCCAGTTCGGTTTCCCCCAGACCAAAACCTTCCTGGCGCTCGGCCAAGGGACGGTCCGCCGTTTGATAATAGCCATCCAAAACCGCACTGATCGCCGGATTGGTCAGCGAAGGGTCCTGGGCCATGGCACAGGTGGAAACCAAGCCACAGGCCAAGACCAGAGGCGAAATACGAGTTGAAAAAACAGTCATTTTAGCTCCTGAAATACAGCAGTCATCGCACCGCAATCCCATGCGGTCGATAGCAAAAAATTTAAATAGAGGTTTCTTTAAATTCAGGCTGTTACAGGAGGAGCACGACTGTTGAACAGACGAACGTGGGGCGCCTGCCAGGAAGGAGCCGTAAAACTGACTCTGATATAGGATTGTTTGACAGTATCCAGGTGCAGCCCGGTGCCGGGCATAACCTTATTCAGCTGATGCTGATGAAAACAGAGAGTACAGTGGGTCTTGTGACCCTCTTGGAGATGGGAAATGCTGTGGGCCGATGCAGCCACAGACAAGAGCACCAATATGGCGGCAAGCCATATGGCAATAGTGCTTCTTGTACGAACAGCGATATCCAAACCTAACATCCCCCAGATAGATCCGGCGCTAGTGTAAGCCAGCCTGCCCCGAGGTTGCAACAAGGTTAACAAGGCGAAGCTGAAACTAAAAGTTACAAGATATGTAACGGCGCAGAGGTTTCGGCGCAAACCACCGGCCGGGCTGAGATTAAGTTCTGCTTAAGCTCTGGCGGTTAAGGTTTACCCTATACTCTTGTGCTCGCGCGGGCTCGCCCATGGGAGCAGCCTAACCAAAGGAAAAGCTATGCTGGCATTTCTCAAAAATAACCTGGGGATTATCCTATTTGCCATTCTGTTTTGCGGCGCCATTTTGGGCGGTATCTATTACGTAGAAACCTCCCTGGCCAATCAGGTACAGGTGGTAGACTGAGCCCTCAGCGATACTTCTGCCGCTGCGCCGAATCATCCTCTTCAACTTTAACCGGTGCCTCAACCGTGTGCAGATGATCCATCAGGTGGCTGATCAGCAAGACTATCAGCCCAAGGATTGCAACAGGTATCCCGAAGTGTCTGGTCTCTGGTATCAACCAGGAGCAGATCGCCGCCACCAGTCCCAGGTAAAAACCCACCAGTTTCAATTTCAATAACCAAGGCGTCTTTCCAAGCCAGGCCTCGCAATGAGGGCACTGGATCTGCGCAGAAAAGCCGCTGCCCCGCTGTTGGGCTATCTGAGAAACATTAAAGGTTTTATTGCAATTGGAGCATAACACTCGGGCGTTCTCCGGCGAGTTCGACAAAGGGGCGCTATTCTAGCAAAGCTGGCGTCCGCCTTATATCTCCTATGTGTTAAAAACCACAAATCCACGCGCTTTTTAGGCACCATGGAAATTTTCGTGTCATATTTATTGACTCAAACACTTCAGAAAAACAGATAAAAATCGGACAAAAACATGGTTAGATCTCTCTTGCTCGTGTTGTGTTTAACTCTTTCCTGGCAATCCTTTGCATCTGAACCTGAACCGCTCGCCACCGAGCAGCTCACTTTGATGCAGCAAACTATAAGACAAAATATCCAACAGCTTCGCACTGCCAAAGGCGAACTCAAGGCAGTGACTGAGTTTAGGATCAAGGCGCTGACTCTGGCGCAGCGAAATAAACTCAAAGAGAGCATAGATGCCATTGGCGACAAGAATGCAGCCCCTCAGGTCCTGATGAGCGTTCTGCCGCACCTGGAGGCGCAGCGACAACTCCTGCAGCAAATGGTGCAATATCTCGACAAGGAGATAGTGTCGCTGCAGGGCAAGCTCGGCAAAGGGGAAGATCAACAGCTGATGCTTGAGATATCCCGCCGTAGTCTGGAAAAGGATGAAATTCAAAAAGGCTTGCTGGAACTGCTCAATTGGTCAGAACAACTGGGACAGGATGTCAGCCAGGCGAAAGAATCACTCAAGCAACGTCTTATCGTCAGAGCCGAGTTGCTCGAGAGTCTGGTGAGCTATAACCAGCAACAATTGGGGGTACAAATAGCCGAAAATGCGCTGGCGGGCAAAGATGTCAGCAGCGAGCAGAGCAAGACCTTGACCCTGCTAAAAGAACGGTTGGAAAACAACAGCAGCAGCCTGAGTGCAGTGATAAGCATGCTG
Source organism: Shewanella chilikensis (assembly GCF_037953065.1). Taxonomy (NCBI): domain Bacteria; kingdom Pseudomonadati; phylum Pseudomonadota; class Gammaproteobacteria; order Alteromonadales; family Shewanellaceae; genus Shewanella; species Shewanella chilikensis. The sequence goes on along the minus strand of NZ_CP149966.1, from coordinate 678,624 downwards.
GATAAACTGGATGTAGATACCAGCGATCTGAAAAAGACCTTGTTTGCCATCTCCGGGGATATCACCCAGGACGTCCTCAATATCGATATCGTCTCCAGTCTGGCCGGACAATGGTTCGATATCGCCAAGGCGCAGTTGATTGAAGGTGGGCCGGATATACTGTTCAAGATATTTATCTTCTTGTTTATCTTGCTAATCACCGTCTTGCTGGCCAAACTGACCAAGCGAATCGTCGCCAAGGCGGTCAGTAACTCCAAACTCAAGTTCAGCAAGCTGCTGCAAGACTTCTTCACCTCGCTTTCCGGCAAGATTATTTTCACCCTGGGGCTGCTGATAGCCTTGTCACAGCTTGGATTCGAACTTGGCCCACTGCTGGCTGGTTTCGGTATTGCCGGGGTGATTATCGGTTTTGCGCTGCAGGATACCCTGTCCAACTTCGCCTCTGGGATGATGATCCTTATCTACCGTCCCTTTGATGTCGGAGATCTGATCCATGCCGCCGGAGTCACAGGCAGAGTCAGCCATATGAGCTTGGTATCTACCACCATCAAGACCCTGGACAACCAACGACTGATTGTTCCCAACAACAAAATTTGGGGCGATACCATCAACAATATCACCGCCGAGCATCACAGGCGGGTAGATATGACCTTCGGCATCAGCTACAGCGACAATATCGAACAGGCCGAAGCCGTGCTGGAGCAACTGGTGCAAGAGCATCCCAAAGTACTTAAACACCCTGAGCCCACGGTTAAACTGCACCTCTTGGGTGAATCCTCGGTGGACTTTGTGGTGCGCCCCTGGGTCAGGCCGGAAGATTACTGGGAAGTTTACTGGGACATCACCCGGGCGGTGAAGATGCGCTTCGACGAGGAAGGGATCAGCATTCCATTCCCGCAGCGGGATGTACACTTCTACCGCGGTTAAACCGGTGCGGCAGTATCCAACACCACAAAGGGCGCAGATGCGCCCTTTGTCATTGCCGAGTTAAAGCCCTATCACTTCACCCTGTTCATCGATATCGATATGCAGGTAGCCTGGGTTCAAACCCAGCCCAGGCATTGTCATCACCTTGCCCACCAAGGCGGTGACAAAACCGGCTCCGGCATTGAGCCTAAGCTCAGTGATTGGCAGGGTAAAACCGCTTGGCGCGCCCTTGAGTTTGGGATCGTGACTGATAGACATTGGCGTCTTGGCCATACACACAGGCAGCTTGTCTGCGCCAAGGCGCCGGATCTCGGCCAGTTGCTCACGGGCCTTGGCCGACAACTCTACCCCGGCAGCGCCATAACCAAGCTCGGCCAAGGTTGCCAAGCTGGCCTCGAGTCCAAGCGAAGGGTCATAAAGAGGCTTGAAGCCATCACCCTTGCCAATGGCCGCCAATACCGACTCGGCCAGAGCCTTGGCGCCATCGGCACCTAGTGCAAAGGCCTCACTGAGTTCACAAGCATCGGCGCCCTCAGTCAGACAGGCCTGTCTCAGCCACTCAAGCTCCTGCTCGGTATCTTCGGGAAAACGGTTGATGGCCACTACCACAGATGTGCCGTAGCGGCGCACATTGGCCAGGTGCCAGGCCAGGTTGGCAAAGCCCTGCTCCAGTGCCTGTTGGTTAGGCCGACTTACAGCCTCTCCCTTGAGCCCGGCGTTACTCTTAAGCGCTCTCAAGGTCGCCACCAAGACGGTGCAATCCGGCTGACGTCCGGAAATCGGCGCCTTGATATTGCAGAACTTCTCAAAGCCCATATCAGAGCCAAAGCCACCCTCTGTGACCACATAGTCGCTGAGTTTCAGCGCCATTTCGTCGGCAATGATAGAGGAATTGCCATGGGCGATATTGGCAAAAGGCCCAGTGTGGATAAGACAAGGGGCGCCGTTGAGGGTCTGCATCAGTGTCGGCTCCAGCGCCTGACGCAAAATGGCACACATGGCACCGGCAACCCCGAGCCGCTCGGCTGTGACGGCCTGTCCGGAGGTATCGAGTGCCAGCAACACCTGGCCGATACGGCGGCGCATATCGGCAAGATCGCGACTCAGGGCCAAAATGGCCATCAGCTCAGAGGCGGCGGTGATATCAAAGCCAGACTCATGCTCGGGGCCATTGTTATTTCCCAGCCCAACCTGAATCTGCCGCAGACTGCGATCATTATGATCCATCACCCTGTGCCAAAAGAGCTTTTCCGGATCGATATTGAGCGCATCCAAGCCACTGCGACGGCTGAACTCTGCCGCCCCGAGGCGTTGCTCGTGATGCAGCCTGGCATCCAGCGCGGCGGCGGCCAGATTGTGGGCGCTGGTAATGGCGTGAATGTCCCCGGTAAGATGCAGATTCAGTTCTTCCATCGGCACTATCTGGGCATAACCACCGCCGGCAGCTCCCCCTTTGACGCCAAAGACCGGCCCCATACTGGGCTGGCGCAAACAGGCGCAGACCTTGTGTTCGAGCGCATGCAGGGCCTGGGTCAAACCTATGCTGGTCACCGTCTTGCCTTCACCGTGTGACGTAGGGGTTATCGCAGTCACCAGAATCAGCTTACCGGGCAGATAGTCATAGACCCGTTCGAGCAAGGACAGCGGGATTTTTGCCTTGTGGTCGCCGTAACAGCTGAACTCACCGGGACGCAACCCCAGCTCAGTAGCAATATGCTCAATGGGACGCCTCGGCGTCATTCTAGAGATCTCTATGTCCTTCAACATTCAGTAAAACTCCCACAAGGGCCAAAGCAAATAGATCAAAGGACCCGCATACTAGGCCATTCCGGCTTCAAGCTAAAGTCGGAGCCCTCTTTATTCAGCAATACCTTAATCTGGGTCAAGAAATCTCTGGCCTGAATTGGCCGAAAAACAGTTTCCGAACGGAGGGAAAATAGCGAACGCAGGAATAATGGCGCCAAACAGGGGCCAAGGCGGAAAACCTAGGCCCCGACAGCTTAGAGCAGGGAGATCTCACCACAAAGATGCGGCCTGCGCCCTTTCTGATCTCTGAGTTCAAACTTATAGCCCTGCTCCATGGCCTCGGCGCAGAAGCAAACACTGGCCGGCATAAACAGCGGCAACTTGAACGCCACGTCAATGACACAGGGCCTATTGCCCAGCTCAGGCATCAACTGAGCCACGCAGCGGGCCTTGGACCACATGCCATGGGCCAGCACCCGGTCGAAACCAAAACGCTTGGAAAGCAAGGGATGCAGATGGATCAGGTTATAGTCACCCGAGGCCCTGGCATAACGCCGCCCCAAGTCGTCACCCAACTCCCAGACACTGGGGTTTTCCCACTGAATATCCCCGCCCTTGGGGGGTCTTGCCCTGCGCCCGGGCTTATCTATGCGATACAGATAAGTAGACAAGGATTCCCACACCAGCTCTCCGGCCACAGTCACCCTGGAAATAAGGTCAAACTCCAGCCCGGAATCTGTCTCTCGGCTGTCGGTGAGGCGACAGTCGATATCGAAACGCTCATCAAGGGTAACACTGCGAAACTGACTGATACGGTTACGCAAGTGGATCATACCCAGCAGAGGAAAAGTGATGGCGTCATGGGTAAAGATCACCGCATGCAACCTGAAGGCCATCACATACAGATAGGTAGGCGGCAGAGTTTTGCCATCAAACTCGAAGCCACACACCTGAGCGTAGTCGGCCACCTTGCCGGGCTCCAAAGCCACGCCGGGAGTATTAACGCTGATACGAGGTAAAGGCTGGTTGTCCCAGCCAGGCTTTCGCCCGAAAAAAATCTTGCGATACAGCGAAAACAACGAAGGCATTGTTCGCAGTTCGACACTGAATTCCATAACCAAAAAGCCCACCTTGAGTATTCCAAGCCGAGCATTATACCTCATCCCTGCCGTTTTCGGAGCTATCTATGATTTTGCGATCTGTCCGCCATAAGCGCTTGGCTCTGATGCCAAGGGCTGCGGCTTGTGAGACACTATATGCCTTCAAGTCATTCAGAACCCTCCAAAGTGCAAGATCAGAACTTTGACAAGCTGGCGCAAAAGTTCGCCAACAATATTTATGGAACCCCTAAAGGGCAGATCAGAGCCGCCGTACTCTGGCGCGATCTGCAGGAACAGTTACCCTATTTTGCCGGCCGTAAACTCAGAGTACTGGATGCCGGTGGCGGTTTCGGTTTTTTCAGTCAGAAACTGGCGGCCATGGGGCATGAAGTCGTTCTTTGCGACATCTCCTCGGCCATGCTGGAACAAGCCAAAGAGCAGATTGCCGCCTCGGCCGAGCCCTTGGATATTCAACTGCTGCACTGCGCCATTCAGGAGCTGAACGTAACGGAACTGGGCCAGTTCGACCTCATTCTCTGTCATGCAGTTGCCGAATGGTTGCATGATGCCAAGGGTACGCTGGCGGGCTTGCTGTCACTCTTGAAAGATGACGGCCTGTTTTCACTGATGTTTTTCAATAAGGAAGCGATGCGCTTTCACGCCCTGGTGTCAGGCAATCTCGACTATGTGGCTGCCGATCTGCAAACCCGCAAAAAAGTCCGCCTCAGCCCGAAACATCCGCTGCAAATAGCCGATGTACAAGCTTGGTTTAACGAGTGGCAACTGAGATTGAGGTGTGAATCCGGGGTACGGGTCATCCATGATTATCTTAAAAAGAGCTTGCCGGATAATTTCGACTTCCAGCAACTGCTGGAGATGGAGCTGAAATACTCACGCCAGCAACCCTATCTGTCTCTGGGGCGCTACGTGCATTTCATTGCTCACAAGGCATCCGGGCCGAACAACTCGATCGAGGGTTGATCTTTGCCATCCACTATCTGATCCAGATAACGGTTCTCTTCCGGCACCAGCTGCGCCAGACGTTCGGGATCCATGTGCTTGAGCAAGACCTTGCCGCTGTTGGGGTGAAACATCACCTTACGCGGCCAAGGGCCGCCCAAATCCTCCGCCTGCACAGGGATCTGCTCGATTTCGAGATAACCTAGTACAAAATCTATGTTGGACTGGCCGACATTCAGCACACTGCTTTGGCCCAGTCTGGCGCCGCCGAATACTTTGGCCTGTAATCTGTGTCGCTGACCACCGACACAGAGTATGGCATTGATCAACTGCTCCATGGCCCAGTTGCCGTAGCGGCAGCTGTAGCTGGTCAGTTGGTGCCAATCTTCGTGAAGTTTGCGCTCGGGTAACAGAAAGTGATTCAGACCACCTATGCCGAGTACGGGATCCCAGATACAAGCCGCCACACAAGACCCCAAGCGGGTAAAAATGTACTCATCGGCACCTGTAATATAAAAATCGCCGGGATCGACCCTGGCAACCACCTTGCCAAAACGTTGATCCCACTGACGAACTGTTCCTTCAAACCCCTTGTACGCATCGCTAATGCCTTGCATCTCAACTCCCTGTGTCCAAGCACAGCAAGTATAGACCTCAGCGCCTCAGTTTGCCTCGCCGGGCGGTATATCACAGCTTTGCCGCCAGCAGTTACGGCTGCTGACACCGGCTTTATGCAGATACTCGAGTAGGCTCCTTTTGCCTGCCAGATGCCCGGCACCGACGGCCACAAATAGTGGTGCCTGATTGGAGCCCATTAGACTCAACAGGCGCTCGGCCATGCCTTGGTTACGCTGCCACAGCAGTTTTTCCAGCAATACATCTTCACCTTCGGTGGACAGCTGATGCAGCATCAACTCAGCCAGAGCTTTTTCATTACCGCTGCGCCAGGCGGTGATCAGTGCCTGGATCTCCCGATCTTCGCCGCGAATGCTCTCCCTAACCATACTCCACTGGTACTCCAGCGCCAGCGAGTCCAGCAGTGCCAACTGCATTTCTGTACTTTCCAGCTCCAACACAGGTTTATCACCGACTCCATCCAACAGATACTGTTCCACACCCAGGCTGGGTTGATAACCCAGTTCAACGAAGCGCTGCATACTGATCTGTACCGACTGCAACCAGGGGGACATCATAGCCAATTGCCGGCATAAAGGTTTGCCGCCACAATATTCCTGCAGCAGCGTCTGGGTTTCCTCATCCGGTATTGCGGCCTTTAAGCCATACTTCTGCAATAATTGCTGCGCCGCAGGATCACGGACATCGGCTTCCAGTACCAGAGCGCCGGCGTGGCGATAGGCCTGCTCTATCTGGTTTGACAGTGGGTAGAAATCGGCCTTGCCGACATGCACTGAGCCCATGAGAAAAGCCGTCTTGCCGGCAAACTCCAATTGGTAGAAGGGTGGTGTATCACCATCTTTTGCTTGAGCCACGCCACTTAAAAGTAAGCCACATCCTAAGAAGAACCACAGCAGTCGACTTGTTGCGCGCATCCCTGTTCCTTATAATTTCAGCCAAAGTTCACCAGTTAGAGGCTGTTATGCCATACACTAAGGTCATTGAGCAACTGAAAGCCAATCTGCAGACCGCTTACCGCCAGGCTGTCGATGCCGATAATCGTCTGGATCAGCTGCAACAGGCCGGTCATGGAAAGTTTTCTGCCGTATTCACCCAAGAACAAGGCTTTACCACCCGAAGTAATCGCTTCCTCCCTTATGTACAGGAGTTGGCACAGGCGGTAGCGGATCTTGAAGCCGAAACGGCACCTACCCCGGAACAGTTGGAGGCGCTGCTACCGAAACTGGCGGTCTTGCTGCAAACACTGCAAAAATTTAAACAGCAGAGTAAGTAGCTAGAGAAGTTTACATAAGAGTAAGCAGCGAGAGTTCAAACAGCTGAATCAATAATATGAGCCGGGCCAACCCCGGCTTTGTCATCTAAATGTCATCTAGCAAGACTAAACTCTATCCGATTTGGGCCTGGAGAGGTATTGCAGTTTGATGGCCATAGACAGGATAGCTGAACTTGGAAGTGTGTTGGATAACGAGGATGTCACCGCACTGTTTCAGCCTATTATCAATATAGACAGTAATAGTATCCACGGCTTCGAAGCTCTTAGCCGCGGCCCCATAGGCAGCAGTGTTCACTCTCCATTTCATCTGTTCAGCGCTGCCGAACGCCAAGGACGTCTCTCCGAGCTGGAGACCTTGTGTCGCCGGGTATCCATAGCCCAATTTCAGCAAAAACAATTGCCTGGCAAGCTGTTTATCAATATTTCCCCCAAGGCACTGCTGGATCCAACCCATCCTAAGGGGCAAACCCTCAAGCTCTTGCAACAGTTCGGCATAGCGCCATCCAATGTGGTCATAGAGCTGTCGGAACAATACCCGGCCGATGACATAGATCAGCTCAAAGCCTGCCTTAATCACTATCGTAACCAAGGTTTTTTAACCGCTCTCGACGACTTGGGTGCCGGTTATTCTGGCCTGCGTCTCTGGTCAGAACTCTCCCCCGACTATGTCAAAATTGATCGCCATTTTATTCATCAGATAGACAAGTTTCCGGTAAAACAGGAGTTTGTCCGCTCCATCATAGAGCTTTGCCAAAGCCTGACCTGTAAAGTCATCGCCGAGGGTATAGAGACTGAAGCCGAGCTGACCATATTGCGCCAGCTCGGGATCACTTATTGCCAGGGCTTTTTGCTCGGCAGACCCGAGGCGCAGCCAGATAGACAACTGCAAACCCGCTATCTTGCCATTCGTCAGCAGGAACAACCGAGATACAACGAGGCGGCAGAGAGCCTGTGCCATCAGGCACAAACCTGCCCCTCCGAGACTGAGCTCAAGCAGTTGAGTGAACGCTTTCTCGCCCAGCCGGAGCTTCAGTGCATAGTGGTGTTGGAGCAAAAGCGTCCCTTGGGACTGATCTATCGCCATCGGCTGATGGAGCTATTTTCCCGCCCCTATGGCCGCGCCCTTCATGAGCACCAGGCGGTCACAGAACTCATGGACAGAGATGTGCTTATGGTCGATGCGGCTACACCTCTGTCATTGGTGAGCCAAAAACTTACCGCTAAGCCTGGCTCCGAAATAGCGCAGGAATTCATTATTCTGCGTCAAGGGGAATTTATCGGTCTTGGTCACACCCGCGAGCTGCTGCAACGCATCACTGAACACAGAATACAGATGGCACGCCACGCAAACCCATTAACGGAATTGCCCGGAAATGTGCCCATTCAGGAAGAGCTGCAACGGCTACGTAAACTGCGACAGCATTTTTATCTGGCCTATTTTGATCTATGCCATTTCAAGCCTTATAACGACATCTATGGCTTCGGTCGTGGTGATGAGGTGATAAGGGCCGTCGCCGGCCTGCTCAGACAATATGGCAAGGCACAGTTTATCGGCCACGTGGGTGGCGATGATTTTGTGATGATAGGCACAGAGCCAAAAATGCTCAGGGTTTGTCAGCAGATATTGACAGAGTTTGAACGGGGCAAGAGGCAATTTTTCAGTGATGAACATTGGCAAAGGCAGCACTTGTTTGCCCAGGACAGACAAGAGCAGGAATGCTTTCAACCGCTATTGCGCCTCAGCGTCGGAATACTGCCACCGCCATTAAGCCTGGACGCCAACGAGCATGAATTGTCCCGCCTGTGTGCGCTGGCGAAAAAGCAGGCCAAGCACAACCCTCAAGGGCTGTGCTTGCTGGAGATGCCGAAAACGGCTTAGAGTTTGGGCTTGAGTGTTTTCTGGAACCAGTCTTTCAGCATTCTTTCTTCATAGCGGAAGCTGTCACTGTTGATTCTGTCTACATGGTCGAGAAACTGCATATCGGTCAGCTTTTCATCGCCGGCAATGACTAGCTGATCGCCTTCCATCAAGCGATAACTGAAGCTGATCTTAGGCGGATAGACGTTCTTGACTACGCGTATATCGTTGGCGGTAGCGCCAAAGGTAGGCCGCACATCACCGGCCAAATCCACATCTGTGACTGTCAGTTCCAGCTTTTGGTTATCTTTTAGAGATGAGGAAACATCTTTATCCAAGGCTTTGGTCAAAGTATCAAACAGACGTTTTTCATACCGGGATTGCAGCTCACCGGCAGACTTGATATCCCGAAAATCCTTGGGTGACTGCCACTCTATTTTCACCTTACCCGATTCAGTAACCGGGTTTTCATCGGCCTTATCGGCCGCCAGCACCGAGCCAGAGGCCAGGGCACTTACAAGTAACAGATGTCTGATTTTCATATCAGCCTCCTTTGGGAGCGATTGTCAGTATGCTTTTGCTTCGAACTCAGAGTATAAAATTTAACCTGAATCCGGGCTTAACGCAAAACTAATATGAGAATAGCATTGTGTTATAAGTAGCTATTTTAATGTAGTATTTTTCGCAATACACCATCCAAAAAGATTAACCTGAGTATCAATTTGTAGCAGCAACAACAAACTTTCAAACAATGCGGCTTGAGTCAGGCCCGAGGAAGTAATCTAATAAACCAAAAACCGAGCCATAACAGGAGCACCAGTGAAACTCTCACCGCCTTTGCTGATTACCTTGGGACTATTTACCGCTCTGGGAATTGTTCTTATCGCCATCAATCAGGATGCCAAACCCAAGGGGCCGGAAACCTGGAGTGCCTTCATTTATACCCATGGCTTTGATTCGGGGCGTTATATCAAAGAGGACGATTTTGGTGATTATGCCAGCTGTAAGGCGTTTGCTACCGAGAAGTCCCAGGCCGCAGAGGGGGCACCTTGGGAGTGTGGCAGCTATTGCCGCTTCGACTCCCGCCGTCAGGGCTTTCAGTGTGAACAGATGCGCAACGACTAAGCCTGCTTAGAAAGGAAAACGGGCACAGAGCTTGGGGTACAGTTTACGCAGAGCCTTGGGCTGATCGTTGAAACGCTTACCCTTGGGCTGACTCAGCCCCGAAGGCACAAACGGTAACTCTTTCCCGGTACGAGTCTCGTATAACTGGCCGGCCAACAGATCTATTTCCTCAACAAAAGGATAGGCATAACCATTCAATTGTGGCCAAACTTCCAGCTCCCCTAACGAATCCGCTGCATTGCAGGCCGCCTGATAACGCTCCTTTCCCAGAGTCACCAGGAAATTGCGAAACTCGGCAAAGCCATAATCTGAATCGATTCCGGCGATGATGTAAGCAGCGCCCCAAAGATCCCAGCTGTAACTCAGCCGGAGCTGCCGGGCAAAGTGTTTATCAAACTCTGCCAGTTCATCATCGCTCAAGCTTTGCAGTTTTTCGGTCAAACGCGCCTGGAGTTGCTGTTGGTCCTGATCGGGATAGTCGCGGCTGACCAGCTCCCAGAACTGCTCTTCTGTCATTGAGTGTTATCCTGCCAAAAATGTCAGCGCTCATTTTACCGGAAAAAGCGATTAAAATCCGGCTGGACTCACTCCAGGGCTTTCCATAGACTTAGGCCAATTTCTCACAGGAGTCATTTATGTCCATTTCAAGACCAATACCCTTGGTACTACTTTGCATCCTCTATCTGGTACTGGCCGGGGTAGCACTGTGGCGCACCATCAGTACGGGGGCAATAGATCTATTTACCTTGGGAGTCATCCCAGTATTGGTGGGCATAGTGTTACGTACAAGTTGGTCGCTGTGGGCACTGCGTATCTATCTCTTTATCCAGACTCTGGGGCTGCTGGCATTGGCCGCTACTGCACTGATGGCACTGCAGATAACACCTGAAGATGTCAAACTTGAGCTGGCTGGGCGCAATATCCCCTTGCTGCCGCTGGCGGCTGTGTTGTTGGCCTTACTGTTATTCCAGTATTGGGTGGCTTTTTCCGCCAACACAAAATGCTTTTTGCAACAGGAAAAATCTGACTAGATCGCACTGAATTTAAGGAAATCGGCGCCCAGCTCACAAATTTGTATAATTTTGGTTAAAAAATAACAAATAAAGCTCAAGAAGCCCGCTGAAAGGCCTTTTCAAGCCAAAAACCTTATGGCATGTTAGATGGGCAATAATAATTCAATCGACGGAAAGAAGAGACGCTCCAGATGAACAAAACTGAACTGATCGCAAAAATGGCAGAACATGCAAACCTGTCCAAAGCAGAAGCTGCCCGCGCCCTCAAGTCGTTCGAAGTAGCAGTGACTGATGCCATGAAAGAAGGATCTAAAATCTCCATCGTAGGCTTTGGTTCTTTCGAAACCTCAACCCGCGCGGCCCGCACTGGCCGTAATCCGCAAACCGGTAAAGAGATCCAGATCCCTGCCGCTACGATTCCCAAGTTCAAGGCCGGTAAGGCACTGCGTGACAGCGTCAACTAAGCCGCTTTTCACGGATGAAAGCGCCTCATAATGAGGCGTTTTTTATTGCCTGTCGTGCCCAACACTCAACTGCACAAAAAAAGGGCAAAACGCCCCATTTAAACGCAACATTTCATTAACCTACTTTATATTCAAAAGCTAACCACATGTATTTAATGCCTATTTAAACTTGGCACAAGATTCGCTCATTCCGCACAGACAATAACGAGTGTCTGCGCCGGTCGCTATTACCGGTTTCGGAATCCAAACCATTGAGGGGATGAGAATGAAACACACCAAGTTTTCAATGTCAGTTATCGCAGGTCTGTTGTTGCTGGCCGGCGAAGCCCAGGCGACTGTATCAGGGAATATAGGAGCCACCTCCAACTATCTGTGGCGTGGGGTTACCCAGACGGATGACTCTGTCGCCGTTCAAGGTGGTATAGACTATAGCCACGACACAGGCTTTTACCTGGGCACCTGGGCCTCCAATGTCGACTTTGGTGATGACACCAGTTACGAGCTCGATTTTTACGGCGGTTACTCCGGCAGCATAGGCGAAGACTTTGGCTATGACATCGGCTATCTTTACTATGGCTACCCGGATGCCGAAGACGATATCGACTTTGGTGAGCTGGCGCTGACTCTCAGCTGGAAGTGGTTTGAGCTGGGTTATGCCAAAGTGGTTAACGCTGGTGATGATGTAGCCAAAGCGCCGCTGGATAATAAGGATTTAAGCTATATCCACGCAGGTTTCAGTTATCCCCTCACGGAAACCGTGACGCTGACGGCACACTATGGTTATTCAGACGGTGATGTGGTGCAGAGCTGGTTTGGAGTTTCCGACTACGCCGACTACCATCTGGCCATCAGCAAGGAGACAGGCATAGGCTCTGTCTCCTTTATGGTGGCCGATACGGATCGGCCGAACGACGATGCCAAGATAGTGCTCAGCTATGTCTATGAGTTCGAATTCTAAGGATGGGAAAGCCCGAGGCGCAATCAGGCGATGACAGGTCGATTGCGTTTACGGGCGGCAACCATTTTTTCGATATGTTCCACTATCGGCTCGGCCACCTTGATACCTGTGGTCAACTCTATACCTTCAATACCCGGAGCTGAATTGACTTCAAGCACCAAGGCGCCACGCTCGGAGCGAAGAATATCCACCCCGGCCACAGCCAGCCCCATCGCCTTAACCGCATCAATGGCTGTCTTGCGCTCCTGAGGGGTAATCTTAATCTTCTCGGCGCTGCCGCCTAAATGCAGATTGGAGCGAAAATCGCCCTCCGGCCCCTGGCGTTTCATGGCCGCAACCACCTTATCACCCACCACAAAGCAGCGGATATCACTGCCGTTGGCTTCTTTGATATATTCCTGCACCAGAATGTTGGCCTTAAGCCCCAAAAAGGCTTCTATCACACTCTCGGCGGCCTTTTTGGTTTCTGCCAGCACCACACCTATTCCCTGGGTACCTTCCAAAAGCTTTATCACCAGCGGCGCCCCACCCACCATAGCGATAAGATCCGGAATATCATCCGGCTTGCTGGCAAAGCCTGTGACCGGCATGCCCACCCCTTTGCGGGACAGCAACTGCAGTGCCCGCAGCTTATCCCTTGAGCGGGCAATGGAGATGGAATCATTGGCGGCGTACACCCCCATCATCTCAAACTGGCGAACCAGGGCGCAGCCATAAAAAGTCACACTGGCATGGATCCTCGGGATAATGGCATCAAAACCGGCAAGCTCTTCACCTTCAAGATGAATACTGGGTTGCACCGAGTTGATGTTCATATAACAGTTGAGTGGATTGATCACCAAGGCCTGATGACCACGACCCTCACAGGCTTCCACCAGCCTGCGGGTAGAATAGAGCTCGGGAAATTGAGAAAGAATACCGATTTTCATGTTTGGAAGACCCGGTAAAGAGAGTTATGGCCCAGCAAAAAAGAGGGGGCATCTTTGACCATACTTTGCCAATAGGCAAGCAAAATCAAACATTCCCCTCAGCCAGCAAAGGTAAAATATGCTGCACTTCAAAATCCACGGGCCGAATCGGCCGACAATAAAGATATCCCTGCAACAGATTGCAGCCCCGCTCACGACAAAACTGCGCCTGCGCCTCAGTCTCTATACCTTCAGCCACAGACACCACGTTAAAACCGTTGGCAAAATTAATCAAGGCAGACAACAAACGCTTGCCACGTTCATCCTGTTCGACCGAAGCCACAAAACTCTTGTCGATTTTCAGTACATTGATAGGAAAATATTTGATGTGCTCAAGGGACGAAAAGCCGGTGCCAAAGTCATCCAAAGACAACACTACCCCCAAGGCAGCAATCCGCTCCAACACCTTGGCCAGCTCCAGCGGTTCTTCAATCAGGGCATTTTCGGTGAGTTCCAGCTCCAGCTGCGATGCCGGCAGCCCGGTTTGCTGCAATACTCTGACTATGGTCTGATACAAGGTTTCGCGAATGATCTGCGACGGTGACAGGTTAACCGCCACAGATAACTGCTTTCCTACCGGAGCCAGCATCGTCAGCCACTCGACGGTTTGCGCGCAGGCCTGTGCCAACACCCACTCACCTATCTCATCAATCAAGCCTATCTCTTCGGCTATCGGTAGAAAACTGTCGGGCGCCAGCAGGCCATCTTCCGGATGTTGCCAGCGCAGTAAGGCTTCCATTCCCAAAAGCTCGCCGGAAATTGCATCAAATTTGCCCTGATAAAAGACCCTGAATTCATCCCGCTCCAGCGCAGTTCTCAGTCCCATCTCGATACGGTTACGAAACCTGACCTCCCTGGCCAACTCTTCGGAATAAAACTGGATCTGATTACGGCCAATTTTTTTGGCGCGATACATGGCAATATCGGCACACTTGAGCAGCTCTGAGCTGTCGCAGACAGAATCGCTGTATACAGCAATGCCAATGCTGGCGCCGATAAGCACATCATGTTCCCCCAGCGGGAAAGGCTCTTCGAAGGCCTGCTGCAGCCTATTGGCCACCGCCATAGGGAAGTAACGATTCTCGGACTCTGTCACCAACACCACAAACTCATCGCCACCGAGACGGGCAATGAGATCCCCTTCCCTGAGCGCCGCGTTTAGACGGTTGGCCACTTCCACCAATAGGATATCCCCCACCTGGTGCCCTAAGGTGTCGTTGATACCCTTGAAATCATCCAGATCCAAGAGAATCACCGCCAGCATGTCCTGATGGCGCTTGACCTGACTCAAGGTGCGATTCAGGCAGAGTTCAAAACCGTAGCGATTGACCAGTTTGGTCAGGGAATCATGTTCAGCCAGTTCTTTGAGCTTCTCGTGGCTTTGGCGCAATGCCAACGCCATGGAAGCCCTTTGCTTGGCATTGCGGATAGCACGGGTCAAGCGGCTGGTATTCACTTCATCTTTGAGCAGAAAATCCTGTGCCCCCAACTCGATGCAGCGCTGCGCCAGCTTGTCGTCTTCATAACGGGAGATCATCACTACTGCGGTTTGCTCTCCGGCCGATTCATTGAGGCGGCTCAATACTTCCAGACCATTGGCATCGGGCAACATATAGTCGAGCAGTATGCCATCGAAGTGCTGCTGGCAGGCGAACTCCAAGCCACTCTGGGCACAGTTGGCCTCCAGCACCTTGAACGCCAGTGACGATTGATCCAGGGCACGAATGATAGCGGCTCTGTCTATCTCATCATCATCGATCAACAGCAAATTCATGCTTTCCATCCCTCAGGCTTCCGGCAGTTCAACAATACGCCAATAGCTTTCCAACATATTGAAAATATTATAAAAACCATCGCTTATTTCATGTTTGACCATATAGCCGGCCACATGATGCTTATAAGCCTCTACCTTGTCTTCATCGGCGCTTGAGGTGGTCAGCACAAAGACTACTGAGAGAGACAATGCAGGGTCATTGCGGATATGACCAAGAAACTCCAAGCCATTCATCCGCGGCATATTGAGATCCAGTAAGATTAGATAAGGATGATGTACCCGACCATCATTCAGCATCTCCAAGGCCTCCAAACCATCTTTGGCTCTGACCAAGGGGTTCAGTAGTCTAAGCTGCCGCATTGCCCGTTGTACCGCCATGTAATCGACATCATCGTCATCGACCAACAGAATAGTGACTTCCTTATATCCGGCAGTTTGGCTCATGACTCCTCCTTGAAGTGCACCGGCCAGGTAAAGTAAAAGCTGCAACCACGCCCTTCCGATTTCACCCAGATCTTGCCGCCCATATTTTCCACCGACTTTTTCACCAAAGAGAGCCCCAGGCCACTGCCCTCTACCTCATCTCTAGGCTTAAGCGTTTGGAATATCGCGAAAATTTTATGATGGAACTTGGCCGCTATCCCAGGGCCGTCATCGGTAACACAGAAACAATAATAGTCGCCCTGGCGCTCGCTGCTGACGCTGAGTACCCCCTCTCCCTTGTCGTGGTGTTTGATGGCATTGCTGAACAGGTTTCTAAATACCAACTCCAGCGGCACCCTGGCCGTGGTCAGAACAGGCATTTCAGACAAGATAACCAGCTTGAACCCAGTTGGCGGAGCCACCAGGCTGAAGGTGTCCTGCAGCAACTGCTTGCTGTCCACTTCGGTCAACTCGGTATCTACCCTGCCTATACGCGAGAAGGTCAGCAAGCCATCCAGCAGCAGGACCATACGCTGGACCCGACTCTTGATCAGGTGCAGATACTTCTGCACCTGTTCGCTACTGTTGTCGCTGAGATCTTCTGCCAGCCACTCGGATAACTGCTCTATGCCCCGCAGCGGCGACTTAAGATCGTGAGAGGCTATATAGGCAAAACTGTCCAGCTCACGGTTTATTTTTTCCAACTCCTCTGTGTGACGAGCTTTCTCGGCTTCAATCCTTTTGCGATCCGACACATCATTGATGGTGGCCAAAATCGACTGGCCATTGGTGAAATGGATTGGGGTTAGCCCCACTTCGACCGCCACCAGAGAACCGTCTTTGGCTCGGCCGAACAGGTCATCACGCTGGGACATATTCTTGGCAATAGGCTGCTGCAGATAACCGCCCATGTGTTGATTGTGTGACTTATGCAGGCTCTCCGGCAGCAGTATGTTCACGCTGCGGCCCAGTAGTTCGTCCCGGGCATAACCGAACAGTTGCTCAGTATGCGCATTGACCAGAGTGATGAGCCCATGGCCGTCAACCATGATCAGCGCCGACGGCGAGGCCTCTATAACCAAGCGGAAGCGTTTTTCATTGGCCAGTATCTCGTTGGCCAGCAAGCCTTCCTGATATCTGGCTCTGGCATTACTGAGCAGAAAATAGAGCAGCACCAAGATAAACAGCAGGCCTATGCCCAGCATCAATTTGCTTTGCAGTTTCTCGGTTTCAGTGACAAAACTCTTGTCAGCGCCGATTTGCAGCAACCATTGATGACCACCGACCTTGAGCGGCAACACATGATTGTAGGTTTTGGCAATCGGCCCCAGCTCCTCAGTGCTGTACAGCAACGAAGTGTCTGAGGGGGTGTCGCCATCAAAGATCTCTAGATTCAGGCTGGGAAACTTATCGGCCAAAATGCCTTGCATAAGGTTATTCATTCGAAAGGCGGCATAGACCACACCTGTAGCAGCCTTGGGGCCGGCAGAAGTTTCATCATAAAGCGCCAAATACATCAAGAAGCCGGCCTGAATATCCTGCTGGGTTTCCTGTACCAAGGTAATTTTGCCGGAGATCGCCGCCTCCCCTGTGTTGATGGCTCTATCTATTGCTTCTCGGCGAGTCGGTTCGGAATACATGTCATAACCAAATGCCCGCCGGTTACGCCAATCAAAGGGTTCCAAATAGATAATGGCCTGGTAGGTATCACGCTTACCAACTGGGTACACCCGATATTCTTCAAAACCTTCAGCGCGGATAGCTGCCTCATGGGCAGTCAACTGCTCCGGGGACACAATAACGCTGTAGCCTATTCCCTGGATCCCGGGATAAAAACTCTCCATCTTGGCGTTGGTCACATATTCGTGCCACTCCTCACGGGTCACGCCATCGGATGCCATAAACAGGCCCACGCCCCCCCGCAGTACCTGCTCATAGGTCAACAGACGATCTCTTATGGCATCTTTGACCAACATGGCCTGATACTCAAAGCGCTCACGTCCGCGCTGCTCCGCATATTGATTAAACAGATACCAACCCAGGCAAGTAAAAAGGAGTGCAACCAGGATAATCACCCAAACCGAGGCTGGAGTGGAAAAGCCGAAGCGTTTTACAGAGGTGGATGATGCGGTGAGACGATCGTCCGGGATCATAAACAGCCGAGTCCTTAGCCAATTAAGCAAATGCCATGGGGTTAATTCTGGTCGGGTTCATGAAAAAAACAAGTTAAAAACAGCAAAACCCCCTCAAATTTAGGTTCTTGGAAAAGATCGTCAAAATGTTGTCTCGATCTCACTTCCTATTGCAACTCAGTGCTAGATTTCAGTTTAACCAAAGCTAATATTGAGTAGAGGGACGGACAGAATCATTTGCTTTGTTAGACAAAAATTTTTGCTTTTCAGCCAATGCTTTTTTGGCTAGAAAATCCTTGGATAAACCGTGAGGAATTCGTGATGGCCCATATTGTTGAACTCGTGCCCAACGATGCTGAAATTGAAGCAATGACCACCCCAAAAAACCGTCAGGCCGAAAAGGCGCTGCAACACAAACGCCAGGTAAAACGCCGTTTGGAAGATTACTTGGAACGCTTGGAACTCAGACGAGCCATGGGGCTCGATGATGACGATATGTTTTAGCCTTCCTTAATATGGGAGGGTGCCAGCAACACCCTCCTTACCCTTGCCGTCCTCTCAAAGACTGGGTTTGGGTAAGCAAGGCCTCGGCCTTTGCCCCCAACCAGACGTATAGTCCCAAGGCCACCAACAAGCCAACCACCGCCAACATCATCAAAATCGCTCCCTGAATGTACTCCACCTGTCCGAGTGATGCCTTGAACATGGTCAGCAAGGCCTCGATAGAGATGGCGATCAATATGGTGGAAACAAAGCGGGTAATGGTGCGCCGGGTGGAACTGTGGCGGAAGATGTCTTTATGCATCAACACTTCTTCTTCCAGTATGGTCTTGCCGAGATCGAATATCGCCAACGCCAGGGTGATATAGATGATGATCCCAAACGGCTTGAGCGAATCATGAGCCAGTTGCGGCCCCTGCGCCAATAAATGCCAAATATCCCTGGCCGAGATCAACACCAGTACCCCGACTATGATGAATAGCCCTGTCACCAGAGTGAGATAAACTGCCTTGAACAGCGGCGTCACCTTGCGCCTGTGACTGTCGCCCATCATAAACTCAATCAGCCGGGTCAGGTTGATATCCACCACCACAAAGCCGCGACTGGCATCCAAACGACTCACGCCCATGGATGCCGACAAACAGAGTTGCCCGGAAGCATTGGAAAGATAAGGTGAAGTTATCTGTACCCCGCTCTTGTCGCCGGCATTGAGAAAATAGGGCCTCTGGCTGCGATCCGGATGCTCACCCACAGCTAGCAGTTTGATCTTTTGCTGGATAAGCGCCAGATTCGGGCTCACTTGGTGACCATTTTCATCCAGCAAATACATCAATTCCACAAAGGGATAACAGGCTGCCACTTCAGAAAACACCCTGATGGCCCGCCCTGTGTCATCAAAGAGCTGAGAGTCGGCCATTCCGGTCAAAATCGACTGCAATAGTTCATCGATTAGCGGCTGATACTCATGAAAACGTTCAATCACACTCAAGTAACTCATGTTTGCCATAACGGCTCCTGAAAGTTCGCCTATACAACCTCAGATAAGCAGCTTGAGTGCCAATATTGCAACATGATGAATATCAATTAATTAGCTTAAATCATACGCGGCGACTATGCTCAATAACCAAGCAACTGCACCAAGATCTGGCAAGGATAAATTCTGTTGCCAGACAGCGTGTTATCCAAGATGATAGCCGCCAATAACCTGTGTCTTCCGAGGAGACCATTGATGCCAGACACAAGTACCTATAAAGAGGATCTACGGCGCCTCTCGGACGAGCTAATCCGGCTGCAAAAACCGATAAAAATCCTCGATACCATCAAGTGGCCGAGGGAGGTGGAAGCCCGATTTCTCGAAAACAACGGCAAGCAGTTACCCGCCATAGACGCCGAGTTTTACCAGCGCCTGTCACTGCCTTTTGACCCGGATAAAACCCGCCAAGAGTTAACCGAATTGCGTTTGCAGACCCGCAAGCGCCTGGGAAGATACGACAAGCTGGGCAAGATATTGGTGGCCAATATCGAGCAATATCTTCAGGTTATCGACATGCTGCAACATAGAGGCAAGGCCGATTTCGGTGAATTCAGCCGTCGCCTCTACGGCAGTGCCAACCATAAGCTCCACGGCGACAGACATAATCTCAGGCAGCTCGGCGATCGTTTGAGTTACATCTTCTCGCTACCGGCAGCGCTGCGCAGCAATCGTCATCACCCCAAAGAAATCGCCGCGCCGGAGGCGGTGGATATTCTCAGCCGCCGCCTGAAAGATTATTTCCACAGCGACGATATTCGGGTGCGCCTCAGTGACGGCATAGTCTCGGATGCCGCAGTGGGCGGCGATACGGTCAAACTCAACAGCAAGGCGTTGTTCAGTCAATCGGACCTCGATGTTTATGAGGTACATGAGGGCTGGGTACATGTGGGCACCACCCTCAATGGCCGGGCTCAACCCTGGGCCACCTGGCTCAGTGTTGGTTCTCCCAGGGTAGCCGCAGCCCAAGAAGGGCTAGCCGTATTGATGGAAACCATCACCCTGAGCTCCAACCCTGGGCGGGCCAGACGCATCAGCGACAGGATCACTGCGGTCGATATGGCCGAGCAAGGCGCCGACTTCATAGAAGTATTCAACTATTTCTGCGGCCAGAACCTCAGCAAACGAGACAGCTACCGGGTGACTCAGCGAGTATTTCGCGGTGGTATGGTGCAAGGCGGCAGCTACTTCACCAAGGATATCTCCTATGTGCGCGGCTATGTGGAAAACATTAACTTTATCCGCTCTGCCATCACAGCCGGGATCCCGGAGATCATCCCCATGTTGTTTGTCGGCAAGCTGGCCATTGAGGATATCCCGGTGCTTTATCAGGCCCACAGGGAGGGGCTTATTGCCGCCCCCAAGTATCTGCCGCCTATGTTCGATAACTTCAGTGGCCTCTATGCCTGGTTTGGTTTCGCCTCTGGCATGGCTGGGATAGATCTCAAAGGCGTGCAGCGACACTTCAGTCACCTATTCAAACAGTTACCCAATGCCGAGCCCATGTTCGAGTTACTGGAAGACACTGAGTTTGACAGTAACGCCGACTGATAAAAAATGGCCAACTATAAGTTGCCCATTTTTATGGCGATCGCTTGATTGACCCACTATTTTTGCAACTCAGCCTTACGCTGCTTGATAAAATATTCACGAGTCAGCGCGAAAACCACAGGGCTGAGCAGCGCCAGGGCTATCAGATTGGGAATCGCCATCATGGCATTGAGGGTGTCGGCCACCAGCCAGATAAAGTCCAGAGACGCAACGGCCCCTACTGGCACCATCAGAGTCCAGACCAAGCGAAACGGCACTATAGCGCGAATACCAAACAGATATTGCACGCACTTTTCACTGTAAAAGCTCCAGCCGAGAATAGTGGTAAAGGCGAAAATAGCCAAAGCCACCGCCACTATGTAATGCCCTATAGGCAAGGCATGGCTGAAAGCATAGGAGGTCAAGGCCGCGCCGGTTTCCCCCGAGGTCCAGGCACCGGAAACGATAATCGCCAAACCTGTGATGGAGCAGACCACTATGGTATCGATAAAGGTACCCAGCATGGCTACCAGGCCCTGAGCCACTGGGTTATTGGTCTGCGCAGCCGCATGGGCAATCGGTGCGCTGCCAAGACCTGCCTCATTGGAAAACACTCCGCGGGCGACCCCGAAACGTATGGCAGCCCAAACTGCCGCCCCGGCGAAACCACCCTGGGCCGCCACTGGGCTGAAGGCGCTCTCGAATACCAACTCCAACGCCGCCGGGATCTGATCGAAATAGACCACAATCACAGCCAAGCCTGCGGTGATATAAAACACTGTCATCAAGGGCACTAACTTACCGGCCACATCAGCAATCCGCTTGATGCCGCCCATTAAAACAGCACCCACCAAAATCATCATTACCAGGCCGGTTGCCCAGGCTGGAACGCCAAAGTTACTATCCAAGGCATCGGCCACCGAATTGGCCTGCACTGTGTTGCCTATACCAAAACCGGCAAAACCACCAAATAAGGCGAATAAAGTTCCCAGCCAGGCCCATTTCTGGCCGAGGCCGTTCTTGATGTAGTACATAGGGCCGCCTATGTGGTTGCCGCTGTCATCGACCTCGCGATACTTGACCGCCAACACGGCTTCGGAGAACTTGGTGGCCATCCCCACCAGCGCGGTGCACCACATCCAGAACAACGCCCCCGGGCCGCCAAGAAATATTGCCGTCGCCACCCCGGCGATATTCCCTGTCCCTATGGTGGCCGACAGTGACGTCATCAGCGCATTGAAGGGGCTGATCTCCCCTTTCATATTGGTGTCTTTATCCGGGATCCGCCCGGACCAGAGTAAGCGGAACCCCCGCCCCAGCTTGAGAAGCTGCATAAAGCGCAAACCTATGGACAGAAACAGTCCTACCCCCAGGATCATCACCAGCATGGGCACACCCCAAACCAGGCTGTTGAGCTGGCTAACCCATTCCATTATTGTTTCCATTCCAACCTCGTGTAGTTATTGTTATCGTTGCAGTTTCCACCTGTTATGGCAAAACTGCATAAGGAACACCCAGATTACAACGAAACATTAACAATTGGAAACCCGAGGTCAAACTCAGTCGGCGCTCAACCCCAGGTTGGTTGGTAGCTGGGCGATATCACCAGCCACCCATTCAGCCTCTATGCACTGCTGCAGATGCTCAGCCATAAAGTGCACCAATTGCCGCGCCGCATAGGGCATACGCCTGTCTTTACGGCTCACCAGATACCAGTTGCTTTCCAACGGGAAGCCCTTCACATCCAGAATAGCCGGGCGCTCGCGCCCTTCCTCCAGGGTATGGGCCGAGATAACTGATAACCCCAACCCCGAGGCGACCCCCAGACGAATGGCCTCATTGCTCTCTATCTGCATACAGTCGCCCAGTTCCACCCCCTGACCGCTGAGCCAAGACTCAAACATCAAACGGGTAGCCGAACCCGGCTCACGGATGAGAAACCGCTCGCGACTGAGCTGCTCAAACTTGAGTTCACTCTGCCCGGCGGCCCAATGATCTCTGGGGGCAATCAACTGCAGTGGGTTACGGATGATCCGTGCCGATTGCACAGTTTCGCCCCTGGGAGGATGGCTGAAGAGGTAGAGATCGTCTTCCAGATGCTCAAAACGATTCAGCACATGGGCACGGTTGCCTATGTTCAGTGTGACTCGGACACCGGGGAAACGACGATAGAAAGCGCCTAGGATCCGCGGCACCACGTACTTGGCCGTGGTCACCAGGCCGATATTGATGTGGCCGCTCTGCCCTTCCCGCACCTTGGCCAGCATGCCGTTGAAGTCTTCCAAACGAGTCATCACATCGACCGCCGCCCGGTACAACTCCTGCCCCACCTGAGTCGGCCGCAGCCCTCCCGGGCCGGTTTCCAGCAAAGGCTCACCCACCAGCTCAGCCAGTTTTTTCAATTGCAGCGACACGGTCGGCTGAGTCAGATACAGGTGTCTGGCGGCGGCTGAAATATTCTGCCGCCGAACCACTTCGATATACACCTGCAACAAGCGCAGGCTGAGATGGCGAAGATCCATAGATAATTATCTATATATATGCAGTTAATAATTTATTTTCCAATATAGCGCCGGGCGAGCACAATCTCCAGCCGTCTAACAAGGAGAATCCCATGCCTGATGTTGTTATTGCCTTTTTCGGCCTAGGCCTGTTGGCCGGTCTGCTCAAATCGGATCTCAGAGTCCCCGAATCCACCTACGAAACCCTTTCCATACTGTTAATGCTGACCCTGGGCCTCAAGGGCGGCATGGCGCTACACGGCCACACAGATCAGCTGTCCTTTGCCGAACTGGGACTAGTAATAGGTTTGGGACTGGCAATCCCGCTGGCGCTGTATCCCATACTGAAAAAAGTGGTTCGCCTATCCCAGAGCGATGCCATCAGTATTGCCGCCCACTACGGCTCGGTCAGTGCCGGGACTTTTGCCGTTGTCTACGCCATGACAGAACAGCTGGGCTGGCCACTCAAGCCCGAAACCACTCTCTATTTGGTACTGCTGGAGCTGCCATCCATCATAGTCATGCTGTGGCTCTATCGACGCCTTAACCGGGATAAAACGGGAGGCAGTGGCAATATTCTGCTGGAAGCACTCACAAGTCGTGGGGTGATACTGCTGGGGGGCGGCGTGCTTATCGGTTGGGGCTACGGCGCTGAGGGCTTGGCCTCGTTAAGCCCTGTGCTGATGCAGGGATTCAAGACCTTGCTGGCGCTATTCCTGCTGGAAATGGGCTTGTGTACCGCCAGGGTTTGTGCTCCACTGCCCTTGAGTCACTGGCGCCTATTGGTATTTGCCGCCATCACCCCTTTTGTGCTCGCCTGGGTGGGTATCATTACAGGTCACGCCCTGGGGCTGCCCGCCGGTTCGACATTGGTACTGGCCGGTCTCTGCGCCAGCGCCTCTTATATTGCGGCACCGGCGGCGATCCGTGCGGCCATTCCATCGGCCAATATCGGCGTGGCCATGCTGGCCTCGCTGGGGGTCACCTTCCCGATTAACCTGCTGATAGGGCTTAATCTTTACCGTCAATGGGTGGCCTGGATTTACGGGCTCTGAACTTGTTCCTGCGGCGCGGGTTCTGACTCGAGTAACAGCTTGAGATTACTGAGCCCACGCAATAGATCCGTGGCGATCATGGTTTCAAAGTCGACAAACAGAAACATCAGATTCATCGGATAGTCCAGATGCCCCTTAAAGCTCCAACTAAGGTTGGTCCTATTGCCTTCATAGGGCTCAAACAGCATGTAGGCAGGTTCAGTACCCTCGAAGGGAGTCAGGAATCTGAGCTGATAATCGATGCGCTTGTTGGTTTCCATGGCGACTATCTCCTGCTCGCCTTGGCCCACCTGCGGGTTGTCACTCTCCCAAGCCGAGACAAAGCCAACAGTGCCGTCAACGCCGCGATAACTGCGCTTAATCGCCGGATCCATCTTGGCCCAGACGCTGAAATTATCTTGATTCTTAAGATACTTTACATAGTCATACACCTCGGCCACCGGGCGATTTATCACCACATTGGTGGTCACCTGGTAGTCGCTTTTGACAAACAGAGCGGCAATCAGCGGCACAGCCACTATCAGTGCCAACAGGATAAACAGTGTCTTGATAAAACGCATAAGGACTCTCCAAACAAGTTTTCTTCCGACAACAATTACTTGTCTGAGTATATCCTGCAAACAGCCCAAAAAGTAACCAGATTGTTAAATGTTGAAAATAGTGGTTTTACCTCTGTTAGCACTAACAAATCTTGGTGGAGAAGCGAGCCGGGCCACAAATCATCCACTGGTGGTTTGTTGTGCATATGCTTTTAGGTTACAGTCACCTGTAAACATGGACGTCTAACCTAGGAAGTATAATGGGACTGATCCTGGCGCCACTACTTGTTATCTGGCTGGCAATATTGACTGTGGCGGGTTACCAAGCCACTTTGTACTTCAAAGAAACTTTCAGCTTCAGCGGCCTATTGGCATTTTCCAGTGTCAGTTTGCTCTGCGGAGCTCTCTATTTCCTGCTCCATTTCCGGCGCTATCAGGACGCAGAAACCTTAAGTGTTTTCGAGATCAGTCTGGAACTCTTATTCAACCCCATCAGTGGTGGCATTTGCGTATTGGCACTGTTACTGATCTGGCTGGTGCCCATGGGGGTTTGCAAGCCTCTACTGTTGGCACTGGTGCTTGGCCTAGCTATCGCCACCCTGACCGGGGTCGTTTATGAAGAGAGTTTTATGACAAAACATGGGATTCAACGCACTCACTGAAGAGGATATAGTGCAAGCTATGATTTTCGGCCACTGAGGCCACACCAATCCAAGGAGAGAGAATGATCCAACTCAGCAATAAAGAAACCGGCGCCGTTATCGGCCATATCTCCGAACAACAGCTGCAGTTCCTGATCGACAACCTGGTAGAAGAGCATGATGCCGACCAGGACTACTGGCTGAACCGCACTCAATTGGAAACCTTTAAGGCCATAGAGGCCGATGCCGAGCTCATCAACCTGTTGGAAGCCGCCATGGGCGAAGCCGATGAACTGGAGATCCTCTGGCAGCGCCAAGGCTAAAGCCAGGTTTGCACCAACAATAAAAACGCTCCTTTATTAAGGGGCGTTTTTATTTGTTAATGGCAAAGATAAAATAACCCTGTTTAATTCTCTGAAGCTGTTAAGCCTGACAACACACTTAGCCCACAACCCAGCTCAGTTCGGGTAAACGGCTGAGATCCAGCTTGTCGCCTTCGGTCGCTATAGCCGAGGCCTGAGGTCTGGGCTTGGGCTGCACGCCGTCGGCATGTTCCAGCACACTCAGGAGTTGCCGCTGGGCATCCGGCTCACCGTGAACCAGAATAAGTGGCGGCGCGCCCTCAAACTCACGATACCAGCGCAGCAGTTCGGCCTGATCCGCATGGGCCGACAACCCACCGACTGTGTGAATTCTGGCGGCGACATTCACCGAATTACCGTTGATGGTAAGCTCACTGGCGCCATCAACCAGCAGCCGCCCGGGGGTTCCCAGTGCCTGAAAACCACAGATGATAATGTCGCACTCGGGCCGCCACAGGTTGTGTTCCAGATGACAGCGGATACGACCGCCGTTACACATGCCGCTGCCGGCAATAATGATAAGCCCCTGGTGTACGTCGTTGAGTTCCATCGACTCTTCGGTACTTTGGATAAACTCTATTCCAGACAGCAGCGGGTGCTGCCCGGGGTGTTGATGCACGAAACGCTTGAAGTCCTCGTCCATCAAGGGATAGTTATTGATATACACCTTGGTGGCCTCTATGGCCATGGGGCTGTCGAGGCAGATTTTCCAACGTGACAGATCCCACTCCCCGGCATAAAGGTGAAACAGATACAAAAGCTCCTGCGCCCGGCCAACCGAGAAGGCAGGGATCAGGATATTGCCGCGGCTCTCACTGATGGCTGTCGCGAAGATCCCCTTGAGTTCTTCCAGAGTCGCCTCCCAACTCCGGTGCAACCTGTCGCCATAAGTGCTTTCCATCAGCACCAGATCGGCCTGTTGGATCAGCGTAGGATCTTTGAGGATCGGCATACCGGCGCGGCCAAGATCGCCACTGAACACCAGTTTTTTCTGGGTGTTGCCATCATTGATCCACAGCTCCAGTAGCGCCGACCCCAGAATATGGCCGGCATCACTCAAACACAGGGTCACACCGGGAATGGGATCCAGCTTGGTGCCATAGTCCAGTGGAATAAAGCGGGTCAGTGCCAGTTCGACATCTTCTTCGGTGAACAGCGGCTCTATCGGCTCTAGATCTTGCTTGGCACGTTTGCGGTTCTGCCGTTCGGCATCACGCTGCTGCAACATGGCGGCATCCTTGAGCATGATGGCGCACAGATCCATGGTGGCCTTATGGGTGTAGATTGGGCCGCTAAAACCCTGCTTCACCAGCAGGGGCAAGCGCCCAGAATGATCGATATGAGCGTGACTCAACACCACGGCAGTCAGGGATTCAGGAGCAAAGGGAAAGGCTTCATGGTTACGCAATTCATCCTGCCGCCCTCCCTGAATAAGACCACAATCCAACAACAAACTTGCATCGTTGACCCGCAACAGATGGCAGGAACCTGTGACTTCCTGGGTAGCACCCCAAAACTGCAAGCTCATGGACATAACACTTCCCTCTTTGAAACAATTCAATACAGCTGCGGAAATAACTTTACCGCACCTCTAAGCCTATGCCCTTATGGGAAAAAGTGACACTCCCTTATAGTCTAATTTTGCAATGGATCATTACGCCTCATACTCTTGGGGCAGACCACGGGAGATAATCAGAGTCAGCAGTAACATGGCGCTGGAAACCCAGAGACAAGCCTCCAGCCCCCACCACTGAAACAGCGCACCGGAAAGCACTGTGCCCAGCAAGCGCCCGGCGGCATTGGCCATATAGTAGAACCCCACATCCAGGGATACCCCATCCTCGCGGGCATAACTGACAATCAGAAAACTGTGCAGCGAAGAGTTCACCGCAAACAAGGCTCCGAACAGCAACAGGCCACCGATAAGCCAGACGTGGGAGTATTGGCTATCAAGCCCAAGGGCGATAAGCGCGGGCACCAGAGCGAGCAAGCCGCACCAGAAGAGCGCCGCCGCCCGTCCCGGCAAGGCCGAGCCTTTATGCTTGCCGGCTGTCTTGCCGTCAGTCCTGGCGGTCAGTCTGGGTGCCAGGGCCTGCACCAAGCCGTAGGCGATAATCCAGCCGGCCAGAAAGCCCCCCACCTGCCAGTGATCCCAGCCAAATTGGCTGGCCAGATACACAGGCAAGGCCACCACAAACCAAACATCTCTGGCAGCAAACAGAAACAGCCTGGCCGCAGAGAGAATATTCACTGCCCGGCTTTTGGAAAACAGCTCACTGAACTTGGGCTTATTCTTGGCCAGGCCCAGTTCCGCCTTGAGAAACAGCAGCGAGCTCAACCACACCAAGGTCAAAACAGCGGCCATGGTGGCAATGGCACCGGCAAATCCCAGCAGGCTAAGCAGGGCGCCGCCGAGGAAGAAACCTATTCCTTTGAGGGCGTTCTTGGAACCGGTCAGCAACGCCACATAGCGATACAGGGTCTGTCCCGCCTGAGCCGCATCCTTGGGTACCAGAGTCTTAATGGCACTCTTGGCACTCATCTTGTTGAGATCTTTAGCTATCCCCGACAGCGCCTGGGCCGCCATTACCCAGGGAATGGTCAGCCAGGCCTGAGGCACCAACAGCATGGCCAGCGCCACTATCTGCAGCCCAAGGCCGATATTCATGGTGCGGTTGAGCCCCAAACGGGCGCCGAGCCAGCCGCCCAACAGATTGGTTACCACACCGAAAAACTCATAGAAGAGAAACAGCATGGCAATGGCCAGCGCACCGTAACCCAACTGATAGAAATAGAGCACCACCAGCATGCGTAGCGCACCATCTGTCAGGGTAAAGGCCCAGTAGTTGCCGGTGATCAGCAGATATTGGCGCAGCGCCGGACTCATTTCAGCCATGGTGTTGTCCTTCAGGCATCCCGGTCCAAACGGCCCACCATCAGCGCCAACTCGGCGGTGCGATTGGCATAACCCCATTCGTTGTCATACCAACAGTAGAGTTTGAGCTGAGTGCCGTTGATCACCATGGTGGACAGCCCATCCACTATGCAGGAGCGGGAATCTGTCTTGTAGTCCACCGACACCAGCGGCCGCGACTCGAAGCCGAGAATGCCCTTGAGTTCAGTCTCGGCCGCCTGTTGCAACAAGTCGTTGACCTGTTGCTCTGTCACTGTTTGCTCCAGTTCAAACACACAGTCGGTCAGTGAGGCGTTGGCCAGCGGCACCCTGACCGCATGGCCGTTGAGGCGGCCTTTCAGCTCAGGGAAAATATGGGTAATGGCGGTGGCACTGCCTGTGGTGGTCGGGATCAGGCTCTGGCCACAGGCGCGGGCTCGGCGCAGATCCTTATGGGGCGCATCCAATATGGTCTGGGTATTGGTGATGTCGTGGATAGTGGTCATGGAGCCATGGCGAATGCCGAAGTTCTCATGGATAACCTTGACCACAGGCGCCAGACAATTGGTAGTACAGGATGCGGCTGTTACTATCGGATGCCTGGCCGGGTCGTAACTCTGATGATTCACCCCCATCACCAGGTTAGCGACACCGTCCTCTTTCACCGGCGCTGTAACCACCACACGTTTCACCCCTTGATCAAGATAGGCTTGCAGCAGCGCCTTGGTTTTCATCTTGCCCGAGGCTTCGATCACCAGATCGCATTGAGACCAATCGCTGTCTGCAATGGCCTGATTGCGACTGGTCACTATCCGCCGACCGGCTATGACTATGGCACTGCCCTCATGCTCGACTGGGTGCGACCAACGGCCATGAACCGAGTCAAACTCCAACAGATGCGCCAGGGTGGCGGCATCACCTGCAGGGTCGTTGATCTGCACAAATTCGAGTTCCGGCCAATCCCAGGCAGCCCTCAAGGCCAGCCGTCCCATACGGCCAAAGCCGTTAATTCCCACCTTTATTGTCATCTCAATTCTCCGTTAATTTTTTGGCCGCTGCCCAGTTACTGCGGCTACGGTTGGCAAATGCCACCAGGGACAGCATCACAGGCACTTCCACCAGTACCCCAACGACTGTGGCCAGCGCAGCTCCCGAGTGCAGACCAAAGAGGGAGATAGCCACGGCAACCGCCAGTTCGAAAAAGTTGGAAGTGCCTATCATGCAAGCCGGAGCGGCTATGCTGTGGGGCAGGCGCAAACGCTTCGCCAGCCACCAGGCCAGCAGGAAAATACCGTAAGTCTGCAGTAACAGTGGAATGGCGATCAGCACAATATTTTGCGGCTGGGCCACTATGGTTTCGGCCTGCAGTGCAAACAGCAGCACTACCGTCAGCAGCAGCCCCAATATCGACCAGGGTTTGAGCCTGGACAGCAAGGCCGTGATTGCCTCTGGTCGGCTATTGAGGTGTTTGCGGGTCAATACCCCGGCTAACAAGGGCAGCAACACATACAGCGCCACAGATAGGATCAAGGTTTCCCATGGCACCTGAATATCACTCACCCCCAGCAGCAGCGCCGACAGTGGTGCGAAGGCAAAAATCATGATCACATCATTGACCGATACCTGCACCAGAGTGTAGTTGGCATCGCCCCGGGTCAGTTGACTCCAGACAAACACCATGGCGGTACAAGGAGCGACTCCGAGAAGGATCATCCCGGCGATATACTCCTGCGCCGTTTGCGGTTCGACCCAGGGGGCAAACAGAAAACGAAAGAAGAGCCAGCCAAGCAGCGCCATGGTAAAAGGCTTCACCAACCAGTTGATCACCAGCGTCAGCAGCAATCCCTTGGGATTTCGGCCAACATCCTTGATAGCGGAAAAGTCAATTTGCACCATCATGGGATAGATCATCACCCAGATAAGCACGGCGATCACCAAATTGACATGGGCGTATTCCAGCGCCGCCACCGCGGTAAATACACCCGGCGCCAAATAACCCAGTGCTATCCCAGCTAAAATGCACAGCCCTACCCACAGGCTGAGCCAACGTTCAAAAATTCCCATACATCCCCCTCTCCGATCCCCCGGCGGTTAACTTCCGGCGCTCAAGTGATAGATTTCGGCCTGTTTCAACAGCAAGCTTGCGGCCTCGAGGCCATAGCCTCCAGCCGAGTCAGCTCATCAGCAATAAAGCCAGGGTTGGCCGTCAGTGTGTCCCGCAGCAACTGCTCGCACCAGGGTGCCAGTTCGGGGCTGAGACGATAAAACACCCATTGGCCCCGGCGTCTGTCCTGCAGCAGCCCCTGAGTTCGCAGCTGCGCCAAATGACGGGAGATCTTCGGTTGACTCAAGGCCAGGGCCTCAGTCAACTCGCAGACACAAAGCTCTCCCTGCTGCAGGATCAACAGCAGACTGCGCAGCCGGGTTTCATCGGCCAAGGCTTTGAAAAAAATGGTTAGTTCCATGATAAGCACCACTCCTTAAGGCCATTAGTCGGCCTGCCATACATCTGCCGTTTCAGTTGGCCACTCAAATGAGCATCTTCAGTAACCTGGAGAATATATGGATAAACAGATATGTGCTAAATCATATATAAAAACACCTATAGTTCAAGCGCTATTTTGAGGAGTCTATCGGATTGGAATTGGAGATCTGGCCCAGCGATTGCGCTGGGTTGCAACTGTTCATTTAGCAGAGTCAGGTACTGTCGTAAATTAATTTTAAACTCTAATTATTTCCGGCTTATTTCAGAGCTTGATTGCAAAACAGTTATAGCTCAAATCGAGATCTTATCGCTTGTCTTATAATTGCATGCAATATATTAAAAATTGAAAAGATTAAGTTTTATCAAAAATAAGCGAATGATTTTTAATGAAAAACATACAAGACATCAAGTCATAACCCAGTGAATCACTCAGATAGAAACTTGATCATTTTCTGATAAACATGAATAATATCGTTCGAACCAAAACCATTTGAACACTAATCAATTAATTGGTTAGCCTTCAAGTGGTTTTTCGCTAGTCCCACTTTAGCTGAAACTTAAGGAAGGAGAATCACGATGAATGCCAACAGCTCACAGGAGTCTGACAGTCATCTTTCACGCTACCAAATCAGCCTCAGAGATAAAGCCAAGTACCTGATCCAATTAGGGTGTTTCTGGCTCGTACTCTCAACCTACCTGTACCCATTCTGCAAACAAAAACTCAATCAAGCCTTCAGTGGCAATAACGGGCACTAATCTATGGATTATTCGAGTTATATCTCTTTGGCCATCTACTTTGTGGTCATGTTGGCGATAGGCCTGTTTGCCTATCGCAATTCTACCGATGATATTTCGGGCTACATTCTCGGCGGCCGTCAGGTCAGCCCTCAGGTCACGGCGCTGTCGGCCGGCGCTTCCGATATGAGTGGTTGGATGCTGATGGGTCTGCCTGGCGCCATGTTTGTTATCGGCTTCGACACCATCTGGATTGCGCTGGGCCTGCTTATCGGCGCTTGGTTCAACTATCTGCTGGTGGCGCCCAGGCTCAGGGTTTATACCCAGGAAGCAGATGACGCCCTGACTCTGCCGGACTTTTTCAGCAAGCGCTTCGAGAAGAAAAACGGCTCGGTGCGGATGATTTCTGCAGCGGTGATCATACTCTTCTTTACTCTCTACACCTCTGCCGGCCTGGTCGCCGGGGGCAAACTGTTTGAATCCGCCTTCGGCCTGAGTTACCAGCTTGGCCTGGTGATCACTGTCTCAGTGGTGGTGGCCTACACCCTATTGGGGGGCTTTCTGGCCGTCAGTATGACCGACTTTGTGCAGGGCTGTATTATGTTTGTCGCCCTGGTGATGGTGCCTATAGTGGCTTTTCAGGAGTTCAACAATGGCACAGAGATGATGGCGCAGGCCAATCACACCATAGTGCCTCTGTCTGAATCTGTGGAGAAAATGAGCCTGCTGGCGATTGTTTCCAGCATGGCCTGGGGACTGGGCTATTTCGGGCAACCCCACATCATAGTGCGCTTTATGGCAATTCGTTCGGTTAAAGATATCAAGACGGCCCGCAACATAGGCATGAGCTGGATGTTGGTGACCATACTCGGCGCCCTGGCCACAGGCCTTATCGGTGTCGCCTATGTCAACAAGTTCCACCCAGGGCTGCAGGACCCGGAAACCATCTTTATTCTGTTCTCGGAAATTCTGTTCCACCCCTTGGTGAGTGGCTTCCTGTTGGCAGCGATTCTGGCAGCCATCATGAGCACCATCTCCTCACAGCTGCTGGTGTCATCCAGCTCGCTGACAGAGGATGTCTACCGCGCCGTGTTCCACAAGGACATAGACGAGAAGAAGCTGGTGAATATAGGCCGTTTCGGGGTATTTGCCGTTGCTGCCGTGGCCACCTTGCTGGCCCTGGATAGCAACAGCAGCATACTGTCACTGGTGAGTAACGCCTGGGCCGGTTTCGGTGCCGCCTTCGGGCCACTGGTGCTGTTCAGTCTGTTCTGGTCGAAGATGACCCACTCGGGCGCCGTCGCCGGTATTCTCACCGGCGCCATCACAGTGCTGCTGTGGATCCTGCTGCCGGTGTTGCCCGATGGCAAGACACTCTCCAGCGTGATCTACGAGATAGTTCCCGGCTTTATCATAAGCTCTGCGGCGATAGTGCTGGTCAGTCACTTTAGCCAGGATCCCTCACACTCAGTGCAGGAGACCTTCCACGCTACCCGGGAAAAGCTGCAGCAGGTCGGCTGATAGCTGGATAGTACAAATCCCGTTATAGACCCGGTGGCAGACGCCGGGTCTAGCTTCAATCCCCAATCCGCTTCGAAGTAACACCTCAAACAGGTTAAGGAAGTTATGAATAAGCAACCAAGGCAACGAATTGTTTTAAAAGTCGGCAGCGCCCTGATTGCCCCTGACAGACAGGGCTGTAGCTCGCGCTATCTGCTGGCCATAGCCCAATTCATTGTGCGCTGCCGCGCTAAAGGCATTCAGACCATACTGGTTTCTTCCGGCTCAATTGCCGCCGGAGCCCACAGATTTCCGCTCAAACCGGGCAGTGAAGCCAATAGCCCGGAGGCCCAGGTAGTACTGAAAAAAGCCATGGCCGCCGCCGGGCAGACTGAGATGATGGCGACCTGGGATAAGTTTTTCGACTTTCCCACGGCGCAAATTCTGCTGACCCATGGCGATCTACGCGACAGAGAGCGTTACCTGTCGATTAGGGAAACCGTGTTTACCCTGCTGGATCACGACATACTGCCGATCCTCAACGAAAACGATACCGTCACCACAGATGCACTCAAGGTGGGTGACAACGATAACCTGTCGGCCATGGTGGCGGCCGCGGCCGACGCTGATACCTTAGTGATCTGCTCGGATATTGATGGCCTCTACAACAAAAACCCGCATCTGCACAGCGATGCCGAGCTGCTGCCCGAGGTCAATAAAATCGATGCCGCCATCTATGCCATGGCCGGCGGCAGTCACAGCGATGTCGGTACCGGCGGTATGCGCACCAAGATAGAAGCGGCGGAAAAGGCCAGCTCCCACGGCATTGATACCTATATAGTCAACGGCTTCAAAGAGGAGAGCTTTAATGCCCTGTTGTCGGGCCGCAATCCCGGCACCCTGTTCCGGGCATCCGAAACTCCGTTGCAGGAGCGGATGCATTGGCTGACCCACACTGTCAGGGCTCAAGGGGAAGTGATAGTCGCCGCCGATGAGGAGATGGACAGCGCCAAGAATTGCGCCGAGCTTTCCAGCAATGAAGTACTTGAGGTCAAAGGTAACTTTGCCGCCGGTGATACCATACTGCTGCGCAGCGACGACGGCACCCGTCTGGCCAAGGCCCGCAGTAACTACAGCAGCAGCCTGCTGAGTTTTATCGCCGAGCAGGAAGACCCTGAACTGGCCGACAGCTTCACCGACAGCCTGGGCGGCATAGTCTCGGAAAAAGATATCGCCCTGCTCAGTAAAACGCCGCAACTGGAGAAATAGCAGCGGCCCGCCAGCAGAGTAGCGCAACGAACAAAGGAGGACCCAAATGAGTCTGATAACCACACTGGCAAGCTCAGCGGCCAAGGCGGCCAGGGAGCTGGCACTCATAGATACCCAAACCAAAAATCAGGTGCTGAAAGCGATGGCCCGGGCGCTTCTCGCTGAAAATGACAATATTCTCAAGGCCAATGAGGAAGATCTCCTGGCGGCCCGCAGCGCAGGTCTCAGCGAAGCCATGCTCGACCGTCTGACCCTGACGCCAGAGCGGATCGCCGCCATGGCCAGTGGCATTGACACCATAGTCGAGCTGGATGACCCCGTGGGTCAGCGCCGCGAGCTGGGCCGCCGCCCCAACGGTATTCAGATAAGCAAGCTCAGAGTGCCGCTCGGGGTAGTCTGTATGATCTATGAGGCGCGCCCCAATGTGACCGCTGATGCCGCAGCGCTGTGTTTCAAATCGGGCAACGCGGTAATACTGCGCGGCGGTAAAGAGGCGCTCAACTCCAGCCTGGCGATAGCCAAAGTGCTGCACAAAGTGCTGCAGGAGTTCAAACTGCCGACCGCGCTGGTATCCGTGGTGCCGGATCCCGACCGCGCCCTGATGCTGGAACTGTTGCAACAGCGCGACTATATCGACCTGGTGATCCCAAGAGGCGGCGAAGGCCTGATCAACTTTGTCAGCGACAACTCTAAAATCCCGGTTATCCAGCACTTTAAAGGCGTTTGTCACCTCTATGTCGACAGAGATGCCGATGTGGAAAAGGCGCTCAACCTGCTGCTCAACGGCAAGACCCAGCGCACCGGTGTCTGTAATGCCCTGGAAGGCCTGTTGGTACACAAGGATATCGCCAAAGTCTGGCTGCCTATCGCCGCTCAGGCCTTGGCCGACAAGGGGGTGAAGATCAATGCCGATGAGAAGGCGGCCCCCTTCTTCGACCAGGCCACTGTGCTGACGGAAGATGAGTTCGGCCAGGAATACCTGAACCTGGAAATAGCCGTACGCCAGGTCGACTCGCTGGCGGATGCCATGGAGCATATCGCCCGCTTCGGCAGCCACCATACCGAGGTGATCTGCACCGAAAGCCAGCAAGCGGCGCAACAGTTTCAGCAAGGGGTCGATGCCTCTGTGGTGATGGTCAACGCCTCATCGCGCTTCAGCGACGGCAGCGAGCTTGGGCTCGGTGCCGAAATCGGTATCGCCACCACTAAGCTGCATGCCTACGGCCCCATGGGACTGGAATCATTGACCACGGAGAAATTCCTGGTCAATGGCACAGGTCAGACACGCGATTGAGGAAGGGTTTGGCAATAGCGGGGCTTATTTCCAAACCGCTATTGCCTTATAAACACAAGAGATTATCTGCTACATAGCGAGCCCTGGCAGTGAGGCTAATATAGCTTCAGGCCTCAATGCAGCCCATCACCTGCGGTGCGCCTTTCGCACAGGCTCCCCTGTGACATGGCGAGAGTTGCGCAGCAACGTGCTTACGAGCGAGATCAAGAGATGGCAACTTGGCTGTTATGCATTGAGGCATTTGAACCACAACTTTAGGCCGCTGGCACAGCGGCTAGCATTGCTTTCAGCTCAAAATAGCCAAATAACATAGATTGAACTTCCAGCAACGGATGTCTCCCATTGCCTGCCGCAGGCTTATGCACAGGCGATCCTGTGACTCGCTGCGAGTACATCCCTGTAAGCTCTGCCTCGCCATCCCGGGCTCGGAAGGTCACAGTTCCGCCTGTGCCTGGAAAATAGGCGTATGTTTGCAGCTTTAAACGACTCTGTGTGGAAAGAATTACACCTCCTCTCCCCCTCGGCTCGGTGTCGCCGAAAGCCGTTGGCACAAATAACGTGGCTGAGGGCGAATGCTCGCCGGTGGCGAGTGGCTTATGAACGCGAGCCAAGGAAGGCGAGCAGGCCTTTATCCATGGAAGGATTTTGATGCCGAAGCAGCGCCAGTCGAATCAGGGGCGAGTGTCGCCTAGCGACCGGCTACGAGCGAGAGCCAGGGATGGCGAACTGGCCTTTGTGCATGGATGCACTTACACCACGACTTTAGGCCGCTGGCACAGCGGCTATCATAGCTTCAGGCAAAAACTAACCAATGACCTTGGGTTTATCTGCTGGCTAAGCTGCAGCCCATCACCTGCGATGCAGATGGCCTGGAAGCCCATGGCAAGTGAGTCACTAGTATTCAGTCCCAACTTGCTCCTTCCGCAGCCGGGGAGTACCCTCTTTCGCAGCCAACCGTTTAAGCAGTATCGGGAATTGACCGCCATGCCAAAGGAAATATTTATACTACGCCACGGCCAAACTGAATTTAATGCCGCCGGTAAGCTGCAGGGACACTGTAACTCACCGCTGACCGAACTCGGCAGGGCGCAGGCAAGAGCTTATGGTGTTGTCTTGCAACAACGGCTGCAATCGGCAATAAATCCTGAACACGAATTTCAGCTGGTTTCCAGCCCGCTGGGAAGGGCCATGGAAACGGCGACTCTGGTGGCAGAGGTACTTTGCCGGGATCCCGGCGCCATTATCGCCGAGCCCAGGGTGATTGAATGCGGTTTAGGTGAATGGGAACAGACCCGGGTCGCCGATATCCACGCCGCCAGACCCGAGCTTGCCGGGCGCAATGACTGGTATCTGCAGGGCCCGGGCGCAGAAACACTCCCCCAGGTGCAACAGCGGCTGGCACATTGGCTGACCGATCCAGCAACCCCGGAGCGGGTGATCCTTGTGTCGCACGGCCTGACAGGGATTATCC
Organism: Shewanella chilikensis; assembly: GCF_037953065.1. Taxonomy (NCBI): domain Bacteria; kingdom Pseudomonadati; phylum Pseudomonadota; class Gammaproteobacteria; order Alteromonadales; family Shewanellaceae; genus Shewanella; species Shewanella chilikensis. Next base: position 641,461 of record NZ_CP149966.1, on the reverse strand, counting down.
TGCGCGCCCTGTTGCTGGGCCTGGATGATAAGGCACTTTGGCGTCAGGACAAGCCTCAGGATGCTCTCTATCACTTTCACAGTGAGACTCAGGAGAGACTCAAACGCATCTGTTGCTGACACGCCAACCAGTCGAAGTGGGCCAGCAAGGCCTGCAAATAGCGCAGCTCTTCCGCCGGGAGTTGCCCCTCAGCCGCTGCTATCTGTTGTAAGTCGCTCAGCAGCTGTCTTACCAAAGGCTCGGTGCAATAGCCCTTCCACAGTCTCAGGGCGGCTTTTTTCGGCGAATGGCAGTAGCGCCGCAGCTGAATATCGACAAACCAGTCGGCCCGCTCCCGGGCGCTGGGCATCAGCGTCATCACATACCAGTTCATCCTCTCCTCCTCAGGCGGATAACTTAATCCTGTCACGGCCATCGCTCTTGGCCCGGTACAGGGCTGTGTCCGCCGCGCTGAGCATGGCCTCGGCGGTGCGGTACTGGCCATTGATCTCAGTGGCAATCCCCTGGCTGACACTGACACAAACCTCACGGCTCAGCCCCAATTTGACGAAGTCCAGGCTACGAATGGCCTCGGCTATTTGCTCGGCCACCACCCAGGCCATGGCGCTGTTGAATCCGGGCAACACCAGGGCGAACTCCTCACCGCCAAAACGCGCCGCCAGACACTGGGGCGAAGGCAACGCGGCAGCTATGGTCTTGGCCATCAATTTCAGGCATTCATCCCCCATCAGGTGACCATGCTGATCGTTGAACTGTTTGAAATGGTCGGCATCTATGATCAAGGTGCTGATGGGCTTGTGCTTATCGACGCACTGCTGCCACTGGCGCTCCAGTGTCTCGGTAAAAGTGCGGCGATTGGCCAGTCCGGTCAAATAGTCGGTCGCCGCCAGGGTGGACAGGCGTTTAATCTCATCCCTGTGACCGCTGAGATCATGCAAACCAATCACAAACAGCGGCAGCAAGCCCTGAATAAAGGAAAGCGACAGATTCACCGGCAGCTCGACCCCATCGACACGTCTGAGCAATACCTCCCAGGGGCCATGTTGCAGCGGTACCTGACGACCGTATTGGCTGCTGAACATGCTGGCATAGCGGCTACGGTAAGGCGCCGCCAACCAGGTATGCCAAAATTCACCGGCAAAGGTTTCGCTCTGATCACCCAGCAACTCGGCCGCCGGAGAGTTCACCGCCAACACTTTACCCTCACCATCGGCCAGCACCATAGGTTGCTGCATGCACTCAATCAGGGTCGCCAGAGCCTCGCTGTCACACTCACACTGACTAAAACCAGCTTCATTGTTGTAGGGGCTTGCCATGCTGTTCTCCCTCCCGACCTGCGGGTTGTTCAATTTCGACAGGGATAACTCTAGCGCGTACGTACAAGGCTAACCTTCTGATAAGCTTACGATGTAATTAATTGAAAAATATCGTTAATAATTCAAACCTTCTGTAGGCAGGAAAGGCGTTCAACCACAAAAATACGGCAATGATTGGCAACCATAGGAGCTTTTCGGGCGGGAAAGAATCCCCCGTTCGGCACGATTCGGGGAAAATAGTTACTTTATATCCTTAGTGACAGCTTTAAGATTAGAGCCCCCACATTTAAACAAAAACAAGCAGAATATCTCACTTCTACAACTTGTTTCGTCAGGCTTATTTACGACTTCAGGATCCGGGCTAGGACAGTAAGAGTTGCAACTCGGCGTCATTCTTTACCGATGCCATCGCCAGAACGATCTCGGCCTGTGCAGCGGCACTCAGTGCCAGGGGAAAGCTTGCCAGCAGCGCGCTGACCATCAAAGCAATACGCATAACGACTCCATGTCAATTAGATCCACATGCCTTATGTGGAGAAGAAAAACTGATTGAGTGGCTCAGGTACAGAAGCCACCCAGATGAATGCAATCAAGCCAGATTGAAGTACTTGACAATAAAACTAACTCAGTTATTGCCAGTATTCACTATTTGAGGATCCTGGCTGGAAACCAATAGAGTATTGTTGCTGTTACTGAGGATCAGCCTAAAGCCTGTCTTGCCTACCACAGAATTGGTATCCATCAGTATCAGCATATCCGGCGCCTCGGTCTTGACCGCATCGATAATGCCGTCGAAGGGGGTATCGAAGGAGGCGCCAACAAAGGCCAAATCCATATCTGTCTTGTCCTGTAGCTTATAGATAATATGAGTGTTGGGCTTATCTACCACTACTGGGCCGTCCGGCTCATAGGCAAACTGAGGCACGCGGTTATCATCCAATGTAATAGTGACAATGATATTTTTTACGGGTACAGACATAGCTTCATCCTTGTTTTAGGTTAGTTTTTGAGGGGGTATTTAAATTGACGAAAACGATAACCAAGTGGCTCAAATTTAGCCTTCATTTTCAATAGTTCCTGTTGGTCATCAATGCAATCCAAAGCCATAGCATAAGGCGCGAGTATACGGGCATCACTATTCACAGTGACCCATGGTTGCAGACTTCGGCTGACTTTCTGGCAGTGAGTATAGGCAAAGCTTATATCGTTATTTAACATGGACACACTATAGGCGATTACAAGCCCAGCCTCGGCCAGGGCTCCCATATCCACAGTGCCCAAAACCGTTTTCTGTCCTAATGTTGTAAAAAACGCTTCTGCCAACAAAGCAAGCTTCTGAGCTTGCTGATAATCACCTTGTTCGAGCCGCTCATTGGCAGCAGCCAACCAAAAACGAGCCTCCAATTTAAGCTGCTTAGTCGAGGTTTCGCTTGACGGCTTACTGGCCAGATGCCCACTCAAAGTATTTAGCATGGCCGTTTTTTCTGTTGATGTCGGTAGCAAGCTAACCAGTAACACCTCAACAAAAGATTGCTGCATTCGCCAGCGCTCATTTTCCGGGTCGGCCTCAAGTGCGGCAGCAATAGCCCGACTGGCTTCCATTGCGCTATCTCTGGCCAGTTCGGGTTGCTGCACCGCTCTGTATAACTGAGCCAAGATCTCCAGATTCCCGGATAATCTATATAGCTGATAGGGTTCTCTCTGAGCATGCCGTTTTAACTCTTCGGCTATCTGCCTATGAATGGCGATGGCTACTTGAATATCCCCTTCAGCGCTGGCGGCACTGGCAAGCCAGGAGCGGGTATCGGCGACATCGGCCAAGAGCTGAGGGTCATCCGGCGACTCGGCCAGCGCGATCAGCTTGAGCCGCAGCGATTCCTCAAAGCCCTGGCGCGCCTTGCTGAACTCCTGCAGCGTCATCGACAATGACCCCAGAGAGTTATGGGCGTAGGAGAGTTCCATCAACGCTTCGCTGTTGTCCGGCGCCAGTCGGTACATGGCCTGACTGTGTTGCAGATAAGCCTCAAGCCAGGGGCGGGTGCCCTGCCAATCGCTCTGGTCATACTTGAGTTGCCCAAGCCAGAAAGCATTGGCGCCAAGAGTCTTTAACAGCTCCAGCTGATCTGTACTGCCGGACAGCAGTGGCAAGAGTTTGTCTCTGGCAGCCAGCAGCGCCTTTTCCGCTTCATCCACCCGGCCACGGGAATAGGCCACCTCACCCATGGCTTCCAGTGTCTGGCCATGGCGAAACAACGCCGCCTCACTCAGGCTGCTGTCGGCCTCGCGAAAATAATCCAGCGCCTTGTTGCTGACACCATCGAGCAGATCCATCCGGCCTATGCTGCGCAGCTTGTCGGCAAAGTCGCCCACCATAAAGCCCAGCAAGTCTTCTGCCGCCAGGCGCTTGGCCTGCGCCTGCTGCTCGGCTTCAACGCTGCGATAACTCATGAATACCGAGATGAGGGTCAAGAGGCATAAAAGCATGAAGGTCGCGCCCTTGAGGCGCCGCTGGCGCTGCCCTCTGGCGCTGGAGGCGGCAACATAGCTTTCGCTGACAGGATCCAGCTCAAGCAGGGGATCGTTTTTCAGCGCCAGCGCTTCGGACAGCGGCTTGCCCTGGGGCAGCAGAAAATCGCGGCTGCACTGCTGTTGCTGCCAGCGCCTGGCCTGATGGAACAGCCTGGCCTTGGCCGCCAGCCCTTCCCTGTGGCTATCTATCCAGTCTCTGGCCCTGGACCAACGTCTGAGCAAGGCTTCATGGGCTATGCTGAAACCGGGTTCGCTGTCCTCCAGATGGGAGACAAACAGCCGACTATCGACCAAGGCCTGAACCAAGGCGCGCTCGGCATCCGTGGCCAATTCGGAATATCTGGCGCTGCGACTGGTGACCGACTGCTCATCTTCCCTGAGGGTCACCAGCAGTGACAGCACCCGCGGCAGGGCCGCCCTTTGCGAGCTAGACAAGGAGGCGATGGCATCTTCGGCGGCCTGGCCTATAGCCCCGGCCAGCCCACCCAGGCGGTGATAAACCGCCAGTTGCAACTGGTTGTCGTCACTGCGCTGCAGATACAGGGCCTGCAGCATATACTGCAACATGGGCAGGGCATCCGGGTTACTGGCGGCCTCACGGCACAGCAGCTCATCCAAGCCCAGTGCCGATTCAGGGTCAAATTCCCAGCTCAAGCCTGCGGCTGCGGCCGGCAAACGTATCATCTGCAACAGTTCCTGACGGCTGGGCGGCAAGAGATCGAAATGGGCGCCATTGCCCTTGCCCGCCATCAAGCTGGGGCTGGCAACCACCTGAGGGTAGAATTCATTGCGACAGGCGCTGAGCAGCAATACGGCTCCGGAACGCGCCAGAGTGTCGAGCAGCGCCAGCCCCTGCTCACGGGCGGCGGCCGAGAAGCGCGGCGAAGACAGCAGCACTTCCAGACGGTCGACAAACAGGCCGAACCTGGGCTTCTGCCAATTTTGGGACGGCAGCGCCCGGCAGAGTTGGGCGCAGAGGCTGTCGATATCCTGCTCCAGGGCGTGAGCCAGCGTTTCGGCGCTGTAGCCTGCCAATACCGGCGCATCGTCCAGCTCCCAGTCGAGCATGGCGGCGGCCAACTCCAGCAGCAGTTGATCTTCGGCGACATCGGCCAGATCCAGTATCGAATAGCAGGCCAGGCCTATGCCATGAAAGCCCTGAGGCGAAGCCAGATTGGGCAAAATGCCTGCGTTAATCAGCGATGACTTACCGCTGCCACTGGGGCCAAGCAGCAAGCAAAAACCGCGGCCATGTTTAATCTGCCTGGCTATGCGTTCCAGTAAGGCGTTGATCTGTTCGCTGCGGCCGAAAAACACCCCGGCATAATCGGCGCTGAAGGGTTTTAACCCGGGAAATGGTGAGCCCTGGCTCCAGGCCAGCGACGGCAAACTGGCTTCGTGGCCGATGGGGAAACGGACATCGGCTACAACTCGATAGCCGCGTTTGCGGATAGTTTCGATGAAAGAAGGATCGCCGGCCTTGTCGTCCAGCGCCCGACGCAGCTGATTGATGGTCTTGTGCAGCGGGTTATCGCCCGTGTCGCTGCCGGGCCAACAGGCATCCAGCAGCTCATCGCTGCTGACTACCTCGCCGCTGCGACGACACAGGTACAGCAGCACATCCATGGCTTTGGGTTCCAACTGCCGCAAGCGCTTTCCCAGCCGCAAACTATTGCTGCCGGGATCGACCTGCCAATCACCCAAAAAGAAGCTGCTGTCGCTCATGGAACCTACCGCGATAAGAGATTGACCGCATCTTACCCGGTATACAAAGTTAACACCATGATAACAGTGTTAAGTTTTACCTAATGAGCGTTAACTCAAATACTCAAACCCCAGAGCTCGAATGTCTCCCGGCACAGGGATTCGCGAAAATCCGGATGCGCTATGTCGATTAAGGCTCTGGCCCGCTCGCGGATACTGCGGCCCCTGAGGTTGGCACAACCATATTCGGTGGCAATATAGTGCACATGGGCCCGGGTAGTCACCACCCCGGCACCTGGGCTCAGCACGGGCGCGATACGGGAAACCGCGCCGTTGGCGGCCGTGCTCGGCAGGGCGATAACCGAGCGCCCGCCGGGAGAGAGACCGGCGCCGCGAATAAAGTCCATCTGCCCGCCTACCCCGGAATAGATTCGGGTACCTATGGAGTCAGCGCACACCTGGCCGGAAATATCCACCTGCAGCGCCGAGTTGATGGCCATTACCTGCGGGTTGCGGCGGATAACCGAGGTGTCATTAACCTGCTCTATATCCAGAAACAGTACTTCGGGGTTGTCATCGACAAAGTCATAGAGGGCGCGGCTGCCAAGCGCAAAGCCGGTGACCAACTTCCCCGGATGCACCTTCTTGCGGCTGTTGTTAATCGCCCCGGAGCGATAAAGCGCCAGAATGCCGTCGGAAAACAGCTCGGTGTGGATCCCTAAGTTTCGTCTGTCTGCCAACTGCCCCAACACGGCATCCGGAATGGCACCTATCCCCATCTGCAGACAATCGCCGTCTTCAACCAGAGAGGCCACATGCTTGCCGATAGCCTGGCTGATGGCATCGGCTCCGGCCATGGGGTGTTCGGGCAGCGGCGAACTCTGTTCATACACGGCGGCAAAGCGGTCATAGGGTACAAAGCTGTCGCCATGGGTGCGCGGCATTTGCGGGTTGATATGGGCTATGATCCGGCCGGCCACATCACAAGCGGCGCGGCTGGCTTCGACACTGATCCCCAGTGAACAGTTGCCATGGCTGTCCGGCGGTGACACCTGTACCAGTGCCGTATCTATGGGTTGCTCGCCGGAGCGAAACAGCTTGGGCACCTCGGATAAAAAGACAGGCACATAATCCGCCTCGCCACTGGCCAACAGGGCGCGGGTCGGGGCGCCGCCAAAGAAACAACGATGGCGCAGATGGCCCTTGAGCTCGGGCACACTCAAGGCCTCGGCTTCCTCGGTATGCAGTTGCAGCAAGGTCAGGTTCTGCCGCGTCATGGCATGCTGTGCCAGCGCCTCCAGCAAGACTCTGGGCGTAGCCCCCATAGAGTGGGTCCAGATAAATTCATCATTCCCTATCAGGGATACCGCTTCCAGTGCACTGGAACAAACTCTTGGCGCCATACTGCTGCTTCCTTATTTTTATTTATACCGTTCCGTGACAGGAGTTTGATTGAACCAATGCCGTATTTATTTTCCCACACCCCACCTGATTGACTTGGGCTGTCCCATCGAGACGACTTCACCCAAGCCATGACAGGCTCCGCCGGTGGGAAAACCAACTCCTGTACAAAAAGGCCTTAACCCTAGCCAGTTGCTCTGTGAAGGGCAATCCCTAACAAACAACCTAAACCCCGCGACTGTGGAAAGTGAGCGCTACGCCACAGCAAACAGGTTGCAAACTGCGAGCCTCACAAAAATGCCACCGCGGCGGATAAGGCGTTTACCCTCAAGGTCTCAGTCGTTAGACTAGCCGGGCCCCAGGCTGCAGCTGCAAGTTCCACTGATTAGCTGTGCCCGGGCAGGACTCAAGTTTCAAGGAAGTAGTATGTCTCAATTCGACAAGACCCTCAGCGTCAGCCTCAATCCAGAAGATCCCGCCAGCATCGCCCTGGCACTGCAGCAATACCGGCAACACCTGAACGACGGCAGCGCCTTTCGGCTCAATGGCTCCTTGCTATTCAATATCGAGTTCGTCAATCAGCAGCTGCGGCCGCTTAACCGTGACGATGCCGGTGCCAACCGCCCTTTGTTGGAACACGCCCTCGATACTGCCCGCCGGGATCACAGACTCAGCTTTTACACCGAACCGGTACTCTTTGCCGCAGCGCTGAACTTTCCCGAGCTATTGGACGAGCTCAAGGCCACAGCCGAGGCCATGGTGGCCTTCTCCCGCCGCCGCAACGACTCCAGCGATCTCTTTATCGATGACTACAACGTCTTCGGGGTGGAAGCCCTCTACATGCTGGCCAGGCAATATCCCGAGCTGAGCCATTATCTGGCCGCCTTTCTGGTACCTTACTGGAACTTGGAAAGCTTCTACCAACCTGTGTTACTGCTGGGCAAACTGGTGGAGGAGTTCGGCTGGCGCCGCGCACTGATCCACGCCTATCTGCACTGCGACGGCGAGCAGAATCGCCGCTGCTTTTTCCAGACCACAGAGGGTGATTCAGTCAACCTCAGCCTACTGGAACATTTTGCCGGGCATCCGGACGATTACCCCTGGTTTAAGACGCAGCTGCTTAAACGTCTCGAACAAACGCCACTGCTGGCCTATGCCAATGAACAACCGCTTGAACAAACCCAGCCGGTACTGGAGTTCTTCTACAGTCTGGGCGACTGGCCGGTAGAGGCTGACATTGACGACATTGAACTGTGGCGGGATCGGGTCAAGCAGCAATTGATCTTGGGTCGCCGGGTAGAGGATGAAGCACTTTCCTTGCTGGCGCAGCTGAGCGAGCAGAGCCAACCTCTGGTAATAGTGGCAGAGGCCTGGCGGGAAGACGACCGTCATTGTCTATGGCAAACCGGGGAAGAGCAGGCTCTGGCAGAAGACTATGACTGGGATCAGTATGATAACGAGCCGGGCTCTGACTATGCCGAGCTATTTTATGACCTGGAAGAGCCGGAAGACTATCTCAGGATTGATGAGCTGGAAGAGCTGGATGCCGAAGTGGGAGAGGCGATGCTTTGCGCGCTGGCCGAACTGCCCAAGAGCCTTGGCGCCTGCGCCTATGCCGCCTATCGCCTGAGCCGCCTGAACTCGCCCCACAGCTTAAGCCCGGAAGCCGACAAGGCCAACGAGGCCGCGGCGCTGCTTCGCTGGCTGGCGCAGCAGCTGCCGTTACAGTTTCAGCATCATATCTTCTATGAGGGCGGAGAGTACCAAAAGAAAAGGCGTGAACATCGCCTTCTCAAGAGCTGGCTCACGGATATAGACACCGAGGGCGATGTTGCCAAGATGGCTCAAATTGCCTCTGAGATACTCTATACCAGTAAGGACGGAAAGCGTATTGCACTCTTGTGCTCCAATGGCAATAAAGGATTCCAAAACGGCTTGTTGGCGCTGTATTTCCTGCTCTGCGCCCCGGAGCTCGAAGCGCCGCAGTGGCAGGCATTGAAAACCCTGGCACAAAGGCATTGGCAGCTATGGCTGACGCTGGATCCGCTGCAACTGATTGAAAAAATTTATTATTGCTGGGCTGACTACGCCTTCTATCCCGCCATTGACGATGAGCATCTCGAGGCCGAATTGCGGCAAAACCTGCTCAAGCTGGGTGTCAGCGAGGCGCAGCTTGATGCTCATACCCTGCTGACAGCACAACAGGTGGCTGCCTATCGCCCGGCCGATAAACGCTTCTGGCAAGGTTATATCACCAGGCTTAGCCGGTTTGCCGAAGCCGACCCAGAGGATAACAGCATGATAGGCCGCCGCCTCTGGCAGCAACAGCAGCAGTTGTTGCAAGCGCTGGATTCTAGCCGCGAGCTGCCGAGGCTGAGCTTTTTTGGCCATCTCAAGGCCAACTTCCCCGAGACGCCTCTGCCGCAGGCGTTTTTCGAACTGTTTGATCTTTGCCTGCGGCAAAGCTTCAGCAAATCATTTACCGAAGAGCAGGCGCAAAGCCTCTGCCGCCAACTCAAGGCTTATCTGACATCGGGCGAAGGGCTTGAACCCTTGACGCCCCAAGCCACGGCCGAGTTGCAGGACTGGGCGCCTTGCCGCTCGGACGACCCCGCCGATGCGGCTGAGCTTAGCGACTTTGTCTGGCTATTGCCCGAAGCGCAAGGGCGAGGTTTGGCCCTGTTTCTCGCAGGCCTTGGAACCCAAAGCCTGTATTGGCTTCACCGGCCGAGTGTGGAGACGGCCTATGTCAACCACCTCATTGCCGAGGGTGGTCTCTCGATGGCGCAGCGCTGGGAAGATCACAGCGTAGGACACAAGCGTCACAGCGACTATGACACAGGGTTAGCCTTTCAGAGTGCCAAGGAAAACTGGGCCCTTGGCTGGCTGGACAGCATAGGCGTAGCGCCGCAGAGCACTGCCTATTTCGCCGTAAGCCAAGGCCGCGCCCCGGCACCCTTCCTCAAACATTTGGCCGATGAGGGCCGACTGCCGGAGACCTCGCAGCTCTTGACCATAGACGAACGTGTACGCCTGCTGAAGTTGCTGGCGCAAGCCGGGGCTGACGCCGAGCTTTTCAGCGCCTTCCTGCAAGACGAGTCTGCCGCGGTCCGGCAACTGGCCAAAGATTTGGCGCAAGGCTCTTAATAGCAGGCTCTTAAGGAAGACATTGATAAAACAGCAGTTGGGAATAACCCAATAAACGAGTAATAACAGGATAACTGCCACGCCCTGGCTCACGGCGCGATCGCCGGTTGTTTAACAGGAAGTGCCTTACAGGCAACGACCGGAATTTAATATCAAGGAAGCAATATGCCCCAGTTCGACAAAACCCTCAGCATTAGCCTCAAGCCACAAGATCCCGCCAGCATCGCCCAGGCGCTGCAGCAATACCGACAACACCTGCACGATGGCAGCGCCTTTCGTCTTGAAGGCTCCCTGCGGTTCAATATCGAGTTTGTCAACGAGCAACAGCAGCCACTCAGCAATGACGATGCCGGCGGCAACCGCAACTTGCTGGTGCATGCACTCAGCGCCGCTCGAGCGCACCACACCTTTAAATATTACACTGAAGCCGTGCTGTTTGCCGCAGCGTTGAACTTCCCCGAGCTATTGGACGAGATCAAGGCAACAGCCGAGGCCATGGTGGCCTTCTCCCGCAGTCGTAACGACTTTAGCGATCTCTTTCTCGATGACTACAACGTCTTCGGGGTGGAAGCCCTCTACATGCTGGCCAGGCAATATCCCGAACTGAGTCATTATCTGGCCACCTTTTTAGTGCCTTACTGGGATTTGGACAGCGGCTATACACCCGTGGAACTGCTGGGCAAACTGGTAGAGGAGTTCGGCTGGCGCCGCGAACTGATCCACGCCTATCTGCACTGTGATGGCGAACAGAGCCGCCGCTGTTTTTTCCAAACCGCCGAGGGTGATCCAGTCAACCCCAGCCTGCTGGAACACTTTACCGAACATGCTGACGATTACGCCTGGTTTAAGGCGCAGCTGCTCAAACGTCTAAAGCAAACCCCGCTGCTGGCCTATGCCGATGAACAAACGCTGGAAGAAACCCAGCCAATACTGGAATTCTTCTACAGCCTGGACGACTGGCCGGTAGAAGCGGAACTTGAAGACACTGAGCTGTGGCGGGATCAGGTCAAGCAGCAATTGATCTTGGGGCATAGGGTGGAAGATGAGGCGCTGGCGCTGCAGGATGCGCTCGGCGTTGAGCCCAAGGCACAGGTTGCCGAAGCCTGGCTGATGGACGACAGGTTCGCCCCCTGGCAGCAGGATAAGACAGATACCGGCAGTGCCCAGGCAGAGCAGGAAAGTGGCAAGAGCCCCGGGCAAACTCAAGGCAACTGCCAACTACCCAGCTTGGATGAGCTGCCTTTTTTCCTGCTTAGCCATACCTGCAAGCAAAGTGACTTCGCACAGTTGGATACAGCCATTGCCGATCGTCTGCAGGCGGCACTGGACAAGTTGCCGACTCACCTGGGAGGCATCGCCTATGCTTCCTATCGGCTCGGCCGCCCCGAGTGCACAGCGGCAGAAACCCAGGCGCTGCTTGGCTGGCTGGAGCAGCATTTCCTCACTGCCTATATGCGTGTCTTCAATCGGCATGGTGGCCGCTTCAACAACGATAATCCGCAGCATTTGATACTCAAGGCCTGGCTCACTGAGGCCAAGGAGCAGCAGGATGCTGACACTATGGCCGCCGTTGCCGAATCGCTACTTGGCAAGGATGGGGGAAAACGCGGAAGCCAGATAAGCCAGCGTCAAGCGGCCTACTGGTTGTTTTTCCCGGACGATGGTTTCCAGCGCGGCCTGCTCAGCCTGTTTTTCCTGTTAAATAGCCAACTGCCAGAGGCTCACACCGAACTGCAGATCCTGGCCCAGCGCCACTGGCAACTGCTTTTGAAACTGGCGCCTATGGTGCTTATCAGCCGCATCAGTCAGTTTTATGCAAACTATGAGGGATATGCCGCCATAGATGATCCGCAGACAGAGCAGAGCCTGCATCAAAAGCTGCTGACACTGGGAGTCAGCGAGGCGCAGCTGGATGCCCATACTTTGCTGCAAGACAGGCGCATCGCACGCTATGCGCCGGCCAACGAGCGCTTCTGGCAACGATACCTGGAGCGATTGGCAAGCTTTGCCGAAGGCGATCCAGAAGATAACAGCATGATAGGCCGCAGCCATTGGCTGGCTCAACAAAAGCTGTTGGATGCCCTCGGCTATTGCGATGAAACTGCCATGCTGGGGTTTATTGCCGATCTCAAGGCCTGTTTCCCGGAGCGCCCCTTACCGCAGCAAGCCTTTGAGCTATTTAACCTCAGCCTGCAACGCGGCCTGGAGCAGAAACTCAAACCGGCAGCGGCGAAGGCTGTCTATGACAAGTTACAGGCCTATTTGCAAAGCGGCGAAGGCCTGGAAAACCTGACACCACAAGCCTTGAAACTGCCGGTTCTACAAGGTTGGGATCCCTACAGCGATTATCGCGGCAAAGTTGGCGTGGCAGACTTTGTCTGGCTGTTGCCAACCGAGATGGGAGAGCGGCTGGCACTGTTTCTCAGCGGTCTTGGGAAGCGAGGGCTGCACTGGTTGGGCTGTCCTAGTGTCAGGGAAGCCTATGTCAACCATTTGGTTGCCGAAGGCCATCTGAATATGGCCGAGCGTTGGCAGGATGAAGCGCTTGGGCACTCAAGCATCGGCGATGTCGATGTGAGCCTGCAACTTGAAGCCGACAAGGAATTCTGGGCGCTACTCTGGTTGGATAGGATAGGTGTGACGCCACAAGCCACTGTGTATTTTGCCATGCACGAAGGGCGGCAACCTGAGTCTTTCATTATCCACTTGGCCAGCCAGCAGCGACTGCCGGATATGTCCGGGCAGTTGACCGCGGATGAGCGCAAACGCCTGCTGGAAATCATCGCCAACCATAATTTCCTCACCAAAGAAAACACTGAGCCATTCAAGCAAGACGAGTCGAGCGTCGTCAGGCGCATGCTGAATAAGTTGTTTTAAGATTAAAAAGGCGTTGCCGGTCAACGCAGTAACGCCTTTTTGAGATAGTTTCAGCTGCCTTTGAGTGAGCGCAGGAACAAACCTATGCCACCTGTCAGCAATACAAGGATCACCAAGAGATCAAAACTGCTCATGCTGCGCAGGCTAAAGTGAATGGTAGAGATCACCCCAAAGATCATCGCTGTGATTGAGCCAATCGCCAATAACCAGCCAAGAATATTCTTGCCGTTATAGAAAATCATCCCAACCCCCAGAATAAAGGGCACCAAGATCATACCACCGGTGATCCCCCACTGGCTGCCAAATGCGGGGACACCATACAAGCGGGTGCCCAGACCAAAGTTGCTGGATACCCGAATGGCGTTGAGCAGCATATAACCGCCACCACACATCATGATAAGGCCAATAAAAAACTGACCAATGCCGCCGGAACTCCCTCCCGCTCCATTCATGTATAACGTCCTATATTCAATCGATTGATGCGACAAAAATTTTAGCCGTTTTAGGCCCGGGCGGCAAACCGGGCCATAACGTTACGAGTCGCGGCCATTGAGGCGTTCAATAATCTGCGCCTTGGCTTCTTCCTGCGCCTGCAATGCTTCCTCTTCCTGTTTCTGCCGCATCAGCTCATTGAAGGTAATGCGGGCAGACTGGGCTTGCTCCGAGGCTTGCAGTTTACGCTCCTTTGCCGTCATGGCTTCATCTGTGAGGCGCTGCAGCTCGGCAAGTGACTCATCGGGCGCATCCCCCAATTCCAGGTGCGATTCACTGCGGCTCAAGGCTTCACGACGCAGCTGTTTTTTCAGCTCCCAGATAGCGTCCAGGGCTTCACGCTCGGCATCGGCGGCCTCAATGGCGCTGTCTCGCAATTGTTCAAACTTGGCCAGCGCCTGGCCTTCGCGGCTCCAGGGGTCAACCTCTGGCAGATCCGAAATATTAATCACGGGATCCTCGTAACCATCCTGATGACTCAAGTCCAACATGGCCGCCTTGACCCCGGACATCATCAGCATCACGGCGATCACCAAGAGCGGCAGACCACCGACGATAGCCGCCGTCTGCAAGGTGGCGAGCCCACCCATAAACATCAGTACCGAAGGCATAAAAGACAGAGTAAAGGCCCAAAATAGGCGGTTCCAGCGCAGTGGCTCCTCGGTCACATTGTTTTGCACCACGGACGCCAGAATATAAGAGATGGAATCAAAGGTGGTGGCGGTAAAGATGATACACAAGAGCGTAAAGACGGCGATGACCAGATAGCTGAACGGCAACTGCTCCAATATCGCAAAAATTGCCCTGGTCGCCCCGTGTTCATTGAGGATACCCACCACATCCAGCTCCCCCGACAACTGCAACGACAGGCCGAAATTACCCAAGATCATAAAGTACATGGCACAGCCCAGAGAGCCGAAGAAAATTGAACCGGCCACCATCTGTTTGATGGTTCGGCCGCGGGAGATCCGCGCCACAAACAAGCCCATGCTGGGGGCAAACACCAACCACCAGGCCCAATAGAAGATGGTCCAGTCCTGAGGAAAATGGGTATTCTCAAAAGTCCCCAAACCACCGAAAGGCTCGGCCCAGGTGGCCATGATAAAGAAGTTGTTCAACATACGTCCCAGAGAGTCCAGGCCGGTTTCCAACATGAAAATAGTAGGGCCGGCAAACAGAATAAATGCCAGCAGCGCCAGCGCGCCCCAGAAGTTGATATTACTCAGCACCTTAATGCCTTCATCCATCCCCTTATAGGAGGAATAGGCAAACAGTGCAGTACACAGAAGCAAAACCCCAATCTGGCTACCCGTGGTCGATGGCAGCTCAAACAAGTAACTCAGGCCTTCGTTGATCAGCGGCGCCGCCAACCCCAGAGTGGTAGCCGCCCCGCCGAGCAAGCCGAAAATAAACAATATATCGATAAACTTGCCGAGCTTGCCGTGACTGCGGCCTTCCCCTATGACGGGCATCAAGGCCGCCGATACCTTGAGCACAGGCTGTCTGCGAACATAAAAGAAGTAAGCAATGGGGATGGCAGGGATCAAATAGATGCTCCAGGCGATAGGCCCCCAGTGGAAGAGGCCATAAGTGGCGGCCCAGCGCACCGCTTCTTCACTGCCGGCTTGAAGTTGAAATGGTGGATGCTGATAGTAATAGGCCCATTCAATTGTGCCCCAATAGAGGATACTGGCGCCTATACCGCCGCAAAACAGCATCGCTGCCCAGGAAGCTGTGGCAAATTCCGGCTTTTCATCGGCATCGCCAAGCTTAATCTGGCCGATGTCAGAAAAGATGATGTAAATCATAAAGAAGAATGCCGCCAACCCGAGCGACAGGTAGGCAAAACCCAATTTATCCGTCATAAACGCCTTGGCAACGGCGATCCATTCGGCACCTTCAACCGGAAACAGCGCCAGCGGGATCACAACTACAAGCAGCAGGCCCAGAGCACCAAAGAAAGTGGCTTTATCTATGAGTTCGAAGTGTTTTTTCATGCTTTTGCTCTTCTGTTTGTCTCCGTTCGGGAGCTGGGGCCACAGGCAGAGGCCCATGCCGGATAAAATAGGCACAAGTCGCCATCCAGTCGATTATCTTTATCCGGAAAACGTACAAAAAGTGACGTAAATCAATAGGATTGTTACGTGATGAGATATTTGTGTCCAGCTTGTATGAATTGCTGACTATTTCAGTAAATACGATAAAACGCTTAAGACCATAAGGATTTATGTGCGTGATTGCAAGTTTACCCCGGTCTGGGAGGTGCCATTCATAAAAGCAAGGAGAGTGATAAAGCCAAGAGACTCAACAAGCAAAGGGGCCCACAGTCACAGGGGCCCATACAGACAAAGTACCAACAACCGGCAGAATCTGGCTGTCAGTCTGGCGCTTCGCTACTGCTTCAGCTTCATCCAGGCCGCCTGGGTTTCACGACTGCTTCTTGGGTCCTTTGGCACCAGCCAAAGCAGCATCATATTCAGCAGTGAAGTCGAGAGCATAGCTCCCCAAAGCAGCATCAGTGAGATGCTGATAAGGATGTAACTGGCGTAGGAGTCCATAAAGGACAGGGCCAGACCGAAAACAACACCGCTCCCGGGTAATAACAGTAGAGTAATAAACAACATCAAACATACCGTCTTAGCGACTGACCACCCCAGATTACGAGCCCTGCGACTGAGAACCCTGTAGCCGAAATAGAGGCTGGGCAGTAACCAAAACATGATGAGCGTTCCTGTCCCCTGCCCTTCAAGCCGCAGCAAAGACCGCAACGCAAAAGCAGGGGAACCGGAAGTTTGCACCATAAAGGTCAGCCATCCGAGAAACAATCCATTGCAAAGCCCCAGTATCATGCTGCTGCGAAAGAAAGCCAACGCCGGCGTCTGACGATCGGGGGCGCACCCCTTACGATGAGCCAGCAAAGGGTGTTCAGGTTCAACTTTTACCAAGGGAGGCCGAAACAGGTAGATCAGTAACTGCACTACCAGCCAAACAACAGCGCAGCCCAAGGCAAACATCAAGCCAAGCCAAGGCATAGTCTTGTCAAACTGAAGCATGCTCAGTAGCGTTGGGTAGGAGAAGCCGAACAGGATATTCACCAATGCCAGCGGCACACCGCACCAATACCCGAACGCCCGTCGCCCAATAGCGACATGCGCTGCCAGCAACCCTGCACCTATACTGAGTTGCAGCCCAGTTGCCAAGATAGCCAACAGTAAAATAAAGAAGTCGACCTCTCGAATTGCCAGCAGCAGTGAAGGTGAGAACATGTACACCAGTTGCCACTGATAATGGATAGCCAGCATGGGCAGCAGCGCAGTAAAATAGCGACTCCGGTCGCGGGCTTGTTCCGCCCCGCCAAACTCTGGCTGAACAAAGAGATCGCTAATCACCTTAGCCATGCTGTTGGACGATTGTCTCAATCCCATTGCTCATCCTCCTCGAAATACTTGCCAGTCAGAACTGGATGAACTCAACTCGGCAGCCCAAAGCAGTTCGGTGCCGCCGTCATCGAGTGGACGCATCTGCAATAGATGAAGAACCGGGCCACCTATATCAGACTTTACTTTCAGCAACCTGGGGCCCAATTCGCTGGCCTGGGCGTATCTCTCTGAATAGTGGGCAAAATCCAAAATCTCAATCACAAAACAACCCTTTGTTATTTATGATGATTACCCCTGGGTTAAGTATCATTTTATTGATAATCGTCTTCATCCTGACGGCTCATTTCATATGGCAAGCGGCGGTTAAAGTCCTCGCCATCAGGGGTATCGGCATACTTGCCGAGCAAGGTATCCAGATTGCCATCCTGTTGGAAAAACAGCTCATGATCGACATCGATACAGTTGAGGTATTGGGCCACCAGCGGTAGATATTGGCTACCGGCCAATCCCAATTGCAACGCACAGTCGGCCAGCGCCGGCTTGCTGATGTGTGGATCGCTGTAACAGTAATGGAGCCGCTCATTGGCAATGAATAGCCCCAGCAGACGCGCCATATAGTTCCGGCCTTCCAATTGGAGGGCCACAGCCTCAAAGAAGCGCGCCTCATCCCAGCTTTCGTCGGCATCATAAAAACCGAGGCGCAAGTCTTTACCCGACTTGAGCGATTCAAAATCTGTCAATGCCCGCAGCACCAGCTTGTCCAAGGCCTCAAGCCTTGCACTTGCTGACTGCAGAACCCTGACTTCGATTCGCGAAAAACCGAGCAAAGGAGGAACTGTATCCTGCACCTGCGCCTGGGCATGGAAGCTGCTCCATTCTGTCTGCTGTAATTGCACAGCAAAGCTCGCCTCCATGGCGGCGGGCGCTTGGTTCATCTGGCTGGCCAGCTCTAGAGTGGGAGTGGGATTGACGTTGGGATTAACGCGCCACAGATAATGCCAGTCGGTCAGCAAGGCTCCCTTGCCGAGGAGTTTCATGCCCTCCTCGTCGTATAAGTCATCTTCGCCATCCGGGAGATACAGGGGTGAGCGCCACAGCCCATCCAGAGAAACCTTGCGGGTCGCGCCGCCATGCCAGCCAAGCCAAAGCGCCGCTTCGTCATCGCAGTAGGCAATATCATCCAGCTGTAACCAGAAACGCCCCTGCGCCTCTTGCCAGTCGAGATTGTCGACATCGGCCGGGCCCAACAGCATGTCGGCGTCATCGGCCAGTTGCTCGCGGGTATATTGACGCACGCAAAAACGGCCTATCTCGCGGCCAAGGCGCAAGTCGATGCGCTGCAACTGATACGCCAGCGCCTCTGTTTCAGCATCGGCTACCCGGCTCAACTCCATGGCCGGCAGGGTAAGCTCACCGCGCTCACTGTCCAGCGCCAGGGCACACTCCCAGAGCGCTTCATTCCCCGGCGGATTGGGCAGAGGCATGGCCGCCACCTGCAAGAGCTCGGAATAACGGCCCTGCCATTGAACTTGGCTCAGGTCACTACCTACGGGGTTACTACCGACGACAGCCATGGGGTCCAGCCGCAGCAAAAACTGCCAGGCCTGGGACCGACGGCGCCTACTGCGGTGACAATGCAGGATCAAGCTGTTATCCGGCCCGGCATAGAGGCGATCGGTAAAACTCAGCCCCATGCTGTCCGGCAGTCCGGCCTCATCGACCTCGGCCCAAGGGCTGCCCTGATTATCCACCTCATCATTCAGCTGCATGGCAGCCGAGGGCGAGAGATCCCTGTCCTCCAGCCAGTGCCAGAGCGTTAAGTCATAACAGCAGCGCCGGTCATTTTCGCCCAGTGATGCCAGGGTTCGGCCATCACTCAATACCGCGACTTTGAGATATTCCATCCCGGTATGAGCCAAAAACTCCTGCTGCCGACGCGCCAGATCCACCAAGTAGATACAGCCCTGCTGATCCCAGATAACGCAGCTCTGCTCACGCCCCGGCACCCCATGGAAACAGCCACTGACCTGCATAGTGCCCTCGGCCATGGGAAAGTCTGTGCTCCAGATGAGCCGATAACCCGAGCCCGTATCTGCCGCTTCATAGAGATACAGGCAAGGGCAGCCATTGTCCGCATCAATATAGATGAGTTTACCGTCGCCAACCGGCGAACTTGTGAATGACATATTTCTTTATCCTTTGCTCAAAAATACCAGCGACTGCCAGTTATCGTCGTTATCGAATTATTCGTCGTCATAGTCGCCTTTCTCGGCCAGCTTAAACTCCGGGTCGTTATAGGGGCTTGGGACCGCCGCCAGGAAAGCCGCCAACTGTTGCGAGTCCTGATGTTCGGCAAAGATCACTTTCAAGGTGCGATTGATATGAAATGGATGCACGGGCAAGGCGCTGAGAACATTGAAATAGTCCGCGAGTTGCGGCAGTGCCTGCCTGTGCTGGCTGAGCGCCAAGGCAGCCTCGGCCAGCACAGGCCGCCCCTCGGCTCCCAGCAAACACCTGGCCTGGGCCAGACGGCAGTATGCCGCCAGGATGGCCGCTATCAACTCAGGCCCCTGCTCCAGACGCACGGCATAGTGGAAGAAGTCGTATTCACTGTGCCGATTCCCCAAACCATCGACAAAGGCAAACCAAAGCCTGCCAGGCTCAGTAACCGCACTATGGGTTATTTTCTGCTTCAAGCGGCCAAGCCAGCCGGCTCTGGTTGCTACAGGGACTCTGGTTGCTACTGGGGCTCGGGCTGTTACTGAGGCTAAGGGCGCTCCGCACGCCTCCCCCAGGCTCAGCTCCAATTTAGGCAGCACCGCCAGTAGTTGCTGCAAGAGTTGCAGCCTACCTTGATCCGATGTCAGATCGTCACAATAGAGAGTCACTCTGCCACTGGGGCAAGGCTCGGCCTGCAGTTGGCTGGGAATTTGCAGCGGCTTGGGTTGATAGCTGCAGCAATTGAGCGGGCACTTTTGCTGTTCGCCAGCCAACAGGCTCTGGGGCACAGCAGCTTGGGAGTCGATGTCGACCGAGTAGTGACTGGGCTCATCGAGATCACCGAATGCCAACCAGAGTTGCCCTTGGTTAACCCCCTTGATCATGACCAGATCATCACCATAATGGCTCAAGGGCCGCCACTGCCCCGCCGCATCTTGGCTGCCCAGTTGGTACAGAGGGGAAAGCCTCTCGCCCTTCGGCGACACCTTTTGCACCACCCCCCCTTTCCAGCCCAGCCAGAAGACTTGCTCCTGCTCGCAAAAATAGCTGCAAGTCAGGCTGTTGAGCAGTTGCTGCCACTCGTCGTTATCCTGATGGGATATCTCTCCGGCGGCAATCCGCTCCAGCGCCTCCTGAACCGTTTCGGCATCATATTCATCACAGATATCGGCCATGGCCAGCAAGCGCACCCCGGCATCGATTTGGCGGCCGAGGTTCATATCTATCAGCTGCAACCTGGCTTCGTAACGCACAGGCTCGCCCTCGGCCTGATGACGGCTCACGCCATCGGCGGCCAGGGTAGTGATAAGGCCGTTGGCACGGTTCTGGAACCAATAATCCTGCGTTGAAACCTGCACTGGAGCCGGTTTCCCCGGCAGAGGCTGTTCGGACCAGGTTTCGTTTGACGGGTCAAAATACACCAGTTGCTGAAAGCGGAAGCGATAACCGCCATGCTCATTGCGACCATAAAAGGCCACGCGTCCATCCCGGGTCAGAATCAGTGACTCAGGCTCGATTTCGGCACTCACAGGCCAATGCTGCACCGGCTCCATGGCCGCGAGATCGACCTTGAGCAAGCTGTGGCCGCGGCGCGCAGCGATGCCCACCCGCCCGACCACCCACAGGGTCTGGTTGTGGCTATCGAGCCAGGCCCCGGGGGTTCCGGAGATTTGTAAATCCAGCACCTGCTCACAACTGCGCGCCTGATAATCGCAGACAAAAAGCAGTCCATTTTGGCCCAAGGCCAGAAAGCGAGTGTCATCCAGCCACTGCAACAAGGCCAGCTCGCCATCCTCGGTTCCCGGCAACTCACATTGCCACAACAGGGTGTCGGCCTCGGCAGAACTCTGGATAACCTGAATAAGTTCAGGGCCGATAAAAAACAGCTTGGCCTGTTGCAGGCAGATATTGGTTCTTACATTGGCATTCATTGAGTTATTCCTGTGATTTGCAATCAGGCGGGGAAATCGGCCAGGGCAAATTCTGGACAAAACGGCGATATTGGCGGCTCTTGAGCAGCCCCTGGCCGTGGCGCCTTTGAATAAGCGGCACTGAGTGCTGTTGATGGAAGGCGGCACCTGGAGCATCAGCCAGCATATTGAAATAACGAGCCAACAAAGGCAGATAAGCTATATCATCACCGGCCAGCGCCAGCACTGTGTCCGACAAGGCCGACTTGTCGGCGCCGCTGCGCAGACTTGCCGCATCCGGATAGGCCAGCAGCTTCTCAACGGCTTCTGCCAACAGCTCGGCGCCGCCCGGCACAGCTATCAGCGCGGCCACAAACTGCGCCTCGGTCCATTCACGGCCATGTCTGTCGCTAAAACGCCACTCCAGGCGCTCACCCTTGACGCTGTTTGGTAAGTCGGCCAGACGGCTGACCATCTCTTTGGCGCTGGCCAGCAAACACTCCCCCAGCTCCAGATAATCGGCCTCAATAAGATTGAGTCCCGCCTCACCATGGGCCAGGCTCTGCTGCTCACTCATCACCAACTCAGGTTTAGGCCAGAAATAACAGGGCAAACTCTGGCACTCGGCGTCCCCAGGCAACATGGGCGTGACAGTGCTGGTATCCAGTGCATATATCTCGAACCCCACCAGCAGCAAACGATTGGCTGATGCAGAGGTCAATTGATAGTCATAGTGGTCAAAGGCTACCAGGGCAAAGGGATTGGCTTCATCGCCGGGGAGTGGGCATTCGTTGGCGCGATAGCGAGGCGACAACGCCTTGAGGCGGAAGTGTTCCTCTGGCGCCAGATAGCCCTTCATCAGCTCGCCACTGCGCCAACTCAGCCAAAAAGCGGCTTCATCCCGGCAAAGGCGGATACCGCTCAGCCCGTCAAACAGGCTTTCGAGCGCGTCAGTCAGCTCCTCTTCATCACAGGCATCTTCGCCGCTCCTGAGCGACTCAAGCAAAGTGGAAAACTCATCCGGTTCCAACAAGCCATCATGGCTGTCAAACCAAAGCACCGGCTGTTGCCAAAGCACATCAAGAGATTCGAGTGCTACCAGTTGCAACTGCAGAGCGATGCGAGGACTGTCACCGCTCTCATCCAACAGACACTCAGAAACCGGCAATAACGCCAACTGCCGGTCAGGGCAAAGATGTATGCTCGGGTAACGGCGAGCTTTAAGCAGCGGTTTGCCCTCAATCCGGTGAAATTGGCTCTGGCCGTCGACCACATTGGTGCACCAGAAGCCATGCTCCCGCTGCGCCAGAGAGCCGCATTTACGCTCATAGAATAAAAAACAACCGTCACGGCGCCGCACCATGGTGCTGCCAAGGCGGCGATTATCCAGATATTCAGGCAAGCAGATATCCTTAATCAGCCGCCAGTCGGCCAGCGACCAGCCCAGAAGACAGGGATATTCATCATCCCCTCTTGGCTGCTCGGCCACATACCAGAACTCGCCTCTGTCTTTATCCAGCCAACCATGACCATAGATGCCGACATTTGGCAGATTGACCATCAGCCGAGGCCCGGTTTCGATATCACCGGCATAGATCTGCCCGGAGCAGGTGGCGACCACAAATTCGCTGTCGCTGTAGAAGGCGCTCAGCACCACTTCATCCTCGGCCTGGGGCAACTCATACTGCCAAAGCAATTGCTGACGGCCATCAGCCAGCGGCGTCAACAGCTGCAACTGCGGGGCACCGGCCTGCTTCGGGGAATGTAAAATCCATTTGGCAGCTGTCATCTGAGACTCCTGTTGTTAACAGTAAAGAGATAGCCGCGTCCGCAAATCGAAGTGGCATGATGAAATAGCCCCAAAGCACCCATCAAACATAAAAACAACTTGGCATGGCTAAGGGGGCTTGCCAGGTGCGGATGCAGAGCAAATAAAGGGGAAGGAAGCGTTTGGCCTAGATTAACCAGCAGCCTAATGGGAAACTGAACGACAATAGCAGTTTTCAAAACAATCCTTTTCGATGGCCTTAAGGCCTGGGCCCATCCAGGGCTCACAGATGTAAGCTAGGCAGCACTATTGGTTTATGCCCCCTAGAGTAAAGAGAGTGAATTTTGACGCTCAAACCGCTCCATGACAAGCTTGAAAGCCATTAAAGTGATGCCAATCAATAGCAAGTAAATAAAAATGAAACAGCAGATGAACATGAAAAAGGCTTTTATGTTCATCACTGCCTCTTATCGATCAGTTAAAGTATTCAGGCAAACCTGTCGTCGGAAAGGGTTTGCAGTGGATCTCTGCCCTGCTCGTACCAACCATCACGGGTGTTTTGCACGCAATCAAATGCCTGAATATAGGGTTTGATATCTATGATGGGGGTACCGTTGAGCATATCGATCCCCTTAACATGGATACGGTTGCCCTCTAAACGGTCAATCTCCAAAATCGATAGGCCTATGGGGTTGGGACGCTTGGGTGAGCGGGTCGCAAATACACCGCGCAATTGATTATCGAGAAAAGGTTTAACCTTGAGTGCTCCCTGCTTGCATTGATGCAGATGAAATAGCACATAAACATGGGAAAAACCATCGAGGTCGGCCAACCCTTCGGCATAGTCGGGATGGATCACCAAAACCCCTTGGTTATCGGCGACCTTGCTGCCCTGAATCGGCATATTGGCCAGTTCTGTGTACTGGGTTTCGGCATGGCCTATGGCGGTAAAGCTGACAACTTGCATAACAACTCCGTTGCAAATACAGAATTGCAGTCTACCTCAAGGCTCAAAGGGGATCCTCAAGACAACTCACATTCCCGCCTCAGGGAACGCTGAGCAAGGTTTCTTCATCAAAGTACTTTTGCCGCAGACGCCGCCCCTCTTCCGAACTCAAAACACGGTTCAGCACAGCCTGAAAGTCACTCACCAATTGTGCAGGGATACCGGTACTGAATGCGAAACACAAAGGCTTATGACTGACCTCAAGCAAAGGCGCCATCATGCCCGGTTCATAGCCTTGCCGCTTAAGGGTACTCACCAAGGTTAATCGGTTGCTGGACAGTAAATCGGCGCGGCCACTACTGAGCACCCTAACCGCCTGCTCCAGACTGCTGGTACGTACCAATAAGGCAGGATTAAAGCCATGACTCAACAGCAGCTGCTCACCCACATCTTCTCTGACTGCCACCACCACTAGCCGCTTGGCGTCATCCAGGCGGGTTAATCTCGGCGCCGTCTGTTTGAATGCATACAGATTTAACTCCAGGGTGCCCAGACTGCAGGCCCATTGAAACAGGGGAGCCCTGGCATCTGTGCGAGCCGTTGAAAACAACACCACGTTATCGCGGTTTGCCAACAGGTAGTAGCCTCTGGCCCATGGCAATATCTCTATGGGTTGCGGCTCAACCGCCATCTCCCGCCAAACAAGATGCAAAATGTCGATTGTGAATCCGGAAACCTGACCCTGTTCCGAACTGAAATTGTACGGAGGGTATTCTTCGGTGAGATACCTGAGCTGGCTCAGATCCGCAGCCGCCTGCACACTGCAACAATAGAGCAATAGCGGAAAAAGTAAGCGCATAATTATCCCCCAAGACAACGGTATCTATAGGAAGGACCTCTGCAGGTCTTCAGTCCTATGCCTTGAACGCCAATTGTTGTCCAAGCCACTCTCGACAAAAGAGAAGATCACTAGGATTTACTCGCGCCCTGCTTAAGTGTTGCCAAAGGCGGCTAAATATACAAACCCAAGTTTCAATGCTTATTAACTCATTGTATTTATGCTTTTTTTAACAAAACCATTCGAAAGTAAAGTCCTCGCATCCAGCAAGCCACGTCAGCAGCCCGTAAAGGGCTTGAATTATTTTTCACTACGCCTTGAGCATGGAACCCAGTTAAAGACTCTCAAAATGTCGATTTACCCCCTTAAAATCGCGATTTAAGCACTTCTCAAAGCTATGATTTTAAAGGTTTTATTTTTAGTGATATTCCAGAGTGCCGATGTTAGCCTGCAAAGGTTGTTGGGAAGGCGCGAACCAACCCCATGTTTGCCTGCCTAGGCAAAGCTCGCCGAAAGAGTTAGCACCCTCCCTGATTAAAGGAAGCCGTATGGATATTATTGATAAAGTTTTTCAGCAAGAGGATTTCTCACGCCAGGATTTGAGTGACAGCCGTTTTCGCCGCTGCCGCTTTTATCAGTGTGACTTCAGCCACTGTCAGCTGCAGGATGCCAGTTTCGAGGATTGCAGTTTCATTGAAAGCGGCGCCGTTGAAGGGTGTCACTTCAGCTATGCCGATCTGCGCGATGCCAGTTTCAAGGCCTGCCGTCTGTCTTTGGCCAACTTCAGCGGTGCCAACTGCTTTGGCATAGAGTTCAGGGAGTGCGATCTCAAGGGCGCCAACTTTTCCCGGGCCCGCTTCTACAATCAAGTCAGCCATAAGATGTACTTCTGCTCGGCTTATATCTCAGGTTGCAACCTGGCCTATACCAACTTGAGTGGCCAATGCCTGGAAAAATGCGAGCTGTTTGAAAACAACTGGAGCAATGCCAATCTCAGCGGCGCTTCCTTGATGGGCTCAGATCTCAGCCGCGGCACCTTCTCCCGCGACTGTTGGCAACAGGTCAATCTGCGGGGCTGTGACCTAACCTTTGCCGATCTGGATGGGCTCGACCCCAGACGGGTCAACCTCGAAGGAGTCAAGATCTGTGCCTGGCAACAGGAGCAACTGCTGGAACCCTTGGGAGTAATAGTGCTGCCGGATTAGCTCGAATGCAAACACAAGAGACAAATATCACTTGAGTTCCGCGCTGCAACAAGGCAGATTCTGCTATAGCAGAGTATTACCGCCGGAATGCCGTTTCTCTGCTGCCGCAGCCGACGTTATACCTTCCCTTCAAAGGAGGCATTATGAAGACTCAACTGCACGCCGAGCTGGCTCAGGTCAAGCGCTCTTTGGCAATCACCCAACTACTGGGAGCACCAGGCATCTTACTCATAGGCTTGGCACTCTATGGCCTGGTCATCGCCGAAGGAGATGCCTTCATCCAGGCGCTCAATAATCCTATAAATTGCTATCTATTAATCGCCATAGGCTCGGCCATCACGCTCTGGGAAGCACTTAAGATTATCAAGCTCTCCAAACAACAAACTCAGCTCCTCAAACAACTCGATGAATGCAATGAGTTACCGGAAAAGAAAAACATTTAAGGCTGAAAATCATCTTAAAAAGTTAGACAAGTAAGGAGAAATAATGGAACTGGAGATTCAAGTTACTTTTCGCACAGGAGACAGCATAAGAACCCGACGCTACAAGAGTGAACAAGGTGCCTTACGGGGCATTTGGAAATGGCTCAACAAACATCAGGAGCAGGGAGATATTCAAGCCAGCTTCTTTTCCCCCGAACAGGGCCACCGCATCTTTACACAACCAGAGCAGCTCAGTGAATTTGAGCCCAAAACCATAGATAACTTTTATCAATCCAGGGCCTGGCTAGCGCTCAGATATCAGGTGCTGCAAACTCACGAGCACAGATGTGTAAAGTGTAACCGTACTAAAGCCGAACACAATATAGTCCTGCATGTTGACCATGTACTACCTCGCAGCAAACACAGAGACAAAGCATTAGATATCAATAATATGCAAATACTCTGTGAAGAGTGCAACCTGGGCAAATTAGACAAATGACTTACTGTTCAGTAAATCACCCGTAAAAAACACAACCTGTTTACCGGTAAGAAACAAAGCTGTTACTATCAAAAGTTGGGCAAAACACGTAATTTTATAAAAAAAATAAGTCAACAACATAGATGGGCGTCAGTTTTCAGCCAGGCATTATCTCAAGCTTAGAGCTTGAAAGAATACTTTTAAGTACTCAGCAGCAGACTCATGAGTAACAACATACGGAAACTTGCATATGAAAAATATAATAATTGCGGCCTTTTTAACCGGACTAGTAGCTTGCAGCACCACGCCAACAGCCATGGTTTTCGACGGCAGCAGTGCAGAATCCACCCAACGAGGTGTTATTAGTATCATGAGAACGTTAAATTCTCATGACAAACAGGAATTCGTGATGGCTTTGATGAAAATCCAACATGCTGAATTCGACAGCCCTCTGGCCGCCATGAAACACTCAGATCAAGCGGGTCAAATTGACTTTGCCCTGGTGGGTAAAAAAATTGATGGACTCACCTTAGAGCAAGTGCTCAAACTTGCACAAAAACCAAGCAACAGATAGAAGGCTGCTTAACAAAAGCCTCTATAACTTTAGATAAAAATGGCGCACATCTGCAGTTATCCCGGCACAAAGAGCCATATTTTGGCTCTTTGTTGCAGTTGGAAGATAGTCTACCGGGTGTTCCGATTGAGTAAGCGCGTCCATAGCACTCCGGCCAAGATATTAATCAGCTCTCATGCCACCGAACCAGCCTCAGTTTAGTAAGATATTAATAGTTATAGGTTAATTTTTAAACAGCAAGTATTGAATACTGTCGAATGCAGTGTTGTCGCTGCTGCTATTACCGGCTGAAATAGCAAAAACAAGGCATAAGTCACAGTTCCCCTATCATGAATGACAGGCTCTGCTATAATTTGTGCCCGAAATTTCTCAGCCAATTCCAGACGAGCGGTAAGTCATGTCCACTACAGGTGTTGAACTCTTTAATCCCGGCCAACAGACACAAGCCCCTGCTGCGGCCCCCAAGCAAATGGTGCAATTGGCCGATAACAAGCTGGAGCTGATGGCGCCGGCCAAGAATGCCGACTTCGGTATTGAGGCCATTCGCCATGGGGCGGATGCTGTCTATATTGGCGGCCCGGCATTTGGTGCCCGTCATACCGCCGGAAACAGCATAGAGGACATAACCCGCCTGTGTCAGTTTGCCCATAGATATCACGCCCAGGTATTTGTCACCATCAATACCATATTACTGGACGATGAACTGGAAGAAGCCAGACGCCTGATCTGGGCGGTGTACAAGGCCGGTGCCGATGCCATTATCGTGCAGGACTTGGGGCTGCTTGAGCTGGACTTGCCACCGATTGCACTGCACGCCAGTACCCAGATGGATAACAGGGTTCCGGCCAAAGTCGCCTTTCTCGAGCATGTGGGCTTTTCTCAGGTGGTGTTGGCACGGGAGCTGAGTCTGAGCCAAATTCGCGCCGTGGCCGCCGAGACCAAGATGCGACTGGAGTTCTTTATCCATGGCGCCCTGTGCGTGGCCTACAGCGGCCAATGCTATATCAGTGAAGCCTACACAGACCGCAGTGCCAACCGCGGCGAATGCTCGCAGCAATGCCGGATGCCGGGTAATCTCAAGACCCGCCAGGGCGACATCATTGCCAGCAACGACCATATGCTGTCGCTGAAGGACAACAACCAGACAGATAACCTCGAAGCACTGATCGACGCCGGGATCCGCTCCTTCAAGATAGAGGGCCGACTCAAGGACCTCAGCTACGTCAAGAATGTTACCGCTCACTACCGCCAGCAACTGGATGCCATCATGGCGCGTCGGCCCGAGTTTGAACCCTCGTCCCACGGCCGCTGCCGCTACAGCTTCACCCCGGATCCGGACAAGAGCTTTAACCGCGGCAAGACGGACTACTTTGTCAATGAGCGCAAGGCGGACATCGGCGACTTCCGCACCCCGAAATACTTGGGAGTAGAGGTCGGCAAAGTCAGCAAGATAGGCAAAGACTTCATCCAAGTCGACTCGGATACCGAGTTCCACAACGGGGATGGCCTGGGCTTCTTCGCCGCCAACTATCAAAAGGCCAGGTTGTCGGATGACAAGCTGACAGGTTTTCGGGTCAACCGCGCCGAGGGTAACACCCTGTATCTGAAAAACATGCCGAAAGATCTCTATGTCGGTGCCACCTTGTATCGCAACAAAGATCAGGCCTTTGAAGCCCTGCTGGCCAAAGAATCTGCCGAGCGAACCCTGTTGCTGGACTTCAGCCTCAGCAATACCCAGACAGGTCTGGCGCTGACTGCTGCCGACCGTCATGGCCATCAGGCGACAGTGACCGCTGACTTCGAAAAACAGCAGGCCAAGGATATTGGCCGCAACCGTGAATCACTCGGCAAACATCTCGCCAAACTGGGCAATACAGATTTTCGTCTCGGACAAGTGGATTTGGGCGATGCCGAAGCCGTTTTTGTACCGGCATCCATCATCAATGGCCTGCGCCGTGATGCCATTGCTGCCCTGGACGAAGCGCGCATTCAGGGGTATCAAAGACCCACACCCTGGGTACGGGACGACAGCGCCCGCTTCCCGCAGCGCAGCCTGACCTATCTAGGCAATGTGGCCAACCAAAAGGCCAAGGACTTCTATACCCGTCACGGGGTGGTGTCCATCCGTGATGCCTATGAAGTGCGGCCGGTGAAAGGCGATGCGCCTTTGATGATCACCAAACACTGCATACGTTACAGCTACAACATGTGCCCCAAAGAAGTGCCGGGGATCAAGGCAGAGCCGCTGGAAATGGAGCTGGGTGGCAAGCAGTTCAAGCTGGTGTTCGACTGCCATAAGTGTGAAATGCTGTTGGTGGGTTAAGGAGAAAAACATGGGATTTTTGAACGCCTTGATGGGCAACGCCAGTGAAGTGAATCTGGATAAACTCAACGAAGAACTGACGCCGATTATGGCCGACAGCGAACAGTTGCAGCTGGCCTATAAACTGGTTCGCGACATCTTTGCCTTCACCAACAAGCGCCTGATCTTGATAGATAAACAAGGCATGACCGGCAAGAAAGTGAGTTATCACTCCATCCCCTACAAGGCGATAGTACACTTTGAAGTGGAAACCGCCGGGCGCTTCGACATGGATGCCGAACTCAAGCTGTGGATCTCAGGCCAGGCAGAGCCCCTGGTCAAAGAGCTCAAGCGCGGCACTGATGTGGTAGGTATTCAAAAGACCATAGCCAAATTCACGCTCTGAGGTAAAAAAGTCTAAGATCCGCTATTTGGCAGGGAAAACGCTTCTTCAATGCCGGTCTGCGCCACAAACTCCTCATCATGACTGACCAGAATAAAAGCGCCCGGGTATGCTGCCAGTGCCGCGGCCAGGAGCGCTTTCGATTCAATATCCAGATGATTGTCAGGCTCATCCGCCTCACGTGGAGAGTTTTCTTGCCTGGCTTGATAGTGTCAGCGCCGAGCTGTGGCGTGTCCTGAAACCAGCCGGCACCCTCTATCTGTTTTGCGGCCCCAAGTTGGCAGCCGACACCGAGTTACTGCTAAGAAGCCGTTTCAATGTGAGGCACGCAATACCGAAAAGTGGTACATTCATCGGATAGCTTGCAAGTCAGGAAGGTTTTTTATCAAGGAGAGATAAATGCGAGTTGTGCACTACCGTGATGCTTATCAAAACGATATCCCTAGATATCATCCAACCAGAAAGGGCTCTTGGCTACATTCGGAGATCCCTATCCAGTCAACCAGGGTTCAACCAAACGGTCTTTGGTTTAGACAGCCTACTGAGTGATTGCGGCATTTCCTATGCCCCTAGCCAACATCAAATTGACAGTGCTTTAAGTCGCGTCGCTTGGCGTTTGGAAAGCGGTGACTTTTTCCTGTTAGGTGACAGAGACGATGACTTCGGCAGCATACAGTTCTTTGGCGATATAAGCCCTTTTGTATCGACCACTTTCAGGGAACGTGTCAAGCGTTTGCCTCCCCGGCCTCAGTTCGGGCATGGCAACTATGCCAAAGCCCCAGCCCCCATTGTCGAGCCGGACATTACCTCGGTACCGGAAGCCCCAGCTGAGCTGAAAGAAACCGGGATAACCCAAGCCATTAATGCCATGATGGGCGGTGCTAAACAGGTCATTAATGATTACATTGACGAGCAACGCGCATCACAAGCCGAGTGGCTGGCCGATAAAGGGATCATTCAAGCCAAAGATGAAGCGACAGGCCAAATCCTGACTCCGGAAGAATTAGGTGAACGCTATCGGGGTAATCCAACCCTGCCACTTGCGGATAATGAGTTGGCCGGAGCGGAAGCTGTACAATCGTTTGTCGGTTATGAAGCTGCACTATTGGTGCTTGAGGCTGCCACCAATCGCAAGAAGCTTGTCACTGACTTGGCCGAGTTCAAAGAAGAAGCCGGTAAAATCCTATTCCAAATCAACACCAAATCCCCCAATGCCCTGAGTGAAGCCCTGGGACAATATGGTGCCGAGCAGGTATACAAGGACTTGGGACTAAAGCAAAATAAGGGTTTTATCCACCGTTATCACGGCTGCGACAATATGATGGATTGTCAAAGGCGTGGTCTAGTTGAGATTGAGCACAAGGGTTACAGTAACAACAGTACTAGCCTCAGTGAAAACCAGTTCCGGGAAAGACAAGGGTCAGACAGAAAAAATAAACGCTGGGCGGCAAGGATGAAGAAAAAGGCTCCCAAAGTCGGTCAAGCCTCCAACCGGAAAGGCGGCCCCTATCAGCAGAAAGAACAACAGCTGTGGCAAAATATCCTTGACAAGGATGGGAAGAAAAACCACCTGGCAATCTTTACCAACACCGAAACAGGCCAGGTACGTTACTTTTGGCAAGATAATGCAGGTAACCTGCTCCCCCCAAAAGAGGGGGTGCTCCAAGAATTCACCATCCCCGAGTTTGAGACAGTCAAGAGCACCTTTGCCGATGGATTAAAAGCATTGAAAGGAAACAAATAACCATGACCCAAAAAATCCCCCAACTCTCGGCAGAGCAGCTTGCCAATGAACTAGAAATCGATTTGGAAACCATCGCCCGAAAAAAAGCTTTGGATGAAACTGGTTTTTATAAGGATCATGAGATAGAGCACGTTTATTGGGGCCGCGGCTTTGATTATGCCAGCTTGGGCATGTCCTATGCACTGAACCAAAAATTTGATGAGGCCAAGGCCGCTTTCAAAAAAGCCGCAGAGTATCAATTACGACCATTGAAAATGGCTTTTGACCCGAACGCCCCAGAGTTTATCGGCGAAAAGGTTACCATGGGTAAGGAATCCATTGATGTCGTCAGCTGTTTCAACTGCGCCATGGCCGCCGGTGAGTTGGCGATCGCCAAAGAAGCCTGTTTGCTGTACCCGGAAGAGCAGTTTCCAGGCAACCGCAAACCGGATACCACTGACGATTTGGTGCATGCGCTGAAAGCCTGGTTTAACGGCGACCATGATAAAGCCAGTGCCCATTGCCAAAAACGTCTGGACGAATACACCGCCAAGCCCAGCAAAAAAATTACCTTCCGCAGCAATTACTTTACCTTGCATCTGGCGCTATGGGGGATCATTCACAAAGACGCGTTGAGCTTTGAAGATGGGATTAAACGCAACTTGGCCATTTGGCACCATGGCGCCCGTTACGGCGAAGAAAGCGGCACGACTCGCGGCCACTATGCCGAGTTTGCTGTGGCGCTGACCAACTTGGGGATCCACGCTGGAATGGAGCAGCCGGTTGTTGATCCATTCATCCCCCAGGGGTTGGTGTGGATGAAACCCAATTAAGGTTCTCGCACACTCAATGACCCCAGCTTGGCCAGCTCGGGGTCACTGTTGATGAACTCCACAATATCACGCGCCAGTGGCAGCACTTCATTGCTCTGATAGACATCGTTGGTTTTGAGGACGGAACATACAGGACATCCAAAACACTTTCTGAGCCGCAAGGAAGCACGTTGCAGGGGGCAGTCTCTGATAAATAACGACAGTTTTTTGGAAATGAGACTCTCTGAGACGCTCACTTTCGAAGATTTATGCAGAATTGCAGTTGCCAGGCATGCTTTCGGCAGGCTTATGAACATACAGGACATCCTAAAAGCCGAACATACAGGGCATCCTAAACACTTTCTGAGCAGAAAACATACAGGACATCCAAAACACTTTCTGAGCCGCAAGGAAGCACGTTGCAGGGGGCAGTCTCTGATAAATAACGACGGATTTTTGGAAGTAGGCTCTCTGAGAAAACATACAAAACATACAAAACATACAAAACATACAAAACATACAGGACATCCTAAACACTTTCTGAACAGCAAGGAAGCACGCTGCTGGGTGTCAGTCTCTGATAAATAACGACGTATTTTTGGAAGTAGGCTCTCTGAGACGAGTAATTTGCATGCTTCATACAAAAACTACGGTTGTCAGGCATGCCAAAGACAGGCTTAAGCCTGTTGCTGCAATATCACCAAGGGTTTAAGGTTAATGGGGATGTATTGCTTGGCTTTGTTGCTTACCCCGGCACCATTTACCGCCATATTTGGCCTTCATGGCACACATGGCATCCCATCGGCCACTCATGCCACTGTACTGACGGCGAAACTCCTTGGCGGAAGTTATCCAGGCATCGTCGCTGATACCAAGCTCAAGCAGTAGTTTGGGCCTGGAACAGGCAATAAAGCCACGCTTGTCTTCCCGCACCGCCCGGCCTGTCCAATCAATCAGCTCCAGATAGTCGGCAAAGTGAAACGGAATGCCGCTTTGTTCGGTGGCAGTGGCTGCACCATTAAATTGCAGCAGTGGCTTAATTGAAGCGTTGGCAGATGCAGGCTCAGCAACTTCTTCTATACGCTCCTGAATGGACGTGTAATCAGAAGTTTGCAGCGAATCAGCAATACCTGCGCGAATGGGATTTAAATCCACGTACATCATGCAGGCCAGCAGCGCCTGTTCATCGAGCAGCGCCTGCGACTTAAAGCGCCCTTCCCAGAATACACCCTTGCAACCATCTTCTCGATTGGCCTTGCGGGCGATATCTTCGTTTAAACAGCGCATAAACCAACTGATACTGCCAAGGCGTTCCTGCCAATCGCTAATCAGCGTATCCAACAGTATTCGTTCACCGTCTGAGAGACTATCGCCCTTGAGGAACTTTGCCGCCACAGGATTGCCACTAAAGAGCCCGGTCCAACGCTCAATGACTTCAAATGGTGACAACGATTGTTGCGCAGCAAGGTCGATTTTGAGCACCAAATGGTAGTGATTACTCATAACCGCATAAGCGCAAACGTTGATGCAGAATATTGACGACAACTGCCTGATTTTATCCACTATCCAGCCACGTCTATGCTCGTAACTGCGCCCCGACAGAGCATCTTCACCACACAAAAATGCCCTTCTCACGCAGCGATTAATCACGTGGTAAAAGGGCGTGCTTTCAGCATCTATCAACTGGCGACGGGCTGTGGTCATAACCAACCTCGACTGAGCTTTGATGGGTATTCAAAGGCTAGTCAAGGCTGGGCGAAACATCAAAAAGATATGGCTGTCCTGTCTTAATCAGGGCGAAACATCAAAAAGATATGGCTGTCCTGTCTTTTTCTGTTGAGCACCAAATGGTAGTGATTACTCATAACCGCATAAGCGCAAACGTCGATGCAGAATATTGACGACAACTGCCTGATTTTATCCACTATCCAGCCACGTCTATGCTCGTAACTGCGCCCCGACAGTGCATCTTCACCACACAAAAATGCCCTTCTCACGCAGCGATTAATCACGTGGTAAAAGGGCGTGCTTTCAGCATCTATCAACTGGCGACGGGCTGTGGTCATAACCAAACCTCGACTGAGCTTTGATGGGTATTTCAAAGCCTAGTCAAGGCTGGGCGAAACATCAAAAAGATATGGCTGTCCTGTATTCACACAAGTCAAGGCTTGACGAAACATCAAAAAGATATGGCTGTCCTGTCTTTGTTCATTCACCACACAAAAACGCCCTTCGGACGCAACGGTTAATCACGTGGTAAAAGGGCGTACTTTCAACATCTATCAACTGGCGACGGGCACTGGTCATAACCAACCTCGACTGAGCTTTGATGGATATTTCAAAGCCTAGTCAAGGCTGGGCGAAACATCAAAAAGATATGGCTGTCCTGTATTGATTGCGACAGCTGATATCGGCAAACAATGGCTCAAGGCCATGAGTATAGAGTGAGATTTGTCTTGCATTAAATGCCTGCATCTTGCCTCCTGCAGACAGGGAGGCACGGCGAGATCCGATCCGGGTTTAAGCAGTCATGATATGGCGAATGAGTACCAACTGACTGCAACAATAAAGACTTGAGCGAACACGCCGACCGACCCTGCCAATCTAATAATGGAAAAGTAAAAAAGATTGGTGATCAGGTGTCAGTTGTTCATTTTGGCGTGAGCTCCAATAGGCGAGGATGGCGGAATTATAACCGCCTGAGACAACAAAAATCCAGCTTGTCCCCTTTGGGGGTTGAGAGCACGAGTCAAAAAAGGATGCCGCAGCATCCTTTTTCTCAAGCCGTTAGCCGGGGCTAACTTATTGCTGCTCGGCCGTCTGGTTTTCCGTGGTTTGCTTCAATAGCCGACTGGTCATGGTACCGGCGGTCATGGAGCCGGATACGTTCAAGGCGGTACGAGCCATATCAATCAGCGGCTCGATGGAGATCAGCAGCGCCACAATGGCCACCGGCAACCCCATGGCAGGCAGGACAATTAGCGCCGCAAATGTTGCACCGCCACCGACACCGGCTATCCCGAAGGAGCTGATGGTCACTATGGCAATCAAGGACAGCATGAAATGCAAGTCCAGTGGATCTATACCCATGCTGGGCGCCACCATTACAGCCAACATGGCCGGATAGATACCGGCGCAACCGTTCTGGCCGATAGTGGCACCGAAAGAGGCCGCCAGGTTGGCAATGGCAGGCGGCACATTCAGCTGAGTCACCTGAGCCTCGACATTCAATGGAATAGTCGCCGCCGAACTGCGCGACGAGAAGGCAAAGGTCAGCACGGGCCAAATTTTACGGAAGTAGTCCAGTGGGCTGACGCCCACCATGGCTACAAGCATGCCGTGAACAACAAACATCAGCAGGATGGCGACGTAAGAGGCCAGAATAAAACCCAACAGGTTGAGCATATCGGCGCCGCTGGAAGAGGCGACCACCTTGGCCATCAGCGCGGCAATACCATAAGGAGTCAGCGCCATAATCATCTTCACCAGGCGCATAACAATCGCCTGCGCACCTTCAACAAAGGTCCGTATGGGGGATTCCAGTTGCTCTTTCTCATGCATCACCTTGCGGGCTGCTATCCCGAGGAGGATACCGAAAATCACCACGGCAATGATGGAAGTGGAACGGGCACCGGCCAGATCGGCAAAAGGATTTACCGGAATAAAGCTCAGCAGCATTTGCGGTACAGTCAGATCAGCAATCGAAGCCGCCTTGGTATCCAATACCGCCATTTGCGCCGTTTCCCGGCTACCGGCTATCAGCCCCTCGGCAGAAATCCCTGAGATGGACGTGACCAGAATACCTATCAAAGCCGCCACGGCTGTGGTCGCCATCAAAATAAATATGGTCAGGGAGGAGATCTTGCCGAGCGAGCCGCCCTTATCCAACTTGACCACTGCCGCGACCATGGACACCAACACCAAGGGCATGATCACCATCTTCAGCAAGGCCACATAGCCACCACCGACTATGGCTATCCAACTGAGCGTCTCTGCAGTGACCTGGCTGTCCACGCCAAAGTAAGACTGCATCAGGAAACCATAGGCACTGCCGAGGATTAAACCGATCAGCACCAGACGGGATAATTTGTGCTCTTTTTGCTGTTGGTGAAACAGAATAAACAGAACGCCGAGAAATACCGCAATGGCTGCGATAACTGCAATAGACATATGGAACCTTATACGGGAAACGGTATATGAAGAGAGAATCTACCGCATAATAAGCGCTAGTTTAAGCACGACAAAATATTAAGTTATTATTCTTTATAGCCTCTAATTATAAATGGCCTAGCTTAACCCCATAAAAAACGGCCAAATTTCGCACGATACCGTACGAGCGCTAACAGAAAGTTACACAAAATAATCCCATCAAACCGTGCCCGGATAAGCTTGTTTTCATCATCCGGGGATATACTCCCGAGGCAGCCTCTGCTGTTAAATATAATAACTATCTGTATCTAAAGGAGACTTTCCGTGAAGAAGGTTGGAATTCTGTTGCTCTGCCTCTTGATGCCACTGGCATCGGCGTGGGCAGAGCCGGGCAAGCCCTTGTCGGTTGAGCTATTGTGGCAACTCAAGCGTATCGGCAGCCCGGTAGTATCGCCGGGCGGCGAGCATATCATCGCCCCCGTGACCGAGTATGATGTCAAGGCCGACAAAGGGTCGACCCAACTTTGGTACTTTGATACCGATGGCAAACATCAACGCCCACTGACTGCCGCCGGACTCAAGGTGAGCAACCCGGTATTTTCTCCCGATGGCAACACTCTGGCCTTTGTCAGCCAGCGTAATGAAGACGATGCCGGGCAGATCTATCTGCTGCCGATGAATGGCCCGGGTGAAGCCCAGCGGCTGACCGAGGTGCCTACCGGCGTCTACGGCATCAAATGGGTTGGCAAACATCTCTATTTCATCAGCAACATCTTCCCCGGGCAGGACTGGAAGCAGATGCAAGAACAACTGAAAGCCGACAAGGACAACAAGACCTCGGCCAAGCAGTGGAATGCCCTGCCCTATGCCCAGTTCGATCACTGGCTGGATGAACGTCGTCAGGCGCATGTGTTCCGAATTCCCGCCAAGGGCGGCGAGATAGAAGCCATTACTCAAACACTGGGCCATGAGCTGCCTCGTTCGAGTCAAAGCGCCGGCAGCTATGATGTGTCTGCCGATGAGAAACTGATCGCCTTCAACGCCTACGGCTCCGACAACCGGGTCGATCCCAAGCTGGACATCTTCCTCGGCAAGATAGGCGCAGACAAGGCAGAAAACCTGACACCGGACAACGAAGCGCCCGATAGCCGCCCAAGCTTCAGCCCCGACGGCAAGACGCTGGCCTTCACTCGCCAGAAGATACCGGGTTTCTATGCCGACACCTCCAGGCTGATGCTGCTGGATATCCACAGCCGTAAGCTCAAGACCCTGACCGCCAATTGGGACAGATCTGTGTCTCAGTTCAGTTGGACGCCGGATGGCAAAGGCTTCTACGCCGCCATTGATGATGCCGCCACCAGCCGTATCTATCATATCGATGCCAAGAGCGGCAAAGTGAAGGCGATCACCAAGGACACCAACTATGGTCAGCCGCAGATAGGCAAGAAAGGCACCCTGATTGCCCTCAACGACAGCTTCCTTTATCCGGCGCGACTGCTGGCGATCAATCCCAAGAACGGCAAGGGCCAAAGGCTGGAGCAGTTCAATGACGAACTGCTCAAGGATGTGGATCTGGGCAGCTATGAATCTGTGACCTACAAGGGTTACAACAACCAGGATATCCAGATGTGGGTGCACTACCCACCGGGTTTCGATCGCAGCAAGAAGTACCCGCTGTTTATGCTGGTACACGGCGGCCCACACAATGCCATCAGCGATGGTTTCCACTATCGCTGGAACGCCCAGACCTTTGCCTCCTGGGGTTATGTCACCGCCTGGCCCAATTTCCACGGTTCCAGCGGCTTCGGCCAGGACTTTGCCGATGCCATCAACCCGGACTGGAAAAACAAGTCTCTGGATGATGTCCTCAAGGCAGCCGACTGGTTTGAACAAAAGAGCTGGATCGACAGCGATCGCATGGTGGCCGGTGGCGCCAGCTACGGCGGCTATCTGACCTCCATCATCCTCGGGCAGAAACATCCGTTCAAGGCGCTGCTGATCCATGCCGCCGTGTACGACATGTACTCCCAGATGGCTTCCGACTTCGCCGTGCACAGCACCCGCTTCGGCCACTACTGGGAAAACCCGGAAATCTACCAGTCGATTTCACCCCATTACTTTGCCGCAGGTTTCAATACCCCGACGCTGGTGAGCCATGGTCAGCTGGACTACCGGGTGCCCGTGGGACAAGGTTTTGAGCTGTTCCGCACCCTGCAAAGCCGTGGAGTGGAATCGCGGATGATCTATTTCCCCGATGAGAACCACTGGATCATGAAGCCCAACAACTCCATCTATTGGTATAACCAGGTCAAAGACTGGATGACCCATTATGCCGAGCCGGGCCCACGTTAATCGCCGATAATCGGCATCCAAGCAAGAAGGCGACTCAGGGTCGCCTTCTTTCATATTAATGCCACGAAAAGCGAACATCAGAGCATGGGTACTATGGATGCCAGCAAGAGACCGCCCATCAACAAGTTAAAACCACGGGCGTAGTTGGGCGCCGTCAGCCAGCGACTCAACTGTTTGCCGATAAGGGTCCAGATACTGACAGACGGGACATTGACCAAGGCAAATATTACAGAGATCAGCAACAACTGCTGCCAACTGGCACTCGGGTTGTAAAGACTCACCGCCGCCAGCGCCATGGACCATCCCTTGGGATTGAGCCACTGAAACAATGCCGCTTGAATGAAGGTCATGCTGCGATAACCTTCATTGGTATTTCCCGGACGACTCAAGGCGATTTTCAGCGCCAGATACACCATGTAGGCAATACATAGCAAACTCAGTAACTGGTGCAACCAAGGATAGGCCTGAAACAAGCCGGTCACGCCGATACCCACCAACAACAGCATCAGGCTGAACCCCAGTACTATCCCCAGCATATGCGGTAAGGTGCGAACAAACCCCACATTGGCACCTGAAGTCATCAACATGATGTTGTTGGGCCCTGGGGTCACGGTTGAAACAAAGGCAAACATCACCAAAGGCCATAGCAGATTAGGCTCCATTCTTGCTTTACTCCTGAAATAAGCAGTCAGCAAATACTAGATGGATTGGTACGCAATTTTGTGCTTATATTTGCTCTTAAAGCGGAAAGTAAGCAATAAAACATCACCATGGATAGATTTGACGAAAGAATATTGCAAGAGCTACAGAGTGATGGCCGGATCTCCAATGTCGAGCTGGCCGAGCGGGTGGGATTATCTCCCTCTGCCACCCTGAGACGGGTACAGGAACTGGAGCGAAAAAAGCTGATCACGGGCTACCGGGCCGTATTGGACAAGAGCCAGCTGAACATAGGTTTTATTGCTTACGTCGCCATAGGCCTCAACAGTCACAGTAAACAATCCCAGTTAGGCTTTGAAGAGCATATCCGCTACGCCAGGGAAGTGGTAGAGTGCCACAATATCACAGGCGCCAACGAATACTTGTTGCGGGTCGAGACCAAAGATCTCAGCAGCTATAAACGTTTTCATGCCGAAGTCCTCGGGGAATATCCTCAAGTCAAATCCATTACCACCATGGTGGTAATGGATTCACCGAAAGATCAACGTCAATAATTATCTGCGATAAACCGCATAACAAGCGGTATTGCTGGCGACACTTTTTATCCTTGGGTACCATTGAACAATAAAGAAGCGCCTGGACATGCCGGCGCCAGGGAAAATGGATACTTGAATGGAATTGAGATACGCGTTGCTGTGCCTGTTTTTGCTGCTAACCAGCCTAAAACTATTTGCATTAGAGCAGGTTAAACTTCCCGTTATTAATATAGAACAAAGCAGCGTCGCGCTTGATGAATTCAAAATCGGCTATTTCATTGATGACAGCCAAAACCTTGGCTTTGAGCAGGCACGCCAGAAGCCTTTCGGCGTAACCGATAATGTCACCACCTTGGGTACCAATGCCAGGGTCACCTGGTTCAAGCTGATGCTGCACAATAGGCTCTCACAGGCAAAGCCACTGTTTTTACACCTGCCCCATGCTTACCATGTGCAGCAAATCGACATCTATGAGGAAAGCGGCCAACAACTGCAGCGACACGAGCAGTTGGACCTCGAACAGGCCGCCAACAACCCGCTCATGTATCGGGGTACAGTCGTCTACCCATTGAAGCTGGCGCCAGATCAGATAACAACCCTGTATATTCGTAGCCACGCCTACTCCCATCAATGGTTTGCCATGACACTGATGGATGGAGAAAATTCGCGGCGGGCCCTGGTGAGCACTCACTATGATATTGCACTTATGGTGGGCATGTTGCTGGCACTGGTGTTCTACAACTGCCTGCTGTATTTCGCCACCAGTAAGAAAGAGAACATCTACTATTCGCTGTATCTGATCTCGGGTCTGGTGTGGATAGCCCTGTCCTATGGTCTAGTTGCCAGCGTGTTCAACGCCTACGGCTCGAGCGTCTTCATGCTCAATCTGTCGCTGCTCACCATGCCGATTTTCCTGCTGCTGTTTATGACGGCTATTTTCGAGACCAGGAAGTTCTACCCCACAGAGCACAAGGCGCTACAGCTGATGCTGTTACTGCTGCTAGCGACCTTGTTCTGGGGCTTATTTGATATCTCAGCAGCACTCAAACCCGCCAGTAGCCTGGCAGCACTCATGATGTTGGTGACCTTCTCTGTGAGTATCTCCCTATATCGCAAGGGCAATCCACTGGTGAAGTACTTTCTGGTAGGCCACAGCTTCTTCGTGATCTTCAATGGCATAGCCGTGCTCTTCTACAAGGGCTTAATCTCTCCGAGCTATCTCAGCAGCCACGGAGTCGGCATAGGTATTATGCTGGAAGCCCTGACGTTGGCATTTATCATCTCCTACAGGATCAAAATCCTTGAGGATATCCGCGCCTCGCAGGAAGAGCTCAAGCGCCAGGCGGCCACAGACCCTCTGACCAAACTCTATAACCGGCGCTATTTCTATTCTGAGGCCGACTATCAACTTAAGCTGGCCGGCCGCAATGGCGAGGCTATCTCTGTGCTTATTCTGGATATAGACAGTTTCAAGCAGATCAACGATAACTTTGGTCACCACTTGGGCGACAGAGTGATAGTCGCCCTGGCCAAATTATTGAAGCAACACTGCCAAGGAGCCGAGATGGCGGCCCGCTTCGGCGGTGAAGAGTTCGTGATCTTGCTGCCGGGAGCCCCACTAAACCAAGCCTTGCAGCGAGCCGAGCAGCTGCGCCTCAATGTCGAAGCGATGCAGCTAACCGCCGACACGGGAGACAAGATAAGTTGCACCATAAGCTTGGGCATCGCCGAGGTTGAAATTGCAACAGAATCGATAGAAGCGGCCGTAAAACGAGCCGACCACGCACTTTATCAAGCCAAAAACAGTGGCCGCAATCGGGTCGTCGCCAATTCAAGCGCTGGCGACCAAGGGGTAAATACCGACATTGAAATCAATCCAGGTCTTTAAGTGTTTGCCGCCCCAATTGCCGCATCTGCTGCTGGATCCAGTCGGCGCGGCGGTTCATGTAAGCACTCGGTGGATCGATTTGATATTGCCAGGGATTAGGCAACAAGGCGGCGAGCAAGGCGGCCTCGCGGGACGACAACTGAGCGGCGTTCTTATGAAAATAGTGTTGCGCCGCCGCTTCAACGCCGTAGATCCCCGGGCCGAATTCAACAATATTCAGATACAACTCAAGGATCCTGGGCTTATCCAACACCGCCTCCAAAAGCAAGGTGAACCAGGCTTCAGCCCCCTTGCGAATAAAGCTACGCGAAGACCACATAAACAGGTTCTTGGCGGTTTGCTGGCTCAAGGTGCTGGCGCCTCTGAGGCGCTCTCCCTGAAGTTTATCTTCTATGGCAGTCTGAATCGCCTTGAGATCAAAACCGGAATGAAGGGCAAAACGCTGATCTTCACTGGCGATCACCGCCAGCTGCATATTGGCAGATATCTGAGTCAGCGGCTGCCACTGATGCTGCACCTGGTGCTGTACCTGTGTTACCGGCGCCGGTGGAAACCAATAGCGTTCAATACGCCAGCTCCACAGCGGTGGGTTAACAAACTTAAGCGCTATCACCATCAGCAGGGACAGTATCAACAGCCCCAACAACAGTTTTATCAGCCAGGCTGTCAGTCGCCTAAACCATCCCTTTTTCGCGGCCAAATTCGCTCCTGATAAATAAGCCCACCTGAACTTGAGTGCACCTGAAACTGAGTGAGCCAGGAAACCCTCTGTGAATAATAATTGAGTATTTTGCCAGGTGCGAACCCGGCCCAAAATTCCAATCTGTAAGCTTATCCGGCGCACCAGAGAAACTCAGCGGCCCTCATTTCCCCTTAGCCAGAGCCCTTAGTCAGAGCCCTTAGCCAAGGTCTATTAACCCTAGCTTATTAGTCAGCGCTCATGAGTCAGCGCCGAAGCAGCCGCGCTCAAGAAAGCCCTGTACCGCCGCCAGCGTATCCTGATGCCAATGTATGGCCTTATGGCACAGGGGCAACACCATCCAATCACTGGCATCATCACAACGGGTGGACGCCAGGGGTACCCGGCCATCGGACTCTCCGTCAATCAAGGCGCCCAAGGGATCTTGAGTCCCACTGCCGGCGATGATCCCAAGATGAGCCTGGCTATCCTCGTGCCAACTTGCCCAGTGCAGCCCCGGCAACAGAGATTGCAACGGCTGAAATAGCCTGGAATATCCCGGAAGCTTATCGGCCAGACTCGCCAGCGGTGAACCATCATGGGGCGTGGCAATAAACACACTGTGGCCCAAATTGCCGGGCGGCTGCTCTGCCAGCAATTGCCGAACAATTAAGCCTCCCATACTGTGCGCCACAAAGTGCACCCTGGGATACTGCTGCCATTTCTGCTCATCCAGCGCCTGGCGTAAGGTCACTACCGCTTGTTGCAGTGAGCCGAAACGGGTGGGCAATCTGGGGCACAGGATACTGTATTGCCGAGCCAAGCCTTGGGCCAGAAAGCCCATGTCACGCTCATCTTTATTGAAGCCATGCACCAGCACCACCAGGGCTTTGCTGTTATCCAGCCTCAAATTAGCTGACTCTTGAGCCATTGCTGGAATGCCTGTTTGGGCATGGCACCGGCCTGCTGGGCTATCATTCGGCCATTTTTGAACAGCATTATGGTCGGAATGGAGCGGATCCCATACTGGGCCGCCAGCGCTTGCTGAGCTTCGGTATCCAGCTTGCCGAAACGAAACTCCGGCTCCAGTTCGGCAGCGCTCTGCTCGAATATGGGAGCAAACTGTTTGCAAGGGCCGCACCAGCCGGCCCAGAAATCCACCACCAACGGCAGCTCTGACTTATGGGCATGGTTGGCAAAGTTGGCATCAGTCAGTTCTACTGGAAGGCCTTGAAACAAAGGCTGCTTGCAGTGGCCGCACTTAGGGCCTTGAGACAGCCGTTCTTCCGGCACCCGGTTCATTCCAGCGCACTGGGGACATGCAATCAACATAGGATTCTCCTCTCAAGCGGCATTATCGCCGCACACTGTGAAATAGGGGACGGCGTTAAACCGACTCAAGCCAGATGAGGTCGCAACAGGGCCAGCACCTGGGGATAATCGGCCTGGTT
Source organism: Shewanella chilikensis (assembly GCF_037953065.1). Taxonomy (NCBI): domain Bacteria; kingdom Pseudomonadati; phylum Pseudomonadota; class Gammaproteobacteria; order Alteromonadales; family Shewanellaceae; genus Shewanella; species Shewanella chilikensis. The sequence continues at coordinate 597,299 of NZ_CP149966.1, read as the reverse complement.
ATCCAAGGTCAGACTCAGATAGCCATCACCGCGAAAGGCCCGGTCCAGCTCCAATAGCAGATGGGTTTGCTCGCCATCGGGAACCAGGGTAAGTTCCACTTCACGCAAAAGGCGGATCCCACGCCCTGTGGGTACAAACTCCAACTCCTGATAGCAGCCTGAACCACTGCGAAAATCAGAGGTGTTGATATAGCCTTGCTCGACATCGGCTTTTTTAAGGACAAAGCCCAACTCCTCCATGGCCTGCAGCAGGTGCAGCAACAGCTGGGTAGGCTGGATCTGCAGCAGATCCTGATCGCCTGGATCTATGGCGTAATCTATCGCCAGCCCGGTTTGCAGCCAAACCCGGCATTGATTGTTACGCACCGGCAACTCGGTAAATGGCGTCTCAGGATGCAACTGACCGATGAAAGGCAACTCTCTCACCTCTCCGGCCTGAAGTTCAAAGCCTTCGCTGATACGCCAGCTGGCCAGACAATGATTGATAAAGTGACTGCTGTCGCCGTCACTGACCTTAACCCGGGTCATTAGGGCCAGTTCCAAACCGGCGATACTCTGACTCACCTCGCCGCCCTTGAGCACGATTCGGGCGTCGAAGGTTTGCCCAGGTTGCAGGCTGGCATTGAGCAAACGAGTATCGACACTGGCGCCGCCAACGCCAACTGCCGCGAGCAATTTCTTAAACATCCTCTGTTCCTGTTTACTTAAAAGGCCTTGCCGCATTTAAGCCCCTTTTCTTCGGCGAGTAAAGGGCGAACGCATTGGCTGTAAACTCCCAAACCCAACAAGCAGGCAGCAACAAAACTCATTCTGAGCCAGTTAAAAACCAGAGGCCAGCAAAATCATCCTCCTAATCAGGGATGGCGTAAACGGACTTCTGCCAAAATCGGTGTATGGTCGCTCGCCTGGGCATCCAGTTCAAACTGCGGCCGCAGCAGATGCCTGTCATAAACCCGGTAATCTGCCACTTCTGCCAAACTATGCTGACTGCGGGCATCAAACTCCTGACTCAACAACAGATAGTCGACCACACTGCCTTGAGAACCATGAAAATGGGTCACGGGGCGAATCACTGTCACTTGCTCGCCACTTTGCTCAGAGGCTTCTCGCCAGAGCTGCCAGGCGTCAAACAGTTGAAAATGCGCCAGCTGCAGTTTCAGCCTTTCATCTGGCAGGCCGTGAAGGCCCGCAGCGCGAATATCCCCGTTATAGAGCTGCCCGGCACCCACCAACAGGCCCTTGAGTTCACTGGAATCTATGCCGGCGTTGAAATCCCCCATCAGCACCACAGCATTGCCGCTTTGCCGGCGCTGCTTGAGTATCGCCTGATACAACAACATGGCCTCACTGCCACGCTGCAAAGTGGCTGACCATCGGCCCAGCGCACTCTCGGCCAGCAGCCCGGCGGCACCTTGCAACTCGACCGCGCCCTTGGGCAACTTGTTGCGAGGTGATTTGAAATGCACCACGTAAGTATCACAGTGGCCTATCCCCGGCAGCATCAAGGTGGCTCGCAGTATCTGGCGACTACTTTGAAACTCTTCCTTGAGTCCAAGTGAAAATGCCAGTTCGGTATCCAGCTCCACCGCCGCCAAGGAAACAATCGGAAAACGGCTTGCCAGTGCCACCACACTCTTGCGGGCAACAAAGCCTTCTATGACCGGCGAATCCACCAGCGCAAAGTGGGCAAGACCGGCAGCCTGACACAATTCGCGTAGCGGCTCGGGGCTGAATACCTCCTGCCAGCCCACCAGATCTGGCTGCGCCTGCTGCAGCCAGCGGACTGTCCAGTCGCACTTTTGTTGCCACTGCCCTTGGGTATAGATGTTGTTGAACTCATGAAACGCCAGCGGCGGCATGGCAAAATTGAACAGATTCAGACTGGCGATGCGGATATTGGAAGACATGAAAAGCGCTGCGGCTCCGGTAACCCTGCTGAGTAATAGTGTTGATATTAAGCCGCTGCTGAGATTTGTCCAATAGCACACCAAAAACAACCTTCCGGCTACCCATTCCCCCCCAACAGCGCCCAACAGCCCAACAAATAAGCAACATAAAGCCGCTGTTTGTGGCTAAAAAAACCTGTTTGACAGGCTTTTTCGATCTCCCGCTTGACTTGTTTGGTTTCGACCATACAATCGCCGCTTAATTAACCATACGGAGACCCACTGTGGACACACACATAGGTGACAGTAGATGCCCTGTCAGTCAGACAGGATTATTTGCCCGGCACTAGTCTGCAGCTTCGCAAACTACTGCCAGGACTGGCAGTAGCGTATTAAAGAATCCCTTTTTCCGTTACTCCCCATAAAAACCTTGTTGAGCTTTACATGCATACGCATGCCGCAGTGTTCTCCTGTGGCTGCAAACTAATGCATCCATAAAGGTTTTTTACTTAGGACAGCCTTGCTGCCGCTGCCCCATCTACGACCTTGAGTGTTCCCCCACACAGGAGGAACAAGCATGAAACTCAGATATACCAATACGCTGCTGCTGGGCGGCCTGCTCTGGCATGGACAACTGCATGCCGGCATTCAGTTGCTGGAAGATCCCGATATTGCCGCTGCCACAGAACTCGCTGTCGACTGGCAACGACAAGCGGGCAACAACGGCTTTGCCCTGGGGCTCAACCAAGCCGTCTTTGGCGGCGAATTGGCGCTGGAACTGCAAACAGACGACCGGGATGCCCCCTGGGACAGACATGAGAGCCACGGCTGGCAACTCGGCTACAAACAACCGCTGGCCACAAACGGCTTATCTCAGACTCTGGCACTGGAGCTGGGGCGTCATCACAGAGATGGCTGGCAGGGTCACGCCCTGGTCAGTAGCGATCTGCCGATTGCCACCCAGGGCTTCTTTGTGCGCAACAACTTGGGGCTGAGCCTGGAGTCGGGGGAAGGTCCGGCAATGATTTTTGGCCTGGGAGCCGGCTTCAAAGTTCAGCAGCAAACTCTGCTGTTTGAAAACCAGTATCTGGGCCAAGGCGACTATGGCTACCAGCTACTCTGGCAAAACCAACCCAACGCCCATTGGCAGTGGCAATTGGGTTATGGCAATCAGTATGGCGGTGGCGCCCGCCAATTTGGCGCCGGCATACAATTTTTCTTTTCTTGATAGCTCATTGGGAGAATGACCTATGAACAGCAACAACATCATACTCAACCTGCACCTTATTCTGGCCAACAAAGACGCCAAGGCGATGCAGATGCTGGCATCCGAGCTGCATCCGGCGGACATAGCCGCCGTACTGCCGACCTTCGACAGCCAGCAAACGGCCTCAATACTGACCCTGTGCCAGCCCAAAACCGCGGCGGCGCTGCTGCGGTATCTACCCCATCAGCAGCAAAAGCTGCTGGCGGAAGCACTGGATCATCAAACCCTAGGGAAAATTATCATGGAGATGGCGGCAGACGAGCGCGCCGACCTCTATAACGAGTTGGAGATTGAGCAGCAAGCGCTGCTGCTACCCACTCTGGCCAAGGCGGAGCGCGAGGATATGCGTACCCTGGCGGCCTATGATGACTCCAAGGTTGGCTCCATTATGACCTCTGACTATGCCCTGCTGCGGGTCAATCACACCGCGGAAGAGGCTATAGACAGCCTGAGGAAAGTTGCCGCAGATCTGGAAACCATCTACCAGACCTATGTGGTGGATGAGCGCGGACGCCTGATAGGCAATGTGTCGCTGCGTCAGCTCATCATCGCGCCCCCCAAGGCATTGGTGAAAGACTTTATGAAAGAGCAGACCATAGCCATAGAAGCGGAAGCCTTCAAAGAAGAAGCGGCGCAGATGATAGCCCACTATGATCTGCTGGCGCTGCCTGTGGTCAACGACAAAGACCAACTGGTCGGCATAGTCACTTATGATGATGCCATGGATGTGGCCAGTGCCCAGGCCGATGCCGAATTCAACAAACACGGCGCCGTGGGGCAGTTGGCCTGCTCTTTCAAGGAAGCCAGTATTGGCATGCTCTATCGTAAGCGAGTCTTTTGGCTGGTGTTGCTGGTGTTCGGCAATGTGTTGTCCGGCACTGGGATCGCCTACTTTGAAGATACCATTACAGCTTATGTTGCTCTGGTATTCTTCTTGCCACTGCTCATCGGCAGCAGCGGCAACGCCGGTTCACAGTCTGCCACCTTAATGGTCAGGGCTCTGGCCACCGGGGAGGTCGTCCTCAAAGATTGGCTGTCGCTACTGGCCAAAGAGCTGCTTGTGGCCGGCTTGCTGGGTGCCACCATGGCCATTGCGGTATTTACCCTGGGTTATTGGCGCGGCGGCGATATCGCCCTGGTGGTCGCCCTGACTATGCAACTTGTGGTGATTATCGGCAGCCTGATAGGCATGTCCCTGCCCTTCTTGCTGAGTAAGTTCAAGCTGGATCCAGCGTCGGCCAGCGCGCCGCTGGTGACTTCGATAGCCGATATCATAGGTGTCATCGTCTACTTCAATGTCGCCACCGCTATTTTGGATTTTCCGCCTGTCAGTGGTTAATGAACCTCGGCATAACCTATGGAAACCCAGGTTATGCCGGAAAACGCCTTGTCATGGCTCAACAACTTCATTCAAACTCACCAAGACTCGGCGGGTAACAATATAAGCCAATAATCAGCCAAGCAAGATCCCAGGCTTTCCATCCAAGGAGCGGGCAATGGCGCGCCGCTCCTCGGCTTCAGTGAAATCTTTGCTCAGAATGCTATCCACGTAGAACCACTCGCTGACCACCTCTTCGCTGCTGAAAGTCAGCGTCATATAACCCCGGTTCAACAGGTTGGCGTATTTAAGGTCGTCCACCAGCCCTACAACGGCCGCCTCTGTCGCCGGGATCTGCTCTGGTGGCAGGTTGAGGTAGTACTCAAGCCCCGGGGAGGAAACCGAACTGGTGGCAAACTCAACCCCAACCATGTTGCCATCTTTGTCCTTGAGATCATTGGCCCAGGCATTGTGGGTATCACCGGCAATCACCACCAGGTTTTTACCCGAGGCCCGGGCAGTAGCCAGCACGACTTCACGCTCATAGGCATAGCCATCCCAGGCATCCAGGTTGTAGGGGATCGACGGCAGTTGCAACAGCGCCAGCACTTCCGGCGTCAGTTTGGCCTGGTTGGCAGCCAGATAGGTCAGTTCCGCTTGGGTCAGCGTCGGATCGCCGGCCTGAGCACGAGCCGCCAGCTGCGCCAATGCCGCCAACTCGGCAAACTGCGGAATAGGCAGCTGCTGCGTGGCTATCGCCGCCGGCAACATCATCCGCCCCATCAGTATCTGCTGCCCCAAAAGCTGCCACTTGGCGCTGGATTGCAACAGTTTTCCCTGCAACCACAGCAGTTGGGTCTGGCCCAGAAGCGTACGCTGAGTGTCGGTCACGTCGGCGAGAAACTGCTGATCGTTGAAAGCGCCGGTAGCCGAATCCAGATAGTTGCCATAGTCCAACTGTTTGTCACGGGCCAACACCCGGGTATCCAGCATATGCAGATCCAGCAGATCGCCGAAGCTGAAACTGCGGTAGATCTCTTCATGATTGCCCTCGCGCCATGGGCGGATAGGCAGCCATTCGAAGTAAGCCTGCAATGCCGCCTGTTTACGGGCGTCGAAGTCCCCTTCCCCTTGGCTATGGTTTTCGGCACCATCCTTCCAGGTGTCGTTGGCCACTTCGTGATCGTCCCAGACAGTAATAAACGGCAGCTTGGCGTGCAGCTTCTGCAAACTGGCATCGCCGCGATACTGGCCATAGCGGCTACGGTAATCGCTCAAGGACAGCAACTCTCCCGCGGGTAGTACCTCACGGCCCAGCTCGGCGGCATGTTCACTGGCATAACCACCACGACCATATTCATAGATATAGTCGCCCAAGTGCAGCATGGCGTCGAGATCGTCCCGCTGCGCCGCCAATTCATAGACATTGAAGTAACCGGCCGGGAAATTGGCGCAGGACATAACCGCCAGTTTAACCGAATCGACCGCGCCCTCGGGCAGGGTCTTGGTCATACCGACCGTGGATGTCTTATCACCCGTCATAAAACGATAGAAGTAGCGGCTGCCGCTCTCCAGCCCTATGGCATCGACTTTAACCGTGTAGTCACGCTCGGCATTGGTCACCATTTCACCTGTGGTCACCAAGTCGCTGAAGGCACCATCACGGGACACCTGCCAGGATACTCTGACATCCCCCGCCGTTTGCGGTGTGACCCGGGTCCAGATAATCACGGCATCCTGAGTGGGATCACCGCTGGCGACACCATGAAGAAAATCGGCGGCGACAGTATTGTCATCATTGTCACTGGAGCAGCCCATCAGGCCATATGAAAGTACGGCGGCGCCAACACCTTTGGCAGAGAGGGCAAGAAAGTCACGACGGGAGAAGTTACGGGTCATTGTTATTATTCCTTTAAAAACGCTTCATCATGCTGGTATGAGGTCGGATGTCCAGATTGTGAAGTTAAACTATTACACAATTGTGACAATTAGGTAACCGTGTATTGATATTCAAATGAATTCAGTCAGTTAAACAAAATAATGCCAGCTTTAGGCCAAGGCGCTTGCAGCCTACAGTGGCTGAGGGCAAAATGCCTTACAGGACAAATAATTAGCCCTGCCAGGGCCCTGCTGAAGGAACAAAACAATGAAAGTCAAAGACATCATGAGTACCCAAGTGGTGTGTATCAGTGATGGCGCCAGCGTCAAGGACGCCCACCAACTGATGCATTCCCGCAGCGTACGCCATCTGCCGGTGATATCAGAAACCAGCGGCACTCTGGTAGGGATACTCACTCATAAAAAGATGATTGCCACAGTAGTCAATCTACTGACTCGTTATGGCCAGGGAGCACTGGAACGAAAGGAACGTGGCACCCTGATAGCCGATCTGATTGAAACCGACTTTGAACCACTCATGGCCGATGCGCCGCTGACTCAAGTGGTGGATTATTTTATTGCCAACAAACATGGCTGTCTGCCTGTAGTGGACGAGCACAACAAGGTGCAGGGCATAGTCACCTCTTCTGACTTCGTCAAACTGTGCCGGGAATTGCTCAAGGCCTGAACCCATCAAAAAAGCGTGCTTAGAGCACGCTTTATTGGACAGAGCTTTTGCTTTTGGCGCAAGCTGAACCTATTGAATGAACCGGGTCTTAGAGCTTAGGCCTCTGGCTCTATCTTATTGATACAGCCCTTATAGCCGGTTTCATCCACCGCCTTTATCAGCGCATCCATATCAAAGCCTTCAGGCACTATCACTCTGGCCTGCTGGGTCTTGAGCGAGGACTTGGCCTTAATAACGCCCTCTGTCTTGCGCAGCGCCTTGTTGATTACCGTGACACACAAAGGGCAGGTCATGCCTTTAACATCCAGGGTAACCACCTGATTGCCCGCCCAGGCAAACGGCGTACACAGCAGCAGTAAAACCAGTAACAAGCTTCTCATTCAAACACCTCTAACAGCCAAGGTAATACAAAAGGGTAAAGCTGAAACGCCAAGACCACAGGCACCGCCAGCCAATAGAGCAGCAACATTCTGGTGCGGCTCATGGTCGCGGTGCACAGAGGCTTTTTGGAGAAATACAAACGCCAAAAGCCCAGCAGGATCAACAGAGTCGACAACGCCAACATAGGCACTTGCAGCCAGCCCAGCTGTTCAATGCCCGACAGCGAGGCTGCCGATACCCCAAAAACCAGATAGATCAGCGGCCCAATACAGCACAGGCTGGAGGCGACGGCGGCAACAACGGCTGCTGCCAGTGTCGCCAAAAACCCCTTAGAGCTGTTCTGTTGACTGGAAATCATAGGCGAAAACTTTAGGGTCATAGTAGTTCACAGGGTCGCCATCCACTTCGGCATAAGGGTAGCCAAAGTTGTTCAGCGGCGTCTGCTCGGCCATAGGCGCCAGATCGAAGTCGCGACCGAAGTTGAAACCAACCCAGTTCATCTCCCAGTTACCGAACAGATAGTCGTTGACCGCCTGCACATCGGGATCCTGGTGTTGCTTGTTCTCGGTCAAACGCATCTTGGTCACATCCGCAGGGTCGGCCGGCAACCAGCCGTAACCCGCCAGATAGAACATGGCGCGGCAGTGCTGACCACCACTGACCTTGGCCAGGCCATAGGCATCACTGCTGCCGAAGGCTTTCTTGGAGTATTTGCCCATCTTAATAGCCTGTCCTACCCGGATCCCGAACATCTCCCGGGCAGGTATACCGGCGGCACGAGCCAAGGCCACAAATACCGAGTTGATATCAGTACACTTGCCCCCCAGTTTGCCGCTCTCGAGAATAGTGGCCACATCACCCGTACCGCAACCGATAACGTCGTTGTCGCGGAACATATTGGCGCTGACCCAGTTGTAGATGAGACGGGCCTTTTGCAGCGGATCGGTTTCCTTGCCAACAATCTTGTCTGCAGTCTGCTTCACTATGCCATCAATGGGCATATGCTTGGTGGGCAGCAGATAGCGCTCCACATCCACCGGGTACTGGATAGTTTCGGGGGCGCGATAATGTTCGAGTTCACCGTTTTTCAGCGGTTCCCAGTCGAGGGTTTCCAGCTCCATCACCAACTGCAGTTCCATCTTGCCTTTGGCATCAGGCCAAGTGGCAAATAGTGTCTTGGCGCCATAGCTGTTAGCGGCAGTGATGTAAGCGTCCTGGAAATTGCCTTTGAAATTCAGCTTACGAACTTGCTGAAACTGGGTGTCTTCCACCAGCGGGATCCACAACTTGACCACGCCCTCTGAGCCCTCGGGTGCAATCAGTTGGTAATCTTGAGTCAGGGTGAAGTGTCTGCGGCCGTCGGCGGAATAATGCTCGACGGCCTTGGTCTTCGATGTGGCCGCCATCACAGGGCTGGTGATACCGGCCGTCGACAAAATAGCCGCAGTTTTTAAAAAATTGCGTCTTTGCATTATTCGATTCCTTACGTTTGATTAACAGACGAGTCAATGAGGTGCCCGCTGGCGGGCCGAAGCATTATAAGTGGCGGCCCCTGGCACCGCAACAAAGCCGCAGACACAGGGTTAGTACAGCCAGAGTCATCAGTAAGGTGGAATAATAAGAAAAATTAACAAGTTTGCGAGACAAAACAACCATATTGGTCATCTTGTCTCGCCTTACGTTTACCAATGTAAAGCCGGTATTGCAGACGGAAAACCGGCGCCGGATCACATTCTTACCTGGGCTTATCTCAGCCCCACTTCCACGTCGCGGATAATGAAGTTACCCGAATAAAGCGGATGGGGTTCACCCAAAGGCTCCAGGGCAAAGAAGCGCTTGTGCTCTTCACTGAGCCCCTCGAAGCCGCCTATCACCTGATAGAGCCAGCTTTCCGGATCCCAGGACAGCTGTTGCTGCTGCAGATATTCCAGCGCCGAAGTGTTGCGGCCCGAGTCAATGACGGCGCAGAAGTACTCATCCACGGCCTCTTTGAGCGGGTTATCCGGCATATCAAAGTCTTCCTGAGGACTAACCGCAACCGGCACATCGTGCTCCTGCAACCTCTTGGGCAGATGGTCACGACTGATAGCCTTGATACGGGCCACCATCTCCATCAGTTGCAGTTCCTGGCCGCTGTTATTCACATCCACAGATGCCGGTGCCAGCAAGGCCTCGGCATGATTGAACAACACAGGCACCTGCTTGTGCGCCACATGGTCGGCTACCTGATAGTCGGGGTGCAAATCTGTATACAGCAACCAGCCTTTGAGCAAACGGGTACGACCGCGGATCTGCCTGAAGCGTCCCAGCAATTCCAGCAGACGCCCCTGCACCACGCTCAGCTCCTGGGTGCAATCGCTGAGGGTCTCCTGCAACATGGTCACCAGCAGGCGGCGCAGTTCACGGATATCACCGGCAATTTCGCCAAGCTCGGTAAACTCAAACAGCTCCAGGCCGTTAAGCAGTTCCGATACCTGACTCTGGGCCAGCTCGTTTTCACGGATCTTGGCGTTAATTGAACCCACATAACCGAACTCATTATTGATCCGGCCCCAGAGCACACGAATGGAGTAACGCAGGCTCTCGGTGAAGCTGAATACGTGTTCGGTCAAGTCCGCCAGATAGGCCTCGGCGGCGCTGTAATCCACACTGGCGCGCGCCTCACGGTAGTGATTGGCCAAGGTCTTGATGGTGGCCAGGGCCGAACCGACGTTGGCGTTGATCTGGCGGTTACGCTCATCCTTGAGGCCCTCTTCCAGCAGGGCCCTGACATTACGCGACAATCTGAGCGGTTCATCCGGCTCGGGACGCCAAAGAATACCGTTGTCGGTAAGCTTCTTCAGCAGCGCAGGTTCCTGCCGGGTCTCGTCCAAGCTACCGGAGAGATAGGCGTCCATCACCAGTTCGGCGTTACGCCCAAGCAGCCTCAGCAGCTTGACCCCGGCCTGATGCAGGTTGCTGCTCATATCAGATCCCTCTGGGTGGCAGTTTCAGCCTGAGCCTCCAGACTGAGGCCCTCGGTTTCATCGATAAAGCGGATCACTTCGTAGAGGTAATCCAGCTTGCCGGTGGCGATATAGATCTGTTTTTCCGGATTCGGCCGCACCAGATAACCCAGCTCCTGCAAGCGCTTGAAAACCAGTTTAATCTGGCCATCGACACTGCTTGAGCTGGAGCCGAACAGCCGATACTGGCTCAGCTTGGCCAGTTGCTCGCGAAACGCCGGCGTATCCTCAATGCGGCTCTGCAATTCGGTAAGCCGCACCGCCGCGCCTTCAGTCAGGGGCGCGTCCTGGCCGCTGGCTTCCTGCACCAATACCAGCCATTCCACCATGGGGATCAACGCCTGGCAGATATCGCGAAACTGCGCCGAAATCACTTTGCGCTCGTCCTCCCCCAACTGCAGATAACCACAGAAAAAGACTTCGCCCTCGGCGGCCTGGGCCACAGTGCGGTTGATTTGGTTGAGATAGGCCTCGACTCTGTCACGGGTGGCCGGACTCTTGAGTGAACGCCAACCTTCCTCATCCGTGGTGCGGCAGATAAATTCCCCCTTGAGCAGACGTTCAATCAGGGCGCCTGAGCCGACGATGGTACTTTGCAGTTCGCTCATTACACCGCCTCCCTGGCCAAGCGCTCAGAGAGCTTTTGCGCTATGGGATCGACCTTGGGTTTAACCACCTGCAGTCGCTTGGTCTGCTTGTTGATGATGTAGCGGTTGGCAAACAAATTCAGTACCTCGGACTCAGGGTTGGGGAAAGCACCCAACACGCTGATATTGTTGTTTTCACAGGCATCGAAGATCTTCTTCACGTTAGCGTGGTGCAAGGTGCCCAGCTCATCAATCGGCCAGTGCACAGTGACATCCGCCTTGCCCCGCAGCAAACGGGTAAAGGCCAGCAGGAACTTACAGAGGATCAGATAAGCCATACCATGACTGGATGACTCGTTGAGCTGACGGTCGGTGCGGATCACCAGATCCGAATTGCCTTCCTTGAGGCGCAGCTCAATCTCCAGCAGCTTGGCGATGCCGCCGGTCAGGGCCGAGCGGCCTATGATATCCAGGGCCCGGCGCATGCTGTTGGTATAGTGCTCATCCGGCAGGCCGGTGAAGCCTTCGGCCTTCCAGGCGCGGAACGCCTTAACGAACTGCTCCAGCTCAGGCCAGAACTCCAGCTCACTGATCCGCGAGCGGATCCTGACCGCAGATTCAGAGACGCCTTCAAGAAACAGCTCCTCCCCGACTTCGCGGGTAATACGGGCACTTTGGGAGGCAATACGGCGGTCGATATCGGCCAATACATCGTAAAAGGCAGTCAGGTCGACACCGAAGATCCGGCCTTGTTCACGCAGCGCGGTAATCGACTGCGGCACCATCACATTGAGCAACTGGGCCAGATGCGGCACCAACTTGCGGTAATCCAGCAGGCGTATGCCCTTGTCATTGACAGAGCTGGACTCTTCACGGGCCTTTTCCCAGAACTCGGATAGGCTGGAGCCTGACTTGCTGGCAATCACCTGATCGAAATGATCCACATACTGCCTGACCGAACCCAGCAGATGCTCGCGCTTGAGCAGCAGCTCCTCGCCCTGACGCAGACGTTCACCCAGGCTACCCTGAGGCTCTTCATCGTTGCGCGGCAATTTCAGCTCGGCCAGCTTACGCAGCAAGGCGCGCAACTTGGTGAGGTTTTCCGAGGCCTCTACCTGAGCGGCATCAGACTGGCGCCTTTGTAGCTCCAGTTGCTGGCGGGCATGTTTGACTTCGTTGGCCTTGGTTTTCAGCTGCTGATCCAGCTCGGAGGCGGCGCGCTTGACTTCGCCCAGGTCGGTCACCAACTTGGGTTTACGCACCAGCCAGGTATGCTGATACCAGTCGTCATAGCGCAGCACTTCACTGCGACGCTGCTCGGCAGCGGCAATGGCACCTTCCAGCTCACGGATCTCCCGCTTGAGGGCGAGAATTTTGTCTTCATCCACCCCGCGGGACTTAAGCTCATTCTTGTACCACAGCTCGCAGGCTTTTTGTTCCTCTTTGGCACGACTGCGGCGCTGATTGATGCTCTCTTTGAGCTGCTCCAGATGCTGCTCCAGCGCGCCAACCACTTCCTGCCAGTAGGCGTTCTTTTCCATTCTGGCATCCAGCGCCTGCTCTTTGAGCTCCTCCAGCCATTCCAGGTGCTGGTTACGCAGCTGTTTCATCTCCTGATCCAGCAGCGTCAGGCGTTTACCGGCCTGTGCCTTACGCTCAGCCAACGCCTTGTTGATCTGCTCCTGCACAGTGCGGCGCTCCTCGAACAGACGGCGCAAATCGTCACGCAAATTCTTGTATGCCGTGCGGGCAAAGGTCAGCTCACGGTTCAGTTTATCCAGCGCTTCGTTGGCCTGCACCAGGCGCTCTTCCGCTTCTTCCTGCAGCCCATAGGCGTTTTGCAGGGCATCTTCGGCCTTGGCCAGCTTTGCCCTCAGCTCAGGCTCTGAACTGGCGTATTCGGGGATTTCCAGCGCCTTGAGATCCAATGAGATCCCAAAAAGGCTGTCACTTTCGGCGCCGACATTGGGGTGCAAGTCGGTGCGGTGCAGCAAGTCGGGATGTACCACCTTGCCCAGGTGCTGCTCCCAACCCGGCACTTCTTTTCGCAGGAACTCCAGCAAGGTGTGGGACTGGGGGAACAGCATGTGTTTGAGATCGTCCAGATCGCCCTGGCGCTCCGTGACTCTGAGCGCGGCAATTCTGAGTGATTCGCTGGCCTGATCCCTGAGTGAGCGCTGTTTGCGCTCTTCGCTCATCAGCCGCTCCACCTTGGCGTTGGCAGCCTCCTGCTCGGCATCGGCACGGTCGATACGCTCGTCGAACACCGCCAGGCTGAGCTTCTCCTCCTCGGTATAAGTCACACTGTCGACCTGCAGCTTGAGCTCGGCCGCATTGAGCTTGAGTTGGTACTCCTGCTCCTGGAACTTGGCCTTGCCGTTTTCCTGCTGCTCACGGAATTCGGCATCGAGGCGCGCTAAGTCTTCCCGGGCCACTTCACGCTGCTTGTCGCGGGCCTCGCGTTGCTTATCCAACTCTTGTTGCAGCTTTTCCAGCTCCTTGTTGAGCTGTTCGCCAATCTTGCTGCGGCGGGCGTTATAGGCGGCTTCTATGTCCTGATGTTTCTCTGTTTGCAGCTTGTGTCTTTCGCTGAGGTTCTCAAGATCGCTACGCCACAGCGGCAGCTGTTCCAGATTGGCCTTGGCCTGTTCGATATCGGCATCGAGAAACGCCGCATGTTGGTTTTCGATGGCGTCGAGTTCATATTCCAGCTTGGCGACATCGCCCTTGGCGGCAGACAGCTCCTGGTTAAGCTCATCGCGCTGCTCTTTCCACTCATCGTCCAATGCCTTGAGACGGAAGTTCAGCTCCCGCGACAGGGTCTGATTTTGCTCCTGACGCTGGGCCTCCAGCACTTCGTCATTGCGATAGCCCTTGGCCAGGCTGCCAAGACGCAGTTCGGCCGACAGCAGCTCGTTGAACTCCTGCTCCAGCTTGTCAAATTCGGGACGGATCTGCTCGAACCCGGCGATAAGCTGGCTCTCGCGGATCCAGGCCTCGACTCGTTGTGGATTGAGCCTTGATGCCGGCGGGTTAACGCCATCCTCTTCCAAAATGGCGGCGATCATCGACTTGACCGTTTCCATTTTGCCTTCTTTGGAATGCACCGCCTTGGCCAGTTTTTCGATATGGCGCAGTGAATGGTCGGCCTCGCACAGAGAGAACAAACGGGCATAGCTGCGCAGCTCGGTGCGGCTGGAGCCTGTGTTGAGCAAGGTGCGGTCATTCTGGATGATGGCGCGAAACTCTCGGGTATTCAAAAGCTTGGTATGGTTCACTCCGGCGCGTTTCATCTCGCGGCCCAGTTCGGCCATGGTATGGCACAAAATAGTGTCGCCGTTTTGAGACTTGATATAGTCTTCCAGTTCAAATCCCTTGGCGATAAAACGGTAGTTGACCCCTTTGCCATCGCCGGCCGAGGCCAGCACCGCCTGATACAGCAAGCCATCACTCTTTTGGTATTCGTAAATGATATAGCTGGATTCTCTGGGCAGATACCAGCGCTCGAAGCTGTCACGGGTCGAAGGCACGACCCGGCTGGGGTATTCACCATAAAACACAGGCACCAGACGCTGCAGCGTGGTCTTGCCCGAGGCGTTGGTACCACAGATATTGGTATGACCATCGAGCTTCAGTTCCACCACGCCCGGCAGATGGGTGTCGATCAGTACTATTCGAATCAAGCTTGGCATATAAATCCTTATGCAGACAGCAAGCGCCAAATAGCCAGAGGCCCCGGCACTCGCGGCAACAGGCGGGCAAACCGCCTCAATACAGCAAAACCCTTAAATTAATGGAAAGCCCCACCCTTGGCAATTGAAGGGCCGGTAAAGAAAGCGGGATCCGCTGCGGGTATCAAAGAATATTATTCAGGTTTGAACAGGCCTATCACTTCACCGGTCGCCTTGTCGCTGACCTTATCATCGGTCTGCTGCTCGCGGTAATCACACTCGACACACTCGACCGTTTCTATGCCGTTCTCCTTGAACAGCACTATGCTGTCCTGGGCCTGACATTTGGGGCATTTGGCTCCGGCCACAAAGCGTTTCTTGATCCTGTTCATCTTCTGAGTCTAGTTGATAAGCAATGGCATTATTTTGCCATATCTGTGGCCGCTGTGGCGCATTTTAAGCAGCGTTAGGACAATGTTTGTGCCATTAAGAAATAACCCATATAAAACCAGAAGGTTACAGCTGAATGTTGAAGGAAATATGTAGCAGATTATTTGGGATTGAGTCCAGACAAGGAATGGTATCGCGCAATTCCAATACCATTCCACCAGAAAGTTCACTTAACCCAATGAGCCGGCATCATTGAGTGGCAACACAAACTTTTATGCGGAGTACTATCAAGACAATCTGGCCAGGGTCTCCTGCACCTTGCGCAACCAATTGCAGTTATCACATTGACACTTGCGCCGTGACAAATGGTGCGGGCTCAGGCTGGAATCGACAAAGTCGACCGCTATCAATAACTGCTGCTTCAATTCTTCGAGTGATTTCTGCTCCAGATCCACCAGTTCATCATTCTGATTCATCCAGATACATTCCATTCCCTGATGACAAAAGTTACAGCGCTCATCCACAGGATTATAGAAACCCGCATGGGGACAATGACGCAATTCCATCGACTGTATCACCCTGGGACGGGCATACTCGAACAATTCGATCAGCTCCTGCTTATCTGGCACTGACATAAGGCCTCCAAATCTCTTCTGCCACTGCGGCTTGTTGCAAACAGGTTACTCTGGGGAGGGCGCAATGAAATTGATATAGGTCAAAGTGCCGCCCAAAAGGATACGCTAGGAAGCCTGGTTCTGAGCTGGATCCCAGAGTCACAACTTGCCGCTGTTATCCCTTGCTGTTTTAATGAGCTTCTGCTTGTTGTTATTTTGTATCCTTGCTTCTGCCAATGGAGAAATCGCTTGCAAACACCTGAGCTGCAGCACTTTTATATTTCGGAAGAGCAGTCTGTCTATCTGCTCAAGGCCGATGACGCTCGCAAACACAGAGCCTGGATCCGCCTCTGCCGCCAGCAACTGATCAAGTTGGGCTATGACGATCCGCAACTGATAGGCAAAGGTGCCTATGGTTTTGTGTTCGCCGGACGAAACCGCCATGGCCAGAAACATGTATTCAAGTTCTCCCGTATTACCCTGCCTCAGCAGGTGCAGGACAGACTGGAAGAAGAAGCCTTCATGCTGTCTCAGGTCAATCATCCCAATGTGCCGCCACTGATAAAGTTCGACAGAGTCGGGCGCCAGGGGATCTTGGTGATGGCCAGAGCTCAGGGCCAGGATCTGGATCAACGCTGCCGCCGCCAAGGCGCCTTGCCTGTGGCGGAAATCATGAGCATTGCCAGGCAGTTGGCGGATCTGCTGCAGTATCTGCGCAGCGGCAGACCCTTGGTACACGGGGATATCAAACCTTCCAACCTGGTTTATGACCCAGAGGAAGATAAGCTGTCTTTGATTGACTGGGGCTCGGCAGTATTTGCCCAGCGCGATGCCGACAACCGCCCGGTTGGCGGCAATGTGATGGAGTTAATGTCGAGCGATCAGCAGCATACCAACGCCCGCATGGGCGATGTTTACTTTATCGGCGATGAGCAACTCTCGGGGGCGCTTTCCAGCCCCAGGTTTGATGAACAGGGGGTTGCCGCCACCCTCTATGCGCTGGCGTCCGGCCAGGCCAGCCGCTTCGGTTCCCAGGTGATCCCGCCCACCAGCATAGGTCTGCCGATAGAATTGGCCAGGATCCTCGAGGGGATGTTGGGCTCGGATCCTCTCACCCGTCTCAAGGCCGGCGACTACTTCCTGCGTAGCATGAGATACAGCCAGCATCTTTTACTGCCGCCGCTACCACAGGAGCTGAATGCCGAGATCCCCGTCTGGGTACAGAAGCGGGCCCGGGACGTGGAAACCGTCAGCTACAGTTCGCGTAAGTCGTTTCTGCGCAGCCATCATCCGGACGCCGATGCCGAGGCTATTCGCGCAGAAGATATTCAACTGGAGAAGTACTACCGCAACTTCCTCGCCGGTATGGGAGACACAGAGAAGGGCTTTATCGCTGCCGTCGGCCGCCTGGGGCAGTATCCGATTGTGGGTGGCTTGGCGATTCATTGGCAGGAGACAGGCGTCTATATCGACTCCAACCTGGCGCTTTATGATGAAGAACTCAGGCCGGCATTGATTCAGGCGGTCAACAACATGGTGACCCTGGCCCGGGGCATTCATCGCATAGGTATCTTCAAGGCCTGTTTCTTCAACGCCAAAGATACCCTGCACCTGGAGCGCAGCGCCCCTGCAGAGCAGTTCAAGGCCAAAGCAGATCAGCTGCTGCCCTTTGAGGTGGGCGATGTGCCGACACTCGAAGATCAATCCCGGCTGCACTCCTACTTTGAAGATGGCCGGGATCCGGATGAAAACCTGGAGCTGCCTGCGGAAATCATGACAGAGCTGGGCTGGCTCAACCAGATACACCACACAGGCTGTATCATCTTCGAAGCCCTGCCAACCCATATGAAGATCCACAGTTATCTGAGACTGCTCAACCCTAGAAAACAGGCGCAGTTTCGCGCCTGTCTGGACAGGATCCTCAGTCATGTCGACAAGATCCAGGGCCAGGGGGTCTCGGGGTTTATGAAGCTACCCTATAAAAATACCCGCAGGTTCGAGCACCTGCAGCGCAAGCCGGAGCGCTTCTATCCGAGAAACCCCAAGAGCGGTGGTTAGTCGGCGTAAGTAGTGGTCACACTCAAGCGGCGCTCATTTTCAAGATACTCACGGGCCACGGCTTCCAGGGCTTCACTATCCAGTTGCCCCAGCATTTGCCTGCGCTGTTGCCAACTCAGCCAACGGCCCGGTCGGCTCTGGGCCGTTGCCGCCAGATCCAACCAGAAACCGTTGCTGGCAGGTGCACTATCCAACCACTGCAACAAGGGCTGGCGCGCCCGCTCCAATAGATCGCTATCTATGCCGCCCTTGGCCTTGACTCTGGCCTCGACTGCGGCAAAGCCCTGTTCGGCCGCCTTCAGCTTGGCTGCATCTGTGACGGTAAACAGTCCCAGATAACCGTAACCTGTTGGATGCCAATCGAAATGATTGAAGGTATAAGGCGAATATCCGGCACCAGCTTTTTCCCTGACCTCTTCATTCAACAAAATGCCCATCACCTGTTCGAGTAACATCAGTTCACTGTGGCGTCGAACATCCTGCATGTCGGTTGTCGGCCACAGCCAGGCCAATGCCGCCGAGTTCTCGGCGCCTCTATGGAAAATCTGTCTCTGAGCCGGCACCTTGGGAAATACCGGCCTCTCGAAGGCCGGGGCCTTGGCAGGATGCCGCTTGATGGCACCGAATGTCTCGGCAACCGCTTTTATCCCCTGAGCCTCATCGAAATCACCTACCAGCGCGATTTCCAGCATTCCCTTATCCAGTGCCGATGCCAACACCTTGGCAATTTCAGAAAAGTCCCGCTGCAATACCTGTTCTTCCCGGCCGTAACCATAACGGTGATCGCCTGGGTGCAGGAGTCCACTCAGACCATCCCAGAAAGCGCTATTCGGGTTGGTATTACGACTCTGGCTCTCTGCCTTGACTTGTTGCCGAAAGAGGGTAATGGCTTCCTGGCGCCAGCCCGGTGCGGTTAAAAAGGCGGCCTGTAACCCCAGCTGGGTTCTGAGTTCAGCGGCATTGGTATGAGTGACGCCGCCAAAGCCTTCAGTACTGACTCCTATATTTGCCGAGATGTCCTGCCCGGCAAAGATATCCGCCAACTGTTGCCAGGAGTGCTGTTCAAGCCCGCCAAGAAGAAAGGCGCTGTTGAATAGGGTGCCCAAACCCTCTTGGTGCGGAAATGGCAAATCACCGAATCCCAATGACAAGCTGACGGCCACATTACTCTGCTCAAATTCGGTAGGCTTGAGGTTGAGCAGAGTCCCATTGGCAAAACGCAACTGGCGTATTCCGGTATCGGGATCCCTGTTGTCGGCGACAATTTTGCCCGGTTCCCCAAAGCTTTGATAAGCAAACTCGCTGGCTTTTGTGCTTGTATAGGGGGCAACTGGCTGCAGCTGACTCTGCTCATATGCCCTCAGCAATTGTGTTTCTACATCGGCGGGGCCCTTGGCAGCGGAGAGATAGATACCGGGTTGCCCCTGCCAAAGCTCTGCCAATGTCTGTTGGATAAGAGCCGGGGTAATCTGCGGGGCCAAGGCCTCAAAAATGGCCAGCTTATCTGCTAGTTCTATCGGTATCAAATCCTCGGCATCCGTTGATACCAAAGCCTCGGCCATATTCAGGCTATGAATGGTGTTGCTACCGGCCAGATTGAGCTGGTAGAGCTTATGTTTGCTCTTCAGCGCTTGCTGCAGCTCGTCGCTGCTAAAGCCGTATTGTAGGGCCTGACGTATGGTCTGCTCCAGCAGGGCCACGGCTTGCGGCCAGTTATCTTCCTGGGTCTCCAGCGCCAGTTCCACTCTTACCGCAGTGCCAAACTCTGTGCCCAACTCAACAGAAGCATGGCTTACACCTTCCTCGGCAAACAGGTGTGACTGCAATCTCTGATAGAGCATACTCCCCAGCAGTGACTCGAGTATCATCTGTTGACGGAGCTCAATACTGTCAGGCTTTGGTGTTCTGGGAGTCAGTACCCCCAGAGAGACTTGAGTCGACAAACGAGGATTGAAGAAAGCGTCCGCCTGAGGCTGCTTTCTGACCACAGGCGGTGAAAGCTTCACCCGTGCCGGGGCAACCGCCTGAGGGTGCGGCTTCCAATCGGCAAACAACTGCTTGACTTGAGCCTCGGTACGGGCGATATCAAAGTCGCCTACCAGGATCAGTGTTGTTCGCTCAGGAGTATAGAAACGCTGGTATAAAGAGCGCAACTTGGCTACATCTGCAGCCTTGATGATATCAGCCTCACCGATAGGTAAACGTCTTGGCAGCAGGCTCGATGGATACCAAAAGTGCAGCTGATTACGATAATTTTCAAACTCAGCCGACTGATGCTCCTTGAGCTCGGCCAACACCACGGCTTTTTCCTGGGCAAGTGCCTTGGGATCCAGAGTGAGTCTGTCGGCAATCTCCCGCATCAGCATCAGCCCGGTATCCAACTTCTGCTCATCCCCTTGGGTGATGTTGAACTCATAGACCGTCTGTTCGAAATCAGTCACTGCATTGGTATCGGCGCCAAAACTTAAACCAAGACGTTGCAATCTTGGGATCATATCCCCTTCCGGGACAGCTGCCGAGCCTTTGAACGCCATATGCTCCAGCAAGTGCATCAGCCCCTGCTCATTTTCCGCCTCAAGCAGTGAGCCGGAGGCGATCCGCATCCGCATCACTATGGCGTTGGCCGGCGTCTTATTGTCCACCAATTGATATTTAAGACCATTGTCCAGTTGGCCCTGATGAATGCGAGGGCTAACGCTTAGCCCTTCGGCCTTGGCAAGGAAACAGAACAGCAGCAACAAGCTGCCGAGCAAGGCTCTGAGAAACAGGATTTTTGGCATAACGAATTCCCTCAAAAAAACAGAGGTTCGGTGCAAAAGGGCCCGAACCTCTGGAACATGAAAGATGCCAATATAAGACAAGAAATTAATTGTGTCACATAATCAATACCTTACAACGTACTAAATCGGTGAGCCCGGTGGCATTTTCGCAGGCTTGCTGATCACTCTGACCCCGGCTTGTTTCAGTGCCTGTTCAAGCACTGTTTGCAGTTGTCCATAGTGGGCAGCCTTGTAACCTGAACTTCTTTTTTCTTTTCTGGGCAACTGCTTAAGCAGATAATCCAGCTTCATCCTCAACATGGCTTTGACTTCCGGGGCGCTGGCGTCACTCTCCAGACTCTGCAACATGCCATCCAAAACTACCGCATTTACCCTCATCGCAATACTGGTCTGATCTCCCGAAGGCAGTGATTTCAGCAGTGTCTTAGCCAGCAATCTATCCAGCAAATCCTCTACCGACAACTGCTCTGTGTCTCTGGCAAAGGCCTGATCCACTCGATTGAGCCGCTCAGGGTTCAACAGCGTCGACACTGTGTGACGACTGAGCACTTCTGCCATGGCCAATTGATCCACGGCAACCCCCAAAGATGAGTCGAAACTCTCGCGGCTACGGTAATAGTTGCCAGCCTTGGGCACCAGTTGCTCCAAAAGCTCAGTTGGCAGATATAGCTCTCTGGGATCCAGAGTCGCCAGCACAGTCTCCAATGCCCGCTTCTGCAATTCCGGTGCAATAAAGTGCCAGTTACCGCTACCGGCATCAGCCAGGTAATTGTAGTCAATGCCGCCAACAAACTTGGCCGCGGCGCTGATCTGGTAGCGATTCAACAGATAGATGGGCACCAGGGCATCACTGAGTTCGCCCAAGGGTTGCTCCGGCAACAGCGCCTTGGCGGAGAAGGTCTCCAGCGCCTGGCGCCTGACCAGCTGCATTCTTGCCAACTCCTTAACCGGATCCTCGCCTCTGTCCCAAAGGCTGGCATAGGCATGGGCGGCTGAAGTCGCCCTCGAATCACCCTCGCCTATGTATCTCAGCCCCTGCTGCTGCACCTCTTTGAGCAGCGACTTGAGCGCGGCCTGGGTTTGGGCTTCATCACCAAAGTCACCATAACCGTACTTGATGGCAAACTTATCCCAAGCCCCCAGCCCTTCGGCGTAAGGCTGGCTGATATCCACCCGCTTGCCATCGAGGCGCACATAGGGATGGGGGTAATCCATCACAGAAGCGTTGTTATTGGTGGAAGCAGCAAAGTTATGATCCAGCCCCAGGGTATGACCGATTTCATGAGCCGATAACTGGCGAATACGCGCCAGAGACAAGGCCATGGCGGCTTCATCGGCCGCTTGCCTGTCTTCCCAACCTGCGGTAAGGCCACGGGCAATCAGGTGATCCTGACGTACCCGCAGACTTCCCAGAGTGACCTGGCCCTTGATGATTTCACCACTGCGGGGATCTGTCACCGCCGCGCCATAGGACCAGCCACGGCTGGCCCTGTGCACCCACTGGATCACGTTGTAGCGCACATCCTGAGGGTCGGCGCCTTCCGGCAATAGCTCCAACTTGAAGCCGTTGATAAACCCCGCCTCATTGAAAGCCTGCTCCCACCAGCGGCCGCCTTCGAGCAAGGCACCGCGGATAGGCTCGGGGACACCGGGATCCAGATAATAGGTAATGGGCTCAACCACTTCGCTTGGCTCAGGGCCAGGATTAACCTTCTGCAGCCGGTGGCGCAGCAAGAAGCGCTGGTTGATATCCTGATCTATGGCGGTGGCATAGTCCTTGTATTCATCGGACAGATAACCACTCATGGGGTGATAGAGGCGCGCCTGATAACCCGGCTCGGGCAAGGCGATAAAGGAATAGCGCAGTCTCAGAGACAGGGCCTGGCCATCCGGGGTCACCTCGGCGACTCTGGCGCCGGCCTTATCACTGGCGAAAGTCAGCTGCACATCCACATCCGAGTTACGCTCGAACGACTTGACCGAGGCTGGCAACACCACAGAGCGGCTGGTGTCCAGACGATAATGCCCTTGCCCCCTGGCCGCCAACTGTTGGCTGATGCCGTGCAGGTCCTGCAACATCAAGTCGTTGACCGGCACCAACAGACGTTTTCCCGGCAGGAGTTTGCCGCGCCAGAGCACTGATTCGGCAAAGGCTTCATACACGGCTCTTTGCTCGGCTTGGTCGTCGGTATCGGCGCGAAAACGGGTATTGAGCTGTTTGAGCAGAATATAGGGGCCCTGGCGCTCAAACTGCACCATGCGGGTATACCCAAGTTGCCCACGGTCGAGCCCAATGTCATTGGATCCGGCGCCGTGGGGCAAGCTGGAGAGCAGCAACATAGGCTGGTTGAGTTTGCTCGGTTCCAGATACAGCTGCCCGGCTTTGGCATCATAAAAGAGATTGATAAAACCTTCGGCCTGAGTGCTTTCGCTGATGACGTCGGCGGCCTCCCTCTCCTGTGCCGCCTGCGCCAATCCGGGTACCGCGATCAGCGCCAACAACAAGGTCCAACTTTGAGGTTTCATCCCATCTCCTGATTGTTATCTGTAAGTTGCCATTCAAGTTAAGGGATCGGCCGGTTTATCTCAAGTCCTGCCCACCCATTCACTTAAGGTATCAAAGAGTTCATTGAGCATAATAGGCTTGGTGATATGAGCGTTCATTCCCGCCGCCAGGCTCTTCTCACGATCGCCTGACATGGCATGGGCCGTCATGGCGATAATCGGCAAGGTCTCCCTGTCGTATTTCTTGCGCAGTTCCCGGGTCGCCGTCAGGCCATCCATCACAGGCATCTGAATATCCATCAATACCGCATCGTATTGGCGCTGCTCCACCATATCGAGGGCAATTTGACCATTGTCGGCCAGATCTACCTCATAACCGGCGCTGCGCAGCAGTTCGGAGGCCACCTGCTGGTTGATCAGGTTGTCTTCCACCAGCAGTACCAGGCCTTTATGACCACCGCTCTGGTTGTCGGTAATTTCAGCCACAGTCGCCGAATGAGGTTTCTCGGCAAAGGCTGAGATTATCTCATCAAACAGAGTCGAGGCCTTGAAGGGCTTTTGCAGCAGCGCAAACACATTGGCATCTTCCACTTCCTGGGCCAATGGACCGGCGGCATAGGCCGTCATCATGATCACCACGGGGCGCTTGCTTATTCTGCCATTGGCCACCATTTCATCCAGGGTACGGATCACCTCACGGCCATCCATTTCCGGCATCATCCAGTCGATTAGCAGTAGGTCGGTTTCCTGTTTTTCCAACTTATAAAGGGCTTCGGCACCGCTGGCAGCAGTGTCCACCTCGAAGTGGAAATCGCGCATCAGGGTCGAATATATCTGCAGCGCCGTAGAGTTATCGTCCACCACCAGCGCCCGCAGGCTGTTGAGTTGCTCCGGCATCACCAGAGGTTCAATCTTGGCCTCTTCGGCGATTTCAAAGCTGATGGTAAAGCTGAATACACTGCCGACACCCGGTTCACTCTGCACCTGCATCTTGCCGCCCATCATGGACACCAGATGCTTACTGATGGACAAGCCAAGGCCAGTACCACCATATTTACGGGTGGTAGAGCCATCTGCCTGGGCAAAGGCGTCAAACAGTATCTCCTGCTGCTCCTTGCTGATCCCTATGCCTGTGTCGCGAACCCAGAATTTGAGGGTTATACGATGATCGCGTTCGCCGACATCTTCACAGCCGAGTTCAATCTCCCCTTCAGAGGTAAACTTGACCGCGTTGGACAAGAGATTCACCAGCACCTGGCCGAGACGCAGCGGATCGCCCTTGAGCATAAGTCCGGCGGTCACAGGGGCATACAGTAACAGCTCAACCCCTTTCTCCTGCGCCTTGAGTGAGTTGATATCCAAGGCGTGCTCCAGCACCTTGTCCAACGGGAAGGAGACCCGCTCCAGCTCCAGCTTCCCGGCTTCAATCTTGGAGAAGTCGAGAATGTCATTGATGATCCGCAGCAATGATTGGGCCGAGAAGCCGGCCTTCTCCAGATAATCTTTCTGCTGCACCGTCAGGTTGGTGCGCTGCGCCAGTTGCAGCATGCCTATGATGGCATTCATCGGCGTGCGGATCTCATGGCTCATATTGGCCAAGAATTCACTCTTGTAGAGGTTGGCCAGTTCGGCATCTTTCTTGGCCTCCAGCAAGGCCACCTCGTTGCTCTTGCTGCGGGTAATGTCCTTGTGGGTACCCAGCATACGCCTGGGCTCATTGTTGGCGGTAAATTCCACCACCCGGCCACGGGACAGCACCCAGTGATACTGCCCGCTCTTGCCGCGCATTCGGAACTCTATCTCATAGGCGCCTATGGGATCGGCCAGATACTGCTCGCGATACTCTTCAACCCGGATCCTGTCGTCCGGATGGATCAGCTCGTCTATGGTCGACAGCAGCGCCGGAAACTCATTGGTCTTGTAGCCCAGCATAGTGTAGTAGGCCGGGTTGCAGATGATCTGCTCCGAATCCAGATACCAGTCCCACAGGCCATCTTCCACCGCATCCATCGCCAGGTGATAACGTTCTTCCGACAAACGCAACTGCTCGGCGGCTTCATATTCGCGGGTCACATCACGCCAAACGGCAATCAAGCCCAGCATCTCGCCGCGGCGGTTATAAAACGGCAGCTTGAGGGTATCGAGCAGCACGGGCTTGCCCGCCAGCTCGACCTTTTCCTGATAGCGCAGCGGCGCCCTGTCCTTGAGCACCTGTTCATCCTCGGCGCGAATTCTGGCGGCCTGCTCCGGGGTGGTCAAAGTATCTGAATTCAGGCCGATCATCTCGGCCTCGGTATAGCCAAGTACCCGCTCGGCCGACTTGTTGCAGCCGAGGTACTTGCCTTCTTTGTCTTTGAAGACAATGGCTTCAGGAATCGAGTCCAACAAAGAGCGCAGCAGGGCGTATTCCCGCTCCCGCTTTTCTGTGGTTTCCTTCAGCCGCTCGGTGCGCCGGGCCACCAGTTTATCCAGCCGCTTGTTCTGCTCTGCCAGGTGACGGGTATATTGCTGGTTTTCTTCAAAAATGCGGCTGACCAACTGGAACCAGGGCTCCCAGCCCTGGGTGATCTTCGCCGGCGGCCGGATCGGCTCACGGGAACAGTCTTCCAGGTGTGACAGCAAGCGCGAGGCCGGGCTGACGAAAGAGCGGCGAGTCTGCCAGTGCACTATGGTCACCAGCACAGACAAGGCCAGTACCACTAAAATAAAGCTCAGCTGCAGCTTCTCGAACGAGTCCAGAAACAGATCGTCAACATCCTGCAGATAGAGCAGGCGCCAAGGGGCGTTGTGCAGCGCCACTGAGTGGATGTAATAGCCGTTACGGATCATCCCCTCGTGGGCATCGAACAACTCGGACTCAGGCAATGAATGCAGCTCGGATGGGATCCGCTGACTGATGTGGTAGACCCGGTTAATGCTGGAGGTATCAAAATCGCTGTGGGAAAGAATATTATTGCCCTGATCCAGCAAAATCACAGTGCCCGGCATTTTGAAATAGAGACGTATCTGTTTGGCGAGCGATGCCAGTGTCATATCCAGATTAATTGAGCCGATAAACTCATCTTCGAGATAGATGGGCACCCCGAGGGTGGTCAACAGGCCATTACCGGCCGAGTCCACATAGGCCTCACTCCAGAACACACTGCGCTGGGGGTTCATCGCCGGAGTCGCCAGTTGAAACTGTTTCTTGTTCAGCAGTTCATCGCGAAAACGCTGCTCATCCGAGGGCCAGGGGTAATAGGACATCATCCGCCGCTTGGACAGATAATAGATGGCCGAGGCCTTGGGCGCAGCCTCCTTGGCGACCGGGAACGACAATGACAGCTCAAACAGCATCTCCAGTTCCTGATAGAACTTGTCGCCGCGGCCATCGAGAGTACCTGAGCCGGTTATCCGCCCCATGTTGGTGAAGGGTTCACCACTCCTGGCGTAATTAGGCTCCAGGGTAAAGAACTGCCCACTTTCGTTGAATTTCTCGTACTGAGGCAGCCTGTCCTTGCGCACCTGCTCGGCCAGGCGCAAGTGGTCCACGGCCACATTACGCAGGCTCTTGACCGCACGGATACTGGATTCCAGCAAGAGGTCAATCTGCATCACATGGCGATCGACCTGTTCTTCCCTGAGCTCCATCTGCTGGGTCTTCTGGCGTTCAAAAAACACCCAGGCGGTGAGCAACGCCAGTACAATCACCCCCATATAGGTGTAAAACACTGCACGGTTGTAATTTTTCTGGATCGGAGATTTCAGCTGCAGATCCGGCTCACTCAATTTCATCCATTACCCTTGCATCACGGCCCATCCCCAAGCGGTGGGGAAGAAAGATATCATATACTTAATTTGGCTGCATATGCAGTACCCCGCACAAAGCAAAGGCCCCGAAATGGGGCCTTTTTCAGTAGCAGGGTTTATCAGAGCTGCTCTTCGGCAAACTCTGCCAGCCGTGAGCGCACTACGCCGTTGAGATAAATGTTGGCACTACCCTCAAAATTTTTAAAGCGTTCAACCATATAGGTTAAACCCGAGGTGACCGCGGTCAGATAGTTGGAGTCTATCTGCGCCAGGTTACCGCAACAGATAAGCTTGGTGCCTTCTCCCATACGGGTGATCATGGTTTTCAGCTGTGAGGCCGTCAGGTTTTGACACTCATCCAGCAATACCACCGAGTTCTGAATCGAACGCCCACGCATAAAGTTAATCGACTTAAACTGGATATTGGCCTTTTCCATTATGTAGTTGAGTGAACCACTGGGGTTAACATCATGCTTGTGCAGCACCTCCAGGGTATCGGTAATTGCCGCCAGCCAAGGAGCCATTTTTTCCTCTTCCGTGCCCGGCAGGAAGCCTATCGATTCGGCGATTTCCGGAGTATTCCGGGTGACTATTACCTTGTCGTAGAGATTTCGCTCCACCACCAGCTCCAATGCTGCCGCCATCGCCAACAGTGTTTTGCCGCATCCTGCTGGGCCGGTGAGAATAACCAGATCGATATCGGGATCCATCAAGGCCTGCAGCGCCATGCCCTGATAGATGTTCTTCGGTCTCACGCCCCAGGCCTCCATATTCATCAGGCGATCGCGACCGAGATCCAGCACATTGAGACTGGTTTCACTGCGGCCGACCACCCGGCCACAAAATTCGGACTCATCGTCCAGTAGATATTGGTTGATATAAAACAGATCGTCGCCCAGGTCCTTGAGCGGCACATCGTGCACAGTATGACGGCCATGACGCTCGGTGGCCACTTTGTGCAGATGCTCCCAGAAGTTGCCTTCAAATTGATGAAAACCCTTGGACAGAAAACGTATGTCATCGATCAGCTGATCTGTGCGGTAGTCTTCTACCAGGAGTATCCCGGCACCTTTGGCCTTGAGACGCATATTGATGTCTTTGGTGACCAGCACCACGGTACGGGGCTCGTATTGATTTTGCAGATGCAGGGCTGTGTTGATGATGCGGTTGTCGTTGTTGTCGCCGGGCAGCGAGCCTATGGTGAATTCAATCTGGTGGTCGGGGAAGATGGCCAGAGTACCTGTGGCATCTGTGTGCCCTTCGCGGCTTGGAAGGGGAACCCCTTTGATTATCTGTTCCGGAGTGGTCTTGCCGCCGAGGATATCTTCCAGCGCCCGAATGGCGACCCTGGCATCGCGGCTGACATCCCGCTTTCTGTCTTTTATCTGGTCCAATTCCTCCAGTACCGTCATTGGGACCACAACATCATGTTCTTTAAAGGAGTAAATCGCTAAGGGTTCATGTAATAACACATTGGTATCAAGTACAAACAACTTTCTGTCGTCTTGTTCCATGGCGCCTCCATTTGCGTCAATGAGCTACTCACAGCTTTGTTGTCATGGGCCAGCGCAGGCCTGGGGTTGGGGTATATGTCACTCCTGTTTCTAACTGATTGCGGGTAGGTTTCACCACTGTGACATGGCTTAAACTAATACTGGCACCTTTAGCAACGGATGACAAATACCCTTTGCAGTCTCTTTAATGGCCACTGCGCGGTATCCGTTTTTGAGTGTAGGATGCTAAAGATGACGATTGGATGACAAGCGGACGAAAAGGCCTGCTGGGCAGGATTGGTATTATACTCGGATTGGTATAACATACGCGCCCTTTGTGAATCCGCCCGGAGATGAGAGTTAAAGATGCCCTTCGCCTTAGGTCAACGCTGGATCAGTGATACCGAATCAGAGCTTGGTTTGGGTACAGTAGTACAACTGGAAGGCCGCATGGTCTCACTGCTGTTCCCCGCCACCGGAGAGAACCGCATGTTCTCCCGCAACGACGCCCCGTTAACCCGGGTGATTTATAACCCAGGTGATCAGGTCAAGAGCCATGAAGACTGGACACTGACCATCAACTCTTTGGATGAAAAAGACGGGCTGGTGATCTACACCGGCATTCACAGCGAAACCGGCGAAGAAGTGCAGCTGAGGGAAACCTTGCTGGATCACAATATTCGTTTCAACAAGCCGCAGGACAGACTCTTTGCCGGCCAGATAGACAGACTGGACAGATTCGGGGTGCGCTACGCCGCCCAGCAACTGCGCCACAATCTGGCCACCTCAGATCTGCTGGGGCTGCAAGGTCCCAGAGTCGGCCTTATTCCGCATCAGCTGTGGATTGCCCATGAGGTCGGGCGCCGCTACGCGCCACGGGTGCTGCTGGCCGATGAAGTGGGTCTGGGCAAGACCATAGAAGCCGGCCTCATCATTCATCAACAGTTGATGACAGGCCGCGCCGAGCGGGTACTTGTGATAGTACCAGATACCTTGCGCCACCAATGGCTGGTGGAGATGCTGCGCCGCTTTAACCTGCGATTTGCCGTATTCGATGAAGATCGCTGCATCGAAGCCTTTGCCGACCATGACAACCCCTTCTACACCGAACAGTTGGTGATCTGCTCACTGGAACTGCTGCGCAAGAAGCGCCGTCTCGACCAGGCGCTGGATGCCGACTGGGATCTTATGGTGGTCGATGAGGCCCATCACCTGGAGTGGACCGAAGAGGCTCCGAGCCGGGCCTATCAGGTGGTTGAAGCTCTGGCGGAAGTGGTGCCCGGCGTACTGCTGCTGACCGCAACCCCGGATCAGTTGGGCCATGAGAGCCACTTTGCCCGACTGCGACTGCTGGATCCGGATCGTTTCTACGACTATCAAGCCTTTATCAAAGAGGAACAAGGCTACAAAGAGGTGGCCCTCGCCGCCGAGGCGCTGGCAAGTGGCAACAAGCTGCCCGACAATGCCATCAACAGCCTGACCGAACTCTTGTCCGAGAAAGATATCGCCCCCGCTATTCGCCTTATCCAGGCTGACGGTGTCGATGCCGAGCAGCAGCAAGCCGCCCGTGACGAGCTGCTGCAAGAGCTGCTCGATAGGCACGGCACAGGTCGGGTGCTGTACCGCAACAGCCGCGCCTCGGTCAAAGGCTTCCCGAAACGCATTTTCAACGCCTATCCACAGGCCATGCCGGAGCAGTACCTCACTGCGGCCCGAGTCAGTGCCATGATGAATGGTCACCGCACCCTGGAAATGAAGGCCGCCTACGCGCTGGCGCCGGAAAAAATGTATCAGGAGTTTGATGAAAACTCCGCCGCCTGGTGGAAGTTCGACCCCAGGGTCGACTGGCTCATCGATTTCCTCAAGCAAAACCGCAGCAAGAAAGTGCTGATCATCGCCAGTCAGGCCGCCACGGCGCTGAGTCTGGAAGAAGCGCTGCGCACCCGTGAAGGGATCCTCGCCACTGTGTTCCATGAGGGCATGTCCATCATAGAACGGGACAAAGCCGGTGCCTTCTTCGCCCAGGAAGAGGGTGGTGCCCAGGCGTTGATCTGCTCGGAAATCGGTTCCGAAGGGCGTAACTTCCAGTTCGCCAGCCAGTTGGTGCTGTTTGATCTGCCATTGAACCCGGATCTGCTGGAACAGCGCATAGGTCGCCTGGATCGCATAGGTCAGAACCATGATGTAGAGATCCACCTGCCCTTCCTCACCGACACGGCGCAGGAGCGTCTGTTGGCCTGGTACCATGAAGGCCTCAACGCCTTCGAACTCACCTGCCCCGGCGGCCATATTCTGTTCAAGGAGTTTGGCGCCCAGTTGCTGCCACTGCTGGTAGAAGAAAACAAAGAAGAGATGGCTAAGCTGCTGCGCGACACCCGCAGCCGTTATAAAGAGCTAAAGCAGGCAATGGAGCAGGGCCGCGACAAGCTGCTGGAACTCAACTCCCACGGCGGCGACAGGTCATTGGCATTGGCCGAGAGACTGGCGCAGATGGATAACGACACCCAGCTTATCGGCTCAGTGATCCGTCTGTGGGACATCATAGGTCTGGATCAGGACGATAGAGGCGAAAACACCATAGTGCTGCGCCCGAGTGAGCACATGATGTATCCCACTTATCCTGGCCTGCCGGAAGATGGCATTACCGTGACTTTCGACCGGGAAACCGCCCTGTCCCGCGACGATATCGCCCTGATAACCCAGGAGCATCCTCTGGTGCAAACCGGGTTGGATCTGATCACAGGTTCTGAGACAGGCACCACAAGTGTTGCCATCCTCAAGAACAAGGCGTTGCCAGCAGGTACCGTGTTCCTGGAGCTTATCTATCTGGCACAGGCCTCGGCGCCCAAGTCCAGCCAGCTGTATCGCTATCTGCCGCCGACACCACTGCGTATTCTGCTGGATAAAGACGGCAACAATCTGTCTGACAAGGTGAGCTACGAGCATTTTGATCGCCAGCTCAGCGCGGTTAACCGCCATATCGGCAGCAAACTGGTCAACGCCTCACAGGCGATACTGCATCCATTGCTGGCCAAGGGCGAAGCCCACGCCATGGAAGCTATGTCCAACCTGCAGGCCGAAGCCCAGCAGCA
Source organism: Shewanella chilikensis (assembly GCF_037953065.1). Lineage (NCBI taxonomy): Bacteria > Pseudomonadati > Pseudomonadota > Gammaproteobacteria > Alteromonadales > Shewanellaceae > Shewanella > Shewanella chilikensis. Next base: position 565,897 of record NZ_CP149966.1, on the reverse strand, counting down.
GATGGAACGCCAACTGGGCGCCGAGCTGCAGCGCCTGGAAGCCCTCAAGGCGGTGAACCCCAATATCCGTGACGCCGAGCTTGAGTATCTGCAAAATCAGATAGCCGAACTACGCGGCTATTTGGATCAATGTCAGCTGCAGCTCGATGCCGTGCGCCTGGTGCTGGTCAGCCACGCCTGACAATCCAATCAAATATCATCCCCCAAGACCCGCTAACTGCGGGTCTTGCTTTTTGCGCTAAATTTCAGAAGCCCTGGTGCACCACGCCTTCAAACATGGGATCAGCACGCAAACTTTCGATACAACAGCTACTAGTGCACAAATTTGCGGCTTATAATTTTGGCATTGAGTCAATAAAGGCTGCAGAATCATGCTATTCCAGCCAAAGCAAGTTTAAGGAGTTCCCTTGGCGCTGATACCCAGGACGATAGCTATGCTGTGCTTTTTGCCTTTGGTGGTACTGGCTGCCGATGAGCCAACCAACCAAGACATGGCCAACCAGGCGCAGACTCAACCAGAGCCAGCGAGTCAAACGCCTGAAACAGCCCCTATGAAACCCAGAGACAATAGCCGGGCGTTGGAGCATGTCGCCTCCTCAGAACTGCAAAAGATCCAAGTAGATGGCGAGGAGCAAGCCGTTCTGATACGCCCCTGGAGTGGCCCGAAACAATTGGGCTCGGCGCTGTTACTGCCGCCTCCCGGCACCCACGCCGATGCCCCCGGGCTCAACGCCTTCTTGCGCCGCAACATCAATCCCGCAGGCTGGGCCAGTCTCAGCATCACACCACCGCCCTTTCCTGAGCAGCCCAACTTCACCACAGAGGCCCAGGAAATAAGCAAGGCAGGCGATGGCAAAATGCCGGGGAAACGCAACCAGGCAACGAGCCGCCGAGAGGCAGAGGAATGGCAGAAACTCAGGAAACAGCAACAGAGCTTTATCCAACAGAGTCTGGCGCAATTGGACACCTTGGGAGCCCCCTTTCCAGGCAAGCGCTTGCTGATAGCCCAGGATCAGTCCGCCGCCTTGGTAATTGAGTTGTTGGCAGCGCAGAAGTTGGCCAAACCGGACTTGCTGGTGGTGATCAATCCCTACCTTGACGATCCCGATGTCAATCTGGCCTTGCCAAAGCAGCTGGCCGGATTGGAGTTGGCGGTACTCGATATCCAATCCCCCGACGGTCATCAAGCCTCGCAGGCCACGGTAAAAAGTCGTAAATCGCTGGCAATGAGCCAGCCGGACAATCAATACCGGCAGCAATTACTGGCGCTGGATCTGCGTCAGGATGTAGCCTTTGAAAACACCTTGATGATGATAGAAGGCATGGCCAGAAAGGTGCTGAAACAGCTGGCAGCAAACGAAAAAACGGCCACTGAAGCCAATCAGTGACCGTCTAATACAGAAGTTGCTGCCGAAATCGGCTCCCAGGCCAAGCTTTCCGTAGAGTAAATGTCGGGAATGCGATTACTCTTTCTTGCCGCCATTGGAGAACATTAACGCCAGGGAGATGAGCACCACAGTGCCGCCCATGAACAGCAAGTCCAGTGCCGAGCTGGGTTTGATATCGGCAAAGAAGGAAAACACCTTGATGATCAACATCATCAATATCACTTTGCCCAGCTTGCTCTTGAGCGCATCTATGCTGGAGATGATCAATATCTTGCCGCCGGTATCCGAGTTACTGGCCGGTTCCAGGTTACGGATAAAGAGTTCATAGAGGCCGAAAGCGAAGATCAGCAGCACGGCCCCGAGCAGGAAGGTATCCAGTATCTCCACCAATACCATCACAAGATCATTGCGCACATCATAGCTGCCACTGAGCAGGTATTCCCACAGTAGGGCAAACATATGCAGCACGTCCTTGACTCCCATGACAAAAGTGACCAAGGCAGCCAACACACAGGAGAAGACTCCAACCATGACAGACAAGCGACTGCCCCAGAGCAAGCGTTCAAAAAAAATCCGCATCCCAATTCCTATTTATAAATAAAGTGACGGATTTTCAGGCGCTTCTGTCATATAGGTCAAGTTAATATTTATTTAGCCGTGAAGGATATCTCACCAGTTTCGCCGCGGTTCAAAGGCCCGCTCGGGGTCCTTGCCCTGCCGCACGGCGGCAATGGTTCTGTTACGCCCCAAGAGCAAACGTACCTGACTCCAGGACTCCCGCGCCAGCAGGCGCCTGCGGGAACCTTTCCAGCTGCGGTTGATACTCAGCTTTATCGCCGCCAACGCATCCGGAGAGCGCTCATTGAGCCCACATGCCAGTTCTTGTGCCCGGGCCAGAGGATCACTGCAGCACTCGGTCACCAGCCCAAGTTCCAACGCCTTGGGAGCCGGGATTAATTCCGCCGTCATACTGAGTTTCAATGCCTGATCTTTTGCCAGAATTTCCCGCAAACTCACCAGGCCACCCATGTCGGGAACCAAGCCCCACTTGGCCTCCATTATTGACAACTCGGCGTCATTGGCGGCAATACGAAAATCGGCGCCGAGCGCAATTTGCAAGCCGCCGCCATAGCAGCGGCCATCCAAGACGGCAATGACAGGAACCGGTAGCTCTCGCCAGGCGACAGACACCTGCTGCGCCAAATTGGCATTGCCCGGTAGCCACTTGAACAGCAGCTTCAGCGCTTGCCAGGGAGAGTTAGCCACACTCTTGATATCCAAGCCCGAGCTGAATTGGCCGCCCTCGCCTCTAAGGATCACCGCCCGCAAATGCCGTTGACGGCGCAAATGACGCGCCATCGCCTTGAGCTCGCTGAACATGGTGTAATTAATGGCGTTGAGCTTATCCGGCCGGTTCAAGCTAACGATAGCCAACTGTTGCTGCCATTCCAGGCTGAGAGTCTGCCACTGCATCTGCAGGTCCTTGAAAGTTGAAGTTATGTTAACGGTATCACCATCAAACAGGTCAGGCCAGATCAAAAATCTCTCTATTTCAATATCACAGCACAGTTTAAATTTTGGCTTACGTCAATAAACTGACATTGGTTTTGACTTAGTGGCGACAAGTGTTCACAATATCGACCCTCAACAGGCAAGCCATTGCACTAAATAAGATTTTATCCTGCCAAATATGAGAAACGGGCATAAAGTCCGTATCTGCCGGTATATTGCTATCGGCCCTGTCCTCACTGATCCAGCGGCATAGTCAGAGGATAATCACAAAAAATGCCGCTGTAGGTGTTATCTTCAAGTAATGCGGTAGAACAGGAAATCTCTATGGCGATTCCGGTACTCATATGCGACGACTCTGCACTGGCGCGAAAGCAGATGGCCCGTACTCTTCCCAAAGAATGGGAAGTCGACATCAACTTTGCTGCCAATGGCGCCGAAGGACTTGAGGCTATCCGCGCCGGCAAGGGTGAGATTGTCTTTTTGGATCTCAATATGCCGGTCATGGATGGTTATGAAGTGTTGCAAGCCATTCAACAACAAGATCTGCCGGCCATGGTGATAGTCGTCTCGGGCGATATCCAAATTAAAGCCCATCAAAGAGTCAAAGCCTTGGGCGCGCTGGATTTTATTCAAAAGCCCGTCAGTGCAGATGCCATTCGCAACATACTACAGGAATATGGCATTTTACAGTTGGCCGAAGGCGGCGACGGCAACGAAGAGCCAATGATCCAGGTGGATATGCGTGATGCCTGCCAGGAAGTCGCCAACGTTGCCATGGGTCGCGCCGCCGATCTGCTGGCCAAGTTGCTGGATGTATTTGTGCTCCTGCCCATTCCCAACGTCAATGTGCTGGAGGTCAGTGAGTTGACCATGGCACTCAAAGCCACAGAGCAAAGCCCCAAGATATCGGCGCTGTGTCAGGGTTTTATCGGTGCCGGCATTGCCGGTGAGGCGCTACTGCTGTTTCACGACTCCAGCTTCAAGGATATGGCCAAATTGATGGGCCTGTCAGACCCCGAAGACACCAACACGGAAATCGAGGTGATGATCGACACAGCCAACGTGTTGATCGGCGCCTTCCTCAGCGGCATCTCGGAGCAGCTGGATATGCAATTCAGCCAGGCACACCCTGTGGTGCTCGGACGGCATTGCACAGTGAACGATCTGATCCACGATAACTCAGATCGCTGGCAGCGCACGCTGGCGATGGAGATCAACTATCGCATCGAAGATCACAATGTGCAGTGTGATCTGCTACTGCTCTTTACCGAAGACTCCTTGCCGACGCTGAATTTCAAGCTCGGCTATCTGATGAACTGACAAAACAGGTTTGCCATGGCAAAGGATTTGAATGCAATAAATGAACTGCACTGGCTGATCGACATGGTGCAAACCATAGAGGTTGGCCTGGTGGTGCTGGACAGAGAATACAATATTCAGCTGTGGAATGGCTTTATGGAAAACCACAGTGGCGTCTCTCCCAACGATATCAAGGGCAACAACCTGTTTGAACGTTTTCCGGATCTGCCGGCCAGTTGGCTCAAGCAGAAGATGGAATCTGTGTTTCTGCTGAAAAACCGCGCCTTCATCAGTTGGGAGCAGAGGCCCTATGTATTCAAATTCAAGAACTATCGGCCCATCACAGGCCGCGCCGAATTCATGTTCCAGAATGTCACCCTGCTGCCGCTGGCCTCTCTGACCGGGCAGATCTCCCATATCAGCATTATTATCTATGATGTGACGGATATCGCCATCAACAAGCTGCAGCTCAAAAGCGCCAACGAACGCCTGGAACACCTGAGTCAAACCGATGGCCTGACCCAACTGCACAATCGCAGACACTGGCAATTTTGCATGCAGCGGGAGTTTGATCGCCACACCCGCTATGGCGAGCCAGCCAGCCTGGTGATGTTCGATATAGATCACTTCAAACGGATTAACGACAGCCTGGGGCATATCGCCGGAGACAGGGTTATTCAGCATCTGTCCCATATTCTCAGCCAAAACCTCAGGGAAACCGACTGCGCCGGGCGCTATGGCGGCGAAGAGTTTGCCGTGGTCTTGTCCCACACCAGCGCCGAAGATGCCCGCTCCTTTGCCGAGCGGCTACGCACTCAGATAGAAAGTAGTCGCTTCAGCTTCAATGGTCAGCCGGTACCTTTTACTATCAGTTTGGGGATCTGCGATCTGAGTGACGAGGTGGAAAACAGCGACCAATGGTTGGCCAATGCCGATCAAGCCCTATATCAGGCCAAGGTTTCCGGCCGCAACTGCGTCAGTATTTTCAGCGATTGATTTGCCGGGAAGACACCAATAAAAAACCACTCTGAGAGTGGTTTTTTATTGGTCGTGCAACCGGGTCAGGAGAGGCGCTCTACCGAGCCACCTAGGCCTTTGAACTTATCTTCGATATGTTCATAGCCTCTATCCAAATGATAGATACGATCCACCACTGTGGTGCCTTCGGCCATCAGTCCGGCAATCACCAAACTGGCAGACGCCCGCAGATCGGTCGCCATCACCTGAGCACCATTGAGCTGTTCAATACCGTGAATAATACAAGTATTGCCTTCCAGCTCCATATTGGCGCCCATACGGTTCAACTCGGGCACATGCATAAAGCGGTTCTCAAAGATGGTTTCCGTGATAGTGCCTGTGCCTTCTGCCAGTGCATTGAGCACACAGAACTGCGCCTGCATATCGGTCGGAAATCCTGGGTAAGGCAGAGTCTTGATATTGACTGACTTGGGACGCTTGCCCTTCATATCCAGGGCTATCCAGTCGCTGCCGGTAAGGATTTCGGCGCCGGCATCTTCCAGTTTGGCCAGCACAGCTTCCAGCGAGCCAGGATCGGCATCCAGACAACGGATCCGGCCACGGGTCACGGCTGCAGCCACCAGAAACGAGCCTGTCTCAATTCTGTCCGGCATCACCCGATAACGGCACCCATTGAGTTTTTCCACCCCTTGAATCCGTATGGTGGCTGTTCCGGCGCCCTCTATCTTGGCCCCCATGGCGATAAGGCACTTGGCCAGGTCCACCACTTCGGGTTCGCGGGCGGCGTTTTCAATCACGGTTTCACCATCGGCCAAGGCCGCGGCCATCAGCAGATTCTCCGTGGCACCGACACTGACCATATCCATAAAGATATGCGCGCCCTTGAGGCGACCATCGACCCGCGCCTTGATATAGCCTTCATCGACTTCTATCTTGGCGCCCATCTGCTCCAGGCCATGCAGGTGCAGGTTCACCGGCCGGGCACCTATAGCGCAGCCCCCCGGCAGAGACACATCCGCCTTACCGAAACGTGCCAGCAAGGGCCCCAGGATCAGAATCGAGGCGCGCATGGTTTTCACCAGATCATAAGGGGCGCAAAACTCATTGATGCCGCTGGCATCGATACGTATCTGCCCTTTACCTTGCTCGCTGACATCGGCACCGAGGCAACGCAATAACTTACAGCTGGTGTTAACGTCCCTCAGATTAGGTACGTTGGAGACCAGGAATTCCGATTCAGTCAACACCCCGGCCATCAGGATAGGCAGAGCGGCGTTCTTGGCTCCTGAGATCACCACGTTACCGGCAAGCGCACCGCTTGCCTGAATTTTCAGTTTATCCACATTGATACTCTAGGCTGGCATGTTGAAGATTTTTTCACGCTGCCACTGGGTAGGCGTAAAAGTCTTGATACTGAGCGCATGCATCTCACCACTGGTGATCTTATCCATCAGGGGCGCATAGATAGCCTGCTGCTGCTTGATACGGCTCATGCCATCGAAACATTCACCCACGGCCACTATCTTGAAATGACTGCCTTCGGCGCTGACATAAACTTCCGTCAACGAGAGTGAGTCCTTTAATATTTGTTCTATCTCTGTGGTATTCATAGGAAACTTACCTAGTTTGGCCCTCTTTGGTAAAGAAGGCATCCAAATCATACAGGGCGATCAACTTACGCACCTGTGGCGAGGGAGAAGCCAGGGTCAGCTCCCCCTTTCTGAGACTGACAAGCTCCATTAGAAACGCCATGCCGGCACTGTCCGAGTATGTCAGCTCGCTGAGATCCAACCGGCGCACATCGGCCGGCAGCAGTGTCTTGCGCGTTTTCCACAAGCGGGTGACTTCTTCTTGAGTCAAACGCCCGCTCAACTTGCAGCTATCGCCCTGTGGCTCAAGCTTCATAGCGCATCCTTGCCTTTGGGGCCATCGGGATCCACGTGAGCCTGAGTGCGCTCTTTAAGCATCTCAATCACGGCATCTATGCCTTTTTGGCGAATGAGTGTAGTGACTTCCGATTGCTTGGAGGCCAGCAAGCTGACACCTTCGGCAACCAGGTCAAAGGCCTTCCAGGTATCGTCCTTCAAACGACGTGCCTTGAACTGCAACTTGATGGGCGGACGACCCGCTTCAATGATCTGTACATTCACCTCGACTATCTTTTCCTGGCTGAAGTCGATGGCGCGGCCAAATTCCACCTTCTGATTGGTGTACTCGGTAAAAGCCTGGGCATAGGTGGAAACCAGATAGCCCTCAAACGCATCGACAAAGGCATCACGCTGCTCTCTGGTGGTCTGCTGCAGGTATTGGCCCATCACCTTGTAAGCGGCGTACTTGTAATCCACATAAGGCATCAGCTCCTCTTTAACGATCACCTTGAGGTGATCCGGATTGCTGTCGATAATGCTCTTATCCTGGTGAAAACGGTTAAATGTCTTGTCGGCAACCTGCTCCACCATGACATAAGGGTTACTGGTATCGATATCGGCCGCCTGTGCCACCGATGCAGACGCCAGGCAGGCGACGGCCAACAGATTACGGATTATCCCTTTAAACATCTCAGTGCTCCTAGTTGTCCTTTGAACCCATGCTATATAAAAACTGTCCGATCAACTCCTCCAGCACCAGTGCCGAACGGGTATCGTCAATGCGATCGCCATCTTGCAAAATCGCGATATCGTCATCCATAAACCCGGGCGTCAAGCCGAGAAATTGTTCACCCAGCAAGCCAGAGGTCAAGATAGCCAGGCTGCTGGTTTCAGGAAACTGGTCGTAACGCTTGTCCATGGTCAGAGTCACCACTGGCACCATCTGCTTGGGATCCAGGGTGATCTGACTGACCCGGCCGACAACCACACCGCCCACTTTGACCGGCGAGCGTACTTTAAGGCCGCCAATATTACTGAACTTAGCTGTCAGAGTGTAAGTATTGCTAGCGGACTGCACCTCCACATTGGCCACCTTGTATACCAGCAGCAAAAAAGCCACCAGTCCCGCCAACAGGAAGAGTCCCACCATAAATTCAATTTTTCGTGTCAACATAGAGTCACCAGAGTTAATCATCCATTATGCGCCGGCGCCAAAATCAGCGGGCAAACATCAGCGCCGTCAATAAGAAGTCCAGCGCCAATACCGCCAGGCTGGACTGCACCACAGTCTGAGTGGTCGCGCGGCTAATCCCTTCCGGATTAGGCACCACCTGATAACCTCGATAGAGGGCTATCCAGGTCACCACTATGGCAAAAACAAAACTTTTAATCAGACAGTTGACTATGTCCTGCCGCCACTCCACCGCGGCCTGCAGAATCGACCAGAAGGCGCCATTGTCTATACCTTTCCATTCAACCCCAACCAGATAACCGCCATAGATACCCACAGTGGTAAACATCAAGGCCAGCAACGGCATGCTGATCACCCCGGCCCAGAAGCGCGGCGCAATCACCTGCCGTAGCGGATCTATCGCCATCATCTCCAAACTGGAGAGCTGCTCTGTGGATTTCATCAACCCCAGTTCAGCAGTCAGGGCTGAACCGGCGCGGCCGGCAAACAGCAAGGCGGTGACCACTGGCCCAAGCTCCCTGAGCAAGCTCAGCGCCACCATGGGGCCCAGGCTCTCTTCGGTGCCAAAATCCACCAAAATGTTGTAGCCCTGCAGCGCCAGCACCATGCCAATAAACAGCCCGGAAACCAAAATGATCACCATGGACTGCACGCCGACGACGTAAACCTGCTTTATCAGCAGTGGCAAGCCTTTGCGCGGCCGTGGCAGCTGCACCAGGGCGCCCCAAAGCATCACTCCGGCCTTGCCGAGACCTGTTATCAGACCCAGGGCATTGCGGCCAAGGTTGGCTATCGAATCAGTCAAGCTCACCGAGCAACTCCTTCTGATAATCCTGCGCCGGATAGTGAAAAGGCACAGGGCCATCCGGCATACCGTCGATAAACTGCCTCAGCTGTGGATTGTCGGCCTGCTTGAGCTCGGCCGGTGTGCCATGGGCTATGATGCGCTTGTCGGCAATCACATACACATAGTCGGCAATGCTCAGCACTTCGCCAACGTCATGGGAAACCACCACTGAGGTGAGATTCAAGGCATCGGACAGCTCTTTAATCAGCTTCACCAGCACTCCCATGGAGATGGGGTCCTGACCGGCAAACGGCTCGTCATACAGCACCATTTCCGGCTCGAGTGCTATGGCACGAGCCAAGGCTGCCCGGCGCTGCATACCGCCGGAAAGTTCGCTCGGCATCAACTGCGCCGCCCCGCGAAGTCCTACGGCTTCAAGCTTCATCAACACTATGCGGCGGATGATAGCTTCCGGCAGCCCTGAGTGCTCCCTGAGTGCAAACGCCACGTTATCGAACACATTCATATCGGTAAACAGGGCGCCGCTCTGGAACAACATGCTCATCCGCTTACGAGCTTCAAACAGCTCGTGGCGGCTCAGCTTGTGAAGATCCTGACCATCGAACAGCACCTCGCCATGATCCGGAGTCAGTTGCCCACCAATGAGCTTCAGCAGCGTAGTCTTGCCTATGCCGCTGGGTCCCATGATGGCAGTGACTTTACCTCTGGGAATCGTGAGGCTTATCTGCTCAAAAATCACCCTCGAGCCACGACTGAAGCCGAGGTTGTTGACCTCGACCAGGGGAGAAGGATTTTGCTGCTTGTTGGATTCCGGCATCAAAATGAAATGGAGACCTTGTCTAGTGGAATTCAAGTTACGGCGCGGCTGTAGCACCACGGCACATAAGGCCCGCCGTTATAAGGCTTGATACTGCCGCAGGCTTACTGAATTGACGCTGAATGGCGCCCGGTAACCCGTCTGGCCAAGCCAAAGATAAGCGATAAATTGTACGCAATTGAGGATAAGCGCACAACTGAATCAATAGTATCGCGCCGTGATACTTTCAATTTGTAGCAAATACGGCGAAAATGCACGCCAGAATCCGTAGCTTTATTTACTGCATGTTATTCAATATTTTCTTGCTGCTCGCCGGCTTATCCGTCCTGGTCTGGAGTGCCGATAAATTCGTTTATGGCGCTGGGGCTTTTGCCCGTAACCTGGGATTACCTCCCATGTTGATAGGACTGACCATAGTCGCCATGGGCAGTTCGGCCCCTGAGATGTTCGTTGCCGCCAGCGCCTCTATGGCCGGCATGCCGGATACGGCCGTGGGAAATGTGCTGGGTTCCAATGTCGCCAATGTCAGCTTGATCCTGGGTTTAACCGCCCTGCTCGGAGCTATTGCCGTCAGCTCCAAGACCCTGAAGCGGGAGATCCCCATGATGCTGGGCGCCACTGTGCTGGCAGGCTACTTCCTGCACGATCAGTATCTGAGCCGCAGCGAAGGGGTTACTTTGCTGGCGCTGTTCTTCGGCTTAATGGGCTATCTTATCTGGCATGCACTGACCAACAAGAACAAGGATCCACTCGCCGACGAAGCCGATGCCGAGATCCCCAAAGATGTGCCCACTGCCAAAGCAGTACTCTGGTTGATCATAGGCTTGGTACTCTTGCCGCTGTCGGCAGACTGGATGGTCGAAGGTGCCGTAGGCATCGCCAAGTCTTTTGGACTGTCTGATCTGGTTATCGGCCTGACCATCATTGCCGTGGGCACCAGCCTGCCGGAACTGGCGGCCTGCGTGGCCGGAGTACTCAAGAAAGAGGACGACTTGGCCATAGGTAATATTGTCGGCTCCAACCTGTTTAATATTTTGGCGGTACTGGCTATACCTGGTCTTATCGCCCCGGGCGTAATCGATGCCGCGGCGGCCGGACGCGACTTTTATATGGTTTTGGGCACCAGTTGTGCCCTGGCACTCCTGGTGCTGAGCACAGGCAAACAACGTGAACTCAAGCGCTGGCACGGTGCCTTACTACTGATAAGCTTCATTGGCTATCAATACAGCCTGTTTCAATCCCACTAGCGATGAAGGGCAAAAAGACGAGAGACAACTATGGCAGAAGCTAAGCAACTGCGCCAATGGGGCCGCAGAGTAATAGATATCGAGAAACAAGCACTGGACAACCTGTACCAGTTTGTTGATTCCCCCGAATTCGCCCAAGCCTGCGAACTGATCCTCAACTGCAGCGGCAAGGTGATAGTGATGGGGATGGGGAAATCGGGCCATATAGGCAACAAGATTTCTGCCACCCTCGCCAGCACAGGCACCCCGGCATTCTTCGTTCACCCGGGCGAAGCCAGCCACGGCGACCTGGGGGTGTTGAGTGAAAACGATATCGTATTGGCTATCTCCAACTCGGGCGAGTCCAGCGAAATTCTGACCCTGATACCCGTCATCAAGCGCCAGGGGATCCCTATGATCTCCATGACAGGCAAGCCAGAATCCACCATGGCTAAGCTGGCGCAGTTGCATCTGTGCATCAAGGTGCAGGAAGAAGCCTGCCCGCTGGGCTTGGCACCCACCTCCAGCACCACGGCTACCCTGGTGATGGGAGACGCCCTGGCGGTCGCCCTGTTGCAGGCCAAGGGCTTTACCAAAGATGACTTTGCCCTGTCGCATCCCGGCGGCGCTTTAGGACGCAAGCTACTGCTCAAGGTCAGTGATGTGATGCACAAAGGCGAAGAGCTGCCGTTGGTCACAGAAGATATCTGTATCACCGACGCCCTCTATGAAATCTCCAAAAAGGGCCTGGGTATGACCTCAGTGGTCAATCAACAGAAACAACTGGTGGGTATTTTCACCGATGGTGATTTGAGACGTGTCATAGACGCCGGAGTCAACCTGCGTACCACAAAAATCAGCGACGTCATGACCCGGAATTGCATCACCAGTGGTGACAATATCCTCGCAGCTCAGGCGCTCAAGGTGATGGACGAGAATGACATCAACGGTCTTATTGTCATCAATGGCGCCAATGAGCCAATTGGGGCACTCAATATGCTGGATATGGTCAAGGCGGGGGTTATCTGATGAGTCATCAAGGTTTTTACGGGCCCATAAGCGAAGATAACTGGCAAAGAGCCGCCAAAATCAAACTACTTATCTGTGATGTCGACGGTGTCTTCTCCGATGGCCGCATCTATATGAGCAACAGCGGTGAAGAGCTGAAAGCCTTCCATACCCGCGATGGCTATGGGGTGCGCTCGCTGCTGTCCTGCGGTATCCAGGTGGCGGTGATCACCGGCCGCAAGTCCCAGATAGTCGAAAACCGTATGACGGCCCTGGGGGTAGACAAGATTTATCAAGGCATAGACAACAAGCTGGAGCCCTATGAGGCGCTGCTTAAACATTATGATCTCAAGCCTGAACAAGTGGCCTATATAGGTGACGACATTGTCGACTTGCCGGTGATGAAGCAAGTTGGACTGGCGGTTTGCGTGGCCGATGGTCATCCTTGGGTAAGGCAGCACTGCCACATGGTCACTCAGATTGCCGGCGGCCATGGTGCACTCCGGGAGCTGGCGGATCTTATCCTGCTCAGTCAGGACAAATTTGAAAATGCCCACGGAATGAGTATATGAATAGGGTCACCCTGGCCATTATTTTGTTTTTCTCCACTGCACTTATCCTTTATTGGCAGGTGCAGAACAAGCGCAACGCTCAACAGAGTGAGGCGCCTGTGGATGTGGTGCGGCCGGACTTTGTCGCCGATGACCTGCGCTCGGTCAACTTTGACGAGCAGGGCAATGTCGCCAGCAGGGTCGCCGCGGCGCACATGGAGCACTATGAAGCCAGTGAGAAGACCTTCTTCAACCAACCGGTTTATCTGGTCTATCCGGACAAGGGCGAAGCGCAGTGGCGCCTGTCTGCCAACGAGGGCAGGCTCAACCGCAAGAGTAACCGAGTGGTACTTGAAAATAATGTTATCATCGATGCCATTAGCCCCAATGAACCGATCCAGAGCCTGAAAACCAGTTATGTGGAACTGGATCTGGACACCATGATCATGACCTCAGATCGCGAGATCCTGATCGAAGGCAGAGACTTTAATATCAAGGGATCCGGCCTGTACGCCGATCTCAATGCTCAGCAAGTAAAGCTGACCAGTCAGGTGAAAGGAACCTATGAAACCAAGTAAGCTTTTTATCGGTGCCCTCTTGTGCATCACAAGCCTGTCGGCGGTGGCCATTGAAGAAGATCTGCTGCAAAAAGTAGAGATCAGCGCCGCCAATCAGTTTGCCGATATCAAAAACAAGCGCGTGGTATACGGCGGGCCTGTCACAGTCACCCAGGGCAGTTTGAAACTGCTGGCCAATGAACTCACGGCTTACACTGAAGACAAGAGTGGCGAGCGGATCCTGGTGGCCAAAGGCTCACCCGCTACCTATACCCAAAAACTGGAAGACGGCCGTCTGGCCAGCGCCAAGGCCAAAGAGATCCATTACAACATAGACAGCCGCATCATGACCTTGATAGGCCAAGCCAAAGTGGAACAGGACGGCAGCGAAGTAACCGCCGAGAAGATAGTCTATGACATCAACAAGCAGCAGCTTGAAGCGGAAAGCAGCGGCAAAGGCCAAGACAGGGTAACCACTGTTATCCAGCCGGAAAACTATCAGGATCTCAACAAGAAAGAACAGCAGCAGGAACCGCAATGACCAGCACCCTGACGGCACAAAACCTGGCAAAGAGTTACAAGAAGCGCAACGTAGTCAAAGACGTCAGCCTATCGGTCAACACCGGCCAAATCGTCGGGCTGCTGGGCCCCAACGGAGCTGGCAAGACCACCACCTTCTATATGGTGGTTGGGCTGGTACAAAGTGACAAGGGTCGTATCTTCATTGACGACGACGAGTTGACCTTGGATCCCATGCACCTGCGTGCCCGTAAAGGCATAGGCTATCTGCCACAGGAAGCCAGTATTTTCCGCAAGCTGTCGGTGCATGACAACATCATGGCCGTGCTGCAAACCCGCAAAGAACTCAACAGCGACGAGCGCGAGGAACAACTCGAACAGCTGCTGGAAGAATTCCACATTACCCACATACGTGACAGCCTGGGGATGTCCCTCTCCGGCGGTGAACGCCGCCGGGTGGAAATCGCCCGGGCATTGGCCGCCAATCCACAGTTCATTCTGCTGGATGAGCCGTTCGCCGGTGTGGATCCCATCTCAGTTATCGATATCAAGAAAATCATCGAACAGCTTAAGTCCCGCGGTTTGGGGGTGCTGATCACAGACCACAATGTTCGCGAAACGCTCGACGTTTGTGAGCGAGCCTACATTGTCAGCCATGGGCAGTTGATCGCCGAGGGCACACCCGCTGAAATCTTGGACAACCAGCAAGTGCGTGCTGTGTACTTAGGCGAACAATTCAGGCTATAGTTAGGATCATGTCATCCGGCGGCAATTCCGGGTATTATAGTTTGTTATTATTGAATTTTTTCCTTGAAAAATAACGAGTAGGGATTAGCGGTATAATGAAAGCGTCACTCCAGCTCAAACTAGGTCAACAGTTGACCATGACACCTCAGTTGCAGCAGGCCATTCGCCTACTGCAACTGTCGTCCCTTGAGCTGCAGCAGGAAATCCAGGAAGCCTTGGAAGCCAACCCTCTGTTGGAGATGGCCGAGGACAGCCAGGAGGAACAGATTGACGACAATCACAAGGAAAACGACGCCAGCGAACTGAGCGCCAAGCAGGAAGATGGTTCCACGGTAGAAACCTCAGAGGCATTGAACAATGAGTCTATGCCGGATGAATTGCCTATGGATACCACCTGGGATGAAGTCTTTACCGCCGCCAGCGCCTCAGGGCCGGCCATGGGCCGTGAAGATGATATGCCCTTTCAGGGGGAAACCAGCGAAGGTCTCTATGAACACCTGGAATGGCAGAAGAACCTGACCCCGTTTTCCGATACCGACGACGCTATTGCCACCGCCATCATAGATGCCATCGACGAGCAGGGCTATCTGACCCAGAGCACAGAGGAGATCCTCGAAGCCATGGGTAACCCTGAGATTGAGCTCGATGAAGTCGAAGCGGTACTCAAGCGGATCCAGCACTTCGACCCTGTCGGCATCGCCTCCAGAGATCTGCGCGAATGTCTGCTGATCCAGTTGCAACAATTCAACGCCGACACCCCGCATCTGGCCGATGCCCGCTTGTTGATCGACGAGCATCTGGATCTCATCGCTACCCGCGACTTTCGCACCCTGATGCGCAAGACCAAGCTCAAGGAAGATCAACTGCGTGACGCCATCAACCTTATTCAGAGCCTCAATCCCCGCCCCGGTTTGCTGGTGCAGCCGATGGACGAGGAATATGTGATCCCGGATGTCAGCGTCTGGAAGAAGAGCGGCCGCTGGGTAGTGGAGCTCAATCCGGACTGTATGCCCAAACTCGGGATCAACCAACAGTATGCTGCCATGGCCCGTAGCGCCCGCAGTCAATCAGACAGCCAGTTTATTCGTGGTCATCTTCAGGAAGCCAAATGGTTTATCAAGAGCCTGGAGAGCCGCAACGACACCCTGCTCAAGGTGGCCAACTGCATAGTGCAGTTCCAGCAGGGATTTTTCGAATATGGTGAAGAGGCCATGAAACCCATGGTACTCAACGATATCGCCGAGGCGGTCGAGATGCATGAATCGACCATCTCCAGGGTCACCACTCAAAAGTATATGCATACCCCCAGGGGAATATTTGAATTGAAGTACTTCTTCTCCAGCCATGTCGGTACCGAAGATGGCGGAGAATGCTCTTCCACGGCGATCAGGGCTTTTATCAAGAAGCTCGTGGCAGCGGAAAACCAGAAGAAACCTTTGAGCGACAGCAAAATGGCACAACTTCTGGCAGAACAGGGAATCAACGTTGCAAGACGCACCATAGCCAAGTATCGCGAGGCTATGATGATACCACCGTCGAACCAGCGTAAGAGTTTATAAATCCACAGTTGGAAATTGGAGGAATCTTTCTATGCAAATCAACCTGACAGGACATCATATCGAGATCACCGACTCACTGCGTGACTATGTGGAAAGTAAGTTTTCGAAACTTGAACGCCATTTCGAACAGATCAATAATGTGCACGTTGTGCTCAATGTACAAAAACTGCAACAGATTGCCGAAGCCAAGATCAACCTCACAGGCGGCGAAGTCTATGCAACTTCTGAACATGCCGACATGTATGCCGCCATCGACGTTCTGATTGATAAATTGGATCGTCAGGTCATTAAACATAAAGAAAAGCTGACAAAACACTAACGATGGAACTGAGTACCATCCTGCGGCCGGAGTGCACTACCTGTGCCACTCCGGGCAGTAAGAAAAAGGTACTGGAGCTAATTAGCGATCTCGCCAGCGCCCAGTACCCCACCCTTTCCTCTCAAGCGATTTTTGAAAGCCTTTTGGCCCGCGAAAAGATGGGGAGCACAGGTATAGGTAATGGTATTGCGATTCCGCATGGCCGGCTGCCTGATATCACAGAGCCGATTGCCGTGCTGGTCAAATGCGAAGAGCCTATCGCCTTCGATGCCATAGACAACCAACCGGTGGACATACTATTCGCTCTTCTGGTGCCCGCAGATCAATGCCAGCAACATCTGAGTACCCTGTCTGCCATGGCTGAAAAGCTCAGCGATAAGGCAATACTCAAGCAGTTGCGTAAATCCCGCGATGAAACAGAACTTTATCAGGTGATCACAGGATGAAACTCGCTATAGTCTCAGGCCGCTCCGGTTCCGGAAAATCCGTTGCCCTCAGGGTACTCGAAGACCTGGGTTACTACTGTGTGGATAATCTGCCCCTGCCCATGATAGGCAGCCTGCTGGAAAACCTCCGCGGCAGCAATGATCTGGTCGCCATCAGCATAGATGTGCGCAACATGCCGGATCAGGAAAAGGTGCTGGAAAAACAGTTGGCGGCGCTGCCGGAAAACACCCAACTGACCAGCTTCTTCCTCAACGCCTCCGATAAAGTACTCCTAAAACGCTACAGCGAAACCCGCAGACTACACCCTCTATCCAAAAGCACTGTCTCGCTGCAGGATGCCATCAAGCACGAAGGTAAACTGCTGGAGCCCATGTCGAAACTGGTGGATCACTACATAGATACCTCGGCACTGAATATCTATGAACTCAGTGACAAAGTGCGGGAAATTCTACTCGGCAGCGTCGACAAAGAGTTGGTGATCAACTTCGAATCGTTCGGCTTCAAGCACGGCATGCCCCAGGAAGCCGACTTCATGTTTGATGTACGCTTTCTGCCCAACCCTCACTGGGAACCGGCGCTCAGGCCGCTGACCGGGCTGGATGAGCCGGTACAGGAATTCCTTATCCGTCAGCCACTGGTGAACAAATTTATCTGGCAGATAGAGAATCTGCTGGAAACCTGGCTACCGCACCTTGAACGCAACAACCGCAGCTATCTCACCATAGCCATAGGCTGCACCGGCGGCCAGCATAGATCTGTCTATGTCGCCGACCAGTTGGCCAAGCGTTTTGGCAACAGCAAACACAAGGTACAGGCCCGTCATAGAGAGCTGGGCAATGGCAAAGGTTGAACGGGAAGTCACCATAGTCAATAAACTGGGCCTGCATGCCCGCGCCGCCACTAAGCTGGCGGTGCTGGCCAGCGAGTTCGAAGCCGATATCACTCTGATCCAAGGCGAGAAAAAGGCCTCGGCCGCCAGCGTGCTTGGGCTCTTGATGCTGGAAACCGGTCAAGGCAAAACCATACGCCTTATTGCCGAAGGCCCGGATGCCGAACCGGCGATGGATGCCATCTGCGCCCTGATCAACGCCCGTTTCGACGAAGCCAGCTAAAGCCTTAGCGCTGCACTCTTTGTTTCTATAACTCCCCTGTCTTGAGGTAACATATCCTCGCTTTGCATCACAGGGGGAACTGCATGCCAATAGAAGCGCTCGACCAAGAGCTGACAGAACAACGTCTTACTCAACTAAACCAAGCTCTTGGCAGTGGTATGTTCGTGCATGTGCGCGACATGCTGCAGCGAATGACGGCTTCGGATATCGCCTTTATTCTCGAATCTTCACCGCCACGTACCCGTCAGGTACTCTGGCAACTGGTGGATCAGGAACAGAGCGGTGAGATCCTCGAAGAGCTGGGTGAAGATATGAAAGACCAGCTGATCAGCCTGATGAGTCCTGAGCGTTTGGCACGAGCGACCGCGGGTATGGATACCGATGATCTGGCCTACGTGCTGCGAAGCCTGCCGGATACACTCTACAAACAGGTACTGCACTCCATGAGTGCCCAAGACAGGGCCAGGGTCGAACAGGCGCTCTCCTATCCGGAAGACAGCGCCGGTAGTCTGATGAATACAGATACCGTGACCCTGAGGCCGGACGTCAACGTCGATGTGGTGCTGCGTTATCTGCGCCAAAGGGGCGAGCTGCCCGAAGCCACTGATACCCTCTATGTGGTGGACAGGCGCGATATTTTGCTCGGTGGCGTTAAGCTCTCCACCCTACTGACCTGTAACCCCACCGCCGGGATCCGCAGCATAATGGATCCCGAGCTTGAGAGCATTCCCGTCACCATGCCGGACAATGAAGTGGCCCAGCTGTTTGAGCGTCACGACTGGGTTTCGGCGCCAGTGGTCGACAGTGAAGGCCATCTGCTTGGGCGGATCACCATTGATGATGTGGTGGACGTTATCCGAGAAGACGCCGAACACTCCATGATGGGTATGGCGGGGATGGACGATGATGAAGACACCTTCGGCCCTGTGTTCAAGAGTGCCTTTCGCCGCTCTTTGTGGCTGACCTTCAACCTGTTTGCCGCCTTGTTGGCCGCCTCGGTCAGCAATATGTTTGAAGGCACGTTGGAAAAATTTGCCACCATAGCGATTCTGATGACCATAGTGCCCAGCATGGGCGGCGTTGCCGGTAACCAGACTCTGGCGCTGGTGATCCGCGGTATCGCCCTCGGCCACATAGGTCAGAGCAACTCCCGCTGGCTTATCGGCAAGGAGTTGGCCATCGGCTTTCTCAATGGCCTGTTGTGGTCGGCGCTGGTATTCACTGCCGTGTGGATCTGGAAAGGCGATCTGGCACTCGGCGCCCTTATTGGCGGTGCCATGTTAATCAATATGACGGTAGCCGGTCTCGCCGGAGCCAGCATCCCTTTAATACTGAAAAAGCTCAATGTGGATCCTGCATTGGCCGGTGGCATGGTGCTGACCACAGTGACAGATGTAATAGGCCTGTTCGCCTTCCTGGGGTTGGCGACTCTAGTATTAATGGGCTGAGGCTCAGGTATTAATGGGCTGAGGCTCTGGTTTTAGTGAGCAAAAGTCTGCTTTTGAGGGTAGAAGAACGGGGGCCGAGAGCATCAAGCTCTGACCTTGATGAATAGAATAAATAACAGAGGGCGACCAAGCTCGCCCTTGGGCTGTGAAAGAAAGCGAGTCAGTCTTTAAGCCAATACACCTTGGGTTCATCCTGCTCACAGAAGACGGAGACACACTCGCCACGGCTCACCAACAGAAATTCCTGCAACTTGAGGTTGGCGCTGGCCATAAAGCCGCTGCGCTTGGCCTCCTGGCGGTACCAGCCGCCGTTGGAGATCTGAAATAACCAGCCATTGGAGAGGCTGCATTCGGTCCAGAACTCCATCAGATCGCCCTCATCCAACATTCGAAAGCCAACCACAGAGTCAAAATGAACCTGCGCCCTGCAGCCTTCGACACTTACCTCGATATCCAAGCCCTGACTGTCATAGCAAAGGCGAATAAACCTCACCTCATCACCGAGATAATCTGTCGCTATCGGTAAGCCTTTGGTTTCGAGCATGCTCCCCCCAGGTAAGGATATAATGCCTTACTTTAGAAGGATAATAATTGCCGGTGCAAGCTGATTTGGCCAAAAAGTAGCTATATACCCATAAAGAGAGTGTGCTTCAGTTCCGGGGAACTGAAGCACACTCTCCAAATATTTTCTGTTATAGCGCTTAAGGTTTAAGCGGCGCTTCAAAGCCGTAAGAGGCCAGAATGGATTGCCCCTTGGGAGAAAGAATATACATGGCCAGCGGCCAAGCGGCAGGGTCGGCCTTATCCAGCACCAGCATGCCATAGTTGGCACCTACTGCCAGCGACTCAGGCAACGCCACTATCTTGAGATCAGGCACTTCTTTCTTGGCCAATACGGCATTGGTGCAATAAGTTAAAAATACATCCGCCTGTTTATTGGCCATCACCCAGCCATAGGGGTTTTTGCCTTTAGGGGGTTTGGCACTGTCGGCACCACCGGTCAGCTTGAGCGCCTTGGCCGCCAATTTGGCCTGGCTACCGGGCTTGATAACTTCGGCGCGGTCAAACACCTTGAAAGCATAGTCACCGGCAGGGTCGGCCTTGGGAGTGGAGGTGCCCAGCTTGATTTTGCTGTCCAGCAGAGTATCCAGCATGTTTTCTGTCGTCAGCGGGACATTATCTTGCGCCAAGGCGCACAGGCGGTTACGGGCAAACATCACCACAGGCGCGCCCTTGCCTTCCTGCATCAGTTTCTGTGGATGCTTCATATTGGCCGAAGCAAACAAGTCGACCTTCTCGCCCTCTTCAATTCGGCCTCTGAGCAAGCCTGAAGGGGCAAACTGGGCATTGACCTTAACGCCGCCATCGGCCTGATAACTGGCGATAACATCCGTCATGGCGGTCTTCAAACTTCCCGCGGCCCTGAACTCAAGATCCGCCGCCTGAGAGAAGGCGGGCAGTAACAGGGCGAGTAAGCAGACACTCTTTTTCATTTATTTTTCTCCGGTGTATAAGATACAGATGCCGCTAAACTCAACCAAACAGCATCACAAATCAACGCACCACGGCAAAACTTGTCATAAATTCCCCTCAAGATCACGCCATCTGACAGGGAAAACCGGAGAAAGGGACAATTTGACCCAATAAAAAGGGCCGCCGCAGCGACCCTTAAACTTAAAATCTTAGCCGAGAGGACTAAGAATAATCTCTACCCGACGGTTCTGTGCCCGCCCCTGAGGGGTGGCATTTGAGGCGATTGGGCTGGCCTCACCTCGGCCTTGGGTCAATACTCGCTGTCCGGATACACCTTTACGGATCAAGTAATTACCTACTTCGCTGGCACGAACCTGTGACAATCTCAGGTTGTAGGACTCAGAGCCGCTACTGTCGGTATAACCCACCACATTCAGTTGAGTCTTGTCATATTCCTTGGCCACCAGCACTACGCTGTCCAATACCCGCATGGCGCCGCTACTGAGATCTGTCTTGTCGACCTGGAAAGTCACTTCATTGGGCATATTGAGCACTATGGTATCGCCCACCCGGGTTACGCTGACGCCGGTTGAAGCCAGTTGCTGACGCAACTTGGTTTCCTGTACATCCATGTAATAGCCGATACCACCGCCTACGGCAGCGCCGGATGCTGCCCCGATCAGGGCGCCCTTGCCCCTGTCGCTCTTACTGGAAGAGGCCACACCTATGGCCGCGCCGGCTACGGCACCGATCAGTGCTCCGTTGGTCGCCTTGGCAGTCTGTTGTTCATTGGTATAAGGATTCACTGTGGTACAGCCAGTTGCCAGCAATGCCAGCAACAGAGGAGCTGTCAGAAAAGCGCGCTTTTTCATGTTATTTTTTCCTTCGTCTGCTTGTTCCAACCTAAGCGGAACCTACCTGGCGCCAAAGTATATAGCAGCGCTTCAAGCAGACAATCCCCCGGAGGTCATAGAGGTGGCAAATCCGCACGGCATTCAGCATAGATTCAGTCAAATCCGACTTTTCCAACCCGGATTGTCAACCAAGTGTCATGGCGTTGACATCAAGTAAAACCCCAAAATAGAGCAGACTGCACTCTATTGGGTAGCGCCCGGCAGGCTCTATCGACAAGGAAATGAGTTAATTCACTTTTATATCAATGCATTAAAGTAAATATAAAAACTGGCATGTTTCTTACATACCTATAAAGCAGTATTCCACTGTTCAGGAGTCATGATGAAAACACTGATGAAAATACACGACAGTTGGCATTCGCTCTGGCATTCACTCTGGCATTGCCTCAAGCACTTGGGCTACAGCCAATGGGATGTGGAATAACAGAGGTGGAATCACAGCTCTGGAAAACCATTCTTGGAGCATCAAGGAGGCAGTATGGAAATTAACGAGCAGAAGCTGCGACAGCAAGCCATTAAGGAAGTGACTCAAAACGGCAGGCTCATGTTTGACGTTGCCCGTCAGCATGGGATCTCCACCAAACTGGTTTATCAATGGCTGGCGCAGGATGAAGCGGCAGGCAGACCCAGACAATCCCGGCTGATGGGGGAACTGCAGCAACTGCAGCAGCGCATTCGTCAGTTGAGCCAGGAGTTCAGCTTAATCCGTTAAAGTTTCGACAGGAGCGAACCTGACACACAGTTATCGCCCCCAACGATAAAAAATGTACATATAACAATGATAAAGCGCTACATTTTTTAGGTTCGTTCCTGTCATTTTATTACCGTTACCGGCCGCTTAAGCGCTTGCCAAAAGAGATGGCATAGGCCGCGGATCTCAGCCGCAGCACAGGGTCGTCACTGGCGGCGATCCCTTTACTGAGCACATTGGGATCAAAGTTCAGCTTGTCACAGGCTGAAGTCGCAACCGAGTCTATGCTCAGGCGCCCGAGGGCGACTCTGGGCCGGTTATCCGGCCACTGCTGTGAAGGGTCCAGCAAGGGATCCCCCTCCTCGGCCAGGGTCAGCTTAAGCTCAAACTGAGCCGGTCCTGTTTTCAGCCTCTGCATCAACCTGTCCTGCAGAAAATCATCCGGCAATTGTGCCAACTCGGCATCCGTCAGTGGTTGCTCCCCGTCCACAGGCCAAAGCTCCCAACGGCCAAAGCGCTTTTGCTGGCCTTGGTTACCAAAAATAAAACTGTGAATGCCAAAGTAGCTGACTGAGGTATAGGCCGCCGGTGGATTGTGCTGCTTGAGCCACTGCCCCTGGCGGGCGGCATCCGGATGCTGCTGTAGATAGCGTGCAACCGCGCCGGTTTCCCCCTCACGCTGAGCCAGAGAAGCGCGCAGCAAGCCAAGAAAACTGTCGGGATTTTTACCCGGAAACACTGGTGTGGTCAGCCCGGCCAACTGATGCACCTGCCCATCTGGCAGTTCGATGCGTACGCCTATCCCCCTTGGGCTGCGACTGGTATCGGCCACAAAAGGATCGCCACCCGCCATGGAAAAACGTACCTGAGCGGGCAGTGCCTGCTCTGTGGCAAACAGAGGTAGTTCCTTGAGCCAGACCTCCCCGGCACTCGGCCGGAAACTACCTATGGTGCAAATTCCCTTGGCATGTCCCTTGCGCTCTCCCGGATGTTGACCGGAAAGCACTTCAAATACTTGGATAAAATCATTTGCCTGAGCCGCCATTACCGAACTGGAGCCCAAAACACCCAACTGAGTCCCCAAGAGCAATAACGCAGGCCAAACCGATACTCTCATGCTTACTCCCTTTGTAAAAATCAGAATCCAGGCCTGAAACAGGCCGCCCAACCCAGACCGGGAACAGCGGCGGATTATTTCAGGAGTGGGCCAAAGGCCATGCTATGCTGAGGACGATGACAGACGACAGGAGGCGGCAATGCAATATCGGATTGAGCAAGACACTCTGGGCGAAGTCAAGGTCGAAGCAGACAAATACTGGGGCGCCCAAACCCAGCGCAGCCTGGAAAACTTCCCCATAGGCCCGCAAGCGAGTATGCCAAAGGCCATCATCCACGCCTTCGCCCTGTTGAAAAAAGCCGCAGCCCAGACCAATGCCGAGCTTGGGCAACTGCCCAAGGACAAGGCGGCGCTCATCGCCAGAGTTTGCGACGAAATCTTGGCGGGCCAACTGGAGCAGCACTTTCCACTGGTCATTTGGCAGACCGGCAGCGGCACCCAAACCAATATGAACCTCAACGAGGTGATAGCCAATCGCGGCATGGCTCTGGCAAACAAGGCCATCAACCTGAGCCCGAATGATGATGTCAATCGCAGCCAGAGCAGCAATGATACCTTCCCCAGCGCCATGCATATCGCCGTGGTGCTCAAGACCTGCAGACACACACTGCCCGCCATAGCTGCGCTGCGCGATAGCCTAAAACACAAGTCACAACAGTTTGCCGATATTCCCAAAACCGGCCGCACCCACTTTATGGATGCCACCCCGCTGACACTGGGACAGGAGATCAGCGCCTGGGTGACTCTGTTGGATAAAGGCATAGGCGCCATAGAGCAGGCGTTGGCAAACTGCCGTGAATTGGCCCTTGGCGGCACAGCCGTGGGGACTGGCCTCAATGCTCCCATAGGTTACGCCGAGCGCGCCGCCGAGCTGATATCGTCATTCAGTGGTGAGCAGTTTGTCAGCGCCGCCAACAAGTTCGAAGCACTGAGTGCCAGCGATGCCATGGTGGAACTCAGCGGCGCCTTCAAGCGCCTGGCGGTCAGCCTGATGAAGATAGGCAATGATATTCGCATGCTCGCCAGCGGCCCCCGTTGCGGTATAGGGGAACTGCAGTTGCCTGGCAACGAACCCGGCTCCAGCATAATGCCCGGCAAGGTTAACCCGACTCAGTGCGAGGCGCTGACCATGGTGGCGGCTCAGGTGATGGGCAACGATCTTGCCGTCAGCATAGGTGCCAGCAACGGCCAGTTTCAGCTCAATGTCTTTCGGCCGCTCATCGCCGCCAATCTGCTGCAAAGCGCCGAGTTGCTGGGTGATGCCTGTCTGAGCTTTGATGAGCGCTGCGCTTCGGGGCTGGAACCCAACCGCCAGATGATTGCCAAGCAGTTGCAGCGCTCCTTGATGTTGGTCACCAGCCTCAATCCTCACATAGGCTATGCCAAGGCTGCCCAAATCGCCAAGGACGCCCACCAAAGAGGCATTAGTCTGAGGCAAGCCGCGTTGGAGTCAGGACTGGTAACCGAGGCCGAGTTTGATACTTGGGTCAACCCGGCGAACATGCTGGGTCCTTTCGAGGTTAAATTGTAAATTTGTATTAAAACGTATCAGCATTAGAGCTAATCGCTGTATTATGCCAACTCCTCGCCATGGATTAGGCTTATTCAACTGATAAGCAGTCATTTACAGAATGAAATACCAAAATATCTTATTGGCACTGAGCGCGCTCATGCTGACCCAATGCAGTTCACTCGACCTCAACCAATGCCAAAACTCAGACTGGTTTTCCCTCGGGCTTCAGGATGGCAACAATGGCGCTCATGCCAGCAGAGTCAATGATTATGCCGAGGATTGTGCCGAGTTCGGCATTCGGGTTGATCATGGCGAGTGGCGCGATGGCTATCTACAGGGGTTGCAAAACTACTGTCAGCCGGAAAACGGCTACCGAGTCGGCCTGGCGGGTGAAGGCTATGCCGGGGTCTGTTCCAGCAACGCCTTTGTCGAACAGTACAATGCCGGCTACCGCCAATACCAGCTCAACAAACGCGCCGATGAGATCCGCAGCCGCCTGCGTCAGATAGATTATCAAATCCGCGATCTGGATCAGAAGCTGGTGTCCATGACAGACAAGGCCAGCACCCTGGAGAAGAAAAAACAGCTGCTGAATGAAAAAGACAAGCTGGTGAATGAGCTCAGGTATCTGCAAGTCCCGGATGTGCAGTTCAGATGGCAATTCTGACACTTGCCGACCTTGAGTTAAACCGCCGACAGACCGCCCAGGCAGATAAGCAAAGGACTAAGCAAGAAGCTTAGTCTCGCCGCTTATCTGTCGCTCGGGCAAGAGACAGAGAAGCGCTGAAACAACAGCCTACCTCAGCAAGGAAACATACCGGCGATAACTGACGGCAAAGCTCTAGGCGGCATCGAATAACAACTCACCTTTGATTCGGTCACCAAGATGCATATCCAGAACAAGGTTTGCTGATCGACTCATATCCAGTCCCCCCATATCCAGTCCCGCCCGGTCGAATCAACATCGGGCTTGGGCAGCGCCAGCAAACGGATCCCCAAACCATCGAGTATCTTGAAGACAGTAGAGATATGGACATCTTCAGCTATCTTACCCCGGCTCAAGGTTTTGTTGGTGACACCACAAAGCATTGCCGCCACATCCTGAGTGAGTGCCGCTTCCTTTCTGTGGGCCTTAATCCAAGCGCCCGACGCATATGGAGTTAATGGGGCCATAAGAACGACGCAAAGTGTAGTTAAATACACTTTTCATCCATTCAAGCTGAAATCACCATGCCTGTTACTGCGGGAACAGACCGGCGATACCGGCGATAATGGCCGCTGGCAGGATTGCCACTACAGCAAGCACGGCGACGGCGCTGCCGAGGCAACCGGAAAGCTGGCTCTGTCTTGCCTTAAGCTCAGCCTCTTGTATCGGCCCAAAGGCCTGCTCAGCCGCCTGAATTCTTTGCTGCAACTGCCGCTCGGCAGCAAGGGCCATCTCTTTGGTGTCACAGGGCTGCTTTTCAGTGACCAGGGCCAACTCGCCCTTGAAAGCATGGCCGGTAAAGCGATAGTTGCCTTCAGAGAAGGTCTTCTTTTCAAACTCGAGCCCGAGCACAGCATTGCAGCCACACTGCTTAGCCAGTTCTTCTATATACTGGCGCCCCTTGGCCGGATCTTTGAAAAAACGGGTCGAAATAGGCAAACGCAACGCGGCGTCACCATGCTTGGGATTGCTGCCCTTGGAGGTGAAGAAATTCAGCAGTCGCTCGCTTATATAGACCTCAGGAATACGGATCTGCTTGGCAGACAATCCCTTGGGAGTTGGCGTAGGGTCAAACTCGACCAGCACATTCTTAACCAGCTTAGCCTCATCACTCCTGTTCACCAGGGCCGAAACATGCAGAAAATAGCTTTCACCATCATCCCCATTGATAAAGCCAAATTTTTTAGATGAGACATACGAAACGACTTTTCCTTTCACTACACAATCCCGATAACTTTCTCTACGACTTCCAAAGCCCTATACAACAACAGCCACAAAAAACCGCCGCAGCAACAGAACAGATCCAAGCAAGCGATACTAACATCTCAACCCGGCAGCTACTGCTGCAACATCCTCAAAATCCGGTTAAAACCGTTCACTTTTCCCTAAAAATCATCGCCGCTTCCCCGCCAGACACTTTTTGCCAGTTAACAGACCAACAAAACCATTCACAGAAGCCACTAGCTCAAGCGACCAACTTAAACGGGCAACTCAAGCAGGCAACTCAAACAAGTTACTCAAACAAGTCACTCAAACAAGTTACTTCAGCCAAACCGCACAACAAAACCCCATGCGGTAAAGCTTGTTTTTCACCGCGGTAATATTGTAGGATTGGCTAGGCTTTTAACAAAAAACCAACGAAAGCAATACTTAAGCGTTAGCTAAAGTGCGAATAACAATCAGGGATGGCAGCCGCTCTCATCCGAGCAGGCAAAAGGCAAGGACAAGCTTTTAACACCTCACCTCATCTACCTCCCTGACAAAAACCACTTTAACGGCTGTGCAACTTGTGCCCTAAGCTAAGGTTTTACCAGCCACAAGTTGATAGCTTTAGTGTTGTTTTTGTTGAAATTTAATCAGGTTCAGTACGCTCTGGGATAGCTAGAATTCACTGCGGTAGCCATCCCTATAGATAGGGATTACAGCCCTAAAACTGAGTCAACTTAGAATTATCTCTTAATAACATTCTTCACTGAGAATCGCTCGTCCTTAGCTCAATGGGTGATACCTCAAACAGAATTTTGCACTGCTAATGCTTCCCCATGTAAAGGAAAACTATGTTCATCCTAGGCTTCCGACTAGCGAACTATTTCTCATATATGAGAATTTGGCACGGCAAAAGTTATAAACAATCAACCACTTTAAAAACAAACTTATCAACAATAAATGTGGATAAGCCTGTTGATAACCAAAGTCAGAGCAAAAAGTAACCAAAAAAAATTGCTAATATCAAAAACATATTGATACCATTGCACGCTCACAACAAATGAAGACTGCGCTTGAGATCAAAAAGTCCAGCATGGTCTACAATTGTGATTGTGAAAACAAACTCTAAAAAGGGATAGCTTATGTCCACATTACTTGTCATCTTGAGCGCTGTAAGCATTACCATTGCTATAAATTTCTTATTTTCAGCACATTGGAACAAAAGACAACGTAATAATATGAAAGCAAAAGAGAAAAATTTACGTAGAGCGGGTATCACCCCCTACGGTTCAACACTGTCACATGGGATGTGCATTGACACCAGAACAAATACCATTGTTTCAGATCAAAAAGAATCTATTATGTGGTATAAGAGATTGATTTAGAATAAATTTTTTCTAAAAAAGCTCACTTCATAGTGAGCTTTTTTTATTGTCACCTCAAAACCACCTCCTATGGAGGTGGTGATCGTCAAGTCGGGGCTCAGCCCGAAGAGTGCCCATACTGCATACTGACTCGGTTTGTTACCAGCAAATCAAGGAGTAAGCGATATGAGCAGATATGAAAGTGCATCGCACGTCTTCTATCGCTGTCGGTATCACATTGTGTGGACGCCAAAGTATAGACACAGGATCTTGAAGGGCCGAGTTGGGCAGGAGGTTTGTCGCAGTATTTATATCTATAGCGGCATGAAGAAGTGTCGGATAGTAGAGCTAAATGTCCAGATAGACCATGTTCACTTACTGGTGAGACTTCCGCCAAGCTTGAGTGTTTCGTTTTTTAAAGGGAAGAACGGCGATAAGACTGTTTAACAAATTCCCTTATTTACGAAAGCATAAATTATGGGGTAACCACTTTTGGCAAAGAGGCTACTTTGTAGATTCAGTGGAAGCAAACGAAGAGAACATTCGTCGATATGTAAGGTATCAACAGAAAGTAGAGGCGGAGGAATCAAACGGTCAGATCAAGCTTAGTTTGGATGGGTAATTCTTTTAGCCCCCTTCTAGGGGGCTGTTCAAAGCCACCTGCTATGCAGGTGGATTTTTTACATTTTGAGGGAAATATGCAATATACTCATATAGGTTGGACCCCCTGTATCAATGGACATTTAAACTTTGGACTTATGACTCCAGGTATATTTGGTGGGTTTACCAATATTTCATCATGTGACGCAAAGCGTACAGCTATTAACTATGGATTTAAAGCTCAAGATGACCATCATGCAAGAAGAATAATTATTCAATCTAAAGTTGACTGGAAAGACACTCCTAACTCTGAAACAGATGGAAACTTTAGAGTTATATTAACTGCCGAGACCAATGAAACAAACAACCTTGATGATCGGCACCTTTGGGGTACTGTATACATATATCCTCTTAAAGCAGAACCTCCCAAAAATGATGGAAAAATTGACTTACCTTGGTTTGATTTAATTCATAAATCCAATGATTTAATTTCAAATTATAGAAATATGCTCGAAAGCGAAAAGAGCAATGAAAGTTGGACAACGACTCAAAGGGCATTAAATAAAAACTATGAAGATTTATCATTTTGCCTTAAAAATAAAGATACACATCCTATAAAAGAGCACTTTTACAAGGTGAAATTTTATGTAAACAGCCGAGGAATGACTGAGTTAAAAATGGATATAGAGTCTAATCCAAGAAGTGACTATATAATATTAAGACAGGCATTTTATTACATAAAATATTCACTTCACTCACACAAACATCATCATGCAGCAGAAGACTCGCTGACAACAATAGTTCAAAAGGAAAGTTCAGAAGATACAAAAAATGAAGTTGGCTTACGTATAATTGGACAGTTAAAAAGGGAACTTACAGCAATAAAAAGAACATACTCCAGTGGAGGAAATAAAGTATTTCACGATGAGCAAGGAATCATAGCCTATATGAATTCATTGTATAAATCCTTACATAAAGACAATTACTTGACTACTGAACAATATGATAGAGAAACCATTTACTTAAAGTCTATAAAAGAGTCATTTAAGGTTCAAATAGAGAAGCAAACAAAAAAAAATGAAAAAGAAAAAGAGATAAAGAACACGGCCAGGACATATTTAGCATTAACTCTAACAATAACGTCAATTCTATGGTTAACAGTTCTTCAGCACTTTACTACATTTTCAACTATCAAAGTAAACTCAAAACCAATTGAATTCGCTGAGAGTATCATTTACTTCTTCATTATATTATCATGCTTAATCGCAACATATAAATTTCAGACTAAAAAAATCATTAAAAACACCTTAGATACCGAGGGCCTTAGAACTTGGGTAGAACAGTATTACATCACAAAGGATAATGAATTCAAGAAAAAAATCACTAGAAGTCGAATTTTAGCCATAACAATTATTATTGTGACAGCGTTATTTTTTTTCTTTACTCCATTGGTAATTGGTCACTTAAATAAATACTATTAAGCGTATTTTCTAATTATTAAAAATTACTAGAGGGAAAAGTCACACCAAAAGTCAGGACACCCACAACACTTTTGCTTTGTGGAAGAGGAGGGTGTTCAAAATTCTGTGTCACGTTAAAAATCACAGATCGATGTGAGCATCCAGTCGTCCTTCAAAATAGATGGACAGCTGAGATAGCGTTAAATTCCAGTTTTGAATCGGGTGTGACCACCGCTCCTGAGCCTTCAATATACCGGCGTAGAGCAGTTTGAGTAAACTGTTCTCGTTGGCAAAACCACCCTTGGTTTTCGTCAGTTTACGAAACTGACGATGTACGGCCTCAACCGCGTTCGTGGTGTAGATAGCCTTACGCACGTATTCCGGGTACTTAAAATAGGTCGATAACAGCGCCCACTTGTTGCGCCAGAGGAAAGAGTGAGGACAGCCACAACACTTTACCCGCAGATTGCACCAAATAACCCGGCATATGCGCATCAGTGACCGTCGCCAACATGGATGTTGGCGCCGAGCTTACAAGGATGTATTCACAGCGTGTCACTGAGGTGCATATGCATAAGGCCTGCGGCAGGCAATGAGTGGCACAATCAGCCGGAAGTCATTCCAAACCACTCCCCCGCCCTCGGCAGAAACCTCTGGAATAGAAAAGGCCCGCGTTCGAAAAAGAGTTAGGACAGCCACAACACTTCACCCGCGAAAGAGTGAGAACAGCCACAACACTTCACCCGCAGATTGCACCAAATCACCCGGCATATGCGCATCAGTGACCGTCGCCAACATGGATGTTGGCGCCGAGCTTACAAGGATGTATTCACAGCGTGTCACTAAGGTGCATATGCATAAGGCCTGCGGCAGGCAATGAGTTGCACAGTCAGCCGGAAGCCATTCCAAATCCAAACAAGCAAAAGTCAGGACACCCACAACACTTTTGCTGTGTGGAGTCTACAGGGACCTATCTATTAGTAAGAGGGCGACAAGCCTGCAGCCCTCTGGTGGGACTCGTCCTGCTGGGCCTGGAGATTCGGCATCTCCAAGCAGTCAGATCGGTGAAAATGGAATCTTTGGAAGGCCAGAAAATAGAAGATGTGGCTCAAGTATTGACATTCCTGCTAATGGCGACAAACCTCATGAGACATTGCATTACCCATCAAAAGAGCAGAACAAACAATGAAATACTTAAAGTTTAGTACTGGTGATGTTTCACTGAACATTATAAAACACATTCTTTTGAACAATAGAGTGATTGGGTATGGTGTCCCAACATCACAGAACTTATCTTGTGCTTGGATATTTAACCTTTATTTTGAAGGTTTTGATAAAACTCTCAGTTTTTCATCAGATGTTGCGAGTTCTACAGGATGGAAAGAATATGGGTATTTAAGAATGGACTTGAAGCCGGTTGAAAGTAATAAAGAGTTAATTACATATGTGGCTATTGAGCCGATAGATATTTCATCGCTTGATATTCTAATAAATGAAGAAGATGACATAATTGCTGAATGCGGACTTATCTTAATTGAAGAAAATAAAAGATGGGTTGTGATATCAACTTCCCCAGCACCCGGAGCGGTTTCTGTTAAAGCGGACTTTAACACTGTAGGATATAAGCCGGAAATATTGTTGGAGCAGTGCAGCATAAAGAGGATTTGATTTTTCATAAAGAACAAAAGTCAGAACACCCACAACATTTTTGCTGTGTGGAGCCTACAGGGACCTATCTATTGGGGAAGAGTGAGGACAGCCAAAACACTTCACTCGCAGATTGCACCAAATCACCCGGCATATGCGCATCAGTGACCGTCGCCAACATGGATGTTGGCGCCGAGCTTACAAGGATGTATTCACAGCGTGTCACTGAGGTGCATATGCATAAGGCCTGCGGCAGGCAATGAGTGGCACAATCAGCCGGAAGCCATTCCAAACCCAAACCACTCCCCCGCCCTCGGCAGAAACCGCTGAAATGGAAAAGGCCCGCGTTCGAGGCGCGGGCCTTTTCCTTTCTCGGAATAAGCAAAAGCCCCGATACCTTTGGCATCGGGGCTTTCCTTTTTTAAGTTCTAAGCTTCTGAGCTTAAGACCGACATTGCATCTAGCGCAGGAAAAATCGTTTTAGAGCCAAGCATCTTGCCGCGACGTTTAGTGAACTAAACGAGTGTCAAGATAACGCCGCTATAGACGATTTTAACCAGCTAGGATCACATCATGCCGCCCATTCCGCCCATACCACCCATACCGCCCATATCAGGCGCAGCCTCTTCCTTTGGCAGCTCGGCTACCATGGCTTCGGTGGTGATCATCAGACCGGCTACAGAGGCCGCGAACTGCAGTGCAGAGCGGGTAACTTTGGTTGGGTCCAGGATACCCATTTCCAGCATGTCGCCGTAAGTGTCGTTACCGGCGTTGTAACCATAGTTACCGCTGCCGTTCTTAACGTTGTTGGCAACAACAGAGGCTTCTTCACCTGCGTTGGTGGCGATCTGACGCAGTGGGGCTTCCATGGCGCGCAGGGCGATAACCACACCGTGCTTCTGATCTTCGTTGCTCACGTCCAGCTCACCAATCTTGGAGGCAACGCGAACCAGGGCAACACCGCCCCCAGGAACCACACCTTCTTCAACGGCGGCGCGGGTAGCGTGCAGCGCATCTTCAACGCGTGCTTTCTTCTCTTTCATTTCCACTTCGGTAGCGGCACCGACTTTGATTACCGCAACACCGCCGGCCAGCTTGGCCATACGCTCTTGCAGTTTTTCTTTGTCGTAGTCGGAAGTCGATTCTTCAACCTGCTGCTTGATCTGGGCAACACGGGCTTGAATTTGAGACTCTTCACCGCTGCCATCGATGATGGTGGTGTTGTCTTTGGTGATAACCACGCGCTTGGCAGTACCCAGGTCTTCCAGAGTGGCTTTTTCCAGCTCCAGGCCAATCTCTTCAGCGATAACAGTACCACCGGTCAGGATAGCGATATCCTGCAGCATGGCCTTACGACGGTCACCGAAACCAGGCGCCTTAACGGCAGCCACTTTAACGATACCGCGCATGTTGTTGACCACCAGAGTCGCCAAGGCTTCGCCTTCAACGTCTTCGGCAACGATCAGCAGTGGCTTGCCAGTCTTGGCCAGGCCTTCGAGGATAGGCAGCAGCTCACGGATGTTGGAGATCTTCTTGTCAACCAGCAGGATGAATGGGTTGTCCAGTTCAACAGAGCCGGTTTCAGCCTTGTTGATGAAGTAAGGAGACAGGTAACCGCGGTCGAACTGCATACCTTCAACTACGTCCAGTTCGTTTTCCAGCGCCTGACCTTCTTCAACTGTGATCACGCCTTCTTTGCCCACTTTTTCCATCGCGGTAGCGATGATTTCACCGATAGACTCATCAGAGTTGGCAGAGATGGTACCTACCTGAGCGATAGACTTGGAGTCGGAGCAATCCTGAGACAGGGCTTTCAGCTCGGCAACGGCGGCGATTACAGCCTTGTCGATACCGCGCTTCAGATCCATTGGGTTCATACCGGCGGCAACGGCTTTCAGACCTTCGGTCACGATAGCCTGGGCCAGTACTGTGGCGGTAGTGGTACCGTCACCGGCTGCGTCGTTGGCCTTGGAAGCAACTTCCTTAACCATTTGCGCGCCCATGTTTTCAAACTTGTCTTCCAGTTCAATCTCTTTGGCGACTGAAACACCGTCTTTGGTGATCAGTGGTGCGCCGAAGCTCTTGTCCAGAACGACGTTACGGCCTTTAGGGCCCAGTGTGACTTTAACTGCGTTAGCCAGAACATTCACGCCCGCCAGCATTTTTACGCGAGCGTCATTGCCAAATTTTACTTCTTTAGCTGCCATGTTGATTATCCTTAAATTTTTCGATTACTTTGGAAGGTCTTTAATGGTTCGAGTGGTTTATTCCACTACGGCCATCAGGTCAGCTTCTGACAAGATCAGGACTTCTTCACCGTCGATCTTCTCTTTCTTGACACCGTAACCTTCGTTGAAGATCACTACGTCACCTACCTTCACGTCCAATGGCTTAATGTCACCGTTTTCCAGGATACGGCCATTGCCAACAGCCAGTACTTCACCACGGGTAGACTTTTCGGCTGCGCTGCCGGTCAGTACGATGCCACCGGCCGAAGTGCTTTCAACTTCCAGGCGTTTGACGATCACGCGGTCATGTAATGGACGAATATTCATCGATGGATTCTCCTAATGATTTTTGCCCAATATGAGGCGGTTCATGGTTGATGTAAAAGGCGGCCGTGCCAATTGGCTTTAGCCGCTTGATGTTGGCTTATATGGGGGCCGTATTTGGCACTTCCAAGGGGACAGCTCAAAATTTTTTGAAAATTTTTGAGCCTCGTTTTTTAAAGCCAGGGCAATCCTGTTAGAATCGCGCTTCCGCACGATTGACTTCATCCATTTCACAAGAGGCAGATACGGGCCATGAGAGACAGACACGGGCTGCTCAGTCAGCCGATAGGTCGTGTACTGCTTAATATGAGTGTTCCCAATATGTTAGGAATACTCACCGTGCTGGGCTTCAACCTGGTAGACACCTACTTCATCAGTAAGCTGGGCACAGAGGCGCTGGCGGCAATCAGCTTCACCTTTCCCGTGACCCTGGTGGTGTCGAGTATTGCCATCGGCATAGGCGCCGGAGTGTCCACCAATCTGGGGCGCCTGATTGGCGCCGGGCACGCCCCCAAGGCCAAGGTGTTTCTGCACGACGCCCTGCTGCTGACCTTTATTTTGACTGCCGGGCTATCCTTGCTGGGCAGTTTGTGTATCGAGCCGCTGTTTTCTCTGCTGGGCGCCAAAGACGACATACTGCCGCTGGTGCATGAGTATATGAATCTCTGGTATCTGGGGGCGCCGCTACTGGTGCTGTTGATGGTGGGCAATCAGGGCCTGAGAGCCACTGGCGACACCCGCTCACCGGCGGCGATTTTGTCGCTGGCGGCGCTGATTAACCTGATCCTCGATCCGCTGCTGATCTTTGGTATCGGCCCTTTCCCCAGGCTGGAAATTCAAGGTGCCGCCGTGGCGACCCTGATCTCCTGGCTGATGGCGCTGTCGCTGTCCAGTTATCTGTTGGTGGTCAAACGCCATATGTTGGTGGCCGCGGGTTGGTGTTTCAGCCGCTTTGTCGATAACTGGAAACAGCTGGCCCATATCGCCCAACCGGCGGCGCTGATGAATATGATCAACCCCCTGGCCAATGCCGTGATGATGGCCATGCTGGCCAGGATAGATCACGCCGCCGTAGCCGCCTTCGGTGCCGGTACCCGGCTGGAATCTTTGCTGCTGATTGTGGTGATGGGGCTGTCTTCCAGCCTGGTGCCCTTTATCGCCCAGAATCTGGGCGCCGGTCAGAAAGAGCGTGCCCGTGAGGCATTGCTGCTGGCGCTGAAGTTTGTGCTCCTGTTCCAGACCCTGCTGTATATTCCGCTGGCGCTGCTGGCGCCGCAAATTGCCGCCTTGTTCAGTACCGACCCTCAGGTGCTGGAATGGCTCAGCTTCTATATTCTGGTGTTGCCCGCCGCTTACGGCCCTCTTGGCGTGGTGATCATAGTGGCCACCTCGCTCAACGCCTATCACAGACCCATGGCCTCACTGGTGCTGAACCTGTGTCGCCTGTTCCTGTTGATGCTGCCACTGGCGGCGCTGGGCGCCTTCCTCGGTGGGGTAAAAGGCCTGATGCTGGCGCTGCCGCTGACCAACATACTCATGGGCATTGCCAGCTATTATCTGGCCAGCAATATCAGCGAGCCGCAGAAAATCAAATCTCCCTGCCCCAACGAGGGATAAGCGCTTGGCGACGCCAGAGAGCTGAGAGTATGTACGGCTGTGGTTGCCGCCACAGTATCCGAAAACTGACGCCGCGGCCACTGTTACGGCGCCTGTTCAAAGAGCTGAAGTAGCCACTGACACAGTGATAAACCACTGATAAATAAGTGATAAATTTCTCCAACCAGCGCTGCAAGTTATGAGGGGTGAATAAAAAAGACCTTCCGAGCGGAAGGTCTTTTTTATCAGTGTTTGTGCCGATCACCTGCGCTGCCGGGCCGACTATCATCTTGGTCTGTTTTATCTTCCGTATCCTGCTGCTGATGGCCTTCATTACGCTGAGGGCTATTTTCACCTCGCTGAGGGCCATTTTCACCTCGCTGAGGGCTCTCTTCTTCCAGCTGAGGGCTCTCTTCTTCCAGCTGATGGCTCTCAGGACGCTTATCGGAAGGGTCGGCCTTGCGCTCAAACTCGCCCTCGAATACATCACCGCCTTGACCTCTTTGATGAGGTGGCTCAAAGGGGTTCGGACCGGCTCTGAATTGAGCGCTGGCAACCACCTTGAGCTGCATCCGCTGATAGAAATAACGCGCCAGCGGTGCCCTAGTGATAGGGGTCAGTAGAATAAGACCGATAAGGTCGGTAACAAACCCCGGAATAAGCAGCAGAATACCGGCCATGGCCAGCATCATGCCCTCGACTATCTCTTGCCCCGGCGCTTCACCGACGGCCAATTTTTTCTGTACCGACATCAGGGTACTCAAGCCCTGGCTACGAACCAGAGAAACACCGACCACCGCGGTGAGGATCACCAATGCCACAGTGTTCCAGCTGCCCAGGACTTCGCCAACCCGGATAAGCACCGAGAGTTCGACGACAGGGATCAGCACAAAGATGATCAACATTATCAGAAATGGCATGTAGGCCTCATTTTTTGCAGTAGTTGAAAACTAAATGGGGATAACCCGGTCTGATTTCAAGTCCGCAGCCTGCAGCGGGTTTGGCGCTTAAGCTCACTGTTTCAGCAAAGCCTTAATGCAAGCCTGCGGCAAAACACGTAAAGTAGACGCTCGATTTTAATCCCCTTGGCTTAAGTCAGGTTTAATTTAACCCGCTCATTATGGACATAAAATCTCAACAAGCGCTGCTGGTTTTTTGCAGTTGCCCGGATACAGACAGTGCCAAAAGCCTGGCCGCAACCTTGGTGCGCGAGTCGCTGGTGGCCTGTGCTCAGGTGAGCCAGACTGTGGATTCCTTTTATGTCTGGCAGGGCGAACTCTGCCAGGAGGCTGAAGTCAGTCTGCAGCTCAAGTGTCTGGCTAGCGCCTACCCCAGGCTGGAGCAGAGAATACTCGAGCTGCATCCCTATGAAGTACCTGAAATTATTGCTGTGCCCATCAGTCATGGGCTGCCCGCCTATCTGGATTGGATAAAAGACAACACTAAGCTATGAAGAAAATACTTACCCTGCTGCTAGGCAGCCTGTTGCTTCTCAGCCCACTGGTTCAGGCCGATGGGATCTTTGGCAACAAGCAATTCGATTTTCTCAAGAGTGAACCTGAGCTGATGCCCGTGGATCAGGCCTTCGCCTTCGACTTCAGTCAGCAAGGCAATAAGGTCAAGCTCAGTTGGGTGATAGCCGACGGCTATTACATGTACCGCGACAAACTCAAGTTCAGCATAGATGGCGGTGAACTGGGCGAGATAGCCCTGCCCCAGGGCAAGGGCCACACGGATGAGTATTTCGGTGAGCAGCAGGTGTACTACTCCTTCATCGAAATTCCAGTTGCCATCAAAGAGGCAGGTGAAGCCGCCAAGTTATCCGTCACCTTTATGGGCTGCGCCGAAGGCAAGCTCTGCTTCCCGCCGACCACCAGAGACGCCCTGCTTAAACCTGTGGCGGCCAATGATGGCATACTGCCCGATACCGACAAGAGCGCCGATGCAAAAGCGCCGGCTCCCAAGGGCCAGGCGGTAACCCAACAGGATAACCTGCTGGATAAACTGCTCTCCGGCGACAGCACCCTACTCAACTACCTGACCTTCTTCGTGTTGGGGATAGGTCTGGCACTGACTCCTTGCGTGTTCCCCATGTATCCCATTCTATCGGGGATCATTGTCGGCCAGGGGCAGAAAGTCTCCACCCGCAAGGCCTTTACCCTGTCGATGGCTTATGTGCAGGGTATGGCTATTACCTATTCGCTGCTGGGGTTGGTAGTGGCTTCGGCCGGCCTCAAGTATCAGGCGGCGCTGCAACACCCGGCTGTGCTGATCACCATAGCCATACTGTTTGTAGTACTCAGTTTGTCTATGTTTGGTCTCTATGAGCTGCGCCTGCCCGCCAGTTGGCAACAGAAGATGAACAGCCTCTCCAACAAACAAAAGGGTGGCAATCTGCTGGGCGTATTCGTCATGGGGGTACTTTCGGGCCTGGTGGCCTCGCCCTGTACCACGGCGCCTTTATCGGCGGTACTTGTGTACGTGGCGCAAACCGGCGATCTGCTGCAGGGCTTTTTAACCCTCTATATTCTCAGCATGGGAATGGGACTACCGTTGCTGCTGATAGGCACCTCGGGCGGTAAGTTGCTGCCGCGCGCCGGCACCTGGATGAACATAATCAAGCATGTGTTCGGTTTCCTGCTAGTGGCCGTGTCCATCATAATGCTGGGCCGTATCTGGCCTGGATTGGTGTCGGATCTCATGTGGTCTGTTTGGGCCATCGTCTTTGTCGGCTACCTGATGCACCAGAACAAGCTGAGCCAGTTCAACTGGAAACAGACAGTGCGCAGCGTGATCCTGACCCTGCTGTTGCTGTCGAGCTTCTCCTATGGCTTCCAGGCGGTTATGAGCGCCATGGGCTACCACTTCATGGGGCAGCAGCAAGCCGAGCATCATACCTTCAAACGGATCAAGTCGCTTGAAGACTTCAAGAGCGAACTGGCGGATGCCAAGGCCGCCGGCAAGCCGGTGATGTTGGATCTCTATGCCGATTGGTGTGTGGCCTGTAAGGAGTTTGAGCAGATCACCTTCAAGAATGCCGAGGTTAAACAGCGGATGGAACAGATGGTGCTGCTGCAGGCCGATGTGACCGCCATGGATGAAACCGATGTCGCCCTGCTGGAAGCCTACGATGTGCTGGGGCTGCCGACACTGCTGTTTATCGATGAGCAGGGCCAGCTGAAAAATGAGCTGAGAGTGACAGGTTTCATGGCCC
Source organism: Shewanella chilikensis (assembly GCF_037953065.1). Taxonomy (NCBI): domain Bacteria; kingdom Pseudomonadati; phylum Pseudomonadota; class Gammaproteobacteria; order Alteromonadales; family Shewanellaceae; genus Shewanella; species Shewanella chilikensis. The sequence goes on along the minus strand of NZ_CP149966.1, from coordinate 526,489 downwards.
CGAAAGAGTTTGCCGCCCACCTGGACATACTGCTCGAAAATTAGCGTTCAGGGACCTTGGCAAAGGATCTAGGCTCTTTACTAAGGAGCACTAGTCTGTAGGCCCACCCGAAGCAGATATGGGACTTGCAGACACCTTACTTAAGCACCAATACTTTTGGAAAAGCGAACTTATCAGCAGATAAGTTCGCTTTTTTATTTAAATTTAATGCTCTTCTTATAGAATACCCTTCAAATAGCCATCATTTTTCCCGAAAGAATAAAAATGGAACCAGCAATTCTTGTTATTACCTTGGCCTGCGGCATGCTGGTCAACCGCATCAATTTACCACCGCTTATCGGCTATCTGGCTGCCGGCTTTGTGCTCTATACCTTGGGAGTAGACAATGACAGCCTGCCAATGCTTAACGAACTGGCCAACTTAGGGGTTACCCTGCTGCTGTTTGCCATAGGCCTCAAGCTGGATATCCGCAGCCTGTTCAAGGCCGAAGTCTGGGCCGGCTCCAGCCTGCACCTGATGTTATCCATGGTGATCTTTGTCCCTATTCTCAAACTGCTGGGGCTGGTTGGCCTGGTGCAATTGACCAATCTTACGGTCGAACAGCTGACCCTGCTGGCCTTTGCCCTGAGCTTTTCCAGTACTGTGTTTGCGGTCAAGGTGTTGGAAGACAAGGGCGATATGCAATCCCTCTACGGCCGGGTCGCTATAGGTATTCTGATTATGCAGGATATCTTTGCGGTATTGTTCCTGACCATTTCCAAGGGCGAGTTTCCCTCGATATGGGCGCTGGCACTTCTGTTACTACCGTTAGCCAAACCATTGATATACAGAGCCTTTGATAAGGTCGGCCACGGTGAACTCCTGGTACTCTTCGGCTTGGTGATGGCTTTGGTGGTCGGCGCCTGGCTGTTTGAGTCTGTGGGGCTAAAACCGGATCTTGGCGCGCTGATCATAGGCATACTGCTGGCAGGACACAAAAAGGCATCCGAACTGGCCAAGTCACTGTTCTACTTTAAAGAACTGTTTCTGGTGGCCTTCTTCCTCACCATAGGTCTCAACGGTCTGCCGAGCGTGACAGATATTATGCTGGCTGTATTGCTGGTGACGCTGATCCCGCTGAAAATCCTGTTGTTTGTCTATATCCTCACCCGCTTCAAGTTGCGCTCGCGCACCTCTATGCTGGGCTCATTCAACCTGGGTAACTTCAGTGAGTTTGGCCTGATTGTGGCTGCGGTGGCCACCAGCAAAGGCTGGCTACCCTCTCAGTGGCTGGTGATCATTGCCGTGGCACTGAGCTTCAGTTTTGTATTGGCGGCACCACTCAACGCCATGGTGGGCAACATCTACCAGAAGTACCAACAGAAACTGGTAAAACTCGAGAAGCACCCGCTGCACCCGGAAGACAGGCAGATCCCCGTGGGCAATCCGCGCTTCCTTATTCTGGGGATGGGGCGCATAGGCTCAGGTGCCTATGATGAGCTTAAGGCCAGATTCGATGGCGAGATTCTGGGTATTGAACACAAACAGGAGTTGGTGGATTTCCACCGCGAGCAAGGGCGTAACGTAGTGCAAGGTGATGCCTCGGATACCGACTTCTGGGAAAAACTCGACCGAGCTCCAGGGCTTGAGCTGGTGCTGCTGGCGATGCCGTATCATGCGGGTAACATGTTTGCGGTTGAGCAACTCAAGAAACTGAATTACCAAGGCAAAATCAGCGCCATAGTGCAATATGGTGATGAAGGTGTGGCGCTGCGTGAATCCGGCGTACACAGTGTTTACAACCTCTATGAAGCCGCCGGTGCCGGTTTCGTCGAGCATGTGGTCTGTGAACTGCTGGCGGCCGAAACCGTCAAGGAAGCCGACGCCAAGAAAGCGGTTTCCTGATACTCGGCGCAAGCGAAAAGCGTCACTTATCAGTACCGGCTTTGAGCCTCACCCTGTCCACTCACGGCGGGTGAGGCTTTTTCCTTTCATCTTTCCGAATACCCCCAATCCCCCCTGGAATGCAACCGGGATAAAAATCTCACTTACACCTCAGTGACAGAAATGATATAACAACAAAAAAGCAGTCATTTATGTTGCTGTTCGAGCGTTTTTTTGCGGAATCCATAAGAGCATGTCGAATCCTGCCCCCAGCGTTACAAAACTCTTTGTCAAAACCTTCGGCACCAAGCCCGATGCCCTGTATCAGGCCCCCGGACGGGTCAACCTTATCGGGGAACACACAGACTATAACGAAGGTCTGGTGCTGCCGGCGGCAATCAACTTTCACACAGTGATCGCGGTCAAGCGCCGTGACGACGACAAGTTCCGCGCCGTATCAGGTGCCTTTCCCGGCATTTTTGAATGGCACTATGGCGATGAAGGCAGCATGAACGAGGATGAGGGCTGGGTCAGCTACCTCAAGGGCTTTACCTCGGCCATGGCCCAAAGTGGTCTGCCGGCTCGTGGCCTGGACCTGGCAGTGATCGGCAATGTGCCCGCCAACGCCGGATTGGCCTCGTCGGCCTCGCTGGAAATCGCCTTCGGCACCGCCATCAATGACACCAGTCAACTGCACTTGTCGCCACTGGCCATAGCACAACTGGCACAGCGAGGTGAAAACCACTATGTCGGCCATAGCTGCGGCATTATGGATCAGATCACCTGTGCCATGGCCGAAGCCGGTGCAGCGCTGCTGATCGATTGCCTGGATCTGGACTGCGAAAGCGTGCCCTTCCCCGAGGATCTCAGTCTGCTGATCATCAATTCCGGCCTACCCTCCATCGCTCACAACAAAGAGTTTGGCGAGCGCCGCTTGCATTGCGAACAGGTGGCCGGACATTTCGGATTGGATACCCTGCGCCACTTGTCGCTCAGGGCGCTGCAAAGCGCCGAGGATGAACTGGACCCGGTTGCCTTTCGCCGCGCCCGCCATGTGATCAGTGAAAACCAACGCACCCAGAGCGCCTGTCGCGCCCTGGAGCAGGGCGATATCGCCAGGCTCAGCAAACTGATGGCCGAATCGCACCGCTCGATGCGCGATGACTTTGAAATCAGCCATCCGGCAATTGATACCCTGGTGGAATTGATAACCGAAGTCGTCGGCGAACGCGGTGGAGTACGAATGACAGGCAAGGGCTTTGGCGGCTGCGTCATAGCCCTGGTGGAACATGAGTTGACCGACAAGGTGATCGCCGCCGTCGAACAGCAATATCCGGCCAAAACCGAGCTGGAGGTCAGTGTGTACCTGTGCAGCCCCAGCGACGGAGCCAGCCGCCTGGACTGAGTTGTAGCCCTAAAGCCAAAAGGAAGTAGCAGATGATACGTTTCAGCGCACTCGACAATTGGGAAGATCCCCGCGGCGGACAGATAGAAAGACTCAGAATCGATAACGGCATTCTGGCACTGGAAGTGCTCAGTCTCGGTGGCATTATTCGCTCACTGTGGGCACCGGATCGCCACGGTGAACGAACCAATATCGTGCTTGGCTGTGACTCTGTGGCCGATTATCTGGCTCAGGACGCCTGTTTGGGCGCCGCTGTAGGGCGTTACGCCAATCGCATCAAGCAAGGTCAAATCAACTACCGCGGCAAGACTTTTTCTCTGGATAAGAACTTCAACGGCCACTGTCTGCACGGCGGCCGCGAAGGCTTTCATCGGCGCCAGTGGCAACTGGGCACATTGCCGGACGGGGTGCGCCTTAGCCTGATAAGCCCGGATGGCGACATGGGCTTTCCCGGAGAATGCCGGGTACAACTGGACTATCGCCTGGCGGGCAACAACCTGTTTGTGGAGTTTATGGCCTCAAGCAGCCAAGACTGCCCGGTGAGCCTGACCCAGCATAGCTATTTCAACCTCGATGGCCGGGCAGATATCAGTGAGCACCAGTTGCAACTCGATAGCAACAAAGCCCTGGCAACCGACTCTGAAGGCATTCCCAGCGGTATAATCGATACCCAAGGCGGCATATTGGATCTCAGTCAGGGCAAGGCACTCAAGATGCTGCTTGGACAGCCGGAACTGGCCGCCGGCCAAGGGCTGGATCACTGCTTTATCAGCCGGCAACAGAAAGATGAGCTCTGGCGTGTGGGCCGTTTGAGCGCGCCGCTATCCGGTCGCGGCCTGACACTGTATACCAATCAACCCGGAGTGCAGCTTTACACAGGCGCCGGGCTCGAAGGCGTCAAGGGTCGTAAGGGCCAGGCGATGAAGGCCTGGCAAGGGGTCTGTCTCGAGCCACAAATGCTGCCGGACGGCGCCAATCAGCCACAGCTGCACGGCGATCCCTGGATAACGCCCGGACAAATCTATCATCATTTGAGCCGCTACGAGTTCGACACCCAGGCATGACCAAACTCTATTTCAACGCCGAGGATCTCGGCCAGATCAGCATAGGCGCCTTTGCCTTGTCCGTGCCCATCTCCTTTTCCGAGGAAGCCTGGATGCTGGCGGCCAATCTGCCGGTGCTGAATCTGGTACTGGTGGTGGTATTAAGCCTGAGCTTTATCGCCCTGTTTGCCTATCAGAGTGTGTTTCAGGCCAATATCAAGGCCAGGGTGTGGGGATTTTGGCTGCGGATCCTGCTGGCTTATGCCCTGACCTTGCTGGTGGTGAGTGTCGTCTTACTGGCCCTGGATAAATGGCCATTATTGAGCGATCCCTTACTGGCGCTGAAGCGCACCCTGCTGATCGCCATGCCTGCCTCTATGGGCGCCATCATAGTCGATAGCTTCGATAAAGAATAATCGGCTATCCAATAGCTAATGTCAGTATTCGACTGTCCGGTATACCCGGGCCACCGCTTCAGTAAACTGAAGACGGACGGCCGGGCAGAAGGATATCAGTCGTCGAAGCTGTCATCCCAATCGTCATCGAAATCATCACCCATGTTGTCGGTTTCAACCTCGACCTCAGGTTCCGGCTTGGGCTTACGCGCCGGAGCGCTGTCTTTGACGTTGTTCAGATTGACTCTGGCCTGCTGCTTTTGCATAAACTCGCTGCGGACCGCTTTGAACGCACTACCGAACTCACGCTCGGCAGCCTTGGCTTCATCCTCACCCAGCTCATGCAAGTTGGGTTTAACTATATCTTCCACATATTCAATAATCGCATTGCGCTGAGAGTTGAACAGGTAGATACGTCCAGGAGAGGCTTCGGGTAACTGATTGTCATGGACGACGATAGCATTGCCACGTGCGGTTCTGAGCTCGCCATACCAAACTTGTTTCTTTGCAGTGTTATACATATATGCCAATACCCTTAAATCAACACATACACCAGAGAAGTTGCCAATAAGTCGCTGCGCTTTGTGCCTAGACTTGCTCACGCCTTCCCTAAAGTTTTTCGGCCAAAGAAGCGCACTACTGCTCACTTTGCCACAAATAGGTTTCCACCTTTGGAAGGTGGCGTTTTCAAGTGCGTATTCTTACAGAATCTTTCCGAGAATCAATGCTGCAAACCGTGATTTTTCCAACTAAATAACGATTAATTTTTCATGACAGCACCCTAGAGTGCTCTCACAAAGGACTTTAGCCGAAATTTCCACCAGGGCAAGTTGAATTTTGCACGCAAACGCCTTAAGGCTGCATGTTACAGCCAACCAGCAACAATGAAGAAAAAGCTGCCGAAGGAATATTCAGCAGCCATAGGGAGTGGCGCGTCAGTAGCTACTTACTTCAGTGTCAGCACCACCTTGCCCGAGTGATTGCCGGATTCCAACAAGTGGTGTGCCGCAATGCAGTCTTGCAGCGGGAAGCTGGCAAAGATATGTGGCTTCAGGGCACCTTCATTCAATAACGGCCAGACCTTGGCCTTGAGTTCGGCAGCAATTGCCGCCTTGGCCGCGACGCTTTGAGGCCTTAAGGTTGAGCCGGTCCAAACAATGCGTTTGGCCATCAGGCGAAAGATATCCACTTCAGCCCTGGCTCCCCTTTGCATGGCAATAGACACCATGCGGCCATCACAGGCGAGTACCTTGAGGTTCTTGTTGGCAAAGTCGCCGCCAGCCATATCCAGCACCACTTCGACCCCCTTGCCTTGGGTCCAGTCCAGTACAGGTTCAACAAAATCTTGTTGTCGATAATCGATCGCCAGCTCGGCTCCCAGTTGCCGACACCAGGCGCATTTCTCCGGGCTCCCGGAAGTCACCAGTACTCTGGCACCAAAAGCCTTGGCCAGGGCAATGGCGCTGCTGCCGATGCCGCCCGAACCGCCGTGAATGAGCACTGTCTCGCCTGGCTGTAACCTGGCTCGCATAAACAGATTGCCCCACACGGTAAAGAAGGTCTCGGGAATCGCAGCGGCCTCTTCCAAGCTCCAGCCCTTGGGCACAGGCAAGCAATGACCCGCCCAGGTAAGCACATACTCACTGTAACCACCACCCGGCACCAGGGCACAGACCGCTTGTCCGGTCTGCCATTGGTCTACGCCTTGCCCCAACGCGACTATCTCACCGGCTACTTCCAGTCCCAGCACGGGAGAAGCGTCTGCCGGGGGCGGATAGTTGCCCTTGCGCTGGGCCAAATCCGGACCATTGACACCGGCCGCAGCCACCTTGATCAACACCTGCCCCGGGCCGGGAGTAGGGATCTCGGCATCAGCCAAATAGAGCACTTCCGGTTGCCCTGGAGTATCAAAAATAACCTGTTTCATTACTGCTCCTTGATGTAGGGAAGAGCCGAACCACAGCTTATATTTGCCTTTAACTCGTTGCAGTGCAAATCTGACATAGAGTCATGGCGGCCATTGTCTCGCCGCGTTCGGCAATCTCAATATTTGAACAGTTATGATGCCCCAATACCAAGCCTCGCAACCGCCATACGTTAAACCCGCATAAAAAAACGCTGCAAAAGCAGCGTCTTTGAACGATTGAAACAGCGGAAATTAATGTTAATTCAGCGCTGGATCAGATAACGGATAGTCGGGCCGTTCTGTTCTATCTCCAGCACCTTGTAACCGTGGTTCTTGGCATCCAATGGAATATTGTTGATCGACTGTGGGCAGTCGCTGATCACTTCCAGAATTTCACCGGGTTTGAGCTGGGGCATGGCCTCCAGGGTGGCAACGGCGGGATAAGGACAGGGTTCACCAACCATATCCAATTGGTAATCAGGAGTATATTGGCTCATTACGCGGCCTCCGCAGTCAGTTGTGCATCCCGTTTGGCTTTACGGGCAAAGAATTGTTTTTCCCAGGCGAGCATGGCGACAAACGCCAGGCCCAGCATCAGGTAGGTGGCCAGCAAGCCGCCCTTGTCCCCCAAGCTGGAAAGCAGGTTGACCTTGTCCCAACTGGTGGCCAGTGGTTCGGCCAAGTCGTCCCAGTAGTAGGCCAGAATGGTGGAGCCGATAACGTTACCCAGGCCAACCCACCAGAAGTGCACCTGCCCTTCCACGGCGCGGTACATCCAACCGGTTTCGCAGCCACCGGCCAGCACTATACCGAAACCGAACAGCAAGCCACCGATAACCGCGTTGGGACCAGCCCACATGATCTTGGGTGAAACCCCTAGTTGCACATAGCTGTAAATCCCTATGGCACTGACCGCCATACCTATGATGATCGCCTTGGCCATATGGGTACGACCGGTGATCCACATGTCGCGAAATGCCGAGGTAAAGCAGATCTGTGCCCTTTCAATCAGCAGACCGAAACCGACACCGCAAAGCATGGCAATACCCAGCTTGGGTGCGTTGAACAGGGTCAGGAGTCCCCAACCGACTATGCCGATAAACACCAGCATACCGATACGAAAACGCCTTCTGGCCTGGTTTTCATCCTGCTTGACCGAGCTGGCCTTGGTGACCTTCTTCAGCGCCACCGGAATGCGGAACATGGGCAGCAAGGTGAACCTGGCGCCAAAGTAAGAACCGGCGGCAGTGGCCAGCGCGAAGAACCAGGCATGCAGCGAGAACTGCGGAATACCGGTAAAGAAGGCCGCCAGGTTACAACCCATGGCCAAACGGGCGCCGAAGCCGGCAATGATGCCGCCAACCAGGGCCTGCATGATGCGCACCCGGCTCTGTGGCATTCTGAGCTTGACGTTATTGGCCCATAGCGCCGCGGCGATACAGCCACCGAACATGCCGATAATCATCATGCCGTCGATGCGATCCAGCGGCGTACCGGCCAGACCTATCACCTTGAAATAACCCCAGGTTTCCGGCTCGGCACCGAGCATTTGCAGCAAGTGGCCACCCCAGCGAGTGAATTCGCCGGTCACGGCCCAGAAGGTACCGGTCAGACCAAAATAGTAAGTGGAAAGAATACCAGCAGCGATAACAGCCGGCATGGGAGCCCAAAAACGGACCAGATATTGTTGTTTAAATTGTTGCCATGTCATGTCATTACCCTAATGAACGAGACCTTGCCAAAACGGACACTGGGTGTCCGTCAACCATTTTGTAAGGTGCGAACAAACAGCCCACAGCAACTGACCTGTCGCACCTTATTTCATGCCTTTACGGCGATAAAACCGCTGGAGTGCAGCAAACGACGGCTGTCTGGCATCATCAAAGCACTAAAGACCGGCCGAAACTGGGTTCCGACCGGCCATAAACAGTGTTTAACAACGATGATGAGCAGACAGTAGGCGCTGTGCTAAAGAAAGGGCGAACAAGTCCCGCGAGGACTTTGTCTTTACTTACTTAAATGGCCTTGGCCAGGCGATCGCGGCTCAACCCCGTCAGTCTGTGACCATGGGTGTAGAGCGTCGCACGACCGTTGCGGCAAAAGCCCACCAGCGTGATGTTGCTCTTCTCGGCCAACTCCAACGCCAGTGAGGTCACGGCGGACATGGCAAAAAGAATCTGAATATTGGCACTGGCAGCCTTTTGCACCATCTCGAAACTGGCTCTGCTGGTCAATAAAACCGCGATTGGCCGCTCGGCATGTTTCTGTGAAAAGGCACCAATTAACTTATCCAGTGCTATATGTCTTCCAATATCTTCATAGGCATCAATAATATGCCCATCATTATTTAAACCCATTGCAGCATGGGTGGCGCCAGTTAATTTAAAATGCTGTTGATTGTCCTTAACAAAATTCAAAGCAACCTTTAAATTGTTGATATTAAACTCGGCACCATTATCAACTCGAATAACAGGTTTAACCGCTTCTTCAAGTTGGGCAACACCGCAAAGTCCACAACCGGTTCTACCGGCCATATTGCGTCTTTGTTGCTTTAATTCCATGAAACATCTTTGGGTTATCTCAATCTGAACCAGCACACCTTCTTCGGTATATTCCAGCTCAACACCCTTGATTTCATTTATGTTTCTAACTATACGCTCCGACAGAGTAAAGCCGATAGCAAAGGCTTCAAGATCCTGCGGACTGGCCAACATTACTGTATGGGAAATGCCGTTATATACCAGGGCGATTCTCACTTCGTTCGCTAAATAGTCAGTTAATTCCGAAGCCTGCCCTTGTTCCATAAGGGTGACTTGTTTCTCGGTGACAACGTCATGCGAATAATAATCCATAAGTACCCTCTGAACCTATCTAAATAATAAAAATTTACAGACTTTAAAATAAAATAAGAGCTATATCACAAACTCATAAAGTAAATAAAAACAGGGTTGCTTCAACTGAATTCATTTTCTATTATCTCCCTGTCTTTCGATGGAAGAACGTCGTCTCCGGTGAGGCGTCCGGACTTCAAATCCGGGTGGGGCTGCCAGCAGTCCCGGGTAGGTTCGACTCCTATGTTCTTCCGCCAATCTTCATGGGACCAGAAAAGTTCAGCGTCCCGGATCTCCCGACTGTTACTGCGATATTTCCTGCGGGTAAAACCGCTGCGATCGAAAAACTCCAACAGTTGGATACTCACTTTGCGACCAAGACCTATCATCGCCTTGAACTCAGCGGTTTCCAGTTGCCCCTTTTGCGCTAAATGACCGCGAATAAGATCGGCGTAGTGACACAGCTTACTGCTGAGCAGGTATCTGTCTTTCACCACGGCGGTAATAAACCCTTGCTGCACCAACTGGAAACACAGCGGCCGCAGCTCACCCGGCTCCAGCTCAAGATATTCGGCCATCTCAGTCACCCACACAGGAGTATCCTGCTGTTCCAGCCAGGGGGATAAACGCTGCCAACAGGCTTCGGCTTGAGGGTCCAAGGTCATTCTGTGCTGCGGTAACTGCAACAAGGCGCCGCGCAGCACCATGCGGCGATCGCGACAGAGGCGCTCCAGGATCAAACTGGCCAGTGGCAAGGGGAACTTGCTGTGACTCATACGCAACAGGCGATTGCGCCCCAACCCCAATTGATCCGGGTGCTGCTGATGGTATTGCTCCAGCAGTGACAAATAGAGCTGTTGCTCGGCTTCCAGCAGTTCAGGTGCCAACAGGAAGCCGCCGTGGCGGCTGAGTCTGGCCTCCTGAATGAGTCGAGTCAGACCGGCTTCAGTCAGTTGCCAGCGCCAGGCCAAGTCAGCCACAGCCAAGGCCTGCTGTTTACCTAGGTAAGCCAGTGCAGTGGCCGGTGTTTCGGCATCGGCGAGACAGCCAATAAGAGCGAGCCGCTCGTCGGTGCGTTTCTTGCGATTGGGAACTGTCAGCGCCAGCACTCTACCGGCGCCCAGGGTGTGCTTGCCACTGGCGTGACGCAGCACTATAGGGTCGTCCTGACATAACAACAGCGGCTTATCCAGCACCAGCTCAGCCAGGCAGTAGCCGCGCTCATCGGCCTCGGTTAACTGGGATATGCGTCCCAGAGTATGATCGGCGCCGTGGTGGCAATGTACGCTCTGCCAGTGAGTCACAGGCTCAAAGGCGCGGATCTGCACCACAGGGCGACCACAGGCGTCCGGCTGGGGCAAACTACTGAGCCAATCGCCGCGTTGCGGCGCCCTGTGGTTATCAACACCACTGAGATTGAGGGCGACCCGGGTGCCCGGCAACGCCGTCTGCGACTCCTGTCCCTGGCAGTGAATGCCGCGGATCCTCAGCTTGTCTTTCTGACCCGAGCTATAAAGGTTATCACCAACATTGGCACTGCCACTGATCACTGTGCCCGTGACCACCCAACCGGCGCCTTTGACACTGAAGGCGCGATCCAGGGTCAGGCGAAAGGCCTGCTGCGCGTCTGCGGCAACGCAAGCCTTCTCATGCTGCAGCTCGCTCGCTGCCAGCGCCAGAATATGGTCCCTCAGCGATTCAATCCCCTGGCCATTGCTGGCCGAAACGCTAAACACACCGGAGGCCTTGAGGGCAAACTCACAGAGCAGAGCCTCACTCTCTGCAACCACTTCATCGATGCGGGCCCGCTCCACCAGGTCACTCTTGGTAAGCACCAGTGTCAGGCTCTCAAGCGGCAACATGGCTAAAATCTGCAGGTGTTCGCGGGTCTGCGGCATCACGCCGTCATCACAGGCCAGCACCAAGAGCGCGTGTCTGGCATGACTGACGCCCACCAGCATGTTGTTGATAAACTTTTCATGACCCGGCACATCGATAAAGGCCAGCCGTTGTTCGTCGGCAAACGACATAAAGGCATAACCCAGATCTATGGTCATGCCGCGGCGTTTCTCTTCCGGCAATCTGTCGGTATTTTGCCCTGTCAAGGCCCGAATAAGACTGGTCTTGCCATGGTCTACATGGCCAGCGGTTACCAAGATCACAGCGACACTCCCAAGGTGCTCAGCTCGGCCAGCAGCTCGGCTTCATCGTCGACCCCGCGCAGATCCAGCAGCAGTTGCTCATTGCTGATCCGGCCGATCACCGGCCGTTCGGCCTGCTTGAAATGTTGCTCAAGCTCAATCAGGCTAGCCCCCGGATTGGCACTGAACGCCAGTGCCACCGAAGGCAGGAAGGTATCCGGCTGTGAGCCGCTGCCCACCTGGGTGCGGCACTCCACCAGCTGCAGTTGATAACCGGGGGCAAACAGGGGCTGCAACGCCTGGTGCAAACGGCTGCCAAGCAGCTTGAGTTGCTGCTGACTGCGGCCGAACTTGACCATCATAGGCAGTTCAGTATCCAGGGTTTCAGGGTTGAGATAGTGGATCAGTGTGGCTTCCAGCGCCGCCAGAATCAGCTTATCGCAGCGCAGCGCCCGCTTGAGCGGATGGCTTTGCAACTTATTGATAAGCGACTGTTTGCCGACTATTAATCCCGACTGAGGGCCACCGAGCAGCTTGTCGCCGGAGAAGCTCACCAAATCGACGCCATCGGCCAGCATCGCCTGCGGAGTAGGTTCCTGCTTGAGCCCGAAGCGGCGCAAGTCGGTGAGCGAGCCGCTGCCGAGATCCGAGATCAGCGAAATATCATGCTCGCGGCACAATGTCGCCAGCCGTGACTCTTCCACCGAGGCGGTAAAGCCCTGAATATGATAGTTACTGGTGTGCACCTTCATGATGGCGGCGGTGTTGTCGGTTATCGCCTGCTCGTAATCCCTGAGATGGGTTCGGTTGGTGCTGCCCACTTCCACTAACGTCACTCCGGCCTGACGCATGATATCGGGGATCCGGAAGGCGCCGCCTATTTCCACCAGCTCACCGCGGGAAACTATCACCTCTTTACCGGCGGCCACCGCCGACAGCATCAACAGCACGGCGGCGGCATTGTTGTTAACCACACAGCAAGCATCGGCGCCGGTGAGGCGGTGAATAAGCGAGCTGACGGCATTGTCTCTATGGCCGCGCTTGCCGGCCTGCAGCTCAAATTCCAGTGGGGTCGGGTAACGCATCACAGAAGTAACGGCCTCGATGGCCGCCTCGGACTGCTGCGCCCGTCCCAGGTTGGTGTGCAGCAGGGTGCCGGTGAGGTTCCATACCGGCCTTAAACTGTGGCGATAATCGCTGGACAGCTGATCAACCAAAATGCCATACAAGGCTTGGTGTGAGTGACACCAGTCGGGCAGGCGTTGCTCACGGCCTATCCCGGCTCTTGCCAGCCGAAGTTGTCCATCCAGCGCCTGTTTGACGGCGGCCTTGCCAAAGCGGCTCAGCAGCGGAGCCAGTGCTGGCTCGGCCAGCAGGCTATCCATGGAAGGCAAAGCCCGATAGAGGTCTTTGAGGGTATCGGCAGTTTGGGTCATCATCTGTTTCATCATTGACTGAATAAAGGGAGGGCCTAAGCCCTCCCGGCTTTCGTTACTAACGAGCTAGTTACTCGCTGTCTTCCGTCTCGTGAGCCAGCAACAAGGGATTGACTGTGGTGGCACCATAGCCTTTCTCATTGAGCTGACTGTCGAGCATCAGGGTTGCCAAATCGTCGGCGGCCACATCCATTAGCGGTGACTTTTCGAGGAACATCATCTTGGTATAACCATGACAAGCCTCGCAGCTTTCGATGCGAACTTCGGCCTGATAGTCGTCCAAAGACCAGAGGGTCATCTCCTTGTCATGCCCGCAGCAAGTGCAATGGGCACGTATGAAGTGCCACTCGCTCTCACACAGGCTGCAATGCAGATAACGCAAACCGGCTCTGGGTTCATCGACTATCACGCTGGCAACCGGATGACTGCCACAAACCGGACACAGGCTCTGCTGTTTGACCTGGCGCTGATCCATGCGCTGAATGACTGCCGGCGCCCAGTGAGACCAATAAAGCCCCATGGCAGCCCACAGAAACAGACTGAACCTGGCGGGCACTGCACTCAGGTTGCCCTGACGCAGCGCCTGCCCCCAGGCACTCAATTGCTCGGGCGCCTGTTGCATCAAAAGACGCAGCACCCGGGCGACCGACTCATCCACCTGAGGCAGGAGTTCACTGAGCAGTTGCTGCAGCAAACTCTGCCAATAGCTGTCGGCACTGGGGCCCAAGTCTGCGAGGGGCAATCCCTCGGACTTGTCCCAGGCGGGAGGAAGGCCGAAGTCTTCCTCCGCCGCCAGTTTGGCCTGTACGGCGACCAAACGGCGACACAGCTCCAGGTAATCAGCCAGCGGCGAGTCCTTGGCCAACACTTCCAGACGCTTGGCTCTGCGCAGATAAACGCTGACAGGATCGGCGGCTTTCAGTGGTTTGAGCTCCAGCGGCGACTCGCTGCCGGGGGCCAGGGGTATCTCGGCTGTTTGACTCATTTAGTGTTTCTCCGCTTCCGAATCTTCTTCCAGCATTCTGGGGTGGTGCTTACGGCACCAGGCCTTGGAGACCTTGCCGTAGAGCATGCCCGCAACCGAACCTTCTACCCAGGTCGCCATCCAGAAGTGCACCATCACGAAAATCAGCATGATGAGGGCACAGATGGCATGCACCAGAATCGCCCAGCCAATGGTTGTGGCTGAGAAATAAGGTGCAAAATAAGGCTGCCACATGATGAAGCCTGTCACCGTCAGTCCGATGGAGGTCACCACGAAAGCACGGAACAGCACCTTTTGCCCAGGGTTGTAATGGCCGATAGGCGGGATCTTGTCCTCGTTCTCAAACATCACATCCTTGATGGACAGCATCCATTTCAGGTCGTTCTTCTCCCACTTGTTGTGATGGTAGTAACGCACCAACATCAACATCAGCGGCAGACACATAAACAACCCGGCAATGGGGTGAACGAAGCGCGCCAATTGAGGCGTGCCCGCAATAGCCCCCATCCACTGGAAGGAAGGATAAAAGAACGAAAACCCGGTCAGAAAGGTGACCAAACCTGCCGCCACAATGAACCAGTGGCAGATGCGGTCAAACAGCTTATGACGCACTATCATCTCTTGCTTGTGATGCTTGCTCATTTGCCGTCCTCCTCTTTCTGAGCCGCTTGCTGATCTTCCTCAGGCGGCTGATAACCGGGTTGATCCTCTTCGACTATGTTGCGGCCAACGGTGATCTTGTGCAGACAAGCCACGGCGGCGGTTGCCAGGATCCCAACTGTACCCAAAGGCTTGACCCAGTCCTGCCACAGAGTGACAGACAGTGGGATCTGCGGATCTTCCGGCATGTTGTAGCTTTCAGGCTGAGTGACATCGTGCAATATCATCATCATCGCTGTGCCACCCACACCTTCCGGGTTGTACAACCCGGCCTTGGCAAAGCCACGCTCCTTGAGCTCGGCCACCCGCTTGTCGGCATAGAACAACATGTCTTCACGAGTACCGAAGCGCAGTGCGCCTGTGGTACAGGTCTTGACGCAAGAAGGCTCCAGCCCGACCGCCAGGCGGTCGGAACACATGGTGCACTTGTAGGCCTTGTTGTCCTTGGGGTCGATTTTAGGGATATCGAACGGACAGGCACTGGCGCAGTAACCGCAACCAACACACTTGTCTGAATCGAAATCCACTACCCCGTTGGCGTGCTGCACAATGGCGCCTGCGGTCGAACACGCCTTGAGACAGGCTGGATCGGCGCAGTGCATACAAGCTGAGTGAGTGAACTGCCAGCGCAACTTGTTGCGCTCGTCCATCACCTCGTTGTACTCCATCAAGGTCCAGACCTGGCCGGAGAGTTTCATCGGGTTTTGATAACTTCCCTCGAAACTGCCCACTTCTTCACGCAGATCGTTCCATTCGGAACACGCCACCTGACAGGCCTTACAACCGTTACACTTGGTCGCATCAAACAGTTTTGCAACCTGCTTGATATCACCAATCCGAGTTTGCGATGCCGGCGTTGCCGCTGAGGTGCCTGAGCGTCGAATAATATCTTGTGTTGCCATTATCAGACCTCCGCCTTCTCAACGTTCACCAGGAACGCTTTGTACTCAGGAACACCCGTGTTGGCATCACCCATCTCTGTGGTCAGCACGTTACAGGTATATGCCTTCTTGGTGAGGGCGTTATGACTACCGTGACGTGGAATACCCAGGGTGTGTACCGTTTGACCATTGACTTGCAGTGGCTGCAAACGCTTGGTCACCAGAGCCTTGGTAAAGATGTGGCCACGCTTGGAGCTCACCTTCACCAAATCACCATTCTTGATGCCTTTTTCTGCTGCCAACTGCTCGTTCATTTCCACAAAGGTCTCTGGCATGGAGATCGCCGCCAAACGGCAGTGAGTCGTCCAGAAGTTAAAGTGTTCAGTGAGCGAGTATGTGGTACAGGCGTAAGGGAACTCCTCTTTGGTGCCTATGGTTTCTTTCACACCCTCAAACCAACGCAGCACTGGGCTGTGCACCACTTTAGGATGCAATGGGTTGGTCCCGATTGGTGATTCCACCGGCTCATAGTGCTCAGGGAACGGCCCTTCTTTCAGCAGCTTCAGGGCGAACAAACGGCCCACACCTTCTGCCTGCATGATGAATGGGTGCGCGCTGTCCTGTGGATTGAGCTTGGCGTTGAAGTCAGGCACGTCTATGCCTTCCCACTTGCCATCTTTCCACTCGACTATGGTGCGGTTTGGATCCCAAGGCTTACCGTTGACATCACAAGAGGCGCGGTTGTAGAGCACTCGGCGGTTGGCAGGCCAAGCAAATGCCCATCCAGGGGTAATCCCCTTGCCGGATGGATCATGGTTGTCACGGCGTGCCATCTGGTTGCCTTGCTCGGTCCAGGAACCGGCATAGATCCAACAGGCACAGGCGGTGCTGCCATCGTCCTTGAGTTCACTAAAGCTGCTCAGTTGACGGCCGGTGTTAACATCGTATCCGTTCAACTCTTTGGTCAGCTCCACCGAGCTTGGGTTGTGCGGATCGGCATAGTCCCACTTGACCGCCGCCACAGGCTCAGGCAGTTTGCCGCCCTCTTCGCGATACAGCTTTTTCAGCTCCAGCAAAATACCGGCCACAATCTCAGAGTCGGGCATGGATTCACCGGGAGCATTGGCACCCTTGTAATGCCACTGCATCCAGCGACCCGAGTTGACGATGGAACCTTCTTCCTCGGCAAAACAGGTTGTGGGCAGACGGAACACTTCCGTTTGGATACTGGCGGTATCAACTTCGTTGTAATCCGGCTCATTTTGCCAGAAGGTCGCAGTTTCAGATGCCAAGTTATCCAATACGATCAAATACTTGAGCTTGCTCAGCGCCTTGAGGTTCTTGTTGCGGTTAGGCATAGAGTTAATCGCGTTAACCCCCTGCACAATACAACCGTTGATCTGACCGCGATACATCATGTCGAGATAGCGGCCAAAGTCATACATCTGATCCCACTTAGGCAACCAGTCATAACCAAAGTCGTTTTCAGCTGTGGCATGCTCGCCCCAGAAGCCCTTCATTTGCGAAATAAAGAACTTGGGATAGTTTTGCCAATAGTTGGTTTGACCCGGACGCAACGGCTTAGGCGTATAGTGGCCCAGATAAGTCTGCAGATTGACGTCTTTATCATTGGGCAGCTTAAGGTAGCCCGGTAAGCTCTGACACAGCAGACCCATATCGGTCGAGCCCTGAACGTTGGCGTGACCACGCAAGGCGTTAACCCCACCGCCCAACTGGCCAATGTTACCCAACAGCAACTGCACCATGGCCATGGTACGAATGTTCTGCGCACCCTTACTATGGTGAGTCCAGCCCAGGGCATACATAAAGGTCGCCGCCCTGTCTTTGGTGTAAGTGCTGCCAATCGCCTCACAGACCACTTGGTAGTCGTCTACCGGTGTCCCTGTGATGTTGCTGACAGTGGCAAAGTCGTAACGTTCTACGTGCTGTTTCAGCAGGTTCCACACACAACGTGGATGCTCAAGGGATTCATCCACCTTGGCATAGCCGTTTTCGTCGAGTTGATAGAACCAGGATTCTTTATCGTAGTCGCCCTTCTCTTCATCAAAACCTGAGAACAGACCTTCGTGGAATTCAAAGTCTTCCCGCACCAGATAGCTGGCGTTGGTATAGGCCTTCACATAATCGAAGTTGATCTGGTTGGTGGAGATCAGATAGCGGATCACACCCAGCAAGAACGCAATGTCTGTGCCTGAGCGGATAGGAGCATAGTGATCGGCCAAAGCAGCACTACGGTTGAAACGAGGGTCAACCACAATCAATTTGGCATTGTTATGTTGCATAGCTTCCGTGACCCAGCCGAAACCGACAGGGTGCGCTTCTGCAGCATTACCGCCCATAATGATCACTACATTAGAGTTCTTGATGTCGATCCAGTGGTTGGTCATGGCACCGCGCCCAAATGTTGGAGCAAGACTTGCTACCGTTGGGGAGTGTCAGTTACGTGCAATGGTATCGATGGCGACTAAGCCAAGAGAACGAGCAAACTTTTGAGTCGCAAAACCACTCTCGTTCGCCATTCCGGATGAGGTCATCATCCCTGTGGTCAACCAACGGTTGACTGTTACGCCATCGGCGTTTTTCTCAATCAGGTTGGCATCACGGTCGTCTTTCATCAAACGGGCAATACGCTTGTAAGCTTCGCCCCAACTGATGCGCTTCCATTCATTACTGCCCGGAGCGCGATACTCAGGGTACTGCAGACGGTGCGGACTGTTGACATAGTCCACCAGGCCTGCGCCTTTAGGGCAGAGCGCCCCACGGTTTACCGGATGATCGGCATCACCTTCAATATGAAAAATGGCATGTTCAGAGTTTTTGCCACCGCTGCCTTGGCTATACATAAGCAAGCCACAACCCACCGAGCAATACGGGCAGTTGTTGCGGGTCTCTTTAGCTCTGAGTAGTTTGAATTCCCGAACTGCAGCATAAGCCTTCTCGGACAACAACCCCAGCGCAGATATGGCTGAAGTTGCCGCCCCGGCAGCGCACAGTTTGAAAAACTGACGTCTGTTCATAGCGTCCTCACACTCTTGTCGTTATGAGTTTTGATTGGGGTCGCAACCCTTGGCTGCGACCTGCCAAGTGCAGTCGAATCAAAGACCACACTCTGCGTAAGATTATCCTTAAAGACACTCAGGATAACAAATAATGACACGAGACCAAGATCACAAAGGGGTAGCTATGACAAATTGAACCATAAACACAATAAAGATCAGAATTAAAACCCAAAAATCAAACAAGAAATAGCCTATACCACCAAAACGAACAAAAAACACACCAAAAGACATTTTGTCCAAACATATAGGTAAATTTTGTCCCAACAGCGAAAAAGGCAGGATAAAGCACCATTAACTGAGGTTCAATCGACGGGAAAGAGAAAAGGATAGTGCTAAAAAAGCCGACAACTAAGACAAGGGGAAATAACTGAATGAACGAATATAACAGATAAAACAAAGTATTACATCAGTAACACCTTTACACTATCTGCAGTAGCCAACCGGGGGAGCAGAATAACCGCCATCAAGTCAAATTGACCCACCGCCTAAAAAACCATCAAACACTAAACAACAGATAAGCCACTCACAAATGTAAAGATTGTCAATTTTTATCAAAAATATCCTGCCGCTATTGGCGAATCAGGCATAGCGGGCACTGACTTGAGACCCAAAGCTCATCTGTACCTATCAGGAAAGCATCTCAGTAAACCGTTCATGACGTCGATAATATTGCTAAAGGCCTGGTCAGGTTCAAGGAGACGGAGCCAAACAGCAATAGCTCAATCCCGAGCCTCAAGCTATTACCGCAAAAGAGCAGCACCTATCGCTCGAAAGGCGCCAAGCAAAAAGCCACTGCAGTTGCAGTGGCTTTTTCTGGTATCAAGCACAAGTGCCTATCTCCAATAGACCTCAGAATGGGATATCATCATCCCAGCCGTCATCCAGATCCGGCGTGTAGTTCTGCTGTTGTGGCTGAGGCTGTGGTGCCGGACGCTGCTGTGGAGCCGCCTGTTGTGGCGCTGGCTGCTGTGGCTTGGGCGCATAACCTGAGTTCTGCTGCTGACCATAGCTTTGCTGCTGCGGCGCGTTGTACTGCTGCTGTGGTTGCTGTGGCTGTTGTGGTTGCTGAGCAGGCTTGGGCTGATAGCCGCCGGACTGCTGTGGCGCATTGTATTGAGACTGTGCCTGACCACCGCCGTAACCACCTTGGTTTTGGTTCATACCGCCCTGATTGCCGCCCTGGCTCATACCACCTTGATTTTGGTTACGGCCACCCAGCATCTGCATGGTACCGCCCATATCGACAACCACTTCAGTGGTGTACTTATCCTGACCGCTCTGATCTTTCCACTTGCGGGTCTGCAGCTTGCCTTCCAGATACACTTGTGAGCCTTTGCGCAGGTACTCACCGGCAATTTCAGCCAGCTTGCCGAACATGACAACCCTGTGCCACTCGGTACGCTCTTGCTGTTGGCCCTGTTGGTCCTTCCATGACTCACTGGTGGCCACTGTGATATTCGCTACGGCGTTGCCGTTTGGCATGTAGCGCACCTCTGGGTCCTGCCCCAGATTGCCCACCAGAATTACCTTATTAACACCACGACTGGCCATCGAAATCTCCTGCGATTTTCACTTAAACTTAGCTTAATTGACAGAGCCTAACACAGCTCTGGCTTGTCTTAAATCGAATTGATCGTTCACCTTGAGGTAAGCGACTCTTTCTTCCAAAACCACTATGGCTTCGGCAACCCCCGGCAATTGAGAAAGCTCGGCGGCCATCTTCTGCGCCTGCTCACGGCCACTCACTTGGGCCTCTAGAGTATAACTCTTGAGCAGCACAGGATTTTTCATTCCCAGGGTCAATGCCAGCCAGATAATCAGCAGCACCACTGCCACGCTAAACACTCCGGCAGCGCCCATGATTTGATAGGCGCCACCACCGAGCAAACCGCCACAGAAGGCGCCGAGAAACTGACTGGTGGAATACACCCCCATGGCAGAGCCTTTGGCTCCCACGGGACAAAATTTGGCGATCAGGCTGGGCAGCGAGGCTTCCAAGTAGTTAAAGCCGGTAAAGAAGGCCACTATGGCCAACGCCAACACCCAAAGACTATGGGAAAACAGCGCCATCGCCAGCAAAGAGGCCAGCATGATCAACAAAGCAAACTGAAACATCCCCTTGGTATTGTTGCGCTTCACGCCGATGATGATCAGCGGCACCATCAAAAAGAAGGCGCCGACAAAGGCCGGAAAATACAGCATCCAGTGCTTTTCTTTAACAAGACCTGCGTCCACCAAGTCCAGCGGCAATGCCACGAATACCGCCGTCAGCACCAAATGCAGAATAAAAATACCGGCATCGAGGCGAAACAACTGCGGATCTTTAAGCATATTTTT
The DNA here is from genome assembly GCF_037953065.1 of Shewanella chilikensis. Taxonomy (NCBI): domain Bacteria; kingdom Pseudomonadati; phylum Pseudomonadota; class Gammaproteobacteria; order Alteromonadales; family Shewanellaceae; genus Shewanella; species Shewanella chilikensis. The sequence continues at coordinate 505,526 of NZ_CP149966.1, read as the reverse complement.
CAGCTTGCCCGGTTCCGCCATGGTATCGCCCTTGGGCGCATGGGCCACAGGGTTGGGCACCAGCAGTTGCACTATCAGCATACCCAGCAGCGCCAGGCCCGCAGTCAGGGCAAACAAGCCCGATAGCCCAAGATGCTGCGCCACCACAGGCCCCACCAGCAGCGACAAGGCAAAGGAGAAACCTATGCACATACCTATGATAGCCATCACCTTGGTGCGTTGCTCATCCCGGGTAAGATCCGCCGCCAATGCCAGCACCGCGGCGGCGATGGCGCCCATACCCTGCAGAGCACGGCCGGCGACAACGCCGTAAATACTGTCGGACATAGCCGCCAGGACACTGCCGAGGGCAAACACCAACAGGCCGCCGAGGATAACCGGCTTGCGGCCAATTCTGTCTGACAGTATCCCCATGGGGATCTGCAGTATCGCTTGAGTCAGACCATAGGCGCCGATGGCAATACCCACCCACAGAGGTGAGAAGCCTTTGAGATCTTGTCCATAGAGCGCGAAGACAGGCATGATCATGAACAAGCCCATCATGCGCAGCCCAAATACACTGGCTAATGAGAACGCGACTTTTCTTTCTGTGCCGGAAAGTCCACCGTTGGCCATAGTTTATGCCCTGGATTAAGAATTTTTTAAGGGAGCGCATGTTACCACGAAGGTTTTGAACAGCTCAAAGAGAAAAACCCAAGTCGCCCTCAGCCCACGACTGAAGGCTTGTTACTGACAGTATGCTGTCAGTAGGACAAATGCGCCGCCGCTATCGGCACAGCGCAAAATATGTGATACTTGTGCTCTTTTTCTCCAGTGATTAGCCAAAGTAGAGACTGATGGACAAGATAGACATTCGCGGTGCCAGAACCCACAATCTCAAGAACATCAATCTGACCATTCCCCGAGACAAACTCATTGTTATTACAGGCTTATCTGGTTCGGGTAAATCTTCTCTCGCCTTCGATACCCTCTACGCCGAAGGTCAGCGGCGCTATGTGGAATCCCTGTCGGCCTATGCCCGCCAATTTTTGAGCCTGATGGAAAAACCGGATGTGGATCATATCGAAGGCCTGAGCCCGGCGATCTCGATTGAACAGAAGTCCACTTCCCACAACCCCCGTTCTACCGTGGGAACCATTACCGAAATCTACGACTATCTCAGATTGCTGTTTGCCCGTGTGGGCGAGCCTCGTTGCCCGGTTCACGGCCAGCCGCTGGCGGCACAAACTGTCAGCCAGATGGTAGACAAGGTACTGGAACGCCCCGAAGGCGAGCGCCTGATGCTGTTGGCTCCCGTAGTGCAGGGCCGCAAGGGTGAGCATGTCAAATTACTGGAGAACCTGGCGGCCCAGGGCTATATTCGCGCCCGGATCGATGGCGAGGTGTGCGATCTGTCCGACCCGCCGCCACTGGATCTGCATGTAAAACACAATATCGATGTGGTGGTTGACCGCTTCAAGGTACGCGAAGATCTGCAGCAGCGGCTGGCGGAATCTTTCGAAACCGCACTGGAGCTGTCCGGCGGTGTGGCCACTGTAGCCAGCATGGAGGAAGGCAGCAATGAAGAGTTGCTGTTCTCCGCCAACTTCGCCTGCCCTCACTGTGGTTACTCCATGGCCGAGTTGGAACCCAGGCTGTTTTCCTTCAACAACCCCGCCGGTGCCTGCCCGACCTGTGACGGCCTCGGGGTACAGCAGTTTTTCGATCCCGATCGGGTGATCACCAACGACGAGCTGTCGCTGGCCGGCGGCGCCATTCGTGGCTGGGACAGACGCAACTTCTACTATTTCCAGATGCTCACCTCACTGGCCGAGCATTACGGCTTCGATGTGGAAACCCCCTTTGGCGATCTCCCCGCCAAAGTGAAGAAGATAGTGCTCTATGGCTCAGGCAAAGAGAATGTCGCCTTCCGTTATATCAACGACCGCGGCGATGTAGTGGTTCGCAACCACCCGTTCGAGGGCATCCTCAATAACATGGACAGACGCTACCGGGAGACAGAGTCCAACTCGGTGCGTGAAGAGCTGGCCAAGTACATCAGCAATCAGGCCTGTTCCAGTTGTGGCGGCTCACGCCTGCGCGAAGAGGCCCGCAATGTGTTTATAGGCAATATCAATCTGCCGGAGTTGACCACCTGGTCCATTGGCGAGGCCAGCGACTACTTCGCCACCCTGGGCTTTGAGGGGCAAAAGGCACAGATAGCCGAGAAGATCCTCAAGGAAGTGGGCGATCGCCTGGGCTTTTTGGTCAATGTCGGCCTCAACTACCTGAGTTTGTCTCGTTCGGCAGAAACCCTCTCAGGTGGCGAGGCGCAGCGGATCCGTCTGGCCAGCCAAATTGGCGCCGGTCTGGTCGGGGTGATGTATGTACTCGATGAACCTTCGATTGGTTTGCATCAGCGCGACAACGAGCGCCTGCTCAACACCCTCACTCACCTGCGGGACTTGGGCAACACTGTGATTGTGGTTGAACACGATGAAGACGCCATCCGCATGGCGGATCATATTATTGATATCGGCCCCGGCGCCGGGGTGCATGGCGGTGAAGTGATCTGTGACGGTGACATCAACGCCATCATGGCCTGTGAAGCATCTGTTACCGGCCAATATATGTCCGGCAAGAAAAAAATCACTGTGGCCGGAGGTCGGGTGCCCTGCGATCCCGGCAAGATGATCAAGCTGTTCGGTGCCAGCGGCAACAACCTCAAGCAGGTGGATCTGGAGATCCCTGTCGGACTGCTGACCTGTGTCACCGGGGTATCCGGCTCAGGCAAGTCTACCCTGATCAACGACACCTTCTTCAAGATTGCCCATCGCATGCTCAACGGCGCCACCGCCGAAGAGCCGGCGCCCTATGAGCGTATCGAGGGCATGGAGCTGTGCGACAAGGTGGTGGACATAGATCAAAGCCCCATAGGCCGCACGCCGCGCTCCAATCCGGCCACCTACACCGGCATATTTACCCCGATCCGCGAGCTGTTTTCGGCGACTCAGGAATCCCGTACCCGCGGCTATCAGCCGGGGCGTTTCTCCTTCAACGTCAAGGGCGGCCGCTGTGAGGCCTGTCAGGGTGACGGCCTTATCAAAGTAGAGATGCACTTCCTGCCGGATGTGTACGTGCCTTGCGATGTCTGTAAGGGCAAGCGCTACAACCGTGAAACGCTGGAAGTGAAGTACAAGGGTAAGAACATTCACGAAGTGCTGCAGATGACGGTCGAGGAAGCCCGTGTGTTCTTCGATGCGGTGCCGGCCATTGCCCGTAAACTGCAAACCCTGATGGATGTCGGTCTGTCTTATATACGTTTGGGCCAGAGCGCCACCACCCTTTCCGGCGGCGAGGCTCAGCGGGTCAAACTGGCTAAAGAGCTGTCGAAGCGGGATACAGGTAAGACCCTCTATATTCTGGATGAACCCACCACAGGGCTGCACTTTGCCGATATCCAACTGCTGCTGGATGTACTGCACAGACTCAAGTCCCAGGGCAACACCATAGTGGTGATTGAACACAATCTGGATGTGATCAAGACAGCCGACTGGATAGTGGATCTGGGGCCGGAAGGTGGTTCGGGTGGCGGCACTATTCTGGTGGCCGGCACCCCGGAGCAGGTAGCCGAGCATCCAGAGTCCCATACCGCCCGCTTCCTTAAACCTATGCTGTGAGGTGACTGTGACAGGCAACAGACTACTGTTATTGGCCCTGGTTATCTGTATGGCGGGTTTATTACTGGCAGCCTTGGACCCCTTGGTAGGCAACTGCAAACGCTATTTGGGTGAAGTGGTCCATTCCGGCCCGGATGGCACTACCGTCGCCCTGCCCGATGGCCGCACTGCGCTGGTTGAACCCAGTGCCCTGCCCCCGGCGACTCTGGTCACCATAGGCGCCAAGCGTCATTTGGTATCGGGAATAGAGGTATTCAAGCTCAAAGGCCGAGCAGAGGCAGATACGCCTTCGGCCAGCCATGGCGGCAATCCCCTACCGCCCGGCTATCAGGGCGGCGTGGCACAAGCCGCGAAATAAGCAGGCAAACCTGTCTCGGAGAATGGTATAAACTGCAACATAGCTTGAGTTGATTACCCTTGCCGGAGGCAGGATGCCGATGACACTCTCTATCCACCCGCCGCTGTGGGCACTCTCTATTCGCTCTCCGCTGTGGGCACTCCTATTGATATTGCCGATGCTTGCTGCCGGTTGCAGCAGTTCGCCCGAACGCTGCGGCGCTGAGATTCAACTGAACTGGGCCGAGACAAAGCAGCTGCAACAGGATATCGAAGTGCTTGCCTCGCCCAGGCTGCAAGGTCGGCGCAGCGGCACCCAAGGCGCTGCGCTGACCCGCGAGTACCTCACAGAGCGCTTTGAACAAATCGGCCTGCAGCCGCTCACTTCGGTATTTCCGCCCCTGGCCGAGACTCTGAGCGGCTTTCAACACTCATTCAACTATGTCGATGGCTTTGCCGACGCTCGGGGCATCAACCTTTTGGGCTGGCTGCCGGCTGCCGAACCGACCACTGAGTGGCGCCTGCTGATTGCCCACTATGATCACCTGGGCGATCGCGGCCCGGGCTTTTATCCGGGAGCCGACGACAACGCCTCTGGCGTGGCGGCCTTGTTGGCCATAGCCCGAAGAGTCAAACAAGCGCCCAGTCGCTATAACCTGCTATTTATTGCCAGTGACGCCGAAGAACCCGGACTCTATGGCAGCAAGGCCTTGGTGAGCGCATTGCAACAAAGCGGTTTTGCCGAGCACATCTCGCTGGCGGTCAATCTGGATATGATAGGCAGGCCCGGGCTTCCCTATGCCATCTACCTCGAAGGCAGCCGCTATTTCCGCCACTATGATGACTTCAGCGCCTATCTGATGGCGGGCACAGGGCTGTGCATTCGCCCCAGTCATCCGCGCCCTATTGGTCGCAGCGTGCAGCGCAGCGACTGGCTCAGGGCCTCGGATCATTATCCCTTCCACCAGGCTGGGATCCCCTGGCTCTATTTCGGCGTTCCCGCCCACGCCCTGTACCATACCCGTGATGACACGCCCGACAGACTGGATTATCCTTTTATCGGCGCCGTGACCGAAGCGGCCGATCTGCTGCTGCGACTGCCATCGGAACAGCTACAAAACCGATAGTTGGCCTACTATTTGCTTTAAATTTGCCATAAAAACACCTTTAGTCGTGGAAAATAGCAGATTTCGCTGTTATAATCTGGCGTTTTCGGTGCGGGAAATCGACACGGGGTTGATTTTCTGTCTGTGAAACTTTCTGCGTCATCCAGACGCGTCCACAAGGCTACAACCCATGTCATCCAGTGAAAAAACTTTCCGGGAACTCGGCCTCTCCGAGGCATTGCTGCGTGCTCTAGATGAGCTCGGCTACGAGAACCCGACCCCAATTCAAGCCGCGAGTATCGCCCCCCTGATGGCGGGCCAGGATATTCTTGGCCAGGCACAGACAGGTACAGGTAAAACCGGTGCCTTCGCTCTGCCTCTGCTTAATGCAACAGATCATAACCTCAACGCACCGCAAATTCTGGTGCTGGCACCGACCCGCGAACTGGCGGTACAGGTAGCTGAAGCTTTCTCAAGCTATGCCAAATTCATGAAAGGTTTCCATGTACTGCCTATCTATGGCGGTCAAAGCATGCACCAACAGCTGCAGGCGCTGCGTCGCGGCCCTCAGGTAGTCGTTGGTACTCCAGGCCGAGTCATGGACCATATGCGCCGTGGCACCCTCAAGCTCGATAGCCTCAAGGCTCTGGTGCTGGATGAAGCCGATGAAATGCTGAAAATGGGCTTTATCGACGATATCGAGTGGATCTTGGATCATACTCCGGCCGAGCGTCAGCTGGCACTGTTCTCTGCCACTATGCCTGAGCAGATCAAGCGGGTTGCCAACAAGCACCTGAACAACCCAGCCACCATCAGCATTGCCGCCAGCCACACCACGGTTGACTCCATTGAGCAGCGTTTTGTACAGGTGTCTCAGCACAATAAACTGGAAGCCCTGGTACGTGTGCTCGAAGTGGAAAACACCGAAGGTATCATCATCTTCGTGCGTACCCGTAACTCCTGTGTGGAACTGGCCGAGAAGCTGGAAGCCCGCGGTTACGCCTCATCACCACTGCACGGTGATATGAATCAACAGGCCCGTGAGCGCGCCGTGGATCAACTCAAGTCCGGTAAGCTGGACATTTTGATTGCCACCGACGTTGCTGCCCGTGGTCTGGACGTTGAGCGTATCGGTCACGTGGTCAACTATGACATCCCTTACGATACCGAAGCCTATGTACACCGTATCGGTCGTACCGGCCGCGCCGGTCGTACCGGGATGGCGATTCTGTTTGTGACTCACAGAGAGATGCGCATGCTGCGCACCATTGAGCGTGCCACCAACAGCCGTATTTCTCCAATGAAGGTTCCAAGCCCTGAGACTGTGGCCGAGCGCCGTCTGTCACGTTTGGGCGATCAGGTAGCTGCCACCATAGCCAACGAAGAGCTGGACTTTATGAAGGGCGCCGTGGCTCAACTGTGTCAGCAGTTGGAAGTGGACACAGATATTCTGGCGGCCGCACTGCTGCAACAAGTACAGCAGGAGCGTCCGCTGCAGTTGCCTCCGATCCAGGAGCGTCAGCGTGACAGCCGTGATGATCGTAGCTCACGCGACGATCGTGGTTCGCGCCGTCGTGACTCTCGTCCGGTTCCCGGCGATCTCGGCAAGGCCGATTCCCTGAAGGATAACCCGGATCTGCAGATGTGCCGTTATGTACTGGATGTGGGTCGTGAGCACGGAGTGGGTGTGGGCAATATCGTGGGTGCCATCGCCAATGAAGCCAGCATAGACAGCCGTTACATAGGCCAAATCCAACTGTTTGACTCTCTGACTACAGTCGATCTGCCTGCCGGTATGCCTAAAGACGTACTGGCGCACCTGAAGAAAGTTCGGGTATGCGGCAAGCCTATTAATATCCGTGAAGCAGGTAGCCAGAGCTTCGAAGGTGAACAGCGCCCTGCTCGTCGCCCTCGCAAGCACTCGGGCGAACGCCGTCCGGATCGTAAGCCCCGTCGTCGTGATGACCGCAGCTGATCCAGCGGATTAAATCAACTCGGTAAAAATGCCGCTCACTCATGGTGAGCGGCATTTTTCTTTATATTGATTAAGCAGTGTCGGCAGATACAACTGTGCTTGGGAATATCCCGCAGGGTCAGTTCCAGGTAACTAAAATCAGCCTTCATGCACCAGCAAAGCGCAGGATCTGTACCTGCCGCCATGGCGCATTGGTTGGCTTGTTGACATACAGGGCAGCGAGCAGCGGACTTTTCGGTCATGAAGCCTCCCTGTCAGCGGGATGATTGATGCCATCCATCACGGGAGCATCCTTGAAAGTAAAAGGATCCAAGTCGTTGATGCACCCCAGATTAACGCCATACTCCTCTGGATTCGAGCGCCTTTGATGGTGAGTATAGATACCGCAGCGACTACAGAAATAATGTTTGGCGGTATGGGTATTGAACTGATAACAGCTGGTGAGCTCTGCACCGCTAACCAGCTTGAGATTGGCCAAGGACACAGAAGCTACCGGCGCACCGCGGCGGCGACACATGGAGCAATCACAACGACGAACATTGTTCACTCCTTCGGGAAAAGTGAGCGCCAACTGAACCCCGCCACAATGGCAACGGGCAATATAGTGAGTCTGAGTCATGACAATCCTTGTAATCCTGATTGAACGGGCAAGCTTATGCTGATAATTCGAGCAAAACGGCATACGGCTGAATTCATCTTGCCCCAGGGAAAAACCCTTGCCAATAGACAGCAGCTGAACTGCCAAGCTAAAGAAAGTAATCTTCCCAACAAAGAGTAAGCATTTCCCCCGATATTGCTGCAGCCAATAGCCAAGACTCCCCATCATAATGGAGCAAACTGCGGCCCACATCTACTGCGCCCCAGCTCAAGTCAATGCCGAATTCCCCCCCAGGAGTCAGTGATAAGGCGCGGGCGACCACCGCCTCAGTATGACGCTAAGCATAGCGGCCAAGCTGCTTTCCGCCCCTATAACAGCGAGGATTTGTCATCGCCGCTAGAGAGTTGCCAACGAGTGTTTCTATTCGCGAACAAATAGCCTGTCACCGGACATAAACAACCAATCTCATTGATTAGCTGAGTTTTTAATTTATTTTTAAGGAAGCATTTTTCGGTTATAACCCTATGGATCCCATGCCACAAAATAGGTAGACTGGCCCCGGTTTACCTCCTTGGAAACAAACCAAGGGATATGATTTGGGGGCGTAAATCGGTTGCTTGAGTAGCCAGTACGCGCTCTCCTCAACTTATAGAGAAGGAAATAATGGGTTTACAAGAAAAACAATGGAAGCGCTCTATCGAAGAGCAGTATGTGGTTGAGTTCAAGCAGGACATAAAAAGCATTCTGGATGCCGACCTGGACGTAACCTTTGACTGGGACAGCTTCGACAGCGCCAAAGAGATCATGTATGTGCCCACCTATGCACTGGATCGTGTCAAATCCGCGTTCAGAGAACTCGCCAACGACCAGGACGCCAAGGAAGAGATTGTTGCGCAGATCAAAACCCTGCATATAAAGAACATCAACGACAATGCCGAAGAAGCCAAGAACATGCGTATCGGCGATGGCGTTTTCGCTCTCGAAGTCGGTTTCGGCGGCAACCATGCCTGTGTCTTCAACGACACAGCTATCCGCCAGTACCTGGAAAACAACCTCTGATCATCTAAGCAGAGCGTGATACCTGGGCTCATCTCCATTTGAGGCCCATCTGTATCCAAGGCCGGTCCTCCCCCTGAGACCGGCCTTTTACTTTTTAGTGGCTTAAGCCAGTCCATTGCCAGCCCCTAGGGCTAAAGCCACAGAGTCAAGTTCCCAACCCTGTACTGCCAAACAAAAAAAGCGCGCCTGATGGCGCGCCGAATAGATTAAGGCTCTTGCCTTACTACTTCTTGGGGAAGATGGGATAAGCCTCCTGGCCCAGCAAGGTACCCTTTACCTCTTTGCCGTAGTAACCGGCATGCTTGTGATACTTGCCTTGGGTTTCCTCGAGCTTTCCTTTGAAGCGGGGATCCTGAGGACGCTCATGGGAGTTGATATAGGCGGCCACATCCCAGGCTTGCTGAGTGGTTAGCTGCATACTCTTGCCCAGCGGCATATTCTCGTGGATAAAGAAGGCCGCCGTGTTAACCCTGTGCATTCCGGCGCCCCAGTTAAAGCTCTGAGGCCCCCAAAGTGGTGGCAAGGCATATACACCGGCTATCGCTTGGCCCTGACCATCGGCGCCATGACATGCTTGGCAATGAGCCTGATAAACCTGCTCACCACGGGCTGGATCATAAGCCAATTCAGGTTTGGGGATTGAAGGGTAACCCCTGCCCGGCAAATTGGCGCGTTGCTCTACCGTCAACTGCTGCTTAATAGCTTCAGGGATGGGGAAGTCTTCCCGTTTGCCGCCCTTGATAAGCTCGGCATCGGCCAGTTCAGGCACTTCGCCTTTGACGCCGTATTGATCCATCAAGCCACCTACCCCAAGCCAATAGGCATAGGCAGACAAGGCCACCAACTCAGGGCTGCCGCTCTCTGGCGCCTTGCCGTTCATTGAATAGGTAAAACAGCCCTGAATACGCTCTTCGAAGCTGTTGACCTTATCGTTCTTCTTCCGATAGGCAGGATAAGCGAAGTAAGCGCCCCAGATAGGAGAAGCATTGGGCTTACGACCGGCATCCATATGGCAGTTGACACAGTTCAACTCATTGCCGACGTATTTGTCGCGCAGTTGCTGAGTATTGACGAACAGCTGATAGCCCTGACGTACCTTATCACCAAAAGCACCGGCCGGAATCGCATCCAGAGGTCTGGGGATCAGATATTCCTGCCCTTGAACCTTGGGTGAAGAAGGCAGTTGCGCCTGACGATCGGGCAGATTCTCGGCCTGGGCCTGAGCTGTAATTGCGGCCACAGCACCCATGATAAACAGAGTAGATTTTTTCATGCTGCGTCCTTACTTGAGATTGGCAAAATAACTGGCAATAGCGTCGATTTCGGCGCTGCTGAGCTGTTTGGCAACATGCTCCATCATGCCATCGACATCGCCTTTACGGCTGCCATCCTGCCAAGCGTGCAGTTGAGTCTTGATATAACTGGCTTGCTGACCGGCAAGCCTGGGGAAAGTGCCGCCACCCAGGCCTGAAGGGCCATGACAAGTCACACAAGCGGGTAGGTTCCGGGTCCAGTCGCCCTGGTACACCAGTTTTTCGGTCGGATCGGCAAATACCACTTGCTCACCTCTGAGCTGGGGTTTGACTTCAGCGACACTCTGGGCCGCGAAGTAATCCGCCACCTGGCCGATAACCTCATCCCCTTGCAGGGTCATGGCCATAGGCATCATGGTAGCGTTTTGGCGGGTTCCTGCCTGAAACAGCTTGATTTGTTGTTGAATATATTGGCTTGAGAGTCCGGCGAGTCTTGGGCCCAACGGCTCTACGCCCTGTCCCTGAGGGCCGTGGCAACTGCCACAAAGCGCGGCCTGCGGTGGCATAGCCGGCTCTGCTGCCATAGCGGTTCCTATGGACTGAGCCAACAGCAGCAGACCACCTGCGGCGAGCGTGATTGATTTCATCTGTTATCCCCCAAAATGAGTAAGTGCTATAGCATAGATCCAAATCACATATATGAGAAGTTTGCGATAAACATCAAAAAACCGGAGAGATCGGACATAATCCAGATGCCATAAGGTTTGCAGCTCAAATAAATCCCAAGCTTTGAAATATTTGCTTACGATTTGAGTTTTATAAAAAACCCTTTTCTAACAATGTATTGGATAACGATTCTCGTTTAGAGGTAGTTACTCTCCAAAGCGGGTCGTCTCAAAGCTATTGAGGAAATGATGTAACAGATAACAAGCCAACAGGGTACCGACTATGGCCACCAGAATGCTACTCACCCGATACAGGGCACTGAAGATCAGATCATTACCCGGAGTCAGATATTGACCGAACAATATCCCTAAGGTGGTCATGGCACCAAAGCCCACCGCCGAACCACTGGCCTCTTTGACATGAGCCTGGGCAAACAACAAAGTACCGAACCAGAGCATAGGTACAACCAACAAAAGCACACCTGACCAGTCATACAGCAACAGCTGCACCGCCATACCATATACCACCCCGAGCACAGTGCCCATTGCCCGTTTGCGAGCGTAGTCGAGGGCACCGTTCCAATGCATGGGAAACAGCAACAGCAGTGTAGTAGCCTGCGCCGACATGGAATCGCGCAGATCGAAAGCCTGGAATATCAGAAACGACAGGGTTGCGACGCTGGCCCCCATCAAAGCTTCATGGCGCATTCTGTGGGGCTGTTTGGGCCCGGGCACATAAGCACTGCGAGGCTCAACATCCGGGATCAGCACTGTCATCAAATAAGCTATCAGCACAGACAGCACACTGGCCCAAAAATTACCGAAGATGAGATCGTTAAGATCGGTATCCGGATAACTGGCAAAATGCAGCATGATGCTGAGGCTGATCACTCCATTGGCACCAAACAGAAACAGGGCGCCACGGGACATACAGGCAAAGCGATACAGAAACAGCACAAAGACAATCAAGGTCATCAGTGCCGGATGGCTGCCAAACAAACCGCCTATGATGCCCACCTCGATCCCACAGACAACAGCCGCGGCCAGCAACTGGCGTGCGGCATGGCCGTTCATCACTGGCACCAGTCCCAGCAACAACATGGGGGTAACTGTGTAAAACACCCCATAGTTCCAATTCATCAGCTTACAGATCAGAAAGCCCAGACTGGCACCTGTGGCGATGCGCAGGCACTGGCGCAGCTCATTCTGAGTCAAGGGGTGGTGACGCAAGATCATCGGCCACCTCAATAAATGTAGTGCAGCAGGCTGACTGCCTTGATCTGCAGCTTGGCCATGAAACGATAGAAACTATTGTCCGGCAGCAGTTGTACGGTAGCACGGGAGCCAGCGGCCAACATGGGGTGTTCTTCACTCAGGAGTTCAAAGTGCAGTCGCAGACGCTGAGCATCCCGCACCCAACGATCCGACTCGGTCGGCGTCGCCAACATGCCGTTAGCATCGAATTGTCCGGCGCTGACACCGGCATCGCGGCTACTGACTCTGGCGGGGTAGAGTCTGCCTGGTTCGGCATCGAACGCCACCCAGGCTTCAGTGCCCGGCTCAACTCCCCTGAGAGTTTTCTCGCGAAAATCGGCAATGATATCCATCTGCTCCGACACCAGGGCCAATACAGGTTGGCCCTTGTTGGCCATGCTGCCACTCGCCAGTTGCAGATTAGTCACTATGCCTTCGTGTTCTGCCAGCACCTTGGTGTAACTCAGATCCAATTCAGCCTGAGCCAAACGGCTGCGGGCCTGACGTAACTTGAGGTTCTCTGTCCCGGCTGTTCCCCGGGAAACCTTGAGTTTAGCCAACTGCGCCTTGGAAGCCACCAACTTTGCTTGTGCCGAGCTGGCATCGGTATCGGCCTGATCCTTGAGCTGGCGTGACACACCATTACTGGCATAGAGGGCATCCAGGCGCCTGGCCTCACGTTGTTTCTGTTGCAACATGGCCTCATTGGCGCTGACATCGGCGCTGGCAGCCTCTATGGCAGCATCCAGCTCGGCGTTATCCTGCACCGCCTGCTCCAGCGCCAGTTTGGCTTGCTCCAGCGCGAGCTCAAAAGGAGCCGGGTCAATGGCGAAGAGTAACTGCCCGGTCTCTACATGTTGATTGTTGGCTACGGCCACAGATTGCACCGGGCCGCTCACTTGGGGGGCTACCTTGACCACAGTGCGGGTCGCCATCGCCTGTGGCGTCAGCGGCATCTCCAGATCCGCCAACATGAAATAGGCAAAGACCAGCACAAAGCCCACCATGGAAAATTTAACGAGTCTGGCAAATTGTTGATCTGGCGTCATAAAGTCTCTCTCATTTCGCTTGCTCTTGCTGCAGCTGATGTTGGGCGTTATCGCAAATCCTGGTGATCACAGCTTCAAAATGAGCCAGCTCATTCGGATCTATGCCCGCCAACAACTTGGCCCGTACCTGGATGATTCTGGCCTCCATGGAGCGAATAACTTCTTCACCTTCAGCCGTCATGGAAACGATGCGAGCCCTTTTGTCATGCTCGCAGCTGTGGCGGGAGATTAGCCCTTGCTGCTCCAACTGACCCAGGGTCCGCATCAAAGAAGGCAATTCAATTTCCAGCGACTCGGCCAACTGCTTTTGACTGATGTGGTCGCCCATGCGTCTCAACTTCCACAGCGCGGTCCAACGGGGATGGGTCAGCCCCAAAGGAGCCAATTCATTGTCGGCGACCATGCGCCATAAACGGTGTAAACGCCCCAAGCGCTCTCCCAGAGAGGTCTCGGTCAGCTGTTCTATATATCTGTGCATCTCGACTCACTAATTAATTAGCAGGCTAAGCATTTTATTTATTTAGCCTGCTAAGTAAATAGCCGATCGAAAATAAACCCGATCTGCCTCGCACATCTGCTCAGTAAGTAAACGGATCGGAGCAAAAATTTGTCATAAGTCGCAATTGCTTAACACCTGGCTCACTATAATTATTCAACCTTGTTTGAACCTGGGAAGGTACAATGAGCCCGGCGCAAGATCGTGGCGATTACCAGGCCACGTCAAGCCGCCGCACTCGTTTCATCACTCCCATGCCTGGAGGCTAACTTGTTCTCACATCTAAAAATCGGCACTCGAATCGTGCTGGGGATCTGCGCCGTGCTTATCGCCATGATGAGCTTTATCATGCCCTTGGTACTGTCGGAATTTTCCGGCCAAATTGATAATGCCGAGCAGCGTGAACTGCATAAGCTATATCAAACCGCGATTGCTGAAATAGACTCTTCAGGCAAATTGGCCGAGGCGTTGGCCACTGTGGTGGCCAATACCCCGGAAATGCAACAGGAATTCGCCTTCGGCGAAAGGGATTCACTCAACAACCGCAGCCAACAACTGTTTGTCCCGTTGAAGCGGGATTTTGCCGTGCAGCAGTTTCAATTCCATCTGCCACCGGCCACCTCCTTCCTCAGGGTACATAAACCGGAAAAGTTCGGTGACGATCTCTCTGGGTTTCGCCAAACGGTAGTGCAGACCAACAACAGCAAGCAACCGATAATGGGACTCGAGAAGGGGGTAGCCGGCCTCGGGATCCGCGGCCTGGCTCCTATGACTTATCAGGGACAACATACAGGTTCGGTTGAGTTTGGCATGTCATTTGGCCAACCTTTCTTCGATGCCTTCAAACAGAATTACCAAGCCGAAATTGCCCTGCTGACACCTGACAGCAGCGGTTACCGCCGTTTTGGCGGAACCTTTGAAACAGCGGCTTTCAAAGACACGGCGCTGCTGCAGAAAGTACAACAGGGAAAAGCTGACAAGTCTTTGATAAGTCTGAATAACAATAGTCATGTCCTCTACCTGCATCAGGTGACTGACTTTTCCGATAATCCCATTGGCGTACTGGCGATCGCCATGGATCGCAGCCACTCGGAAGCCAGCCTCTGGTATATCAAACTCAAGTTGGTGGCCATTGGTGCCATAGCGCTGTTGGCGGGCGCCGTTATCGCCTTCTTTATTGCCCGCAGCATCACCCGCCCTATAGCGCAAACCACCAGCGCCATGGAAGACATCGCTCAAGGGGAAGGCGACCTGACCAAGCGTATCGAGGTGAGCAGCAAGGATGAAATTGCCGATCTGGCGCGGGCATTCAATCTGTTTGTCGCCAAAATCCAGCAAACTATTCAGCAAGTGACTCAAGCCACGGACTCACTGGCAACCTCAGCCGAAGAGATGTCCGGCATCACCAGCGACAGCCGCCACAGCGCCGAGCAGCAGCAAAGGGAAACCGAACAAGTGGCTACCGCCATGAACGAGATGGCCGCCACGGTTCAGGAGGTCGCCCAAAATGCCACTGTTGCCGCCGACTCGGCAGAGCAAGCCGATACCGCCACAGATTCAGGTAAACAGGTGGTCAACAGTGTGGTTGAGCTGATGGCCGGGCTGGAGTCAGAGATCCGCGGCGCCGCGGCAGCTATCGACCAGCTAGAGCAGGACAGTCAGGCGATAGACTCAGTGTTGGAAGTGATCCGCAACATTGCCGATCAAACCAACCTGCTGGCACTCAATGCCGCCATTGAAGCGGCCAGGGCCGGCGAGCAGGGACGGGGCTTTGCCGTGGTAGCCGATGAAGTACGCACCCTGGCGAGCCGCACCCAGGCATCGACAACCGAAATTCAACAGATGATTGAAACCCTGCAACAAGGGGCGCAGTCAGCCGTCGGTGTGATGCAGAGCAGTAATCAAACCATGGATAAGTGTGTTGCCGAAGTGCAAAACGCCGATGCGGCTCTCAATGAGATCCGCGCCGCGGTTTCCGCCATCACCCAGATGAATATCCAGATAGCCAGCGCCGCCAACGAGCAGTGCGCCGTCTCGGCCGAGATCAATCGCAATCTCAATAATATCAATGATGGCGTGGCTCAGGGCAGTGAAAGCGCAGCCCAGATAGCCGTCGCCGGTGAAGAGCTGGCGCAGCTGTCGGTACGCCTCAAGCAGTTGGTCAGCCAATTCAAGGTTTAACTCACTAAAGACAAGCCCACCTGTTGGTGGGCTTCCTTTTATCAAAGGTTCACTGAGAGGCCATCACTTGCCTGGACGCACTCCCAGTGTATGGCAGATGGCATAGGTGAGCTCGGCGCGGTTCAGGGTATAGAAGTGGAAATCTTTCACTCCTTCACGGGAAAGCACCTTGACCATGTCGATGGCCACGTTGGCGCCCACCAACGCCCGGGTACCGGGATCGTTATCCAAACCTTCAAACTGGCGGTGCAGCCATCCCGGCAAAGACACATTGGTCATGGCGGCGAAACGCTTAAGCTGGTTGAAGTTGCCCACAGGCAATATCCCGGGAACAATTTCCACATCAATGCCGGCGGCCACACAACGGTCGCGGAACCTGAGATAAGACTCCACATCGAAGAAAAACTGGGTGATGGCACGGCTGGCACCGGCCTCAATCTTGCGCTTCAGGTTGATAAGGTCGGCCTGAGCATTGGTCGCATCCGGGTGCACCTCAGGATAGGCAGCCACCGAAATATCAAAGTCGGCGACCGAGCGCAGCAAACGCACCAAATCTGAGGCAAAACGTGTCGGCTTGGGGCTGCCTTCCGGCAGATCGCCTCGCAGCGCCACTATGTTACGAATACCGCTGTTCCAGTAATGACGCGCCAACTCCAGTAACTCTTCATCACTGGCATCCACCAATGTCAGGTGCGGCGCCGCCACCAGCTCGGTTTCCTGCTGGATCCGCTCGATCACGCTGTGAGTGCGATCCCGCACTCCTGAGTTGGCACCATAGGTGACAGAAACAAACTTGGGATTCAGTGGCTCCAGGCGCTGAATTGAGTTCCACAATAAAGTTTCCATCTCAGGTGTTGAGGGCGGAAAGAACTCGAAAGAAACATTGATGTCGCCGTTGAGCTCGGACAAGCTCTGGTTCAGCGAGTGCGCATGTTGTGCGTGATGAAAAGCCATTGAAAATTCCCTCAACTGTCTATCTGGACGTTTGGACGTCTATATGTCCACATACTAGAGAAACTGTCATTGAAGTCAAGCCCAAAGATGGCTTCAAAGGTGTATTTATCTTAATCAGTATAAAAGCCACTAAAGAGGGTTTCTGCAAAGCCTCGGCTTTGCACCTGGGAGAGCTTTCGCACAGGTGATCCTGTGCCTGGAAAATAGGCGTATGTCTGCAAATCGCTCAAATATTTCAAGCTGCTCAGGACTAACAGAGTTGCACCGATTCCCCCTCGGTGTCGCCGAAAGCCGTTGGCGCAAATAACGTGGCTGAGGCATGGATGCCGAAGCAGCGACAGTCGAATCAGGGATGAGCGTCTGAAGCGGTAGTTATTTGCGCCATTAGGCCGAGGGGCTTTCGACACCGTGTGGGGCGGCAAGGGAGATCCAAGAGGGGATTGCTGTTGATCCCTTCGTGGTCGGGTGTGGGGCGAAGCTCCACGACTTTAGGCCGCTGGCACAGCGGCTATCATAGCTTCCAACTAAGAGTATCTAAGTTAGTATTGGCCGAGCTTCCGGCGACGGATGTTACTCATTGCCTGCCGCAGGCTTATGCACAGACGATCCTGTGACTCGCTGCGAGTACATCCGTGTAAGCTCTGCCTCGCCATCCCTGGCTCGGAAGGTCACAGTCTCACCTGTGCCTGGAAATAGGTGTATGTCTGCAAATACTTCAGATGTTTCAAGCTACTCAGGACTAACAGAGTTGCACCTATTCCCCCTCGGTGTCGCCGAAAGCCGGTGGCGCAAATAACGTGACTGAGGCATGGATGCCGAAGCAGCAACAGTCGAATCAGGGATGAGCGTCTGAAGCGGTAGTTATTTGCGCCATTAGGCCAAGGGGCTTTCGACACCATGTGGGGCGGCAAGGGAGATCCAAGAGGGGATTGCTGTTGATCCCTTCTTGGTCGGGTGTGGGGCGGCGAGTGTCGTCTAGCGACAAGCTAACGAGCGAGAGCCAGGGATGGCGAACTGGCCCTTATGCATGGATGCACTTGATCCACGACTTTAGGCCGCTGGCACAGCGGCTATCATAGCTTCCAACTAAGAGTATCTAAGTTAGTATTGGCCGAGCTTCCGGCGACGGATGTTACTCATTGCCTGCCGCAGGCTTATGCACAGGCGAGCCTGTGACACGGCGTGAATACGTCCATGTAGCCTCGACGAAAACATCCTTGTTTTCGACGGTCACAGTCCCGCCTGTGCCTGGAAATAGGTGTATGTCTGCAAATACCTCAGATGTTTCAAGCTACTCAGGACTAACAGAGTTGCACCAATTCCCCCTTCGGAGCCGCCGCTGGCGTTGTTGCAAATTGGCGTAGCCGAGACAGGGATGTCGAGGCTCGAAGGTCGAGCAGGGCGAATGTTGCGAAGCAACAAGCTTATGAGCGCGAGCCAAGGAAGGCGAGCTGGCCCTTATGCATGGATGCATTTGGCGAGTCCTGAGTGTAGCCAATTTGTTTCATAAGCCAGCGGGGATTTCGGCTACGTTGGGGTGTCCTTGGGGATGCAAGGGGCTTTGGACAAGCAAAGCCCCTTGCCCGGTGTGGTTTGGCGAGTGTCGCCTAGCGACGAGCTTACGAGCGAGAGCCAGGGATGGCGAACTGGCCCTTGTGCATGGATGCATTTGCTCCACGACTTTAGGCCGCTGGCACAGCGGCTATCATAGCTTCCAACTAAGAGTATCTAAGTTAGTATTGGCCGAGCTTCCGGCGACGGATGTTACTCATTGCCTGCCGCAGGCTTATGCACAGACGATCCTGTGACTCGCTGCGAGTACATCCGTGTAAGCTCTGCCTCGCCATCCCTGGCTCGGAAGGTCACAGTCTCACCTGTGCCTGGAAATAGGCGTATGTCTGTAGCTATATAAGCAATTTCAAGCAACGCTATGATTGCAGAATTGCACCAATTCCCCCTTCGGAGCCGCCGCTGGCGTTGTTGCAAATTGGCGTAGCCGAGACAGGGATGTCGAGGCTCGAAGGTCGAGCAAGGATGCGAGTCCTGAGTGTAGCCAATTTGTTTCATAAGCCAGCGGGGATTTCGGCTACGTTGGGGTGTCCTTGAGGATGCAAGGGGCTTTGGACAAGCAAAGCCCCTTGCCCGGTGTGGTGTGGAACACCACGACTTTAGGCCGCTGGAACAGCGGCTATCATTGTTTTCAGCTCAAAATAGCCAAATAACATAGATTGAACTTCCAGCAACGGATGTCTCCCATTGCCTGCCGCAGGCTTATGCACAGGCGAGCCTGTGCCTGGAAATAGGTGTATGTCTGCAAATACCTCAGATGTTTCAAGCTACTCAGGACTAACAGAGTTGCACCTATTCCCCCTCGGTGTCGCCGGAAGCCGGTGGCGCAAATAACGTGGCTGAGGGCGAATGCTCGCTGGTGGCGAGTGTGTTTATGAGCGCGAGCCAAGGAAGGCGAGCTGGCCCTTATGCATGGATGCATTTGGCGAGTCCTGAGTGTAGCCAATTTGTTTCATAAGCCAGCGGGGATTTCGGCTACGTTGGGGTGTCCTTGGGGATGCAAGGGGCTTTGGACAAGCAAAGCCCCTTGCCCGGTGTGGTTTGGCGAGTGTCGCCTAGCGACGAGCTTACGAGCGAGAGCCAGGGATGGCGAACTGGCCGTTGTGCATGGAGGCATTTACACCACGACTTTACGCCGCTGGAACAGCGGCTATCATAGCTTCCAGCTAAGAGTATCTAAGTTAGTATTGGCCGAGCTTCCGGCGACGGATGTTTCTCATTGCCTGCCGCAGGCTTATGCACAGGCGATCCTGTGACTCGCTGCGAGTACATCCCTGTAAGCTCTGCCTCGCCATCCCTGGCTCGGAAGGTCACAGTTCCGCCTGTGCCTGGAAAATAGGCGTATGTCTGTAGGTATATAAGCAATTTCAAGCAACGCTATGATTGCAGAATGGCACCAACTCCCCCTTCGGAGCCGCCGCTGGCGTTGTTGCAAATTGGCGTAGCCGAGACAGGGATGTCGAAGGTCGATGACGCTAATACCAACCCTACTCCTGCAGCAGATCGCGACAGATCTGCACCAGATCAGACTGTACTGCCGCGGCAGTCACTTCCCTACCGGCACCTGGGCCGCGAATGATCAGCGGATTACCCTGGTAGAAGGCCGAGCGGATGACAAACACATTATCTCCCGGGGTCAGGTTGGCGTATGGATGCTGACGCTCTACCCATTGCAGAGAGACTTCGGCGTTAACCCGGTCATCTTGCTGCTCCAGTGAAGCCACATAGCGCAGCACCTTGTTTTGCTCGGCCGCGGCGGCAAACTGCTGCGCGAGAGTGGCATCCAATTCGGGGATCCGCTGCAAGAACTCATCCAACGGAATATCGGCCAGCGCCTCAGGCACCAGAGAGCTTAAGCGAATATCCTCAAGCTCCAGTTCCAAACCGATTTCACGGGCCAAAATCAACAGCTTGCGCTGCATGTCACGCCCGGAAAGATCGTCCCTGGGATCCGGCTCAGTGATCCCCAGCTCTTTGGCCTGCAACACCAGCTCGGAGAAAGGTTTGATGCCATCGAAATGCTCAAACAGCCAGCAGAGCGTGCCGGAGAAGATACCGCCGACAGCCTCTACCCTGTCGCCGCTGTTGTGCAAATCATTGAGCGCGTGCTGCACCGGCAGCCCGGCGCCGCAACTGGCGTTGTAACGCCAGAACAGTCGGCGGTTACCCAGTTGTTGTTTCAGCTCACGGTAGAAAGGCAATGGCCCGGAGCCGGCCAACTTGTTGGCACTGACCATATGAATGCCACGGGCAAAAAACTCAGGATACTGCAGTGTCAGTCCGGCGCTGGCACTGATATCCAGCGCCACCAGTTCATCGGCTTGCAGCAACGCAAGCTGTTCGAACAGATGTTCATACTGCCAAGGGGTGGCTTCGGCTTCAAACCTTGCCTGCCAGTCATCCCCAAAGATCCCCTCATTGCAGATCCAGGCGCGGCTCGAACTCGCCAAGCCCAGGAGTTCAACACTGGCCTCCAGCTCACGTTTGAGGCCGTCGCGTGCTCGGCTAAATAGTTCCACCCAGGCTTCGCCTATGTTACCCACCCCCAGCAGAATAACGCCTATGCGTTTGCGGGGGCCGGCGCAGCGCCTGTGCACCTTCTGGGTCAACAGGTTCACCTGAGATTTGGGTACCAGGGTGACCAGGCTGAGTTGGTCCTGATACAGAGGCCGCGCTTCACGGCTCAGCAAGCGGGCAAAACTACGGCGATAACTGCCGGCGCCACTGCTTACCAGGGCCACCAGCCCAAGCTCTCTGTCCTCGGTAATACTTTGAATTTTAAGCTCGGATGTCTGCGCTTCCAGTAACTGCCAGACTTGGCGGGATAATTCGGGAGTATAGGCCAGCTCAAGTTTGTGTTGCCCTTGAGACCAGTAGGCCAGCGGGGTCAAACCCGCCTCATTGAGCGCATCGAGCGTCTGAGTCTGAGCCTGGGTGCCATTGAACTCCAGGCTCAAGAGGGACACCTGATTGAGATTGGTCACCACAGGGGCGCTTGCGGCATCACTCTTGGGGGCTATCAGGGTAAAGTCGGTATGCGAGGCGTAGCTAGAACGCACCGCCAGGCTGACATCGGTATTAAATAACGGCTGCAGGGTACGGCAATGCAGTACCGGGGAGCCGAGCCGCGCCAGGCGGTCGGCCTCAGCCAGCGACATGCTACTCAGCAATTTGGCATCGGCAATCTTGTTGGGATCGGCATTGAACACCCCTTCAACATCTGTCCAGATAGTGACCCTGTCGATATCGGCCAGGCTGGCTATAAGAGTGGCACTGAAGTCGGAGCCGTTGCGACCAAGCAACAGAGTTTCGCCTTGGCTATTGGCGCAGATAAAGCCGGTGATCACCAGGCGCTCATCGGGATGCTCGGCCAGCAGCCGCTGCACCCTTTCACGGGACTCATCGAGGCGAATCCTGGGTACTGCGCCCTCATCGGCAATCAATAAACTGCGGGCATCCACATGGGAAGCGGCAACACCGGACTCCCGCAGCAGCGCCGCCATCAGTCTGGCCGACCAGCGTTCGCCGAAACCCACCACCTGATTGCATTGGTATTCGCTGAGTTCAGGCAAGGACAATAAACTGGCCAGTTGCGCCTTATCTGTAGACAGACGCTCCCGCAGTTGACGTGCCTGTTCATTGCCCAGCAGCTGTTCAATCAGATTCTGCTGATAACCGACAAGCACCTGTAGCTCTTCCTGCCACAGAGCGCCAGATTCCTTCAGGTTCAGCAGTTTATAGAGAAAATTGGTACTCTTGCCGGCGGCGGAAACCACCACAAGATCATCGGCATGACCATGGGTTAGCAAAATATGGGCGACCCGTCGGTAGCAATCGGCATCGGCGAGACTGGAACCGCCAAACTTATGTAGGTGACAACGTGCCATCTCAAGCTCCTTCAATTCAACAGTTTGCGGCTGCCGCCAATCCGGCGGCGATATCGTCCAGCAGATCCCGGCCATCTTCTATACCCACAGACAAGCGGATAAGCGTGTCTTTAATACCGGCTTCGGCGCGAGCCTCACTCGCCATGGCTCTGTGGGTCATGGTGGCGGGCACGGCCACCAGGCTCTCAACCCCTCCCAGGCTCTCGGCCACGGAAAACAGCTTGAGCGCGCCGAGGAAGGCAACCACCTGCGCCTCATCACCCTTGAGTTCAAAACTCAGCATAGCGCCAAAGCCACTCTGCTGCCTGGCGGCAATCTCATGACCTGGGTGGCTCTTAAGCCCCGGATAGTAAACTTTGTCTACCACGGGACTCTGGCTCAGCAGCGCCACTATGCGCTCGGCATTGGCCTGATGCTCGCGGATCCTCAGCGCCAGAGTACGCAGACCACGCAGGGTCAGGTAGCTGTCGAAGGCGCCACCGCTCAGCCCAAGCGTGTTGGACCACCAGTGCAATTGCTCTGCCAGTTCAGGATCTTTGGCAATCACGGCGCCGCCTACCACATCGCTGTGGCCATTGATGTATTTAGTGGTCGAGTGCACCACTATGTCGGCCCCCAACAGCAAAGGCTGTTGCAGCGCCGGCGATAAAAAGGTGTTGTCGACCACCACCAATGCCCCCTGCTGGTGGGCCGCCTCGGCAATGGCGGTAATATCCACTACCCGCAGCAGCGGATTGGATGGCGTCTCGAGCCACACCATGCGCGGCTTTTGCGCCAGGGCAGCGGCGAGTGCTTGCGGGTCGGTTTGATCCAAAACCTGCAAACGAAACTGGCCCTTGGCGGCCAGATTGGTGAACAGCCTATAGCTACCGCCATAACAGTCATGGGGCACCAACAAGAGGTCATCCGGCCCCAGCAGGTTGACTACCAGAGTAATGGCCGCCATACCGGTAGCGGTTATTGCCGCACTGCAGCCCTGCTCCAGCTCCCCCAAGGCATCCCCCAGAATGGAGCGGGTAGGATTACCCGAGCGGCTGTAATCAAAGGCTCTTGGCTGAGTGTGGCTATCAAAGGCATAGTTGGTCGACAGATAGATGGGTGGCACCACGGCCCCGTGCTGGCTGTCTGATTCGATGCCCTGCCGGACCGCTGTGGTTGCTAATCGCCGCTCTGTCATAATCGACTCCTGAATGCTGAGGTTCGACACCATAAAGATGTCTGGACGTCTAAATCTAACCAATGACCATCCAGCCGTCAATAGGCATCAAGACGTTTGGACGTCCAAATGTATGGATTTCTGTTCATATTGCACAGATTTTGCAGGCAATCATTTGACTGTATCCTGTAAGGGTTTAAAATCTGCTGCGAATTAGTGAGATCACAGGTGAATCAATGACTGAATGGAATGGCGAATACATCAGCCCTTATGCCGAACACGGCAAGAAGAATGAGCAAGTGAAAAAAATCACTGTCTCTATTCCGTTGAAGGTACTGAAAGTATTGACCGATGAGCGCACCCGGCGCCAGGTAAACAACCTGCGGCACGCCACAAACAGCGAACTGTTGTGCGAAGCCTTCCTGCATGCCTATACCGGCCAGCCACTGCCCAACGATGAGGATTTGTCCAAAGACAAACCCGACGGCATCCCGGAAGAAGCCAAGCGCATGATGGATGCCATGGGCATTGAATGGGAAGACATGGAATAAGTGTCTTATTCCTCTGAATTATCTTATTGTTGAACAAGGATCGCTGCGCGATCCTTTTCTTTTGGGGGTTTGCGAATGCTGTCACTGATAGATCCCGTCACCCTGTTACTGGCATCCTTGATCATATTTACCGGTGCCCTGACCCAGTCGCTGATAGGCTTTGGCCTGGCAGTGGTAGCCACTCCCTTATTGTATATCGTCGATCCGGAGCTGGTTCCTGCCCCCGTTATCGCCATGGGGTTTTCCATCGCCCTGCTGACACTGATACGCGAGCGCGGCCACCTGGAATTCAACGGCTTGCAATATGCCTTGCTGGGAAGGCTCCCCGGCGGCCTGATTGGTGCCACCCTGCTGTTGCTGGCACCGCAACCTATTCTGGGCTTGACCATAGCCCTGATTGTGGCCGTAGCCGTATTCCTCAGCCTTAGAAAGTACAGCATCAAGATCAACCGCCTCAGCCTGTTTATTGCCGGGATATTTTCCGGGATATTCGGCACCGTGGCCGCCATAGGTGGACCGCCGATGGCTCTGCTGCTGGCGGGTAAGGATGCCAGTCAGTTCCGCGCAGCGCTGTCGGCCTTCTTTATCTTCAGCTCCTTGATAGCCTTGATTATTCTCGGCTGTTTTGGCCTCTTGACCTTGAGACACTTATGGCTGTCGCTGTTGCTGCTGCCTGCGGTATTTCTCGGTTTTCTGGTCGCTGGCCGCTTGGTGGGCCGGGTGGATAAAGAGAAGACCCGAGTTCTGACGCTGGCGCTGTGCGCCCTGAGCGCTCTGTTGCTGACCATCAAATCAAGCCTGGCGCTCATCAACGGTTAATTTTAGAAGTGATAGCTGGTTTGCAGCACGCCGCCTATGGCGTCATCGCTGCCAAACATGCCGGTGAGATCCAGCCGGAAACTGTTGCCTATGGCGAACCCTGTCCCGAGTGAATAAAGATCAGCGCTGTGATCATTGAGATCCTGGCGATAACCGAGCCGTAAAGCAACCCAGTCGGTAGGCCGGTATTCACCGCCTAAACGCCAATAGCGGCTGCCCTCAAGCTCGGCAAACTTGTCGTTGTCGGTAAGATCCAAGTCGCTGCTGAGTGAAAAGGCTGCCCAGTCATAGGCCACCCCTGCGGTAACCATAGGTTTCACCTTATAGGTAAGCTGCACGCCGCCGGCCTCTATGCTGCTTAAGTCCCGCTCGATAAGATTACGACCGCTGACACCGATAACCAAACCATCCAATGGCTGGAATGCCAAACCGATATCCAGGTTAAAGCCTGTGTCATCACTGCGATAATCATCATCATTGAAATCATCGGCATCGAAGTTATTGGCGCTGACGGCATAGTTGAAACTATCCAGCCGTTGCAGCTTGGGAGTGACTCCCACTGTCACCGGCATATTGACGATAGATAGCGGATAGCTCACGGCAACCCCTAGCTCGGAAACCGCCCCGGCCACTACCCGCCCCTGGGAGGTCAAATCTTGGATTTCCGGCGGGTTATTGGGATCCAGATTATCCAGGGTATCAATATCCGCAGCGGCGATTTCGGCAATCCCCAAGGCATCGAGATAACTCTTGAATACAAAGGCATAGCTAAAACCATCCGAAGGCATGACCAACGCCATATTGATACCGGCACTGGCATAGGCGCTGTTGCCCTGCAGCGATTGCAAGTCACCACTGAGGCGCTTGCGGTAGTCATCGATAGCCGCTGTGTCGGCGGCGTCTATGGCATTGACCAGAGCGTCATAGTTATCCTGCAGGGCGTCAAACTTATCGATCATCTGATCTTTATCTGCGCCATCTGCGCCTATGGTGGGAATGAGTAAACTGAAGTCACTGCTGCGGCGCGAAGGCAAAGCCAGCAGGGCCGGATTGGAAAAGGCCGCCGCCTCACGATTGCCAGCCGCCACGGCAACCCCGCCCATGGCATCGGCGCGGGCCTCATAAACATCCTGCCCAGCCAACGCCAGCGTGCTGGCAAGCCCCGTCGTAAGCAGTGTCAACAGACTCAGTTTCATCTCATCACCCTCTTGCTTTTATCTGTAACCAGACGCAAGACGTTAGTTATATGGGTTAAAGATAGTCCAAATCTCAGTGGCACAATGGTATCAAGATACAAAAAAAGCCCGTACCAAATGATACGGGCTGAGGCTCAAACAGGTTCAGAAGTGCTTGTTAACCAAGATAGCTCTGACCTGCATAGAGAATAAAGTGTCTAAGTGCCAGCACCCCGGTCAGGCTGCAGCAGGCTACCGCCAACATAGCGCCCTTGGTGTGACGGGTACTCGCAGGCAGCAACAACATGGAAAGCAGCGGGATACCAAAGCCGATACCCACAACCCCAATCCAGAACACGCTGGCCCAGACGCCACTTGTCAGTGATGCCAGCGCGGCGGCAGCTGCGCCACCCTTGAAGTAGAGCGCGCAGAACAGCATGAACAGGAACAGGATTTCTGCCGCCATTATGGGCAATTCCAAACCGTGCATCCGTCCCAGCTGTGGGCAGTGCTTGTCTGTCTTGAACAGCAGCAGCGCCACTACCGCGTTGGCTGCCGCACCGGCCGACAAGCCGGATACCAGGAACAGCGCCGGTAATACGGCAGTGTTCAGCATGGGGTAAGCGTTCATGGCGGAGATCAGGAAGCCGGTGTAGGCACCCACGACAATCGCCAGCACGAACAGCAGCACTTCCATGATCTTGCGCAGGCCAGTCAGTGATTCCGCTATCCCTTTAAGGAAGCCCAGGCCCCAGTTACCGAGATCATCTTTCAGCACCACCAGTGCATAGGCAAAAGTCAGCGGAATATAGGCCAGCAGCGCCAACACCCCGATGGACATGACGGATGTCAGGTTGTAGTTGATCAGGATCAGCCAGAAGTGGAACGGCTTGGTCAGGTCAAATACCAGACACAGCATCCCCAGACAAATAGCCACTGGCGCTATCAAGGCTGCCGCCTTGAGAAGACCGCTGTCACCCTCTGTCTTGTTTTGCACCCAACGCAGCCCGATACCAATCAGCAGACTGCCTGCCGATAACCCAGCCAAGAAGAGGTAAACCGCAATGACCCAGTTCCAGGTTACAGGGTCGTATTGTGTCATATCGCCCCAAGTATTGTTCATGATTGGATCCCCCCTCTCTTGACAGGAATACGGTAGATTCTGGGCTTGGTACCCAGATGGGTCTTGTCCTGATAAGTCACGCGAGTATTAAGCAGAGTCGCCACCTCGCTGCCGACCTCATTGGCATCACCGAACACCAGGGCATCGGTAGGACATACGGTCACACAGGCGGGTTGTTCGCCGCGCGCCAGTCGGGTGTCCTTACAGAAGTTGCACTTGTCGGCTACCTTGGTTTCCGGGTTCATAAAGCGCACTTTGTAGGGGCAGGCCGCCACACAGTACATACAGCCAACGCATTTATCTGCCTTGATGGAAATAATGCCGTCCTCGCCCACATAGGCCGCTCCGGTAGGACAGACCTTAACGCAAGGGGCATCTTCACACTGCTGACAGGAAACCCTGTGATACTTGAAGTGCAGATGCGGCGCATCCCCGAATGGACCTTCTACCCTTACCTGCAGGCGAGTTACGCTCTCAGGTACACCGTTTTCGCTGCGGCAGGCGACGTTACAGGCCTGACAGCCGATGCACTTATTCTCGTCGTGCACCATCACATATCTTTTAGTCATCTTCGCCTCCCCTTATGCCTTTTCCAGCTTCACACCTGTGGTGTGTACGTTCATACCGCACACAGGTGCAGTCACGTTGGGCAGCAGGTTGCCGCAATGCACACCCTTGCCGGTCGCCCGTGCCAGCTCCTTGTTCTTGGAACCAAAGCCCATGTAGGCGAATACAGTGTCGGGACGTATACCCTTGGTCACCAGCGCGTGGCCCTCTTCACTGCCGACACTGGACGTGAGACGAATGGCATCCCCATTCTCAATGCCATGCTTGGCGGCGGTGTCAGGGTGGATCCAGACGGCGTTGTCGGACATCAGGTTGGCCAGCATAGGCACATTGTGAGTTGCGCCATTGGTATGCACCGCCACCTTGCCCTGAATAAAGTAGAGCTCATCCGGCTGTTTCAGGGTCACTTCGCGATAAGCGATAGTGCCGCGTCCAGGCGCCATGCCTTCCACCTTGGCGGAGGTCAGTTCAATCTTGCCGCTGGGAGTCTTGAACTTAAGCGCGCTGCCATAGGTACCATCTTCATCCATGGCTCTGGCGTTGGGGTAGGCGGCGACAAAGTCGGCCACCATCTTGGGTTCGCGCAGCATCAGCGGTTTGCCGTAGCTGACAAAGCCCTTGTCCTTTATGTGCTGTAGCAGCTGGGCGTCTTTATTCACCTGCAGGAATTGCAGGGTTTCCATGTTTTCCCAGGGATAGTACTGCTCCAGGCCCATCTCTATGCCCAGTTCACGGAAAATTTGCCAGGAAGGCTTGGCATCGCCAATCACATCCACCACTTGCTGACGCAGGTAGTAGGCCGGGTTCTTGCCGGACTTGTCGGCCACCTCTTCATCCCGCTCCAGATAAGTACACTCAGGCAGTATGATGTCGGCCCAGGCGGCGGTTTCACTGATGTAAACATCACAGGAAACCACAAACTCCATCTTCTTCAGGCTCTCAACCACCTTGGCGCGGTCAGTCATGGTCTGCATAGGGTTGGTACGGCTCATAACCCAGGCCCGCAGTTGGTAAGGCTTGGCTTCCAGGGTTGCATCTATGATTGACTGATAGATACCACCACCGGACCAGGCCATGGCAAACTGCTCATCCATCTGGTCGATACGTTTGGCTTGCGGCTTGGGCAGTTTAACGCCCGGCTTACCCAGCTCAGGAGCCACGGTCTCACCGGCAAACTTGTTGTAGCCACCGGCCTTCTTGCCCATGTAGAGGCCACCCTTACGCTCCAGGTTGCCGATCAGCACGTTGGCGGCATACAGCGCCCGGCGCATATCGAACTCTTCCGGAGTGAAGGTAGATCTGTGGCCAAAGTCGACCACGGCATGGGGCGCTGCAGCGGCGTACTCGTGAGCAATACGGCGGATGTCGGCGGCAGGCACGTCGGAAATTTTCTCAGCCCATTCGGGGGTGTAGGCCTTGACCTCGGCGGCAAACTCTTCAAAACCCACAACATAGCGCTCAATAAAGACCTTGTCATAGAGGTTGTCGGCAATCAACACATGGCACAGCGCCAGGGCTACGGCCACATCCGAACCGGGACGAATGGCATACCACTCATCGGCCTTGTCGGCCACCACAGAGAACCTGGGTTCAAACACCACCAACTTGGCGCCTTTGTCGGCCTGGGCCTTCATCATTCCCCGGGTTTCGGACATATTGATCCCCTCATAGAGGTTATGACCGAAGTTGATGATGTACTTGGAGTTGGAGAGATCCCGCTTCACCTTGGTGCCGAACATCGCCTTGGCGGCGACCACATAACCGCCCGGGCAAGTGGTGTTGTGGGTAAAGGAGTTGGGGCTGCCGTAAGCCTGCCCCAAATAGAACAGGTGTCCGGATAGCGAACCTGACTTGGAGGAAAACGCCACGGCTTCAGGGCCATGCTCGGCCTTGATTTGATTCAGCTTACTGGCGATGGTTTGATAGGCTTCCTGCCAACTTATTTCAGCCCACTTGCCTTCGCCGCGCTCACCGACGCGCTTGAGTGGTTTGACAATCCTTTGTGGATCGTACAATAAACTAAGGCCGGCGCCGCCACGGGCACAGACCTTACCGCCGAATGATTTGGCTTCTTTGTTGCCAGAAATAAAGACGTTTTTGCCGTCGATTATCCGCGCCGAAATCGGGCAACGGGTCGAACACATCTCACACATACTGGCAACTTCAGTGGCACTGCCGGTCAGAGGGCTGCGCCCCAAAGCCGCCAGCGAACCGGGCAGAACTCCGGCCAGGGCACAGGTTGCCCCTCCGGCTCCAGCCCCTTTCAGAAAGGTGCGCCTATCAAGCTCTATCATGGTTTACCTCCATCCTCTCCCCTCGGGGAAAGGTCGCTCACACAGGTTATTGTTTGAATGGGATTCCGCTTGACTACAGCGGCTTAAGCTCATTGTTTACCCATTAAATTCCTGTGGGTATTGTGGTAAACCACATAGGGGGAGTGAGTGTGATCCATGCCCCGCAAAGATGCCGGAAAGGACATGAAAGTGTGAGGGTAATCCAGCCTCTAGCCGTTAAAAAAAGCCACCACAAGCACCAAACCAGTTAACAAAAACCACTTTAGAGACAACAAATATTCACAACTGTTAAGCCGATCACGCTCATAAAATCAACCAAAACAACAGTGATGATTTCTGAGGAAAAAATAAAAACACAATAAAATTAAATAAATAAATACAAAAACGGTAAATCAATTAGATTTATTTCAATGATATTTTTATCAATTAGATTATTTTCATGAAGGTGATCTACTTCAAAGCTGATAAACCTCAGGATTGCTAAATTGACAACCGCAAGGACACATAAAATAACAGCCCATTAACGGAGCGGGCGGTCACCCAGAGGAATAGATGATGAACACCAGCAGCAAACTCGGCCTTCTGCTTTTAGCCTGTGCATTGGCCACAGGCGCCACCGCAGCCGACGGCGGCAACCCCAAGAAAGGCAAACACTTGTACAAAAAAGTCTGTAAAGAGTGTCACAGCAAAGCTGGCATAGGCGGCGAACTGACTCCCATGAGCAAGACCATGAGCCAATGGGACAGATTCTTCGCCAGAGACAAACACAAAGCCAAACCCGAGGCGTTTCAGCCTTTAACTGAGCAGGAACTCAAGGATATTCAACAGTTCCTGTACGACCATGCCGCCGACTCGGATCAACCCCAGACCTGCGGTTGATCCGAGCGCATAGGCGCCAATCACTTAACTAAATTTACGGCTTGCAAGCCAAGTATGGGGTTACCCCAGGGCCGCTTGCTGCCTGAAAATGACCGGCAAGGCCGGTCAGGAGAATCAACTATGCGTACTCTTATCGCACTGGCGGTGGCCCAGGCACTGGGTTTGGCTCTGCTCGGCAGCCCCCAGCTTCAGGCCGGGGAACTGGATGACAGCACCAAGATCCACGAGCTTAAACAGCAACTGCAGGAGATCACCGAAGAGCTGGATATACTCAACAGCCGGGTGGACAAGACAGAGCGGCACACGGCGCTCGATCGACTGGAGATCAGCGGCGACTTCCGCACCCGAGCCCACTCGCTGCACTATGGCAATGTCACCTGGCATCCGGCGATCAAGATGGACTTCAACGACTTCGGCGCCAAAGCCATGGCTGGCGAACTGGGCAACCCCATGGATCCCACCTCACCCCTTGGCAAGATGATGGCTGCCAACCCTGAGCTGGCCAACGCCTTTGCCCAGGGACAACTGCAGGGCGTTATGCCCTATGTGCTGGCGCCTTATAGCAGTGGCGACATAGACAATGACATCTTCTACACCACTCGGCTGCGGCTCGATCTCAAGGCCAAGGTGTGGGACAACGTCAGCTTTGCCGGACGCCTGACCATGTTCAAGGACTGGGGCGATTCCACCGGTGTGCAGGTGTTTGATTCCTGGCGCTCTTTCACTATGGACGGCACCAACTCAGGCAACCCCAGCGGCGACTGGCTGCGGGTCGAGCGCGCCTACTTTGACTGGAAAAACATCGGCGGCAGCGAGTTTTATCTGTCTGTCGGCCGTCGTCCCTCCACCTATGGCCCGCCGAGCCACTACCGGGAAAATGAAAAGCGTGGCGGCACCCCTTCCGGGCACCTGGTCAACTTCAACTTTGACGGCGCCACTCTGGGCTACAAGCTTGGAGAGCTCACAGGGATAGAAGGCCAGGTGGTGCGTTTCTGTTACGGCCAGGGCTTTGAGTCCCAATGGGGCAATGGCGAGCTCTATGGCGATACCGTCAGCAAGGACACTCACCTGGGCGGTTTCAACATTGATGTGATCAACGACGGTAACCACTTCCTGCAGCTGACCCTGTTTGCCGCGCGGGACATCAACGACGGCTTCAAGGGCACCATGGCCTTCCCCAACGAGTTGGCCGGGATTTTCGCCCCCACCCTCTACAGCGATCTGCAGAAATTCGACAACTTCAACTTTGTCACCCGGGTGCAACCCAGCGGGGTCATAGGCGACATGTACCTAGGCGGCCTGGGCTATGCCTATGAATCCGATGACGATCTCAAGTTGTTTGCCTCCTTCGGCTGGACCCGCGGCGAGAGCAACGGCAACGCCGGCATGTTCGGCGGCATGTTGACCGACGCCGTGTTCCAGGCAGAGCTCAACAACAGTGGCGATGAACTGCTGATGGTGCCATCCAGCGCCGAGTCCGATGCTTCCCACGATGGTTACGGCATCTATATCGGCATGCAGATCCCGGCGCCTTACGGCAAGTTCGGTCTGGAATACAACTATGGCTCCAAGTACTGGACGCCCTTCACCCAGGCCCAAGACGACCCGGTCGGCAGCAAACTGGCCACCCGCGGCCATGTGGCCGAGGCTTACTACATCTTCGATATCAACCCCAGGATGTTTATCAAGCTGGCTGGGCTCTACTACGACTATGAATACACAGGTTCGGGCACGCCCGTGGGTGCACCTGTGAAGGTGGATGAAGTGCTGGACGGCAGCGCCTATTCGCTATTGCCCGTGGTGGATACGGCGCTGGATATCAACGCATCACTGACAGTGAATTTCTAGGGAGGAACACAGATGAAAACATTTTATCTGCCATTTATAGCCACGGCACTCTGGCTCGGCCTCCTGAGCCCAGCCCAGGCCGGCGGCCCCCACAAAGAGGTGCTCAAGGGCCCTTTTAACACAGGCTCGGAAGTCACCCAAGCCTGCCTTGAGTGCCACGAAAAAGACGCAGATGACTTTATGCTGTCATCCCACTGGACCTGGGAGCTGGAGCAGGAACTGCCCGGACGCACAGTCAAACGGGGTAAGAAAAACTCCATCAACAACTTCTGTGTTTCCATCGCCGGTAACGAACCGCGCTGTACCGGCTGCCATGCCGGTTACGGCTGGAAAGACAACAGCTTCGACTTCAAGGACAAGACCAAGGTGGACTGCCTGGTGTGCCATGACACCACGGGCACCTATGTCAAAGATCCCATCGCGGCCGGAGAGGTATTCAAGACAGTGGATCTGCTGCGGGTCGCCCAGAATGTCGGCAAGCCGGTGCGGGATAACTGCGGCAGCTGCCACTTCTACGGTGGCGGCGGAGATGCGGTCAAGCATGGCGACCTCGACTCATCCATGGCCTACCCGGACAAGGCCACAGATGTGCATATGGACAGCGATGGCAACGACTTCCAGTGTCAGGACTGCCACACCACCCAGAAGCATATGATCAGCGGTAACGCCATGGGTGTGTCCCCCGGCGGTGAAGATCATATCGGCTGTGACAATTGCCACGACAGTGCGCCACACGGCAACAAACAGCTGAACAAGCACGCAGCCACTGTGGCCTGTCAGACCTGCCACATTCCCTTCTTTGCCCGCCATGAACCCACCAAGCTGCACTGGGACTGGTCAACTGCCGGTGAAGACAGGGAAGAGAGCCTGGATCAATATGGTCGTCACAGCTACGCCAAGAAAAAGGGCAGCTTCGTTTGGGGCAAGATGGTCAAGCCCAGCTACGCCTGGTACAACGGCCGCGCCGATGCCTATATGGCCGGTGACAAGATGGATCCCGAGCAGGTCACCCGTCTGACCTTCCCCCTGGGTGACATTCAGGATCCCAAGGCGAAGATCTACCCCTTCAAAGTGCACACAGGCAAGCAGGTGTACGACAAGGTCAACAAGGTGCTGCTCAATCCCAAGACCTATGGCAAGGGCGGTTTCTGGTCTGAGTTTGACTGGGATAAGGCGATTCGCTTAGGGATGGCCGCCAGTGAGCCCATGCAGGCCAAGGGTATCAGCTACAGTGGTCAGTACGGCTTCGCCAAAACCGAAATGTGGTGGCGTATCAACCACATGGTCTCGCCCAAGAGCGAAGCGCTCAAGTGCGCCGACTGCCACAACGGCGGTGACCGCCTCGACTGGCAGGCGCTGGGCTATGAGGGCGACCCCATGAAGCACAAAGGCGGCGCTCGCCACGCCCGCTGATCCGATTCAGGCAAGCCCTGAAGACCGGCTCCCGCATCTCCCTGCCTCCCGGGAGCCGGTCACTCTCTCATCTGTTACTCTCTCATCTGCCACTCTCTCATTTGGTACTCTCCAAACGAGATGCCACTTATCCCCAAAAAAGACATTTAGACCCAGAATCGGGCCAAAGTGTCCAAGCGGCACTACATTGAATTAGACTATGACGGTAAATTCGGGTCATTGATGATGCAACTCCCGGTAAAAAATGGCATTTTTCTTGCGTTGTCTGGGCATCCTTTTCTGTGGCAAGTGCAATGACAACAAACGGCAAGACTTTTTCCTCATTAAACCGCTCCCTGGGTGAGCTCAGCGGCGCCTTTGCCGATCTGGGAACCTTTCTTCCTCTGGTGCTTGGACTGATTGCCCTGAATCAGTTTTCTCCCCAAGGCATTTTTCTCGGTTTCGGTCTCTTTGCCCTGGCCACAGCCCTATTTTATCGCCGCCCCATTCCCGTGCAACCCATGAAAGTGATTGCCGCCCTGGTCATCGCCCAGGGGCTGACACCCGGCATGATGCAAGCCAGCGCCATGCTGATGGGAGTAATACTGCTGGTACTGGCGGCTTCCGGCGCCATCAGTTGGCTGTCGCGGCAAATATCCCAGGCTATCAGTGTCGGCATCCAACTGGCCATAGGGCTGCAACTGTTGTGGATGGGCTTCAAGATGATGGCCGACGAGCCTGTGCTGGGATTCGGCGCCTTCGCACTGATTTTCTTTGCCCGCTTTATCCCGCTGCGCTATCTGGCCATGCCCTTGGTGATTGCCCTCGGCATGCTATGGCAATACCAGCAAGGCGGCAGCGACAGCAGCTTTGTGTTCAACAACACGCCCTGGCACTTGAGCTGGCCCGAGTTAAATGACTGGGGCGCCGCGGCGACCCTGTTGGTACTGCCGCAACTGGCGTTGACTTTGACCAATGCCGTTATCGCCACCTCAGTAATGGCCAAAGAGAAGTTCCCCGAAGACAGCAAGCGTTTCAGCCCCAAGGCCTTTGCCACCAGCTCTGGCCTGGCCAATCTGCTTTTGAGTCCCTTCGGTGCTTCGGCCATGTGCCACGGTGCCGGAGGGTTGGCGGTGCAATACCATTTCGGTGCCCGCCGCCTGTGGGCGCCGCTAATCTTCGGCGGCAGTTGCCTGCTGATAGCCCTCTCCTGGGGGGAAAACGTGGCCTGGCTGCTGAGCCTTATTCCGCTGGCTATTCTCGGTAGTCTGCTGTCCACCGCCGGCTTGCAGTTGGCCTGGTCCAAACGCCTCTTGGACGGCAAGCCTTTCTGTATCTTTGTTATCCTGACGACCGCCGTGGTGAGCCTGGCCGTCAATGCCGCCGCTGGTCTGGCGGTGGGTGTGGTGCTGGAATTCGGCCGCCGTCAGTGGCAAACCCTTGGGGCACTGAGATAAAGCGGACACCCCAGAATTGAATCAAGGATGATCATTCATCCCGGGATGGAGCCCCCATAGGCAACCACACCCGCACTCGGCAGCCGCGGCACTCGCGGCGGTTTTCAAGCTCCAGATGGCCATTATGCTGAGTCACCACGTCGCGGCAGATGGCCAATCCCAGCCCCAATCCATCCTCCTTGGTGGTAGCGAAAGACAGCATTAACTCCGCAGCCGAGGCGCTAAGGCCTGTGCCTGTATCCAAGAGTTCCAGCAGCAGCCACTCTCCCTTGGTCCCGGCGGAAGGGGGCTCGGCCTGATAGTCGAGTTTGAGTTGGATCTCCCGTTTACCCGAAACTTCATCCAGGGCATCCATGGCATTTTTCAGCAGGTTAACCAGCATCTGACTCAGCCCCACAGCATCCCCCAGCAGTGGCCGCTCCGGCCCGCGGCGACTTATTTTGAGCTCGACGCCCTGCTGCTCCATCGGCCGCTGAAACAGCGCCAGTGCATCCCTGAGCAGCGACTCTATCACCACAGGCTCAGATTCGGCCCGGCGCCGACGCAGCAAGCCGCGAATACGATGCACCACGGCCCCAGCACGGATAGACTGATTATTGATCTTGGTCAGCACCTCACGCATGGCATCGGCGCGCTCACCACAGCCCTCGGCGGCGCGCTGCTCCAGCACCATCATGGCGCCTTCGCTGTATTGGGTAATGGCGGCAATCGGCTGGTTGAGCTCATGCGCCAGCCCAGCGCCAATTTCGCCCAGAATAGCGGCACTCTGCATTCGTTCCAGTTGCAACTCTTTATCCCGCAGCTGTCGCTCTGTTGCCAGCAAAAATTCACTCTTCTGGCGGAACTTGTATTCCAACCACAGGTGGTAGAGAGTGGAGATCAGAAACAGTAACAGCAGCGCTCCGCCCCACTCCTTGTTCTTGCGTACCCAGTCGATGGCGGCTTCATACAAAGGGGGTGGACCGCCGTGAAGATCCAGTTCCTCATACAACTTAATCACCTTGAGCTGACTGATTGGAGCTGTCCAGCCCATGGTGTCGGCCTTGATCGCCGCTTCAGAGTCGGAAGGCAAGTCGAACAGTGCCCGGGTCACCGCCTGGGTGATATGGCTGGGCACCAAGTCAGAGGCGGCAAATGACCAGTTGGGATAGAGGGCACTGCTGGTTTCACAATCATAGCCCTCTGGCTTGACGCCGTTGATCACCCGATAGTCCTGACGTTGCACCAAGCCGGTATCCACCATCTCCTCAAGGGTACAGAAGGGAGTAATGGCGGCATCGACAGTGCGGTCACGCACCTGGTAAACCAGAGGCTCCAGCGGAAACCCCAAAAAACGCACTTCGCCGAAAAAACGCTTGGCAGCAAAGCCACGCTTGTTGAGCAAGCCTACTGTCGCCTGATATCCCCCCAGCGCCTGAGGATCGCTGGCCACCACAGTAGCACCACGCAGCTCCTCAATATTGCGCACCGGGCTGTCGGCCCGCACTATGATCGCCGAACTGATGGCAAAGGTGGTGCCCTGATGTTTGCGACTGCGCATGGTTGCCAGCCAGGATAGAGGCAGCTTGCTGCTGAGGCTAAGGTATTGCCCCGGGTTGGTCACAATGAAGTGGATCCTGTGCTCCAGCAGTTGCTGGCTCATTTGATCAAAGGTCAGCGGTTCGACCTCGAAGCGATTTCCAGGAAGTTCTTGACTGAGATATTGCATCATGGGGCGCCATCTCTCTTTTGCCTGGGCAACCCCGTGATTGGCCAGCACCCCGACCCGAAAAACGGCCTCTATGGGCTCGTCACCCATTTCGGCATCGGTCGCCGGTTCATACAGTTGCGCAAAAGCCGAAGCACACCCGGCCCCCAACAACAGTATCAAGATTAATATTTTGGCCATTCCAACTCCCCTTTCATCCATCAAGATAAGCTAATACAGACAGCAAAAAAATAACTTGATGGAGGGCAAATGTCGGCCAACACCTCAGTGATCTGGCTCTAAAAGCCAACAACCGGGTTTGAGCCCAGTCGCGACAAAGATTAGGATTGGCTTATTCACCCGAGAGAGGCAAGTATGTGACTGACACAACGCTTTATTTGGTGGACGACGATGCCGCCGTCCGGGATTCACTCGGCTTTATGCTGAGCCAGTTCGGTTACCGGCTGCAAGCCTTTGACAGCGGCCAGGCATTTCTCCAGGCCGCCGAGTTGGAGGCGCCTGGCTGCGTGATCCTCGACAGCCGCATGCCGGAACTCACTGGCCAGCAGGTACAGCAGAGATTACTGGAGGCCAACAGTCCCTTGGGGATCATCTTTCTTACCGGCCATGGCGATTTGCCGATGGCCGTTGACGCCTTTCGTCAGGGAGCCTGCGACTTTTTCCAGAAACCCGTTGCCGGCAAGGCGCTGGCCGCCGCCATCGAAAAAGCCTTCGACTACAGCCTCAAGACCCATGAACAGCAGCAACTGCAGCAGAAATACGCCACCCTGACCGAGCGGGAGCAGCAGGTATTGCAGCTGCTGGTACAGGGAATGACCAATAAACAGATGTCCGAAGCTCTCTATCTGTCGCTGCGAACCATAGAAGTACATCGCGCCAAGATCATGAAAAAGCTTGGTGTTCACAGTATTGCCGAACTGATTAAGTTCACGCCCTTGGTTTGACCCTCTCCCGGGTGCGACAGCTTGTCGCACTTTGGTTGTTTAGCTTTGCCCCGCCCGTGCACAAGACCCAGAATGGGTCACCCAAAACAACCAAAATCAATAAGATATGCGCTTTTCACCTTCTCCTCTCACTCTGGCTTTACTGCCTATAATCGGTCTGAGCACTGCCGCAAAGGCCAGTGATTCTCCCATGGAAGTGCTGGTGGTACGCGGCAGTGTACAAAGCAGCGTGTTGCAAACCTCGCCCGAGGCCACAGCGCCCAAGGCCGATATCAGTGGCCTGCTCAAGTCGCTGCCCGGTGCCAACGTCAACAGTAACGGTCCACTAACCGGCATAGCCCAGTATCGTGGTCTCTTTGGCGATAGAGTCGAAACCCAGGTCGGCGGCATGAGCATGGCCGGTGCTGGTCCCAACGCCATGGATACACCCTTGAGTTATGCCGTGCCAGTGATCACTGAGCAGTTAGAGCTGGATCGCGGCATAGCCCCGGTCGCCAGCGGCGTCGATACCCTGGGTGGCAGCATCCGAGTAGTGGAGTCCCAGGCCCGTTTCGATGAAGTCAGTGGCCTGGTCAGCGGCCAATACCAGCATAATGGCGAGCAGAGCCGCATCGGCGTCAAGAGCAATTTCGGCGGCGAGCGTCAGGCACTCATGCTGTATGGCGACTTGTTCAAGGGCAATGATGTGCCCGAGAGCGGCGATAACCACCGACTGCTGCCAGGGGTCTACGACAAGCAGGTGTTCGGTGGTGAATACAGGTTCAACCTGGCCGACAGCAACGCCGATGATGAGTCGATAGCCTTCTCATTCCAGCATCTGGAAACCACAGATGCCGCCACCCCGGCGCTGCCGATGGATATCGACTATATCCGCACCGACAGATTCAAGCTCAGTGGTGAGCACCTGCTGGCCGATTGGCAGACGCGCTGGCATCTGGGCTACAGCGATGCCCGCCACGGCATGGACAACTTCAGTCTGCGAATGAAAATGCCTACCATGGCCCCGCGCTACACCATAGCCGATTCCAAGAGTTTCGACGGCCATTGGCAAATGGCGAAAGACAGCTGGGAATTTGGCTTGGATTGGCGCCATGCCGAACACGACACTGTGGTGACAGACCCCAGCAACAGCAAGTTCCGGGTGGATAACTTCAACGGCGTCAACGACAGTGTTTACAGCCTCTACGCCCAATGGCAGCAGGATTTTGGCCGTTGGAGCTGGCAACTGGGCAGCCGGGTGAAACACTACAGGTTTGATGCCGATCCCGTGAGTCACTCTATGGCGGCGATGAAACCGGCAATCAAGACCCTGATGGACAGATTCAATCAGGCCGATCGCAGCCAAAACGATACCGGGCTGGACTTGGTGATCAACGGCCGCTTCGAAATCGACAGTGAGTTGGATGCCATAATCGGCCTGGCGCGCAAACAGGCCAGTGCCAGCTATCAACAGCGCTATCTCTGGGTGCCGATGCAGTCCACCGGTGGCCTGGCCGATGGCCGCACCTATGTAGGCCAGATGGACTTGGATCTGGAAACCGCCTGGCAACTGGAGCTGGGGCTGGATTTACACCGTCAGGATTTCAACCTGACCCCTAGGGTATTTGTCCAAAGGATAGACAACTATATTCAGGGCCTGCCCACGGATGATCCCGCCGTTATCGCCGCCGGCGATGCCAACACCTTGGTGTTCAGCAATACCGACGCCCTGCTCTACGGCATGGATGTCAACGCCCACTGGCAGTTGCATGAACAGTGGAGCCTGGATCTGCAGGCGGCCTATACCTATGGTGAGCGCCGCGACGTGGAAGACAAGCTATACCGTATCGCCCCACCCAACCTGACTCTGGGACTCAACTGGGATCAGGGCAGCTGGTTTGCCCGCCTCGAGACAGTAGCGGTTGCCGCCCAGGATAAGGTCTCGGCCACTCAGCTGGAGCAGGAAACTGCAGGCTATGGCTTGGTGAATCTGGCGGCCGGTTACCGCGGTGACAGCTTTATGCTCAAGGCCGGGGTCGATAACCTGCTGGACAGAGAATATGTCGATCATCTCGCCGGTTATAACCGGGTAATGGGCGGTGATATCGCCGTCGGCGAGCGCTTGCCACAACCCGGTCTCAACGCCTGGGTCATGGGCGAGTACCGTTTTTAAGGGCGCCCCGGTTGCCCGCTTAAGGGTTCATCCTCACCGTGCTCCCGCAAGCCGTTGAGACTTCCACTGCAATTGAACCTGCCCCGGCCTTTTCTCGTCTCGAAAGGCCGGGATTTTTTTAAGCAACAGGTTTCTTGGCCAGCTTGCGTTGCAAAGTGCGGCGATGCATTCCCAACTGGCGGGCGGTGGCCGAGACATTGCCCTTGTTGGCATTGAGTACCTGCTGAATATGTTCCCACTCCAAGCGCTTGGGGTGCAACGGGGTTTCATCAGGCAAGGATGAAGCCGTGTGGGATTTAGGCTCGACTTTGAGTGCCGCCAGCAGTGTCTGGGTGTCGGCCGGCTTGGCCAGGTAGTTATCTGCCCCCAGTTTCACCGCCTCCACCGCAGTGGCTATGCTGGCAAAGCCCGTAAGCAACACAATACAGGCCTTGGGCAGGCTGGCTCGCAGCGGCACTATCAGATTAAGGCCGTTGCTTTGCGCCAATTTCATATCCAGCAGCACATGGCTCGGCTGCCAACTGCGGGCGCTGAGCAGTGCTTGGCTGGCATCTTCGGCATGGCAGCACTCGAAATCGTGCCGCTGCATACGCCGTTTCAGAATGGCCGCCAGCGCCAGGTCATCTTCGACTATCAATAGCCGCTTCATGCCGCATCTCCTTTACTGGCAGAAACCGGCAATAAGGGCAGACTGATACGCGCTTCACAGCCCTGTGGGCCGTTGTGCAGCACCAGCTCGCCCCCCAGCCTTTCCAGACTGGCGTGACTCAAGAGCACGGCAACCCCCATGCCGGTGCGGCTCGCCACCGGCATCAGCCCAAGCTCACCCAAGAGATGTGCCTCTATGCCGCGGCCATAATCCTTGATGTTAATTTCAAGCCGAGTATCACCGAGCGAATCGAAGCCGATTTCAACCTTGGGCTCGCCTGTATTGTTGAGGCTGGCCTTGGCGGCGTTATCCACCAGCGCCAGCAGTGCCGGCAACAAACTGGCATCTGTGATAATTTCACGATCAGTCAGGCCTGCGGGCAAGGTGAGGCTGAAATCCACCTCGGGCATCAACAGCATGAGTTGCTGGCGCATATTTTGCCCCAGAGCCGCCAGGGTCACAGCCTGACGGCGGCGCTCACGAATCGATTCGGTGGCATTCCGCAGTTCATTGAGTGTGACTTCACAGCGGGACAGCGCCTGGCCCATTTGCACCTGAGCCTCGGCATCCAGGCCCTCTTCCATGGCTTCATCCAGCAGTAACCTCAGGCTCGCTAGCGGCGTTGCCAACTGGTGTGCCATCTGCGCCGAAGCTGTGCCCAACGCCAACAGTTGTTCCTGCCGCAACTGATTTTCCCTCAGCCAACCAAGCTCGGTATCCTGGCGCCGCAGACGACGGCTTATCAGAGCGACACTGGTGGTCAACACCAGTGCCGATACCACAAAGTTGAGCCACATCCCCAGGAAGTGTGAACTCATATCCATGCCGTGATGGCGAATATGACCTTCCGGCAAGCTTAAGATCATCAAGCTGTAGGCCAGGGTCGACAACGCCGCTAGACTCCAACTGCCCCAGGCGGGCAAGGTGACCGCCGCCAGCGCAATCGGCACCAACAGCAGCGAAATAAAGGCATTGGTAGCACCACCGGAAAACCATAGCCAGGAGATCCAGAACAGGGTGTCCAGTAACAGGGCAATAAAGATACCGGCACTCTGGCGATAGAGGGGATGACGAAGCCACAGGGTCAAGGCCAGATAGGCGCTTTCCAGCCCAAACACCCACCACAAGGGTTCAGGTTGCAGCGTCAAGCCAAAGGCGTCACTGCCGAGCAGGGTCAGCCCCAGTTGCAGCAGCAAACCCAAAACTCGCAGCAACGCCAGTTGATCGGCCGCCGCCAAGCCACCGGTTCGGCCAAATAAGCCATTCATTCCTATCGGGGTGCTTTTCATCCGTTTATCATCCGAAAACCTGCAAAGGCATTGAATCGGCAGGTATACCAAGTTGGCTATGGCATTAGGAGGCTCTGGAGTGTCAATGTCTGCCGTCGATGCCTCGGCACAGCCGCTTTACATCATTAACAAGGCTTCACATTTTAGGGGCTTTTCAAAGCCAAAGCACTTGTTTAACCTGTGGATTCACCTTTTTTCATTCCTGAGAGGCTGCGAAATTCGCCGATGACCACTTCCTCTTCCTTGCCGCTGATCCTGGCCGGCCCGATATTGCGCCACTGCGACCGGGACCATTTCACCCTCTGGTGGGTCAGCAGCAAGCCGCTGAGCCCGCAACTGACGCTTAAGTTGAGTCACAAGTCGGCGCCCTTGCCGCTGAATGAAGAGCAAGTGCACAAAGTACAACTGGGTGAACATGCCTGGCAGTATCTGCTGCACCTGGAGGTTCCCGGATTGCTGCCCCAAGGGCAAGCCGTGGGTTACAGCCTGGAAGATGCCGATGGTCAGTCGCTGTTCGCCGGTATCGAAGGCCTATGTTATCCGGGCAAAGCCTCTCCCGAACTGGTGCTGCAGCCCAGGCTGGATCGTTTGCTGCACGGCTCCTGTCGCAACCCGCATCATCACAGCGGCGACGCACTGGTGGCGGCCGATACTCAGCTGGAACAGAACAATGCCCCGGCCGAGCGCCCGGCGCTGTTGATGCTAAGCGGCGATCAGCTCTATGTCGATGATGTGGCCGGCCCCACCCTGGTGGCCATTGCCCAGGTAATCGCGCTGCTGGGACTGAAACAGGAAAGCTTTAGCGACGCCCCGCTCAAAGACTCGGCACAGATAGATTATGGCCCAGACTCCCTCTACCTGCGGCCGAAACAACTCTTGCCCCGAACCCAGTATCCGGCCAAGACTGCGCTCTGGCACTGGTATATCAACCACCCCATATTCACCTCCTCGATGGCAGAAAACCATCTGCTGAGCTTCGCCGAAGTTACTGCCCTGTATCTTTTAATCTGGTCGCCGGAACTGTGGCAGCAACTGGAACTGCCGCAACAGTTGCCCGGGCTGAACGGTAAACGGGCACAGGAGTGGCAGAACCAGTGGCAACACTTATTGGAGTTCAAGGCGGGCCTTGGCAAGGTTAGGCGCCTTTTGGCGCATCTGCCCACCTATATGATTTTCGATGATCATGACATTACCGACGACTGGAACCTGACGGCCCGCTGGGAAGAGGCCGCCTATAGTCACGCCTTCTCCAAGCGCATCATAGGCAATGCCTTGCTGGGGTACACCCTGTTTCAAGCTCTCGGCAATCAACCCAAGAGGTTTACCGACTTTTTCGAAGATCTGAGCGGCCTCTATCTGGCCGACAGCGAGCGCCAGGATGCCCTGATAGACAAGCTGCTCAAGTGTGAGAACTGGCACTACACCCTGGATACTCACCCCAGAATGGTAGTACTGGATACCCGTACCCGCCGCTGGCGCAGCGAATCCAACCTGGCCAAGCCTTCCGGACTGATGGACTGGGAGGCGCTGATGGATCTACAACAGGCGCTGCTGGGGCAGGATAAGGTCATCATAGTTTCGGCGGCGCCGATTTTCGGGGTCAAGCTGATTGAGGCTGTGCAGCGCACGGCCACTCTCATCGGTGCTTCGCTGCTGGTGGACGCCGAAAACTGGATGGCACACCCCGGCGCCGCCAACGCCCTGCTGTCGATCTTCATGCACAGACGTACCCCGCAGGAGTTTGTGATCCTCTCCGGCGATGTGCACTACTCCTTTGCTTATGACATAGGGATCCGCTTTCGCCGTGCCAGTCCCAACATCTACCAGATCACCGCCAGCGGCATCAAAAATCAGTTCCCGGAAAAGCTGCTGCCTGTGTTTGATAAGCTCAACGGTTGGCTCTATGGGCATTTCTCGCCGCTCAATCTGCTGACCAAAC
This sequence comes from Shewanella chilikensis, assembly GCF_037953065.1. NCBI lineage: Bacteria > Pseudomonadati > Pseudomonadota > Gammaproteobacteria > Alteromonadales > Shewanellaceae > Shewanella > Shewanella chilikensis. The sequence continues at coordinate 461,543 of NZ_CP149966.1, read as the reverse complement.
GCAAACGCATGTCGATCCGCGGCCGCCGCCCCAATGGAGCCCCCAGCAAGCGCCTGGTCAACCAAAGCGGTATCGGCCTTCTGGAACTGGCAGAAAACGGCGCCCCCAAGCGGATAGCCGTACTGCACGCCGATATGAGCCTGACCGAGTTTCAAGCCCCCAAAGACAGTCGCGACTGAATCCCGGGGAGCGGATTTTGATCTGCCCGGCTTGGTGACAAGCCGGCTCAGGTTATAATGCAGGCATTCATCCCGGCTCAGACTCACGATGCAATACCGACATATAGACTCATCCAGACATCTAGAACTGCGCGAATTTTATATAGATAGCGTGCTTTTGGTGCGTCTGTACTCGGGTCGTGGCTGGGTCAGTATCAATGGTGAACGACTGAACGTAAACCAGGATACTCTGCTGATCATTCCCCGTTTTGCCCATATCTCCTGTCATATAGAAGCGGCGCAGCAACCGCTGACGGTGCAAACGCTGACGCTGGATGAAGCTTTGCTGGCAGAGTTGGCCGTCGACTATCTGCCGGGCCAGTGTCAGATAGATGGCCACAATCGCCGCTACGCCCTGAATACGCCGGATGCTGCCAGGGACAACTTTGAACTGCTGCGGCTCACCCATGAACTGGTGAGCCAAACACCTCAAGCTCCCTGCCTGCTGCGCCAATGTCAGTACTTTATCCTCAAGGCGATACTGGCCGCCGGAGTCGATCTGTTCAATACCCTCAGAGTCAAATATGACGAATCCAGGGAAAGGGCGCTGGCACGCCTGATCATGACAGATCCCGGCCATAAATGGACCCTGGAACAAGTCGCCGCCCGTCTGTATACCAGCCCGGCCACGCTCAGGCGTCATCTGCAACAGGAAGGCTACAGTTTCAGTAAATTATTGCTGGAAGTGCGCATGGGGGTAGCTCTCAACTATCTGACCTTCACCGACTTCCCGGTCAGTCGGGTCTGCAAGCTGTCCGGGTTTCACAGCCCGGCCTATTTTTGCGACAAGTTCAAGCAGCATCAGGGAATGACACCGCTGCAGTTTCGCAGCCATTCCCGCAGCGGCAACGACATTCTGGCACTGTTTGCCCTCAAGGATAGCGGCTCACCTGGACACAGACGCCCATCGCTGGTGCTGGCGAAAACTCCGGAAACAACAACTGCGAAATAAAATGAGCAGATAACGAAATGAATTCGCTTGGGCGACTCTTGTCGCCATGCTTGACTGCCCCTATGATCTCAGGCGTCCGTCGACCTTTCTCTCTTCGCCCTACCGCGTAGTTTTCTGCGGTGCATCCAGGGCGTGGTCGACGCCGAACTGATCGAAATCGAGTCCAACTTTCAAACAACTAAATGCCTTTTGACAATTCCAGGGCAGGGGTAAGTGTGTCTGTAATTCCTGTAACGCATGCCAACTGGCGTGCCCGACTCTATCTGCGCTATGGCCCCAGACGGGGGCAAACCCGGCTGCTGCAAAGGGAACAGTTTGGTCCCTTGCTGGTGCAACGCCCGTTTCAGGCCGAAGCCGGAGTCTGCCACACCTATCTGTTACATCCACCGGGCGGTGTAGTCGGCGGCGACCAGCTGCAGATCATTATCGCCGCCGACAGCGGTGCCCACAGTCTGGTAACCACTCCGGGCGCCGGTAAGTTTTACCGCAGCGGCGGCCAATACGCGGCTCAGCAACTGCAACTGCAAGTGGCCGATGGCGCCCTGCTGGAATGGCTGCCCCAGGAAACCCTGTTTTTCCCCGGCGCCTGTGCCCGCCTGGAAACCCGCATAGAGCTGGTCACAGGTGCACGCTTCATCGGCTGGGAGATGCTCTGCTTCGGTCGCCCTGTGCTCAAGGAGCGCTTCAGCCATGGCGATATCCGCGGCCGCAGTCAAATTTATCTGGATGGCGAGCTGCGCCTGTCTGAAGGCCTGTTTGTGCAGCAGGCCGGCAACCCTGAACAGTTGGCAGGATTACAAACCTATCCCATGCAGGGCAACTGCTACGTTTTCCCCGCCGATGCGCAGTTACTGGCGTTGGTACGCCAGGCATTGACTGCCTTCGCCGCAGACACAAGCGATTTTGAATACGGTGCCACCCTGGTAGACGGCATTCTTTGTATCCGTTTGCTGGGACACCAAACCGAAGTGCTGATGACGGCCTTGATTGCCGTCTGGCAACAGATCCACCAACACTGGCACGGACGTCTGCCGCAGCCGCCAAGGATTTGGGCGACCTGATAGCGAGACCAGAAGATGGAATTGACCCCAAGAGAAAAAGACAAACTGTTGTTGTTCACCGCCGGGCTGGTGGCCGAACGTCGCCGGGCCCGAGGCCTGAAGCTGAACTACCCGGAAGCGGTAGCCCTGATCTCCTGTGAAATCATGGAGCGGGCCCGTGACGGCAAGACAGTAGCCGAATTGATGAACTACGGCCGCACCATACTCAGTGCCGAGGATGTGATGGAAGGCGTCCCCGAGATGATCAGCGACATTCAGGTGGAATGCACCTTCCCCGACGGCACCAAGTTGGTGTCGATCCACGAACCGATAATCTGATTGGAGGCAGCGGATGATCCCGGGCGAATACCGCCTCAATGAGGCACTGGGCGACATTGAAATCAACACTGACCTGCCCAAGTTGAAAATTTCGGTGGCTAATCTGGGTGACAGGCCAATTCAGGTCGGCTCGCATTTCCACTTTTACGAGGTCAACCCCCAACTGGCGTTCGAGCGCGAGCAAACCAAGGGGTTAAGGCTAAATATTCCGGCCGGCATGGCAATCCGTTTCGAGCCCGGCCAGCAAAGAACCGTGGAGCTGGTGCCCTTTGGCGGTCGCCGGGCCATCTATGGTTTTCGCGGCGCCATTATGGGCGCACTGGAGGCAAAATGAGCAAGTTATCACGACGGGCCTACGCCGACATGTATGGCCCAACTAAGGGCGACCGGGTACGGCTGGCCGACACTGAGCTCTTCCTCGAAGTAGAGCAGGATTACTGCCGTTACGGCGAAGAGGTCAAGTTTGGTGGCGGCAAGGTGATCCGCGATGGCATGGGCCAGAGCCAGGCACTGGCGGCCGACTGTGTCGACTTGGTGATCACCAACGCCCTGATCTTGGATTACTGGGGCATAGTCAAGGCAGACATAGGCATTAAAGACGGCCGCATTCAGGCCATAGGCAAGGCCGGTAACCCAGATGTGCAGGATGGTGTCAACATAGTAGTTGGCCCGGCAACCGAAGTGGTGGCCGGTGAAGGCAAGCTGGTCACCGCCGGAGGGGTGGATACCCATATCCACTTTATCTGCCCACAACAGGCCGAAGAAGGTCTGGTCAGTGGCGTCACCACTTTTATCGGTGGCGGCACAGGGCCTGTGGCCGGCAGTAACGCCACCACAGTCACTCCGGGGATCTGGAACATGCACCGGATGCTGGAAGCCGTGGACTCACTGCCAATCAACATAGGCCTGTTCGCCAAGGGCAATGTCAGCAATAAGGAAGCACTGCGGGAACAGATAGCGGCCGGTGCCATGGGTTTCAAGATCCACGAGGACTGGGGGGCTACGCCAGCCGCCATAGATCATTGCCTGCAGGTGGCCGATGAGATGGATGTGCAGGTAGCCATTCACTCGGACACACTCAACGAAGCCGGCTTCTATGAAGAAACCATCAAGGCGATCGACGGCCGGGTCATTCATGTGTTTCACACCGAAGGCGCCGGTGGCGGCCATGCCCCGGATGTGATCAAGTCAGTAGGAGAAGCCAATATTCTGCCGGCCTCCACCAATCCCACCATGCCTTACACAGTCAACACTGTGGATGAGCACTTGGATATGCTGATGGTCTGTCATCACCTGGATCCGGCCATTCCCGAAGATGTAGCCTTTGCCGAGTCGCGCATTCGCCGTGAGACCATAGCCGCCGAGGACATACTGCATGATCTCGGAGCCATCTCAGTGATGTCCTCCGACTCCCAGGCCATGGGCCGGGTCGGGGAAGTGATAATGCGTACCTGGCAATGTGCCCACAAGATGAAGCTGCAGCGCGGGCCTCTGGCGGGAGACACGGAGCACAACGATAACCAACGCATTAAGCGCTATCTGGCCAAGTACACCATCAACCCGGCGATCGCCCATGGCATAGCCCATGAGGTGGGTTCGATAGAGCCGGGCAAACTGGCCGATATCGTGCTCTGGGATCCGGCATTTTTCGGGGTTAAACCCGCACTGGTGCTCAAGTGTGGCCTGACCGCTTACGCCCCTATGGGCGACATCAATGCGGCCATCCCCACTCCGCAACCCGTGCACTATCGCCCCATGTATGCCTGTTTTGGCCAGGCGCTGCACAGCAGCTCCATGCTGTTTCTGTCCAAAGCGGCCATCGCAGCGGATATCCCAGGTAAGTTGGGGCTCAAGAGTCGCATAGGTGAAGTGAGGGGCTGTCGCAACATAAGTAAAAAACAGATGCTGCATAACGACTATACCCCGGAGATCCAACTGGACTCCCAAACCTATGAAGTCAAGGCCGATGGTATGCCGCTGGTGTGTGAACCGGCCACTGAGTTGCCCATGACCCAGCGTTACTTCCTGTTCTGATATACAGGCCTTGAAACCAAGAGGAGCAAGTTTAGATGATCCATTTCTGTCAACGCCTGGAAGCCGATGAATGCCAACAGCTCCCGACACTGCAGCTGTGGCTGTCGATGGATGAGCGGGTTCGCAGCCGCCAAAGAGTGACCTTGAGTGACGGCAGCGAAGCCGGATTGTTTCTGCCACGCGGTACTGTCCTCAAAGAAGGCGATATTCTCAAGGCAGAAACGGGCGAGTTGGCCAAGGTTTGTGCCAAGGCCGAGAACCTGTCCGTGGTCAGCAGTTCAGACCCACTGCTGCTGGCTCGTGCCTGCTATCACCTGGGGAATCGTCATGTGCCGCTGCAGATAACCCAAGGCCAATGCTGTTACCTGCACGATCATGTTCTGGACGAGATGATTAAGGGACTCGGACTCACGGTCAGCTATCGCCAGGACAAGTTCCAACCCGAGGCGGGAGCCTATGGTGGCAGTGCCCACGGCCATAGTCACGGTAATAGTCACGGTAATAGTCACGGTAATAGTCACGGCAATAGTCATGGGCACTATCACGGACATGGTCACGACCACAGCCATGAGCACTAATATCAACCCAGGCCGGGTTCCAGCCCATGGGCAGCAGGGCCTTGAGCCTCAGACCAAGGTCCCCGGCGAGCTTGGCCGCTTGCGCCTCTATCAGTTGGTGAGTCCGTCTCTGCCTGTGGGGGGCTTTACCTATTCCCAAGGACTGGAGTGGGCCATAGAGCGGGGCTGGGTCAAAGACCCTGTCACCCTGGGACACTGGCTGCAAAACCAACTTAAAGACAGCCTGGCCACCTTGGAGCTGCCCTTGCTGATGCGTCTGTGTCAGGCGCTGGCGCAAGAACACATCTCTGCGGCGAGCGACTATTGCCGATTACTGCTGGCCAGTCGCGAAACCGCAGAACTAAGGCAGGAAGAACGCCAGCGCGGTCAGGCCTTTGCCAAACTGCTGCCACAGCTGGGGATCCCACTTGCGCCCGAGGAGCGGGAGCTGGTGCTGCAAACCCAACTGGCGGCCTTTGCCCTCGCAGCCAAACACTGGCAACTGCCGACATATGAACTGTGTGAAGCCTATTGCTGGAGCTGGCTCGAAAATGCCGTCACTGCCGGCGTCAAGCTGATCCCCCTGGGACAGAGTGCCGGTCAGCAGCTGTTGCTGCAACTGAGCGCCGAGATCCCCGAGGCGCTGCAAAAGGCGCAAGACTGGCCCGAAGCCGATATCGGCAGTTATACCCCGGCACTGGCCATTGCCAGTGCCCGCCATGAAACCCAATACACCCGACTGTTTCGTTCATGAGAGAAAATATGCAAACAACCAAACAACCTTTGCGCATAGGCGTTGGCGGCCCCGTTGGTTCGGGCAAGACAGCACTGTTGGAAGTTCTGTGCAAGGCGATGCGTGACAACTACAACCTGGCCGTGGTCACCAACGATATCTATACCCAGGAAGACGCCAAAATTCTCACCCGCGCCGAGGCCTTGAGCGCCGACCGCATAATAGGCGTGGAAACCGGTGGCTGCCCCCATACGGCAATTCGCGAAGACGCCTCTATGAATCTCGCGGCAGTGGAAGAACTGACGGCGCGCCATCCCGGCCTGGATCTGGTCTTTGTCGAGAGTGGCGGCGACAACCTCAGTGCCACCTTCAGCCCGGAACTGGCAGATCTGACCATCTATGTAATAGATGTGGCCGAGGGCGAGAAGATCCCCCGTAAGGGCGGCCCTGGCATTACCCGCTCCGATCTGCTGGTGATCAACAAGATAGATTTGGCGCCCTATGTCGGAGCCTCGCTGGAAGTGATGGCCGAAGATACCACCAGAATGCGCCCCAACAAGCCTTGGGTATTTAGCAACCTCAAGCAGGGGCAAGGGGTGGCTGAAATCATCGACTTTATTGTCACCCAAGGCATGCTGGATCAGCACTGAGCCTGAGCAGTGCCTGCCACCTGGGCAGGCACTGTTTTTGATATCCAGTCCTTTAGGTGGCACGCCGACCGGCTTGTGGCATACTCAGGCGAAACCACCTTGGGAGCCTAAGATGCATCTGTGTCACTGCCAACTTGAGCAACATGGCGAGGCGATACGCGCCATCTTCAACCATGCCATTGCCCATACCACAGCCCTTTATGAATATCAGCCCAGGAGCGAGCAGCAGATCCGCGACTGGTTCGGCGCCAAACAGCAAGGCAACTGGCCGATTCTGGGCGCCGAGGATGAGCAGGGGCAACTGTTGGGATTTGCCAGCTTCGGCCCCTTTCGCGGCTATCCGGCCAACCTCTACTCGGTGGAACATTCTGTGTATGTGCACCCGGAGCATAGAGGCAAAGGGGTGGCGCGCTTTCTGATGCAGCATTTGATAAACCAGGCCCGGGAGCGCGGCATACGCACCATGGTGGGCGCCATAGATGCCGGAAACCAGGCCAGTATTGCCCTGCACCTGAAGTTGGGGTTCAAACACTCAGGCACCCTGCCTCAGGTGGGTTATAAGTTCGACCGCTGGCTGGATTTGGCGTTTTATCAGCTTATGCTGCCGGGACCTGCCGAGCCCTAACCCTTTCGGGCACGAGTCGATTTTCATCTTATGCCACTGAAAAAATTCATCATTCCCGGGCAATCCGCTATCTGCGTCGCCATCTTCAAGATTTTCCGTATTCCGCTCAACAACTGAAGCTTGCCCATCGTAGTGCTCTGTGGAGTAGTACTGATAGCCACCTTGATTTGTTGATGAGCTACAGCCATCCCCATACCGCCATGGGTAGCCAGATGTACATCACCACCCCGCGGAGCCCCTCAGTGCGCGGCAAGGTCATAGATGTGCCCGTCACCCCCAACAAACTGCTAAAAGAGGGCGAGTGGCTGTTCCGGGTCAATCCGACTCCTTATCAAACAGAAGTCACCCGGCTGTAAGCCAGCCTGGAGCAGGCCAAACAGGCGGCATTGGGGCTTGACGCTGTCTATAAGGCCGCCGAGGCCAGTCGCATCAAGGCCGAGCTGATCTTCCGCGCTCTGCCGGGCAAGGTGTTTCAAGCCGAAGTGGTCGAAGTGCTGCCGGCCATAGGTGAATCTCAGGTGCAGGCGCAGGGGCAGCTCTATGGCTCGTCACAAATTCGCCTCAACGGCCGACCTCTGGTGAAACTCAAGCCGCTGGATGACCTGAGTCAGTATCATTTGCCACTGGGTACCAATGTGGAGATCGCCATCTATTCCGATAGCTTTGAGCATGTATCAATCATGCGTAAAGTATTGATAAGGATGAAAAGCTGGCAGAACTATCTCTATCTGGATCACTGATACTCCTTATCGACGCGCAAACCTTTGGCAAGAGTAAAAAGCCCCAGGAACACTCCCGGGGCTTTTTTGTATCCCATCTCAGCCGATGGCGGCCTCGGGAGCCGCCTGGAAACGCCTGGCGTGGTAGAGGCAGAAGAGTGCAAACCAAGCGGCACTCACCAGGAAACCGGCCAGGGTGGAATGCAGCAGCCCCATGGCCAGATAACCCAGCGCTGCCCCGAAGGCGACGGTCAGGGCATAAGGCAACTGGGTCAGTACGTGGTCTATATGGTGACAGCCGGCACCGGTGGCCGACAGAATACTGGTACTGGAGATGGGCGAACTGTGATCGCCAAACACAGCGCCGGCCAGCACAGCCGACAGCATGGGCAGCAGGAGTTGAATATCGCTGGCGGCAGCCATATCACCGGCGAGCGGCAACATGATACCAAAAGTGCCCCAGCTGGTGCCTGTGGCAAAGGCCATGGCGCAGGAGAGCACAAACACCACCACAGGCAGCAGCCCTGTGGGCAGGTTGCCGTTAGCCAGGCTGGCGAGATATTTGCCGGTTTCCATGTCACGCACCACGGCGCCTATGGTCCAGGCAAACAGCAGTATGTTGATCGCCGGCAACATGGCCATGATGCCTCTCGGGGCGGCGCGCAGCCAAGTGGAGATCCCAAGGCCGAGACGCAGGGCCAACAGGCCGGACACCGCCAGGCTGCAAAGAGCGCCATAAACCAAAGATGAGCCCACATTGGTATGTTCAAAGGCGCCCAGCACGCTGAAGGCCTGACCATTGGCGGCCAATACCTGGGCCCCGGAGTCCAGCATAAAATAGATACTCGCCGCCGTCAGTGTCACTATCGGCAACACCATATCCAGCATGCCGCCGCGGCTGTCGGCCGGGGCTTCCATATCCAGCCCTATGGGCCTGCCCTTGGATTCATCCCAGAGCTTACCTTCGAGCGCCCGCTGCTCATGCTGTCGCATCGGCCCAATATCCAGTTGGAAAGCGATCACCACCACCACCATGATCAGGGTAAATACCGCATAGAGGTTCATGGGGATCATCTGCACAAAAGCGGCGATCGGGCTCTGCTCTGTCACCCCATGGGCCACGAGTATGCCGCCCACCAGGGCGATGATATAGGCTCCCCAGGAAGAAATGGGCATCAATACGCATACGGGCGCCGCAGTCGAGTCCAGCAGATAGGCCAACTTGGCGCGGGAGATCTGGAATCTGTCGGTCACAGGGCGGCAAATGGGCCCCACCGACAGGCTGTGGAAGAAGTCGTCAATAAAAAAGGCAAACACCATCAAGCCGGTGAGCGACTTGGCGCCCTTGCGGCTCTGGCAGCGCCTGGCGGCCCATTCGGCGAAGGCCCGGGTCGCACCCGAGGCGGTCATCAAGCTGATAAGCCCACCCAGCAGCAGCATAAACAGCAACATATTCAGGTTATCGCTGTTGGGAGCACCATCGACCCAGAAGATTTTCAGCACACTGTCAAACAGGTAGCGCAGCGATTGCAGCGGTGAAAACTGCTGCAACATCAGGCTGCCGGCGACTATGCCTACCCCAAGGGAGAGCAGTACTCTACGGGTGATGATCGCCAGCGCAACCGCCAGCAGAGGAGGAACTATGGACCAGGGAGAGTCCGCAAAATGCATGATATTCATGATCTCTTTACACCAAGAAAGGTGGAGATCTACCGATAGGATCGAAGAAACTCAGACCAAGGAGGGCAGAAACTTCTCAGCTCCTTCAGGTAGCGCTCCATAGTGGATGACTATGGCAGTCCTGCACCTGTTAGATACAGAACCAGCAGCTAGGTTTGATGGCCTGGCTACTTCGGCGCCGACTCCTTTCCCCGGGCCTCAAAGGCATCACCCTCTTCCCGGTTACTTTTAGGCAGCGCGCCTCTACTCAAAGGTATTCGACTGGCATTCTAACTATCACAGCCCCAATAGCAAGCCGGATTGCGCCTCTGGCGGTAAATATCCCGCTAGGCGGGCATTAAGCCCAGGGGAAGTGACTCATGTCACGGCCTAGCAATACCGGCACCGCTTGTTCACGAGCCACGGTTAAAAACTGCTTCGCTCCATCAGCGAGCCAACGGCTCTCACCCGAATGCTTACCTCAGTCACGCAGCTTGTAGCTGACCTCGACCCTGTCGGAGAAGGTTACCTGGCCATACTCATAGCTCTGGTTGATAGCGCCTTCGGCCATCATGGCGGCCTTGTACATCACAGGACGCACCGGGCCTTGGTCGAAATAACGAATCGACCAGACGCCATCGAGTTTCTCGCCGAATCCGGCCGCCAGCTCACTGGCCTTTTGCTTGGCATCTTCAATGGCCGCCTGCCGCGCCTGCTTGCGCATCTCGGCTTCTTTACTGGACTTAAGGTTGATCTGGTTCACCTTGTTGATCCCGCCTATTAACGCCGAGTCCAGTATGGGATTGAGCTGATCCAACTGTTTCACCAACACTGTCACACTGCGACTGGCGCGATACCCCTTGAGCTCGGGCGCCTTGTCCTTAAGGTAAACATACTCAGGTTGCAGATTCAGATTGGCGGCGGCAATCGACTCCTTGGCGACCCCGGCCTTGAGCAGGCGCTCGATAAAAGCGGCCACAGCCTTGTCGGATGCGGCCTTGGCCGCCTTGGCATCAGATTCGCTTAATGACACTTCAACATGGATTTCGGCCATATCGGGCTCAACCTGTATCTGGCTGACGCCTGTGGTTTCCAGCAGAGGTCTATCCTGAGCCAGTACTGAGTGGCTCATCAGAGTAGCGGGTAACAATGCGCCTATCAGCGCCAGATTCAGCAGAGATTTTTTCATCTTGGTTCTCCAAAAAGTTCGCTTTCGTTGACCATAGAAACGCAGCCGGCTGACAAAAGGGTTAAAAAAATCAAAAAATTTTTCAACGACGTTTTGAAGCGGCAACCGAGATGGCAACATAGAACATAAATTAGCCAGCCCAACTGTACCTTTTCTATGGCTGAGGTATAATCGCCGCCAATTTTACCGGCACCCAAGCGTGCTCCATCAGCTTTAGCATTGCGGAAAACAGCTCTTGAAGAAATCAGTCGACATTTTTGATCCCAAGCAGACCACGACTCTGGACACTCCGGCCAAGACTCTGGCACAGGAAAACAGCCCTGCCGAGGCCCAAACCAGCGGCAATCGCATCGGCTTTGTCAGCCTGGGCTGCCCCAAAAACCTGGTGGATTCCGAGCGGATCCTCACCCAACTGCGCATCGACGGCTATGAGGTTACCAACAGCTATGACAATGCAGACCTGGTAATAGTCAACACCTGTGGCTTTATCGATGCCGCGGTGGAAGAGTCGCTGGAAGCCGTGCGTGAAGCGCTGGAAGAAAACGGCAAGGTGATAGTCACCGGCTGCCTGGGCGCCAAGGAAAACCAGATCCGCGAAGTGCATCCGGATGTACTGGAGATCACCGGCCCCCACAGCTATGAAGCCGTGCTGAACCATGTGCACAAATATGTGCCCAAGCCGGAGCACAACCCCTTCACCTCGCTGATCCCGCAAGCCGGCATTAAGCTGACCCCCAAGCATTATGCCTACCTGAAGATTTCCGAAGGCTGCGACAACCGCTGTACCTTCTGCATCATTCCGGCGTTGAGGGGCGATCTGGACAGCCGCAGTGTCGGCAGCGTGCTGGATGAAGCCAAACGCCTGGTGGAAAGTGGCGTTCAGGAAATTCTGGTCGTCAGCCAGGACACCTCGGCCTACGGCAAAGACAAGGGCGGCCGCACCGATTTCTGGAACGGCATGCCGGTGAAGCAGGATATCACTACCCTGGCCCGCCACCTGGGCAAGATGGGTGTGTGGGTGCGCCTGCACTATGTCTACCCTTACCCTTGGGTCGATGAGCTGATCCCGCTGATGGCCGAAGGACTGATCCTGCCCTATCTGGATCTGCCACTGCAGCACGCCAGCCCTCGCGTGCTCAAGATGATGAAGCGCCCCGGCCGGGTCGACCGCCAGTTGGACGCCATCAAGAAATGGCGTGAAATCTGCCCGGATCTGGTGATCCGCTCAACCTTTATCGTCGGCTTCCCCGGTGAAACCGAAGAAGATTTCGAAATCCTGCTGGACTTCCTGCGTGAAGCAAGGCTGGACCGAGTGGGCTGCTTCAAGTACTCGGAAGTCGATGGCGCCGTGGCCAATACCTTGGCCGAGCTTATCAGTGAAGAGGTCAAGCAGGACCGCTATGAGCGTTTCATGCAGGTGCAGGCCGAGATCAGTGCCGAGCGGCTGGCGCGCCTGGTAGGCCGTGAGCTGGATGTCCTTATCGATGATGTGGACGAGGAAGGCGCCATTGGCCGCTGCTATGCCGATGCGCCTGAAATCGACGGCATGGTATTCTTAAACGGAGAAGTGGAACTAAGCCCAGGGGACATGGTGCGCGCACTGATCACTCATTCTGATGAGCACGATCTGTGGGCCGAACTGGTGCAGATGCCGGAATAAACTCTCCCAACACCTTGGAGAAACCTTTCTTGAGGTGTCAGCAGGGTGAAAAGATTAGAGTCATAAAATCAAAAGGGGCAACACCCTGTTGCCCCTTTCCATTGCGTCCTTTACGACTGTATGATCCTTTGCCCTTCTTCGGCTTCTCGCTGCGACAGCGAAACAGTGAACTGGTCACCACCGCCTTGAGGGCGTTATCTTTGATCTGTCCACGACCGGATTCATGCTCCAGCAGTGCGGTCTGCTTAATATGTTTGGCCATATCGGCTCCTTATTTCAATTGGATGAGACTTGCCCAGCCATACCGGACAAAAATCGCGCAAATATTATCCTCTTTTATTAAAATAACCAAGTATCGGCTCCAGGAAAATATCACGAGTATTTTACCTATGCTAGCAACCCGCCGTATTATTCAGCCTGCGTTAGCCCCACCCGGAGGAGTTATTCTTTGATCATCAAGTTCTGTTTGACACTGCTGACGCTCGTTTGTGCGGCACAAGTGTTTGCCACAGAAAATTGTGAGTTAACCATGGGATATCGCACCAACGCCCGGCCACCCTATATTGCTGAAGCACCGGATAACAGCGGCCTCTATCTCAACCTCTATCAAGAGGCAGCAGCGAGAATAGGTTGTAGTCTTAAGGTAGTGCGAGCACCGAAAAAGCGTATTCTACGGGAAATCGCCAAGGGCAATATCGACTTTTACCCTGGGTTGGCCTTCTCCAAAGAACGCCACAACTATGCACATTTTATCGTTAACGGCCTGTCTGAACGCTATATAGGCGTCAGCCGCGACGACTTGACTGACATCACTTCGCTGCAGCAATTGGTGGATAAACAATTGGTGCTGCTGATCTCCCCCGGTAGCTATCAGCTGGGTGGTTTACCAAACAAATTGATAGTGCGCAAGCCACCGGACATGAGCACAGACTCCGCGATAGCCTTTCTCACACAGCATCAAGGGGATTTCTATGTCTACGATGAATCAACCCTGAGGTACTGGCTGCAAAATCATCCTCAGCACGGGCTAAAACTGCATCCCAACTGCTGCGATAACTGGCGGCCAGGTCACCTGGGCTTCTCACGCAAGAGCCGTTATTTCAGCGCCGACGTAAACCCCAATTATGTCGCCGCCAAGCCGATATCCATTGACAACAGCCCTTGGGAATTACAAGCAGGCAGCATAGCCTACGCACTACAGCAAGTCTTGTCTCAAATGGCCAACAGCGGGGAAACCGAGCGGCGTTATCAAGACTATATGCAACAGGTATCACAGCCTGCTGCGACGCCTTAGTTCCCCTAAGCCTAAACAAGGGCTCTAGTCCCTGTGGTTCAGCCTGAGTCCAGCATGCCAGGGGTACACTGGCGTTTTTGGCCGTAAAGAGTTAATCAGATGTTTTCCCGTAAGCCGTTAACGCCACAGGCACAGTTGGACTTGGCCATGAACTTGATGGCCGAAGAGGAACAGCACTTGAAAACCGCGCTGGAACTGGTGCTGCTCAGCAGTCAACAAGCGATAAACAAGCGCCTGCAGCGGGCGAAAATCGATGCCGAAATCTTCCCGCCGGTTCACCGGGACTATCTTAATGCCATGGCACTGCAACATATGTTCACCATCTTGCATCAAGGGGATGAACAGAGAGCCCACAGTATCTGCAATAACTTAAAAGAGCTCAGCCAATATCTGCCACTCAACTTTGAGGATAGTGACTCGGGTGAGGAAGCATATCACCCTGCATGATGCCCAATAAGCCCGTAACGTTTTGATAAAAATGAACATGCCCAAAAGCCCGCATTGACAGCGGGCTTTTTCCAAGCGTTTTTAGCCGTTTGCCAACTCAGTTACCGGCTATCTTCATCTCATCGAGCAATATTGCCCCGGTACGTATGCTGGAGCGCAGATCCCTGTCGCTGGAAACCGCCTGCATAGAGCGGTACATCTGCTTCAGGTTACCGGCTATGGTGATCTCCTCGACCGGGAACTGGATTTCGCCATTCTCGACATAGAAACCGGCTGCGCCGCGGGAATAGTCGCCGGTAACCATATTCACCCCTTGACCCATCACCTCTGTGACTATGAGCCCGCGGCTCATGGAACGCACCAACTCATCAAAACTGTGGCCGGTATCGGCCAGCGTCCAGTTATAGATGCCGCCGGCATGGCCGGTATTGACCAGTCCGAGCTTGCGCGCCGAGTAACTGGTCAGCAGATAACTCTCCAGTGTGCCGTCACGGACTATGTCCCGCTCACGGGTCGCGACCCCTTCGCTGTCGTAGTTGGCACTGGCCAGGGCACCTTTGAGATGCGGCTGCTCGGCAATGCTTAACCATTCGGGGAAAATCCGAGTGTGGATAGCATCCTGCAGGAAGCTGGACTTGCGATACAAGCTTGAGCCACTGATGGCGCTGACCAGATGTCCCACCAGACCTGTGGCCACTTCCGGCGCAAACAGCACGGGCAGTTTGCCGGTTGCCAGTTTGCGGGCACCGAGACGGGCAACCGTCTTATCGGCGGCCTTAATCCCCACCTGCTCCGGGCTCAACAAGGCGTCGAAGCGGCGGTTGATACCATAGTCATAGTCGCGCTGCATATCGCCGTTGTCTTCGGCGCCAATCACCACACAGCTGAGGCTGTAGCGCGAGCTGCAGTAACCCTGCAGGAAACCATGGCTGTTGCCATAGACCTTGACGCTGTTGTGGGCGTTGGCACTGGCACCATCCGAATTCTTGATCCTCGGATCTCTGTCCAGCGCCGCAGCTTCGGCGCGAATGGCCAACTCGGCTAACTCTTCCGGGCTGGTGTGACGGGGATGATAGAGATCCAGATCGGGAAAATCTTTCGCCATCAACTCAGGATCGGCCAAACCGCTGGCAGGGTCTTCACTGGTATAGCGGGCGATACCATCGGCGGCCTTAACCGCCTGGCGAATCGCCTCCGGCGACAGATCCGAAGTGGAAGAGCTGCCCTTGTGTCCATCGCGATACAGGGTGATCCCCAGCGCGCCATCCTTGTTGAATTCGACCGTTTCCACCTCCTTGAGGCGAGTGGAAACACTCAGACCCTGTTGCTTGCTGATGGCCACCTCGGCAGCACTGGTGCCCAGGCTATTGGCATACTCCAGCGCCATCGCCACCGCGTCTTTCAACGCACTCAGTTCACTATCAATAAAATTTGCAGACACAGGTTTACTCTTGAATTGGCTAAACTGCCCCTAGCATAACAAAAGCCGGCTTTATTCACATAACCACGACAGATCAATTTTGCTGCCGTAGAAGACGAAGCGCCAAGGGGGATGCTACAATCAGCGCCAGTATCAGAGGAAAGACTTTATGAAAATAGTTGGCGATTCAGAGCATTTTAAACAGCCTTATGATGAGGACGAGGACTATATCAGCAAGACCTCGCTCAAACGCGACAGTGAAGAGGCTCAGGATCTGGGCAAACAGCTGGCAGCGCTGAGCAAGAGTCAGTTGGCCAAAATTGAGCTGGGTGAGTCCCTGTTTGATGCCATCATGCAAACCAAGAACATCAAGCCCAATACCGAGGCCTTCCGTCGTCAGTTGCAGTTTATCGGCAAGCTGATGCGCAACGAAGATCTTGAGGCGATTCAAACCTCGCTTGAGCGGGTGCTGAACAAGAACAACGAAGCGGCCGCCAAGGCCCAGGTATTTGAGAAGTTGCGTGACCGTTTGCTCAATGGTGGCGATGCCGAAGTGCAGTCCCTGCTGGAAGAACATCCGCAACTGGACAGACAAAAACTCAGGCAACTGGTGCGTCAGGCCAATAAGGAACTGGCCAAGGGGCCTCAGTCCAAGTCCTCTGCCGAGCTGTTCAAGTATTTGCGCAGCGAACTGGAAAACTGATCCCGTAATTCGCACTGTATAAAACTGCCGTTCTTGGAGTTTTGATGTTATGTATAAGCATTAATACTCATATAGTTAACACGGCGATATATTCTTCTGTTTAGGTGCCAGTTTATCACTGTGATACTCTGTCACCGAACAGTGAGTTTCACCCTCACCGGCTCCCTATCCCCTATAGGCTTAGTCCACTTCTTCGTGATGTGAATCAAGGCGTGATCGGCACACAACAAACCGCTTTGTAAGCTTCGCCCTCTTTCAATGAGGGTGCCATGAGTAGCTATTCGCATCTTCCCGAACGCTTCAGCTAACATAGAAAAACCCCACTAACAAAGTTAGTGGGGTTTTGCGTCAGCTCCCGGAAACCGTTAAGCCTCTATAGCTATTGGCATTGAGTTCCATGAGCTGACTTAGGTTATTGCGATAATCTATGCAATAACTTAAACCGCTGACTGGAAGATCACTTCACCGGCCTTCTTGGTGTAAGACTCCAGTTGGTCGAAGTTCAGGTATCTGTAGGTATCGGCCGCTGTTGCGTCCAGTTCCTTGGCATATTCCTGATACTCTTCAGGGCTTGGCAAACGTCCCAACAGCGCTGCAACGGCAGCCAGCTCGGCAGAGGCCAGGTACACATTGGCCCCCGTACCCAGGCGGTTCGGGAAGTTACGGGTAGAAGTCGACACCACGGTCGCACCTTCAGCAACCCGCGCCTGGTTACCCATACACAGAGAACAACCGGGGATCTCAATACGGGCACCGACGCGGCCGAAGATACCGTAGTAACCTTCTTCGGTCAGCTGATCCTTATCCATCTTGGTTGGCGGAGCAATCCACAGACGAGTAGGCAGCGTCTTGGCGAACTTGTCCAGCATCTTACCCGTGGCGCGGAAGTGGCCTATGTTGGTCATACAGGAACCGACAAACACTTCATCAATCTGAGTGTTGGCTACCTGAGACAGCAATACGGCGTCATCGGGATCGTTCGGTGCACACAGAATAGGCTCTTTGATCTCATTCAGATCGATCTCAATAACCGCTGAATACTCGGCATCCTTGTCGGCTTCCATCAGTTCAGGGTTCGCCAACCACTCTTCCATGCCCTTGATACGACGTTCTATGGTACGACGGTCGCCGTAGCCTTCGGCAATCATCCACTTGAGCATGACTATGTTGGAGTTCAGGTACTCGATGATAGGATCTTTATCCAGCTTGATGGTACAACCGGCGGCAGAACGCTCGGCAGACGCATCAGACAGTTCGAATGCCTGCTCAACCTTGAGGTGCTCCAGACCTTCGATTTCGAGGATACGGCCGGAGAAGATATTCTTCTTGCCCTTCTTCTCAACGGTCAGCAGACCCATTTCGATGGCCTTGTGCGGAATCGCATGCACCAGATCACGCAGAGTGATACCAGGCTGCATCTTGCCCTTGAAGCGCACCAGCACAGACTCAGGCATATCCAGTGGCATAACACCGGTAGCGGCGGCAAAAGCCACCAGGCCGGAACCGGCTGGGAAAGAGATACCGATAGGGAAACGGGTGTGCGAGTCACCACCTGTACCTACGGTATCGGGCAGCAGCATGCGGTTCAGCCAAGAGTGAATAACACCGTCACCTGGACGCAGGGAAACACCACCGCGGTTCATGATGAAGTCAGGCAGAGTGTGGTGAGTATTTACGTCAACAGGCTTGGGATAGGCGGCAGTGTGACAGAAAGACTGCATGGTCAAATCAGCACTGAAACCGAGACAGGCCAAGTCTTTCAGCTCGTCACGAGTCATAGGGCCGGTAGTGTCCTGAGAACCGACAGAAGTCATCTTGGGTTCACAGTATTGGCCAGGACGGATACCTTCTACGCCACAGGCCTTACCTACCATCTTCTGCGCCAGGGTGTAACCCTTGCCGGTATCGGCAACGTCACCTGGACGCACGAAGACATCGGAGGCTTCCAGACCCAGAGCTTCACGGGCCTTGTCGGTCAGACCGCGGCCGATGATCAATGGAATACGGCCACCGGCACGCACTTCGTCCAGCAGCACATCAGTCTTGAGTTTGAATTCAGAGATAACTTCGTCGCTATCGTGACGGGTCACTTTACCGGCATAAGGGTAGATGTCGATAACATCACCCATCTCCATATTGCCCACATCCAACTCAATCGGCAGAGCACCGGCATCTTCCATGGTGTTGAAGAAGATAGGAGCTATCTTGCCACCGAGGCAGAAGCCACCGGCACGCTTGTTGGGCACGAATGGAATATCATCACCCATGAACCACAGCACAGAGTTGGTCGCCGACTTACGGGAAGAACCTGTACCTACCACGTCGCCCACATAAACCAGTGGGAAGCCCTTGGTTTTGAGTTCTTCAATCTTCTTGATTGGCCCTACTACGCCTGGCTGATCCGGCTCAATACCGTCGCGGGCGTTTTTCAGCATCGCCAAGGCGTGCAGTGGGATATCGGGACGTGACCAGGCATCAGGAGCCGGAGACAGATCGTCGGTGTTGGTTTCGCCTGTGACCTTGAATACGGTCAGAGAGATTTTCTCGGCCAGCTTGGGACGGCTGAGGAACCACTCGGCATTGGCCCAGGACTCAACCACTTGCTTGGCATAGGCGTTACCCGCCTTCATCTTCTCGACCACATCGTGGAAGGCATCGAACATCAGCAGGGTGTGGGACAGAGCCTTGACCGCCAGCGGGGCCATCTGCTCGTTGTCCAATTGGCGGATCAGGGGTTCGATATTGTAACCGCCCTGCATGGTGCCCAAGAGTTCCAGCGCACGCTCGGCGCTCAGGATTGGCGATTTCACCTCACCCTTGGCAACGGCATCCAGGAAACCGGCCTTAACATAGGCGGCTTCATCAACACCTGGGGGAATACGATTTTCGAGCAGGTTAAGAATAAATTCTTCTTCGCCTGCAGGTGGGTTTTTCACTAATTCAACAAGCTCAGCCACTTGATGTGCATCCAATGGCTTAGGGACTACGCCCTCAGCAGCACGCTCTTCGACGTGTTTACGATATGCTTCTAGCACGGCAACATTCCTCTTTGTTAGGCGCTCTTACGACTGCACGTCTTCATGAATGAAGCTGACAGCCCCACAGGATCGACCCGTAAATTCCGGCCTGCAGTATACTACAGCTTTGCAAAAGTATGAATGAGATCACACTAAGGCAACTGAGAAATCGTGGCAAAATCCCAAGGTCGGCAACACACTAAGCCCCTCATTAAACAAAGGAAATTAGACAATAGTTTGAAAAAATGATTTTTTCATTTAAATACAAATAATTAGATTGTAGTAATCGAATTAAATTCAAACGCCTTCAGCCAAGCATCCCAGCCGGGATAATTTTGCATCCCGAGGCCGATTTTCGTTATCCTGCGTCCAAATCCGCGCCGTTTTTGAGACTTTTCCATGCAAGCACCCGCAATACAGGCCGTTATTTTCGATATGGATGGGATATTAATTGACTCAGAGCCCGTCTGGCAGCAAGCCGAGTTTCAGGTTTTACACTCGCTTGGAATGAGCGTCAGCCGCGAGGCCATTGCGCTCACCACCGGCCTGCGAATCGATCAAGTGGTGGACTTCTGGTTACAGCGCTTTCCCGAGGTCAAAGTAGATCCTCAATATATCGCCGATCAAATCATCGCGGCGGTAATCGCCTATATCCGCCGCGATGGCAAACCCATGCGCGGTGTTGTCGAAGCCCTCAGCGCCTGCCGCAGCCGAGGTCTGAAAGTGGGTCTGGCCACCTCTTCCTCCTGGGATATTATCGATGCCGTGCTTGGCAAACTCGCCATAACAGAAGCCTTCGATGCGATACAATCGGCTCAGGATTTTCCCCTCGGTAAACCCCACCCTGAGGTTTATCTCTCCTGCGCCGCCAAACTGGCGCTGGCGCCGAGCCGCTGCCTGGCGGTGGAAGATTCTTTCAACGGCCTGATAGCCGCTCGCGCCGCCAATATGCAGACCTTAATAGTCCCGGCAGCCGAGCAGCGCCAGGATCCCCGCTGGGCTGCGGCGCATTATCAAGGTGATAGCCTGGAAGCCCTGCCGGCACTGCTTGATACCCTATAAACCACCAGATACAACAGAGCCAGGCATCTGCCTGGCTCTGTTTTCTGGATAATCCGCCTTACCAGATCTTCACTCTGTCCTCTTCCGACAGATACATCTTGTCAGTCGGCTTGAGGTCGAAGGCTTTGTAGAAACCTTCCACGTTGCGGGGAGTACCCATGGCGCGGTAGTGGCTGGGTGAATGGGGGTCAGTCAGCAGACGACGTCCCAGCTCCTCATCACGGTAGTTGCGGCGCCACACCTGTGACCAACCGACGAAGAAACGCTGATCGCCGGTCAGGCCGTCCATTACCGGCGCTTCTTTACCGTTGAGGCTCAGGTGATAAGAGCGCAGGGCAACAGTCAAGCCACCCAGATCGCCTATGTTCTCACCCAGAGTCAGGTCACCGTTGACGAACTTGCCAGGCAGAGCTTCAAACTGGCTGTACTGGGCAGACAGCTGCGCACCGCGCTTCTGGAACTCTTCGCGGTCTTTGTCTGTCCACCAGTTGCGCAGGTTACCGTCGCCGTCATACTTGGCGCCCTGATCATCGAAACCATGGCTGATCTCGTGGCCAATCACCGCGCCTATGCCACCATAGTTCACCGCGTCATCGGCTTCCATGTTGAAGAAAGGCGGCTGCAGAATGGCGGCCGGGAACACGATTTCGTTCATCACAGGGTTGTAGTAGGCGTTCACCGTTTGCGGTGTCATGTGCCACTCAGTGCGATCGATTGGCTTGCCCAGCTTAGCCAGCATGTCCTGATACTCGAAACGGGCATAACGCTGATAGTTCCCCACCAAATCGTCGGCCTTGATCTCCAGATTGCTGTAGTCCTTCCACTTGTCCGGATAACCTATCTTGTAAGTAAACTTGGACAGTTTTTCCTGAGCCGCTTTCTTGGTCTCGGGTGTCATCCACTCCAGCTCATTGATGCTGACTTCAAAGCCCTTGATCAAGTTTTTGATCATCGACTCCATCCGCGCCTTGGCTTCCGGCTGGAAGTGACGGGCTACATATTCTTTACCCACCAGCTCACCAATCACTTGGTCGGCGCCATCGACGGCCCGCTTCCAGCGCGGTTTTTGCTCCTGAATACCCATCAAGGTTTTGCTGTGGAAATCAAAGTGCAAATCGACAAACTGCTGGCTCAGCAAACCGGCGTAGGAGTCCACCAGATGGAATGCCAGGTAGTCTTGCCAGGCTGAAACAGGGAACTTGCCGAACTCGGCGCCCAACTTCTCAAAGTAGGAAGGTTGACGCACTATCACGTCCTGAGTCTTGCCGCTTAGACCGGCCGCCTTGGCGAAACCGTCAAAGTCGAAGCCGCCCATCAGCTGCTGCAACTCTTTCAGGCTCATCTTATTGTAAGCCTTGTTGGCATCACGGGACTCGACCCGGCTCCACTGGCTCTGGGCGATAAAGAGTTCAATGTTGGCGACATTGGCTGCAGCGGCATCGGCGTGCGGGTAACCGGCGGCACTCATCAGGTTGCGAACATATTCACGCATCGCTTCGCGATTGGCGACAAACTTGGGATCATCCTTGAGGTAGTAATCACGATCCGGCAGTGTCAGGCCGCTCTGGTACAGGTAAACCCCGTATTGGCTGGAATTCTTGGCATCGTTATTAACGTAAAAACCAAAGGGAATGCCGGAGCCATCGGTCAACAGTTTGCCCATCAGCGCGGCAACATCGGCATGGCTGGCGGTTTTGGCGATATCGGCCAGTTGTCCCTTGAGCGGCGCAATCCCCAGTTGGTCAGCAAGAGTGCTATCCATATAGGCGGCATAGAAATCGCCTATCTTCTGCTCCACCGAACCTTCAGCTTTATTAGGCTTGGCGGCGGCTTCTTCGATAATCTGTTTCAGGGCAGCCTGGCTTTCTTCATAGAGCACAGAGAAAGCACCATAGTTGGATTTGTCGGCCGGAATAGGCGTAGTAGCCAACCACTTACCGTTGACGCTATAGTAGAAATCGTCCTGATGACGAACCTGGTGGTCAAAGTTCTCCAGCTCAATACCGGAGGCCTTTTTCACTTCTGCTTGCGACTGCGGCGCTTGCTGGCTGGCACAGGAAGCCAGACCAAGGCTGAGGGCGATGCCCAGTGCCAGGGTGGTTATTTTGCTCATTTTCTTTCCCGAATTTGTGATTGTTCAGATAGTTATATTGTTACAAAGATACCAGCTTCAAACCTTAGCACTCCCTGTGACCAGTCTGTAGTGGATTTTTGTAAATAACTATGAACACCACTGACCTGGTCAACAATAAGACTTAGAAGTTTTTGCCGAGAAACAGGTAAACCGCCTTTTCACCGTTATCACTGAAACCAAAGCCGATCGCGGCAGGGCCCAGCTGAGTCTCTGTCCCCAGATACAAACTGCTGGAATAGATGAGATCGTTGAACATCACATGCTCATCAAGACCCCAAACGTTACCCGCTTCCAAACTGGCTCCCAAGTAAAGCGGAAAGTCCTTCATCCCCAGCGCATCACGACCGAGATCGTACTGATAAATGAAGGCACCGAACACCTTTTGGGCGCCGGCAATAGAATTCTTGTGGTAGCCGGAGAGATTAAGGAAACCGCCGAGGTCGGATACATAGAGAGTAAAGTTGCCGTCTTTATCCACGTTTGCATAGGATGCCTTACCCACAAAAGAGTGGCTGCCAACACTGACTACCCCTTTCCAGTCGGCTTCTATCTGGAGCGAACGTTCCGGATCCGTCTTGAACTCGCCGTCTTCATACTCTTCATTACGCAAATAGATATTCAGAGTAAAACGGTTACCTGAGGTGGGGAAACTGATGCTGTCCAGGGTATCGTAGCCGAGCTTCAAATAGGCGCCATAGGTGTTGAACTTGAGATCATCGAAGAAGGCCTCGTTGGAGACCACTCCCGACTCACCCGTCAGCCCCAGCTCAATCCGGCCCTGTTTGACATAGTTGTACCCCAAACCCAGGTCGACTCTGTGACTCTTGCGATCCAGCTCAAAGTAAAGCTTGTTGGCATCAAACACATCCCAACCTTTGATCTCGTATTGATATCGGGCGCGGGCATAGAACTGCTGATCTTTGTCCAGAGGTTGGTAAAATTCGGTACCGAGCAGCTTCTCGAAGCCCATCTTGAGCTCGTTGCGCCATTCACCACCGTTTTCGGTCAAGTCCGTCATGGTCACGGCACCATCCAGGGTTACTGCCGAATCCAGTGAGAAATCGTCCTCCCAATTCAAGCCAAACTGGAAATAGTTAGGCCCCCAGGACTTAGCCTTGGTAGTTACGGTTAACACCCGGCCCTCATCAGTATCCTGAAACTCGGCACTGACCCGTTCAAACTTGTTCAGTGAGTATAACCGCGCAATACTCTCGTCCAGTTGCTGTTTGGTAACTCTGTCACCCAATTCGATACCCAAAGTATCACCCAGCAGAGAGTCACTGACCTTGGACTGATTATCAAAAACTATCCGGGTAACCGGGCGCTCCAAGTTATCCAGCCAATCACGACTGGCTTCGCGTTTTTGCCGGACATAAGCATGATATTCCTCAGGAGACACGGCTAACTGGCTCAATCTGTCGGTGTACCGTACAGCAGCTGTCACCCCGGCTTCCAATGCCTTGGGCATATCGGCGAAATCTGTGGTGCTGAGGTTGTCGATAGCCGGGCGGATCAGGATATCGTCCTTGGTCAACAAGACCTTTTGCCGCTCTGTGCTGGCGTTGGTCAGCATGGTAGACAGCTGATCCAATACCGCTAAGGTGCCGTTAAGCTTCTCCCTTTTCACCAAAGGCGAACCTATATCGACGGCGATAATCACATCGGCCCCCATAGCCTTGACCACATCCACCGGCATATTGTTGGCAATACCACCATCCACCAGCAACTTACCATCGATTTCAGCTGGTTGCAGCGCTCCCGGCACTGTGGCCGAAGCCTGCATCGCCTGCACCAGGCTGCCACTGCTGATCACTACCGGCAGACTGGTTTCCAAATCTGTCGCCACCGCCCGATAGGGAATGGACAGCTCGTTGAAACTATTGAACTCCCGCACCAGATCTGTGGTGTTGCGATACAGTTGCGACATGGTTTGCCCAAGGAGTACGCCACTGGGCGACTGTACTTCACCATCACGGATCCCCAGATTGAGCGGAATATTGTATTGGTCTCTTTGCTGTTTATCACGATAACTCATGGCCTGGCGCGGAATAGTGTCCGAGTAACCCTTGGACCAATCCTCATTCATCATAATGGTTTCAATTTCTGTGGCGCTGTAGCCAAGCGCATAAAGGCCGCCGACATAGGCGCCTATGCTGGTACCGGCAACATAATCGACTGGAATATTGTTTGCCTCGAGCATCTTAAGCACCCCAACATGTGCCGCGCCCTTGGCGCCCCCGCCACTGAGTACCAGGCCTACCTTAGGACGTTCGGCCGCCACCGCAGCCACACTCAACAAAGTGCCAATCAAAACCAGTAAGCGCAGAGAGGGTTTCATACCTAGCAAGAGTTCCAGAATTAGAGTCGGTATATTCTAACAAAGAATTTACAGTAAAGAGAAAGTTCCAATAGGGTATAAACAAAGATCATAAATCGCACGTTTCGTAAAACCAGGATGCCAGTTCACCAGCAGGTACGGGCTTGGCAAAGTAGTAACCCTGAATGATATGACAGCCTCTGTGAGTGACCTGTTGCAGCTGTTCCCGGGTTTCCACCCCTTCGGCCACCACCTTGAGTTTGAGGTTACGGGCCAGCTCGACAATACTGCTGACAATCGCCTGATCGGCACTGTTGCCGGCAATATCTTTGAGGAAGGAGCGATCAATTTTCAGGGTATTCACTTCAAAGTGGCGCAAATAAGCCAGCGATGAGTAGCCGGTACCAAAGTCATCAATCGCCACCTCTATGCCGTGGGCCCTCAGCTGTCTCAAGTGCTGGCGGGCAATCTGCAGCTCTTTCATCAACACCCCTTCGGTGATCTCCAGCGCCAGATATTCGGCCGGCATTCCGGTTTCTTCGAGGATATCGAGCACGCCACTGATAAATTCCGGGTGACGGAAATGCACTGCGCTGACATTTACCGACAACTTGAACGGCTCCGCCGCACTCTGGCTCCAACGGGCACCATCCTCACAAGCTTGGCGCAGCACCCAACGGTCGATAGTAATAATCAAACCACAGGATTCGGCCACCTTGATGAAAATATCCGGCCGTACAAAACCTTCGCTTGGATGATGCCAGCGCAACAAGGCTTCCATACCGATAAGCTTTTGCTGCTCTTTTACATCAAACTGACCCTGGTAATAGAGCTCAAACTCGCCCTGCTCTATGGCGTGGCGTAAATCGGCTTCCAAACGTAGATGGTACAAAGCCTCTGCATTACGCTCACTGGAATAGTATTGGAAATTCCCTCTGCCCTCTTCCTTGGCGTGATACATGGCTTGATCGGCGTTCTTGATCAACATCTCAGGTTGTCTGGCATCGTCGGGCCAGATACTGATGCCGATACTGGTGGAAATAAAAAACTCCCGTCCATAGAGTTCAAACGGCTGAGCTATCTGCGCCAACAGACGCTCACAGAGGCGATTGAGCTTATCTATCTCGGCATCCTGTACCAGGATCACAAACTCATCACCGCCAAACCTGCACAACACCTGCTCCGGCCCCATCACTGACTGCAGCCTATTGGCGGCCTCTATCAGCAGCGCATCTCCCATGCTGTGGCCGTAGGAGTCGTTAACATGCTTGAACCTGTCCAGATCCAAAAACAGCAAGGCCAGCTTATGTTGCTGATCTTTGGCCCCTTCGATTGCCTGTTGCAAACGGTTGGCAAACAGCGACCTGTTCGGCAAACCGGTCAGCACGTCATAGTTCGCCAGGCGGCGCAGATCCGCCTCGGTGCGTTTGCGCTCAGTGATATCGGAAAACACCACCACATAGTGTTGCACCCGCTCCTTGCGATCCTGCATCAGGGAAATATTGAGCCACACAGGACAGCGCGACCCGGCCACACCAACAATTTCCAGCTCGCCGGTCCAGGAATCTATCCCTTGCAGTAAAATGGCGACCTTATCTTTATGGAAGTTTTCACTGACCACCAACTCGCCGAAGTGCCGTCCCTGCAGGCTCTGCCTATCCTGACCTACTATCGACTCTGCCGCTCTGTTGGCGACCTTGATGACCTCATTGGCGTCCAAAATAAACACCCCTTCAGAGGTGTTTTCAAATGCCTGCGCCAGCAGCTCTACCTCCTCTTCCAGTTGCCGCTTGATGGTGATGTCGGAATAAATCCCGGCTGCCTTGAGCACCTTGCCGGAAACCGGATCGTGACTGACCGGCCTACCGCGCACCCTGAGCCAGCCCCAACTGCCATCCTGACGCATATAACGGTATTCAGACTCAAACCTGTCACTCTCACCTTCCAACATCCTGCGCCATTCGTCCAAAGCGGCAGTCCTATCATCTGGATGCACCGGCAACTTATCTATCCCGATAAGAATAAAGTCTTCACCGCTGCCCAGCACGCCACCGCGATTATCCAGATGAAACTGGCCGGTATCACGGCGCCATTCCCAGAGATCCGATTCACTGCCCCTGAGTGATTGCCTCAACCTGTCATCACTCTGCATCAACGCTAGGTTCATGGTCATAAAACGTTGTACCTGACGCTGACGCAACAGCACGATACTGAAAATCGTTGCCAATATAATGAGTAACAACACCCCCTTGAACCACTGACTCTGCCACCAGAACTGGTCAACAGAAAAAGGAAAGCGAAAGGCTTCCGACTGCCAGAGACCGTTATTTTGGCTAATCACCTCCAGTTGGTAGGCGCCGGGAGTCAGCCCTGAAAGGTTGATCTGGGACTGATTATCCAGCAGTAGATAATTCAACTCATCTTCCCCTGGATGCCGCAAACGGTATTTGAGGCTAATGGGCGCATCATCCAGGTAGTCCATGCTGCTCAGTTGAAAACTGAGCATTCTGGCTCCGGGAGCAATGAGTTGTTCAGGAGTCGGTACCAAACTCAGCTCTGTTTTATTGTCATAATAAACCGCAATCGACTCAACAATGGCGCCGTGCTTTGGAATACGATTAACCATGCCGGCAACGTCCAGCAGTATCACCCCATCCGGCGTACCTACATAGAGGCCCTGCTGCGGCTGATAGAAGTATGCCCCTTCGTTGAGTTCCTCCCCCAACAAACCGTCATCATTATTGAATACCTTGATTTCACCACTACTCTTTTCCTGACGGATCAACACATAACTGCATCCCACAACTCGGTAGTCGCCGGTATCCTGCAAAAAAAATACTGTGTTGCAGTCCAATTGCCATTCTTGCGTCAAACGGCGAATATTCATGGTCTGCAAGTCCAGCTCGATCAAGCCTCCCTGCCGGGTGGCCAGCCAAAAACGATCCGGACTCAATTCCAACCATTGGCTCACCGTCGGCATATGCGGCAAGTCATCAAATACCGACGCCAACGAGCGGAAGCCACCACCCTTTTCCAGGTAACCGAACGACTTATTGCCACCTATCCACAAGCGCTGCCGACTATCGCGATAGACACCGTAAATCGCAGGATTATTGCCACTGGATTCAGTGTCCGGCAAAGTCTTTTGCGCTATCTTGCCTTGAGTTTGATCCCACTCATACAAACCGCTGCTGGTCGCAAACCACCAAAGGTTGCCCTCATTCAAAGCCGTGATCACCGTCTTGTGACTCAGAGACTGCCCGCTGCCGTTCCAATCCCCCAAGGGTTGCCCTTCCAAGGTCTGCTTGTTCATCACAAATAAGCCATTGGTGGTCGATAACAACAGGTGATTCTGGTCCAAATTATCTATCTTGTAGATGCTGTCATTGACCTCCATCCCTTTGGGAAGCGTAGTTTGGCTCTGTTGGGTATTTCGATTGACGGCCAACAACCCTGAGTCGGTTCCCAGCCACAGCATCTCACCGTCGGCCAGTATGGCCCAAACCATGGAATCACTGAGCTTGTAAGGTTCAGAAGCGCTGAAACTATCCAGAATAAATTCCGGTGAATCGGCTACCACTGCCAGCGAATGCCCCGTGCCACCAACCCAGATCAGGCCATTGCTGTCCACCTGCAGGGCATTGATATATTCGATACCGGCCTTGAGCTTCAACTGTTCTTTATACTGTTTTAATTTGCGGCTATCCGGAGACCAGTTTAACAATCCCTGCTTGCTGGCAATCCACAGGTTTCCCTTGAGATCTTCGGTGATTTCACTGGTAAAAAAAGGGATTTCGGCCACGGCCTCTATGCTGTTGGCAGCCAGATCCACCCGATAGAATCCTTTGCTGGCGGCCACCCAGATCCGCTGTTGGCTATCCAGAAACAAGGCATTGAGACGTCCATAGTTATCCTGCCAGGGTAAACGCTGCAATACATCGCCATTGTGCGATCTCAGCTCCAAGCCATAAGCGTTCCCTATTAGTAAGGCACCACTCTCAAGCTGTAACAGCTGATCCCAAAGCAAATCGCTGTCGAAAGGTAAATCAAACAACTTACTAAGCTGTTGCAGGTCCTGACTCAGGCGCCAAATCTGACCTTTTTCCGTTAACAGCAGCCAGCCGCCAGCGGTCGATTGCAAGCTCTTCATTAAACCGCCACCCTGATAATCCGGAAACAGCTCATCGCTGCCAAACTGACGGAAACGGTTATCGGCTATATGGTAGAGATAGGCGTGCGACAGAGTACTGACCAGCATCTGTTGTTGCCCGAGAGACTTGACCAGGGGTAGATACTCATCGGCCATCCGCGATTCCAGACCATCGCGATCCAAACGGCGGATATTGGCGTTGCTGAGGCGATACAGTCCCTGTTCGGTAGAGAGCCAGATAAATCCCCGCTCATCCATACTGATGTCGAGAATACTGGTGTTGATCAAACCATCCCTGGAAGAAAATACCCTTTTAACCAACTCGTCGGCATCTGCCGATGCAGCCCCGAAAAAAAGGCTGAGCAGTATAGCAATACCTGCTGTTATTAGTTTTCTTATCATCGGTTGATGAATGACCTTGGTGACCAGTCTTGAATGTACCAGCTAGACCACCGAATTTCATCTTGTAAACAACAGTTCGTTTACAAGGATTGCACTTGATATAAAAAAATCGGGCCCAGCTAACTGGACCCGACTTCAACCCTGCCAGGGAACAAGTCCCCAATCAGCAGATTACTTTTTCTTTTTTGCCTTTGGGTTAGGCAGATCTGTGATTGAACCTTCGTAGATCTCGGCCGCCAGCCCTACAGACTCGTGCAGAGTCGGGTGAGCGTGAATGGTCAGCGCCAGATCTTCGGCATCACAACCCATCTCGATGGCCAGGCCGATTTCACCCAGCAACTCACCGCCGTTGACACCCACAATAGCGCCACCGATCACTCTGTGAGTCTCTTTGTCGAAAATCAGCTTGGTCATACCTTCGCTGGCATCGGAAGCGATAGCACGGCCGCTGGCTGCCCATGGGAAGGTCGCGGTTTCGTATGCTATGCCCTGCTCTTTGGCTTCTTTCTCGGTCAGACCAACCCAAGCCACTTCAGGATCTGTGTAAGCGATGGATGGGATAACTTTAGGATCGAAGAAGTGCTTCATACCGGCAATCACTTCGGCGGCCACGTGGCCTTCATGCACACCTTTGTGAGCCAGCATTGGCTGACCAACTATATCACCCACGGCGAAGATGTTGGCCACATTGGTACGCAGTTGCTTGTCGACATTGATAAAGCCACGCTCGTCAATCTTGACCCCGGCCTTGTCGGCATCAATCAACTTGCCATTGGGAGTACGGCCAATGGCCACCAGCACTGCGTCGTAACGCACTGGCTCGGCAGGTGCCGACTTACCTTCCATAGACACATAAATGCCGTCTTCTTTGGCTTCAACCGCTGTCACCTTGGTTTCCAGCATCAGGTTGAATTTCTTCTTGATCTGCTTGGTAAAGACCTTAACCACGTCTTTATCCGCCGCAGGGATCACCTGGTCGAACATTTCAACCACGTCGATTTCACTGCCCAGAGACGAGTAAACAGTACCCATTTCCAGACCTATGATACCGCCGCCCATCACCAGCATCTTGCCTGGGATCTCTTTCAGTTCCAGTGCATCGGTAGAGTCCCAGATACGTGGATCTTCATGAGGAATGAAAGGCAGCTGAATTGGGCGTGAGCCAGCAGCTATGATGGCGTTGTCAAAGTTAACCACTGTGGTTTCACCGTCGGCACCTTTCACTTCGAGGCTGTTGGGGCCAGTGAACTTACCGAAACCGTTAACCACCTTAACTTTACGCATCTTGGACATACCGCCAAGACCATTGGTCAGTTGGCCGATCACTTTCTCTTTAAAGCCACGCAGCTTGTCGAGATCTATTTTTGGCTCGCCAAACACAACACCGTGATCCGATACCGCCTTGGCCTCTTCAATCACTTTGGCTACATGCAACAGGGCTTTGGAAGGAATACAACCCACATTCAGGCATACGCCACCCAGAGTGCTGAAACGCTCAACAATCACTGTCTCCAGGCCTAAATCTGCCGCGCGAAAAGCCGCAGAATAGCCAGCAGGGCCAGCACCTAATACCACTACCTGAGTTTTGATTTCGTTACTCATTTTTTCCTCTGATTTCTTTCATTCCGTTGGGGACAGCCAGCCCAACCTGCGATGCGCCAGCTCGAAAGTGCTTGTCTCGTAAGGTGGGCGCATTTTAACCCGTGTTTGACACTGATCACAATAAACAAAAGGCCGCCCCGAGGGGCAGCCTGTTGTGTTAGAGGATCATTGTACGAATATCGGACAAGATCCCTGACAGAGTGACACTGAAGCGTGCCGCCATCGCCCCGTCGATCACCCGGTGATCATAAGACAGTGACAGTGGTAACATCAGCTTTGGCTCAAACTCTTTACCGTTCCACTTCGGCTTGATCTCAGACTTGGACACCCCGAGAATTGCCACATCCGGATAGTTGACGATAGGCGTAAACGCGGTACCGCCGATACCACCCAGGCTTGAGATAGTGAAGCAGCTGCCTTGCATGTCGGCTGCCTTGAGCTTGCCGTCGCGGGCCTTGATCGAAATTTCGGTCAGCTCACGGCTGAGCTCGATAATCCCTTTCTTGTCCACATCACGCACCACCGGCACAACCAAACCGTTTGGCGTATCAACCGCCACCCCTATGTGGAAGTACTTCTTGCGGATCAGCGATTCACCGTCCGGGCTCAGGCTGGAGTTGAATACCGGGAACTGCTGCAGCGTCTTGGCAACCGCCTTCATCATGAACACCAGCGGAGTGATCTTCACATTCAGCTTCTGCTTGGCAGCCAATTCATTCTGCTGCTTACGGAAAGCTTCCATCTCTGTGATATCAGCCTCATCGAACTGAGTCACATGGGGAATGGTCACCCAGTTGCGGTGCAGGTTAGGGCCGGAGATCTTCTGGATCCGGGTCAGTGGTACTTGTTCCACTTCACCGAACTTGCTGAAATCTACCTTAGGCGCATCGATAACCTGCAGACCACTGCCGCCGCCGACAGAAGTCGCCGCCGTGGCCTTGGGCCGTGACAGTTCATATTTCACATAGGCCTGCACATCCTCTTTGAGGATACGCCCCTTGCGACCCGTACCTTTCACCTGAGTCAGGTCCACACCGAACTCACGGGCCAGGCGACGCACCGCCGGAGAAGCGTGTACCGCACCTGTGTTAGGCTGGGCACCGGCGCTCGGATGATGCGGCACAGGTGGGCGGCTCTGCGCTGCAGGCGCGGCCACTGGAGCCGGTGCGGGGGCAGGGGCCGCCTGAGCTGGGGCTTCTGCCGGTGCAGCAACTGCTGCGGGAGCAGCGCCTTGGGTCTCAACCGTGGCAATCACGCTACCCTGAGACACCTTGTCACCCACTTTGACGGTCAGAGAAACCAGCTTGCCACCGAAGGGCGCCGGTACTTCCATGGTCGCCTTGTCGGTTTCCAGAGTGATCAGCCCTTGATCGGCACTGATCTCATCACCTACCGCCACCAGCACTTCGATAACGTCCACATCGGCAGCATCACCGATATCGGGAACCGCAATCTCTTTCACTGCAACTGTGGCAGGCGCGGCTGCCTGAGCGGCCACCGGCTGTGCGGCTGCTTGAGCCGCTGGCGCTTGTGGCGCTTCGGCAGAGGCGCCAACTTCCAGCAGCAACACCAAAGAGCCCTGGGAAACCTTATCGCCAACCTTCACTTTCAGTGACTTGACTGTACCCGCCTGAGGCGAAGGTACATCCATGGTTGCCTTATCGGTTTCCAGCGTGATCAACCCGGCGTCGGCTTCTATAGCCTCACCTTCGCTCACCAGCACCTCAATAACATCGACATCTGCGGCATCACCGATATCCGGCACTGTCACTTCGATGACCTGACTGCCACCGTCTGCAGGTGCGGCCGGCGCCGCCTGTTCTGCAGCTGGCGCGGGAGCCGCTGCCGGAGCAGGTGCAGCTTCTGCCTTGGGCGCTTCTGCAACAGGAGCCGCTTCTGCGCCTTCGGCGGCCATCAAGGCGATCAAGGTGCCTTCAGACACGCTGTCGCCAACGGCCACTTTCAATTCTTTGAGCACACCGGCGAATGGCGCAGGAATATCCATGGTCGCCTTGTCGCTTTCAACGGTAATAATGGAGTCTTCAGCCGCCAGGCTGTCACCCACATTGGCACAGATCTCAATAACCTGTACCTCGTCCCCGCCAATATCGGGAACCAGTACTTGTTTCATATCAGCCATTCTGCTTCCCCTCTTACGCGTGCTGTGGGTCGATCTTGTCGGCGTCGATGCCGTATTCGGCAATGGTCTTGGCCAGAACATCTACCGGCAGCTCGTTGCGGTCCACCAGCGACTTGAGCGCAGCAACCACGATGAACTTGGCATCCACTTCGAAGTGGTGACGCAGGTTGGCACGGCTGTCAGAGCGGCCGAAACCGTCGGTACCCAGCACCTTGTAGTCACAAGGCACGTAAGCGCGCAGCTGCTCGCCGTAGATCTTCATGTAATCGGTCGCCACAATCGCAGGCGCATCTTTGGCCAGCACTGTGCTCACATAAGGCACCTTGGCGGTTTCTGTTGGGTGCAGCATGTTCCAGCGCTCAACTGCCTGGCCATCACGCGCCAGCTCGTTGAAGCTGGTAACGCTGAACACATCTGTGCTGATACCGAAGTCTTTCGCCAGCGCCTGCGCCGCCTTGCGTACTTGCTCGAGAATAGTGCCGCAACCCATCAGCTGGACTTTGCCTTTGCCGGAACCGGCAACGCTTTCCAACTTGTAGATACCCTTGACTATGCCCTCTTCCACGCCTTGTGGCATTTCAGGTTGAACATAGTTCTCGTTCATTGTGGTCAGGTAGTAGAAGATATCTTCCTGATCTTCGCCATACATGCGGCGAATACCATCCTGAACAATAACGGCAATTTCATAACCATAGGTTGGGTCATAGCTGATGCAGTTAGGAATGGTGTTGGCCAGAATATGGCTGTGACCATCCTGGTGCTGCAAGCCTTCGCCGTTCAGCGTAGTCCGGCCGGAAGTACCACCTACCAAGAAGCCACGGGCGCGCATGTCGCCGGCGGCCCAAGCCAGATCGCCGATCCGCTGGAAGCCGAACATGGAGTAATAGATATAGAAAGGGATCATCGGCGTATCATTGACCGAGTAGCTGGTCGCAGCCGACACCCAAGAGGACATGGCGCCCAGCTCGTTAATCCCTTCCTGCAGCACCTGGCCGGACTTGTCCTCACGATAGTAAGCAACCTGATCCGCATCCTGAGGCACATATTTCTGGCCTTCGTGAGCATAGATACCCACTTGACGGAACAGACCTTCCATACCAAAGGTACGGGCCTCATCCGGGATGATAGGTACTATCTTCTTACCTATGCCCTTGTCTTTCAGCAAGGCAGTCAATACCCGCACAAAGGCCATGGTAGAAGAGATCTCACGGCCGTTGGAGCCTTTGAGAACCGCATCAAAAATCTTCAGTGAAGGCACTTGCAGTTCTTCGCTGAACTTCTGCCGACGGGCAGGCAGATAACCCATCAGGGCCTCACGACGTTCCTTGAGGTATTTAACCTCTTCGGAATCCGGTCCCGGATGGTAGAAGGGGATTTCATCCAGCTTGTCATCAGGGATTGGGATGTTGAAGCGGTCACGGAAGTGACGAATGGCTTCAATGTCCATCTTCTTGACGTTATGGGCAATGTTCTTGCCTTCACCGGCATCACCCAGACCATAACCTTTCACTGTCTTGGCCAGAATAACAGTTGGGCGACCCTTGGTCTTCTTGGCTCTATCGAGCGCGGCGTAAATCTTCACCGGGTCGTGGCCACCACGGTTCAGGCGCCAGATGTCATCATCAGACATGTTGGCTACCATCTCGGCGGTTTCAGGATACTTACCGAAGAAGTGTTCACGGGTCCAGGCACCGCCTTTGGCTTTACAGTTCTGATATTCACCGTCAACGGTTTCGTTCATCAGTTGCAGCAACTTGCCGCTGGTGTCACTGGCCAACAATGGATCCCAGTAACGACCCCAGATAACCTTGACCACTTCCCAACCGGCGCCGCGGAATTCACCTTCCAGCTCCTGGATGATCTTGCCGTTACCGCGTACAGGGCCGTCGAGACGCTGCAGGTTACAGTTAACGATAAACACCAGGTTATCCAGCTCTTCACGAGCGGCCAAACCGATGGCACCCAGCGCTTCCGGCTCATCACACTCGCCGTCGCCCAGGAAGCAATATACGGTTTGCTCGGAGCAATCCTTGATGCCACGGTCAGTCAGGTACTTAAGGAAGCGCGCCTGATAAATGGCCTGGATAGGGCCCAGACCCATGGAAACCGTAGGGAACTGCCAGTAATCAGGCATCAGCTTGGGATGCGGATAGGAGGACAGGCCTTTGCCATCCACTTCCTGACGGAAGTTGGCCAGCTGTTCTTCGCTCAGACGACCTTCGAGGAAAGAACGGGCATAGATGCCGGGGGCGATGTGACCCTGGAAGTAAACCAGGTCGCCGCCGTCTTTCTCGTTGGGAGCACGGAAGAAGTGGTTAAAGCACACATCATAGATAGTGGCACTGGATGAGAAACTGGAAATATGACCACCAAGCTCCAGATCTTTCTTGGAACCACGCAGTACCATAGCCAACGCGTTCCAACGCACAATGGCGCGAATGCGACGTTCCATCTCCTGGTTACCCGGCATATGAGGTTCTTGCCCGGCAGGAATGGTATTCAGGTAAGCAGTAGTGGCAGTGTAAGGCAGGTGAGTACCGTTACGGCGAGCCTTATCGATCAGCTTTTCCAACAGGTAATGAGCACGTTCGGGACCTTCCTGCTCCAATACGGCCTGCAGGGATTCTACCCATTCCTGTGTCTCTAACGGATCCAAGTCTTGTAGCATATTTTCAGACATGACACTGTCCTTCTATACATTGTATTAATAGTGATTACGACGTCCTAAGGTGGGCACTGGGCCGACCCTGGGCTACACGCCGCTCTTCAAACGGCGCAAGCTACGCTGCAACCGGCTATCTTCTTCCCGTACCGACAACATGACTTCCTCGATATAACTCAAGTGGTCATTGGACGCTTCACGCGCGGCTTCGGGATCGCGGCGAATAATAGCGGCCAGCAAAGCCCGCCTATGTTTATTCGCCATGGATGAAGCTTCTTCACGACGACTCAGAAGCTCCAGGTTTTGCGCCACATTCTGATGCAGCACAGGAGTTAAACTCAGCACCAGGTGCAGCATGGCAACATTGTGTGATGCCTCGGCTACTGCCCGGTAAAAATGCACAATGGCGGCCGCTTGCGCTTCAATTCCCTCGGCGTCTTCCACTTCCTGGATCATTCGCTGGATATTCTGCATATCGGCGTCAGTTCCGCGCAGGGCGGCAAAATAAGCCATCATGCCTTCGGTGGCATGACGGAACTCCAGCAAGTCATATTGACTCTCCGGATCACCCTGCATAAGTTCGACTATGGGATCGGCAAGACTCTGCCACAACTGTTCTTTAACGTAGGTACCACCGCCTTGGCGGCGCAGCAATAATCCTTTTGCTTCCAGCTTTTGAATCGCTTCCCGCAATGAGGGACGGGAGACTTCAAATTGCAACGCCAACTCGCGTTCAGGAGGTAACTTCTGACCCGGCTGCAAGCTGCCTTCCAGGATCATCTGCTCCAACTGATTCATGATGACGTCAGAAATCTTTGGCTGACTGATTTTGCTATAAGCCATCTGGCCCTCAGCTCCTATTGTAAATTGGTCTTACCAATTTCTACGAGTGAGCGCACTTTATCAAATCACACTTTTAAAGTCCAGTTAGTGATCTGCATCAAGTCAACTCACGATGTGTGAGCATAGCCTATATTTTTCCCTCTGGGGTCAGACCAATTAACAAGCAGCTTCGGGCCCTGTTTGCGGCAAAGCCTGGTTAAGCCAAAGCCTGGTTAAACCCAAGCCCCGCCGCAGCAAAACCGCAAGCACACTTATTCAGCACTAACTCACCAGACCAAAAATGGTCAACAGCGACAAAATAGTAAGCAGTAAAGTTGAGTTACGCTTACTCAAGGCCAGCAGTGCCAAGGTAGACTGTACCGACACAGGCACATCTTCATCATCCGGCAGAGTTTCAGCAGCCAGCGCCACTTGGGTCACTATCTCCCTGGGCGTCGCCTCCCGTTTCAGCGCCAACTGGCACCATAACGGAAAAGCATTGCTGAAATGACCGCAAAGCACATAACCAAAACCTATGATCCGTGCCGGCAACCAGTCGAGCCAATACAGCAGCTTATCTACCACAGGCCACTCTTTAGCCAAGCGTTGGCGCCTTTCATCAAAAAAACGCACACTGCAATAAAACACCGCGCCTACGGGGCCAAATAGAATAAAGAACAGCGCCACGGCGCCATAATAGCGGTAGTTGAGCCAGGCCACGCTCTGGCCTACCCTGGCGCCCAACTCGCGTTCGCTGACCGCATCCAGGCATTCACTGCAGTCCAGCTCTCCGGCGAAATGAAAACTGGCTTGCACATCACCGCGGCAAGCAGCCTGCACATAACGCTTAAATAAACGCCTTTGATATTGGTGGGAAAAACAAACTACCGCCAGCGCCACCCACAACAGCAGCGAAGGCAAGCCCCAAAACCATCCATCCACTACCCACAAAGCCACTGCCACACTCACAGCCGGTAGCAAGAGCGCCACTATCATGCCACCTGTAGTGCTCAACTGACTGTCGGTAAACATCTGCCTTTGATACCAGCGCAGCCCACTGTCCAACTGCCAACGAGCCGGCAGCAGTTTCAAACGTTCAACAATAATCGCGATCAACAGGGAAAACAGTGCCATCTCTTCTTCTCCATGCTCTCTTTAGGCCTGTGGCCATCTCAAAGCGACACGCGTCACAGCGCCTGCAGATACCTTTGCCAATCAAACCCCGGGCCCGGGTCTGTCTTGCGCCCAGGGGCAATATCGCTGTGACCTACTATTCTCTCTTTGGTGATATCCGGGTAGGCCAACCGTAAACTTTGGCTCAGGGTAATAAGTTTATGGTACTGCGCCTCGGTAAAACCGGAATCATCTGTGCCCTCCAACTCTATGCCGACGGCAAAGTCATTACAGCCGCTACGACCGGCAAAGTTAGATACCCCTGCATGCCAAGCGCGCTGGTCGACCGAAACATATTGGCGCAATTCACCATCACGGCGAATCAGAAAATGCGCCGACACTTCCAGCCCCTTAAGCTCGGCAAAGCTGGGGTCGGTTTCAGTATCCAAGGTTCCCAAAAACAGCTGCTCTATATAAGGCAGACCAAAACAGCCGGCCGGCAGACTGATATTATGGATCACCAAAAGGCTCACCTCGCCATCTGGCCTGTGATTAAAGTGAGGTGAAGGCCTGGGTACGGCTTCGCCATACCAACCATCAATCCATAGCTCCCGAACCAATTATTTATCTCCCGACTCTCTATTGGCGTCACTAAAGCAAGGCTTGGCTGCTTGCGCTTCAAATCACCCCGGACTCGACCACAGCCAATTGTGCCTCCAACACAATACCAGCAGCGCCCCTTATTATGCTAATCTAGCAGCATAAATTTCCTCAATAATCCCGAGTCAATCAAGGACGCGTATCATGCTCGAAAATGATATCAGGGTCAGTGTCAAAGCCGCACTGGACGAAGATCTTGGCCACCAGAAGGCCTCCGAGGGCGATATCACAGCCCTGTTGATCCCGGCAGACAAATATGCCGAAGCTACCCTTATTACCCGCGAAGAAGGTGTTTTCTGTGGTAAAGCCTGGGCCGAACAGGTATTTAACCAGCTCGGAGGCGAAGTGGCCCTGCACTGGCATGTGGATGATGGCGATCTTGTGCTGCCCAATCAGCTGCTGTGTGAACTCTCTGGCCCGGCTCGCCTGCTGCTCACCGGCGAGCGCACCATGATGAACTTTATTCAAACCCTCTCAGGCGTAGCCAGCCTGACCAAGATTTACTGCGACAAACTGGCGGGCACTCAATGCCGTTTGCTCGATACCCGCAAGACCCTTCCCGGCCTGCGGACGGCGCAAAAATATGCCGTCACCTGCGGCGGCGGCAAAAACCACCGCATAGGTTTGTTCGACGCCTTTCTGATCAAAGAGAACCATATTATGGCCTGCGGCGGTATCGCCAAGGCGATTGCGGCCGCACGAGCACTGCGCCCGGACAAACCTGTGGAAGTCGAAGTAGAAACCCTGGAAGAACTGGCGCAAGCGCTGGAGGGCGGCGCCGATATTGTTATGTTGGACAACTTCGATGTCACCATGATGCTGCAGGCGGTAGAGCTCAATAATGGCTTTAA
Organism: Shewanella chilikensis; assembly: GCF_037953065.1. Classification (NCBI taxonomy): domain Bacteria; kingdom Pseudomonadati; phylum Pseudomonadota; class Gammaproteobacteria; order Alteromonadales; family Shewanellaceae; genus Shewanella; species Shewanella chilikensis. Next base: position 422,372 of record NZ_CP149966.1, on the reverse strand, counting down.
GGCCAAGGGACTGGGTGCCAAACTGGAAGTTTCCGGCGATGTCACTCTGGAAACCATAACTGCCTTCGCCCAAACCGGTGTCGACTTTATCTCGGTCGGCGCCCTGACCAAGCATGTGCGGGCCATGGATCTCTCCATGCGCCTCAAAGGCTGAGATCTTGGCAGGCATACCCCTGACGCCAGGGGTATGCCGATTTCAGCCCCAATCCCACCCCAGCAGGCGTTAACCGCTAACCGCACAATACTCATCCGCTTGCCATTGCAGCTTGCAGCATCTGCGCCTTATTCTGAGTCAGGCTCTCGCCACTCCACTGAAAACCGCCGCCCCAAGACCAAACTCAAGTCCAGACCCAAGTCCACCCCCAAGCCCAGCCCCAAGCCCGAGCAAGAGCCCGTCTGATAATACTATCCCAGGGTTATATTCGTCCTCTGGCAGGCACGGTTTGTGCACCTCACTCGGCACCAGTATAAAACTCATGCATAAAGCCCATGCATAAAGTCATGCATAAAGCCCATGCACAAAACCTGTGCATGAAAACCCACCTAGGTAAAACCAGCTATAAAAATCACCTATTCCCCGCCAAAAATCCGCCCCCAAAACCGCCCAACAAAACAAACAAACTGTTAACAACTATATTTACCGCTAATTGGGAGCCAAGCATTTTTTTGACAACGCCACATCCCTGACACAAACAGGGTGAAGCGTCAAAATATTGTTACCGGTAAAACTTGGTGGTGGATAACAATTTTGATTTTTTCCGCTATTTCAGGTGGTTTTTTCACTATTGCAGATTCCCTTTTTAGTAACTTTATACTAACTTTTAGGGCAGGCGAGATGGCCGCGTCGGCCAACCTCACCGACAAGGTAACCACCCAAACTGCTATTTTATGACGCACAATAAAGTTACAAATGTAAAAATTGTGATTTGAGTAAATGCTCAGTTCCTTGAGGTGCGGTTTGCCGGAACGACATACGATAAACTTAAATGGTTTTGCTGAACTGATTGAGTCTGGATCCAGATAGGCTTTGGGGTGATCCCCACCAAGCTGGCAAGCCGGAAAAACCGCCTGAATATTTACAGGCATCACAGGAATACGAGTAACAGGGAATCAAGTTACCGATTCACTCAAGACGGCAACAACGGAGAAAGCAAATGAAAGGTATCAAACTCAACAAGCGTGCTCAGGGCTTTACCCTGATCGAACTAATGATCGTTGTCGCGATCATAGGCATTCTGGCGGCCATCGCACTGCCTGCGTATCAAAACTATTTGCTTAAAGCAAAATTCACAGAGGTTACCAATGCAACTGCTGCTGTTAAAACAGCCGTAGAAATATGTGTTCAGATGAAGCAAGACCTAGGGAAGCTGCGATTAAGTGGTCCGCAGCTCCCGATATGACGCCCCAAACCGTCCTTTATCGACGTCCTGTGGCTCAATTTTCCAATTTTCAGCCCAAAATCGTCTCTTCGTGGCTGATTTTGGCCCTGTTTCAGGCCAATTTCCTCATTTCAGGTAGATCTCGCCTGTGCCCGTATCAATTGGTCAACTCGAACCAGGTTCGCTAGGGTGAATAACATCGCCAGTTGACTGTCGTTTTTAGCCAGCCCCTTGTACCTGGCTTTGACGAAACCAAACTGACATTTTACTATCCGAAATGGATGCTCAACCTTCGCTCGGATACTCGCTTTCAGGTATTCGTAACGGATGGCCAGCTTGTTCTTGCGCGGGTGTTGCTTCAATGCATTCACTTTGCCGGGACGCTTGGCGATAAGCCAGTCTGCGCTGACATCGCTGAGCTCATCGCGCTTTTCGGCCCCCTGATAACCAGCATCGGCTGAGATAAATTCTTCATCGCCATGCAGTAACTTGCCAACCTGATTGAGGTCGTGCTCGTTAGCCGCCGTGGTCACCAGACTGTGGGTCAGGCCACTTTTGGCGTCCACGCCAATGTGCGCTTTCATGCCGAAGTACCACTGGTTACCTTTCTTGGTCTGGTGCATGTCTTCATCACGGCTGTTGTGTTTGTTTTTGGTAGAGCTGGGGGCTTGAATGATGGTGGCATCCACCAAGGTGCCCTGGGTCATTAGAACGCCACACTCTGCTAGCCAGTGATTAACGGTACTGAAGATTTTGCGGGCCAGTTCATGCTGCTCCAGCAAATGCCGGAAATTCATGATGGTAGTGCGGTCTGGAATGGCTTTATCCAGTGACAGGCGAGCAAATTGTCGCATGGAGGCGATTTCATAGAGGGCATCTTCCATGGCCTCATCGCTCAGGTTGTACCATTGCTGCATGCAGTGAATACGCAGCATGGTTTCCAGCGGATAGGGCCTGCGACCATTACCGGCCTTGGGATACACAGGCTCGATAACGCCAAGTAATTTGTCCCAGGGAAGCAAGTCATCCATTCTGCCAAGGAAAACTTCTTTGCGGGTCTGGCGGCGTTTACTGGAAAACTCACTGTCGGCAAAAGTCAGTTGCTGGCTCATCCGGTTACTCATTCTGGGTTCAGGTTACAACACGATGATCTCACATCTCGGACTTATTCGCACCTTCCCTAGATGTATGTAATGCCGGGGCAGAAGGAATTCCTGCAGATGTTGAAGCTGGTGCGGGGATCGTTGGATTAAGCACCGCAGCCGGAGTTATTGTAGCCGTACCAGCAACTGATAGTGACTTAGTCGCCGGGGATACTTATACCCTTACACCAGCAATCGTTGGTAGCAAAGTGATTTGGACAGCGACTTGTGGAAACGAATCAACTGAATTCTGTAATCCTGCTCCTGCTGCTTAAGCAAAATTAAAGCTAATGGGCTCTTAATTAAAAGAGTCCATTATTAACTTAAACTCGATTAAATGATTAATTAATGCCAACAACAGGCCTCCACTTAGGATTATCGACCCTATTTATCCGTAAGGGGCTGCTCAATGAGAGCAGCCTGACGGAGGCCATCAAGCAGTCGCAAAACAGCAACCAAGCCCTGGTCACCACCCTGGTGACCAGCAAGCTTTTATCCGCCCGCAGCATAGCCGAGCTCTGTTATGAGGAGTACGGCACCCCGCTGCTGGATCTCAATGAGTTTGACCTCAGCAGTATTCCGGATGAGTTTCTCAACAAGAAGCTGATCGACAAACACAGATGTCTGCCGCTGTTCAAGCGCGGCAACCGCCTCTATATCGCCACCTCGGATCCCACCAATATCGCCGCCCTGGAAGACTTTCAGTTCAGCGCCGGCCTGCATGCCGAGGCGATACTGGTCGAAGAGGACAAGTTAGCCAAGGCGCTGGAAAAGGTACTGGAAGAGGACTTGAGCTCGCTGGATCTCGATGGCCTCGACGAAGAGTCCCTCGCCGACATCGAAGTCACAGATACCGACAAGCGCCAACATGAAGATAATGAAGGCAAGGACGATGCCCCCATCGTCATCTATATCAATAAAATTCTCACCGATGCCATCCGTAAGGGCGCATCGGATCTGCATTTTGAACCCTACGAGAAACGCTACCGCATCCGTTTTCGTATCGATGGCATACTCCATGAGGTGTCCGAGCCGCCGATTTCACTTTCCGGACGGATATCGGCTCGCTTAAAGGTGATGTCCAAGCTGGATATCGCCGAGCGCCGGGTGCCCCAGGATGGCCGCATCAAGATGCGGCTGTCGCGCAACAAGAGCATCGATTTTCGAGTCAGCACCCTGCCCACCCTCTGGGGCGAAAAAATAGTGATGCGGATCCTCGACTCCTCTTCAGCGCAGTTGGGCATAGAAAAGCTCGGCTATGAGGAAGACCAGAAACAAGCCTATATGGAGATGCTGGCAAGACCCCAGGGGATGATATTGGTTACCGGCCCCACGGGATCTGGGAAAACCGTGTCCCTCTATACCGGCCTCAATATTCTCAACACCGAAGAGCGTAATATCAGCACCGCCGAAGACCCGGTGGAGATTAACCTCGAAGGGGTTAATCAGGTACATATCAACCCCAAGGCCGGGTTAACCTTCGCCTCGGCGCTGCGCTCCTTTCTGCGTCAGGATCCGGACGTGGTGATGGTGGGGGAAATTCGTGACCTGGAAACCGCCGAAATCGCCATCAAGGCGGCCCAAACCGGCCACTTGGTGCTCTCGACCCTGCACACCAACTCATCGGCCGAAACCCTCACCCGTTTGCTCAATATGGGCGTACCCGGCTACAACATTGCCAGTTCGGTCAACCTGATTATTGCCCAGCGCCTGGCCCGCCGTCTCTGTCCCGAATGCCGACAAGCGGAAGAGGTCCCCGAACATGAACTGCTGCAGCTGGGCTTCAGCCAGCAACAGATAGATAGCGGTTTTACCGTTTATAAGCCCTGTGGCTGTGAGCACTGCTCCGGTGGCTATAAGGGCCGAGTCGGTATCTATGAGGTGATGAAGATGTCCGATGAAATTGCCAGAACCATTATGGAAGGCGGTAATTCACTGCAGATTGCCGCTACCGCCAAGCAGCAGGGAATGAGGGACTTGCGCCTGTCTGGCCTGCTTAAAGTCATTCAGGGCGTCACCAGCATTGCCGAGGTCAACCGGGTAACCAGTTACTGATGCCTGCCAAGCCAGACAGCGACAGTGATATCCAAAGCCTGCGTGCCAAAGCGTGAGTGCCATAGCATAAGCGCCACAACATAAGTGCTTAACGCCATTCGCTGCAGGCGGGCCAGGGGTAACCCGACTAAAATAATATGCAGGCACGGCAAACCGTTTATTCCAAGGAACTATTATGGCCACAGCAACGGCAACAGCTAAAAACAATAAAGCCAAAACCAAAGGTGCCAAGGCTCAAGCCAAGATCTACACCTTCACCTGGAAAGGTCTTAACCGCGATGGCAAGCAAAGCTCCGGCGAATTGCGCGGCGCCAGCATTGCCGAAATCAAAAGCTTGCTGAAAAACCAGGGGATTAATCCCAAACTGGTACGTAAAAAGTCTGCCTCTCTCTTTGGCGGTGATAAAAAAATCAAGCCGATGGATATCGCGGTGATCACCCGCCAGATAGCCACCATGCTGGCCGCAGGTGTGCCCTTGGTGACCTCCATCGAGTTGATTGCCCGCGGCCATGAGAAAAACAAGGTGCGTATTTTGCTGGGCACTGTGCTGGCCGATGTTCAGGCCGGTATCCCCCTTTCCGATGCCCTGCGCCCCCACAGGGCTTATTTCGACGATCTCTATGTCGACCTGGTGGCCGCCGGGGAACATTCCGGCTCTTTGGATGCGGTATTTGACCGTATCGCGACCTACAGAGAAAAAGCCGAGGCGCTCAAGTCCAAGATCAAAAAAGCCATGTTCTATCCCGCGGCGGTAGTTGTGGTTGCCATAGCAGTTACTGTGCTGCTATTGCTGTTTGTGGTACCTCAGTTCGAAAGTATCTTTGCCGGCTTTGGCGCCGAACTGCCCGCCTTTACCCAGTTGATAGTTAATATAAGCCGTTGGCTGCAAAGTACCTGGTATCTGTTTCTCGCGGCAATTGTTATCGGGGTTTGGCTGTTTGTCCGCGCCCATCGCAACTCGGAAAAGTTTCGTAACCGTATCGATGAAATGGTGCTTAAAATTCCCCTGATTGGCGAAATTCTCCATAAGGCTGCCATGGCCCGTTTCGCCCGCACCCTGGCCACTACCTTTGCCGCCGGGGTACCGCTGATTGATGGCCTGGAGTCCGCCGCCGGCGCCTCCGGTAACTATGTCTACCGCAAGGCCCTGCTGAATGTACGTACCGAAGTGATGGCCGGTATGCAAATGAACGTAGCCATGCGTACCACCAAGCTGTTTCCCGATATGCTGATCCAGATGGTGATGATAGGTGAAGAATCCGGCTCGCTGGATAATATGCTCAACAAGATAGCCAATATTTACGAGATGCAGGTAGATGACGCCGTAGACGGGCTTTCCAGCCTGATTGAACCCATTATGATGGTGGTGATAGGTACTCTGGTAGGCGGCCTTATTGTAGGTATGTACCTGCCTATCTTCCAAATGGGTAACGTGGTAGGTTAAGCCTCAGTATCAAAGCCGGTGCAATAATAACAAGCAGCACTTTTAACACCATTTTTAGGGCAGTGTAATATTCGATGTCAGACTTTATTGCCATATTGAGCCACAATCTGTGGCTCTTTCTTGTTCTCTGTTTTCTGTTTGCCTCTGTGATAGGCAGCTTTCTCAATGTGGTAATCCACCGTCTGCCGGTAATGATGAAGCGCGATTGGCAGCAGGAATGCAATCAATACCTGCAGGAATACCAGCCCGAATTCGCCAAACAGATAGGTGAAGCCAAGCTCAATGCACCGATAGATAACTACCCGGCCAAGTACAATCTGTTGCTGCCGAAGTCTGCCTGCCCCAAGTGCGGCGCTCATATCAAACCCTGGCACAACTTACCCATAATCGGTTACCTGATGCTTGGCGGCAAATGCGCTGCCTGTAAGACCAAGATCTCGGCAAGATATCCTCTGTTCGAGTTGTTGACTGCCCTACTCATTTGTACGCTCGCTTGGCACTTTGGTCCAACACTGCAGTTTGCCTATGCAACTATTCTGACCTTTGGACTGATAGCCCTCAGCGGCATAGATTTGGATGAGATGCTGTTGCCTGACCAGATAACCCTGCCGCTGCTGTGGCTCGGTTTACTGATTAATATCTCCGGCACTTTTACCAGCATTACCGATGCCACCATAGGCGCCGCAGCCGGTTATTTAAGCCTCTGGTCTATCTACTGGCTGTTCAAATTAATCACCGGCAAGGAAGGCATGGGTTATGGCGATTTCAAGCTGATGGCTCTATTCGGCGCCTGGCTGGGCTGGCAGATGCTGCCACTGATAATTCTGCTCTCTTCTTTGGTGGGCGCCCTGGTAGGTGTGTTACTCATAGTGTTCAAGAACCTCAATCGGGGTAACCCCATTCCCTTTGGCCCCTATATTGCCATAGCCGGTTGGGTTGCCATGGTGTGGGGGCAACAGATAGTTGACTGGTACTTGGGAACACTTTAAATGGCGAACTTTATTATAGGCCTCACGGGGGGCATAGGCAGCGGTAAAACGACAGTAGCCAATCTGTTTGCCGAGCAAGGCATTGTTTTGGTTGATGCCGATATCATCGCCAGAGAAGTTGTCGCCAAAGGCTCAGATGGCCTTAAGCAAATTGGCGATAAATTTGGACCGCAGATGCTGACACCCGATGGCTGCTTGGATAGGGCGGCGCTGAGGGAACAGATATTTCATCATCCGCAAGACAGGGAATGGCTCAATGCCCTGTTGCATCCCATGATACGCACCCGCATGCTGGAACAGCTTGAGATGGCGGCTTCTCCTTATGTCATTATGGTGGTTCCCTTACTGTTTGAGAACGGCCTGGACAAACTGGCAGATCGCACATTAGTCGTAGATATTTCACCCAAATTACAATTGCAGCGAACTATTGAACGGGACATGGTGTCTAAGGAGCAGGTTCAAAACATTATCAATAGCCAGAGCGACCGCCAGAGCCGACTCGATAAGGCCGATGATGTGATTGACAATCAGGGAGAGATCGACGCGTTACAGGCCCAGGTACTGGCGCTGCATAATAAATACTTACAGCTGGCAGACATTAAAAATTCATGAACACGACAGAACTGATATTCGAACAGCCGCTAAATGAAAAGATCCGTAGTTATCTGCGCCTGGAATATCTCGCTCGTCAATTGGATAACAACCTGCTGCAAGATCATCAACACAGATGCTTTTATCCGCTTTTCTCTCTCTGTGAACTTACCGAACGCTGTGATTACCGCAGCGAAGTCATCAAAGACATCGACCGCCAATTAATCCAACTGCAAAACTGGCAACAGCAGGAACAAGTCGATCAACAACAACTGCAGCACTATCTTGAACAATTCTCCCATGCCAGAGAAGAGCTGCAACGCCCGCAGCGTCCAGGTAGCCAACTGAAACAAGACAGATTTATATCGGCGCTCAGACAGAGATTCAGTATGCCTGGTGCTTGCTGTAACTTCGATCTGCCACAACTCCACTTTTGGCTGGCGAAACCTTGGGAAGAACGCAGCCAAGAGTATCGCCAATGGACTAACCACTTCAGGAGTTTACTGCAACCTATCAGCCTGCTGTTGCAACTAACCCGCATGAGCTGTGAGTACCGAGAAGCTGTGGCCCATGCCGGCTTTTATCAAGGCGATAGCCAACAAAGCCTGTCGCTGGTCAGAGTCAAGCTGGATGCTGAGCAAGGCTGCTACCCCACCATTAGTGGTCACAGAAACCGCTTTGCCATTCATTTTGTCCAGTTCGAACAACAAAAGCATTCCGACAAAACCGTCAAATTCCTACTGGCGACCTGCGGCTAAACTCTTTACCATGGGCGCCATCAGTTAGCCCGAGAGACACAAAAATGCCTATCACAGTTAAGTGCCCCACCTGTCAAAAAGAGGTGGAATGGAGCCCCGAATCCAAATTCAAGCCCTTCTGTAGCGAGCGTTGTAAACTCATAGATCTTGGAGATTGGGCCTCAGAGAAACATGCTATCCCGGTGAAGCCAGAATTTGATCAGCAGATGCTGGATGAGCTGGGTTACGATGAAGGCAATTTCTTCAAGGATCAATCATGACCAAAAGAGTTCATGTCGCAGTCGGTATTATCAAATCCGGTAAACAGATCCTACTGGCCAAGCGCCATGGGCATCTGCATCAAGGTGGAAAATGGGAGTTCCCCGGCGGTAAAGTCGAAATGGGCGAAACCGTCACCCAAGCGCTTGCCAGAGAACTCGCGGAAGAGGTTGGCCTCAACATAGCAGATTCTACTCCCTTTATGTTGTTGTCTTATGACTACCCGGACAAACAGGTATTACTGGATATTCACCTGGTTACGGAATTCAATGGTACGGCTTATGGCGTAGAAGGACAGCAAGTCGAGTGGGTGCACTTGGAACAGCTCCCGGAATACACCTTCCCGGATGCCAACCAACCGATTCTTGATAAAATCCTGACAGAGTTTTCAAAGTAAGCCCTAAGCCAGCCGCCTAAGCTGGCTTTTTATTATCCCTGTCTTGTCGATGCAGATGTCCCAAATCACCTCTGCAGAGGTCATCCTTGATGGCGCAGGCTGGCATACTATGGATACGGCAATGGTTTTCTCAAATCTCACTTTGATTAAACTGTCCGCCTATTCCCCCGGAGCAGAACCCGATGGAGCAAATTTGGCAATGGTTCAGACTACACTGTCTTTCCAACCGAATATTCGATTGCTAGGAGCAAATTGTTGAGCAAGTATCCCGAGCCTGGAATACCTTCATTGAGGATACTGGTCGAGTGAAATCTCTGTGCTCCAGAGGTTGGATAAATCTGACCAGATAAACCAGTCGAGCCATTCTCAACATATCCACAGCACCATCTCACATGGGGGCGAAAGACATCTGCTCATCAAGCACAGCTTGATAGATGGCTGTAGCGCGAAGCAGCTTGGCTGCGAGCTGAGGGGCACACACTGCGCCAGCAGCTTTGGGCTGCATGTTAAGTCGTGCTCGCTGGAAGCGAGACAAACAAAAAAGCCCTAGCATTCAGCTAGGGCTTTTTTGTTTGTTAGGCGTCTGGCGATGACCTACTCTCACATGGGGAGACCCCACACTACCATCGGCGCGATTGCGTTTCACTTCTGAGTTCGGGATGGGATCAGGTGGGACCACAATGCTATTGTCACCAGACATATTCTTACTGGTTAATTGTCCGTCTGACGGTATTGTTTCCTCGCTACGCTGCTCATGTACTTCAGTACACTGCGCGGCTCGCTCGTCATGGCTTTGTCAGCCAAACAATTACCTGCGTCATTAACCTTTGTTCTTCAATTCAGAAAGCTGTGCTCTTTTCAGAGCCTGAGTTCAAACTTCAATCAAGTATCTAACTTCTTCAAGTCCGTAAAACCCATCTGGGTTGTATGGTTAAGCCTCTCGAGTCATTAGTACAGGTTAGCTCAACGCCTCGCAACGCTTACACACCCTGCCTATCAACGTCCTGGTCTCGAACGGCTCTTCAGAGGTCTCTAGGACCTAGGGATGACTCATCTTGGGGCTCGCTTCCCGCTTAGATGCTTTCAGCGGTTATCGATTCCGAACGTAGCTACCGGGCAATGCCATTGGCATGACAACCCGAACACCAGCGGTTCGTCCACTCCGGTCCTCTCGTACTAGGAGCAGCTCCCCTCAATCATCCAACGCCCACGGCAGATAGGGACCGAACTGTCTCACGACGTTCTGAACCCAGCTCGCGTACCACTTTAAATGGCGAACAGCCATACCCTTGGGACCGACTTCAGCCCCAGGATGTGATGAGCCGACATCGAGGTGCCAAACACCGCCGTCGATATGAACTCTTGGGCGGTATCAGCCTGTTATCCCCGGAGTACCTTTTATCCGTTGAGCGATGGCCCTTCCATTCAGAACCACCGGATCACTATGACCTGCTTTCGCATCTGCTCGACGTGTCTGTCTCGCAGTTAAGCTGGCTTATGCCATTGCACTAACCGTACGATGTCCGACCGTACTTAGCCAACCTTCGTGCTCCTCCGTTACTCTTTGGGAGGAGACCGCCCCAGTCAAACTACCCACCAGGCACTGTCCCTAATCCCGATAAGGGACCAAGGTTAGAACATCAACACTACAAGGGTGGTATTTCAAGGTTGACTCCAACAAGACTGGCGTCTCATCTTCATAGTCTCCCACCTATCCTACACATGTAGGGTCAATGTTCAGTGCCAAGCTATAGTAAAGGTTCACGGGGTCTTTCCGTCTAGCCGCGGGTATACGGCATCTTCACCGCAATTTCAACTTCACTGAGTCTCGGCTGGAGACAGCGTGGCCATCATTACGCCATTCGTGCAGGTCGGAACTTACCCGACAAGGAATTTCGCTACCTTAGGACCGTTATAGTTACGGCCGCCGTTTACCGGGGCTTCGATCATGAGCTTCTCCGAAGATAACCCAATCAATTAACCTTCCGGCACCGGGCAGGCGTCACACCGTATACGTCATCTTGCGATTTTGCACAGTGCTGTGTTTTTGATAAACAGTTGCAGCCACCTGGTATCTGCGACTGCCAGCAGCTTACGACGCGAGGTCTTCACCGCCGGCAGCGTACCTTCTCCCGAAGTTACGGTACCATTTTGCCTAGTTCCTTCAGCCGAGTTCTCTCAAGCGCCTTGGTATTCTCTACCCGACCACCTGTGTCGGTTTGGGGTACGATTCCTGCTAACCTGAAGCTTAGAAGATTTTCCTGGAAGCATGGCATCAACCACTTCATCCCCTTGGGGACTCGTCGTCAGCTCTCAGTGTATGTGTGCCCGGATTTGCCTAAGCACACCACCTACTACCTTAAACGCGGACAACCAACGCCGCGCTGGCCTAGCCTTCTCCGTCTCTCCATCGCAGTTAGCAGAAGTACGGGAATATTAACCCGTTTCCCATCGACTACGCCTTTCAGCCTCGCCTTAGGGGTCGACTCACCCTGCCCCGATTAACGTTGGACAGGAACCCTTGGTCTTTCGGCGAGGGGGTTTTTCACCCCCTTTATCGTTACTCATGTCAGCATTCGCACTTCTGATACCTCCAGCGTGGGTTACCCCTTCGCCTTCAACGGCTTACAGAACGCTCCTCTACCGCACCGATGCAAGCATCAGTACCCGTAGCTTCGGTGAATTGCTTAGCCCCGTTACATCTTCCGCGCAGGCCGACTCGACTAGTGAGCTATTACGCTTTCTTTAAATGATGGCTGCTTCTAAGCCAACATCCTAGCTGTCTAAGCCTTCCCACATCGTTTCCCACTTAGCAATTACTTTGGGACCTTAGCTGACGGTCTGGGTTGTTTCCCTTTTGACGACGGACGTTAGCACCCGCCGTCTGTCTCCCGGATAGCACTCTTTGGTATTCGGAGTTTGCAAAGGGTTGGTAAGTCGGGATGACCCCCTAGCCTTAACAGTGCTCTACCCCCAAAGGTGTTCGTCCGAGGCGCTACCTAAATAGCTTTCGAGGAGAACCAGATATCTCCCGGTTTGATTGGCCTTTCACCCCCAGCCACAAGTCATCCGCTAATTTTTCAACATTAGTCGGTTCGGTCCTCCAGTTGATGTTACTCAACCTTCAACCTGCCCATGGCTAGATCACCGGGTTTCGGGTCTACACCTAGCAACTAAACGCGCAGTTAACACTCGGTTTCCCTACGGCTCCGCTATTCGCTTAACCTCGCTACTAAATGTAAGTCGCTGACCCATTATACAAAAGGTACGCAGTCACGGTCTCAAGGACCGCTTCCACTGCTTGTACGTATACGGTTTCAGGTTCTATTTCACTCCCCTCACAGGGGTTCTTTTCGCCT
>NZ_CP149966.1:0-407500 GCF_037953065.1 Shewanella chilikensis | reverse complement strand
ACCCGAAGGTTCGACTCAATGAATTCTGTTCGTATGAACACTCTTCATCGAGTTAAATCGTTTTGTCGATTTCTCAATGCCTGTGAGTGTCCACACAGATTTGCTTGTTTATCTTGTTAAAGAGCAATCCCTTAGGCGCTGTGGCCATTGGGTCAGGGCTGCGTATTCTACGCTTTCCTGCTGCGGCGTCAAGAGGTATTTACCATCTTTTTTCGCCTGTCGTTGAAAGGACTCAAAAGCCTCTTTTCTTCGACCCTGCCACGTCTTTAGCGTTGCCGCCGTGCCGTGTCAGTGGGAGCGCATTATAGGGAGCCTGAACTTTTGTGCAAGGGCTTTTTAAAAGAAAAAACCACTTTATTGACTGACTGTAGAAACCCCGCTCAACCACACAGCTTACCTACCCATTAACCACAGACTTATCCACAAACCTATTTGTATAAACAATTCTGGTAGTCAGACTCAGGGGAAAGATTCACCCAATGTAATACACCTTATTAGTCATGAAACCAGTCAGAAACAATCAAGATTTAGTATAATTACTAAAATGTTTTCTCATCCTGTACAGGGTTGCGCCCAAGTTCATAGCCTCGAAGCCAGAATCCCAAGCTTTAGTTGTGCGGCTCACCGATTCTGAATACCCGAGATGTTCATACAGCCAACGATAAATAACTGCGCCTACAAACCACATTGCTCTGCTTTCAGCCTGAAGCCAACCTAGAGCATTACTCAATAGCTAGAGATAAACGATTAATACCTACTACTCTGCAAAGGCAAACTAAAAGGATATTCATTAACTCAGTTGCGGCCGCTGCATTTATCAAGAATATGCGCGGGCAACTATCTCCTTAACAGCCCTGCTTGGTGTGAGTCGCACCAGTGTTAATGCTTGGGTCACAAATTACCTGGCTGATGGGCTCAATGGTTTGCTTGATAAACCTAAACCCGGACAACCCAATCAACTCTCTCCTCATCAATTAGAGCAACTTAAAAAGTTTATCGAGAAGAATGCCATCAAGCAGGATGGTGGACGCTTAATAGCTGAAGATATCAGAGTTTATATCGGTAACGACCTGCATGTGAGCTATAGCTTGACCAATGTGTACCGCTTACTCCATGCGCTTGATTTCAGTCTCATCCCGGGTCATCTTCCACTTGAGCGTGTGGATGTGTGGTTCCAAGACGAAGCCAGATTTGGCCAACAAAACCAAACGACAAGACTTTGGGCAAAACGGGGGTAGCCGTCCCGTGTCGTCAAACAGCAGCAATTTGATTATGGGTATCTGTTTGGAGCAGTCTGCCCAAGTAACGGTAAAAAGGAAGCATTGATTACGCCCTTGGTCAACAAAGATGCCATGATGCTTCACCTTGACTCACTTTGATTAAGTTGCCCACTTATTCCCCAGAGCTGAACCCGATGGAGCAAGTTTGGCAATGGCTCAGACAACACTGTCTTTCCAACCGAGTATTCGATTGCTACGAGCAAATTGTTGAGCAAGTATCCCGAGCCTGGAATACCTTCATTGAGGATACTGGTCGGGTGAAATCTCTGTGCTTCAGGCGCTGGATAGATCAAGGACTGGATAAATCTGACCAGATAAACCAGTCGAGCCATTCTCAACATATCCACAGCACCATCTCACATGGGGGCGAAAGACATCTGCTCATCAAGCACAGCTTGATAGATGGCTGTAGCGCGAAGCAGCTTGGCTGCGAGCTGAGGGGTACACACTGCGCCAGCAGCTTTGGGCTGCATGTTAAGTCGTGCTCGCTGGAAGCGAGACAAACAAAAAAGCCCTAGCTGAATGCTAGGGCTTTTTTGTTTGTTAGGCGTCTGGCGATGACCAGCTTCGAGCAAGCTCTGCGCGTTCGTTTGTCGCATCAAACTGAGTTTGATAAACACGACAACCTCACCCTACTCCACATGGGATTGTGCCTCACTGCGTTCGGACTCTTTATCTTCCCCATGTGAGAGTGGACATATCAAAATGCTATTAAAACGAAAAATCCCCAACACAGAGTGCTGGAGATTTTCATTTTATTGGGCGTCTGGCGATGACCTACTCTCACATGGGGAGACCCCACACTACCATCGGCGCGATTGCGTTTCACTTCTGAGTTCGGGATGGGATCAGGTGGGACCACAATGCTATTGTCACCAGACAAATTTTGTTGCTGCCATTTAGTGCCTAGCAGCTGAATATGGTGCTGATACCCAGAATCGAACTGGGGACCTCATCCTTACCAAGGATGCGCTCTACCGACTGAGCCATATCAGCAAATTCAACTTTGATTTCACTTTATCTAAAGTAAAAATCAGAAATTGGGCGTCTGGCGATGACCTACTCTCACATGGGGAGACCCCACACTACCATCGGCGCGATTGCGTTTCACTTCTGAGTTCGGGATGGGATCAGGTGGGACCACAATGCTATTGTCACCAGACATATTCTTACTGGTTAATTGTCCGTCTGACGGTATTGTTTCCTCGCTACGCTGCTCATGTACTTCAGTACACTGCGCGGCTCGCTCGTCACGGCTTTGTCAGCCAAACAATTACCTGCGTCATTAACCTTTGTTCTTCAATTCAGAAAGCTGTTGCTTTGAAATATGGTGGTCGCTACTGGGATCGAACCAGTGACCCCCTCCTTGTAAGGGAGGTGCTCTCCCGGCTGAGCTAAGCGACCGGTATTCTTGGCTGTGCTCTTTTCAGAGCTTGAGTTCAAACTTCAATCAAGTATCTAACTTCTTCAAGTCCGTAAAACCCATCTGGGTTGTATGGTTAAGCCTCTCGAGTCATTAGTACAGGTTAGCTCAACGCCTCGCAACGCTTACACACCCTGCCTATCAACGTCCTGGTCTCGAACGGCTCTTCAGAGGTCTCTAGGACCTAGGGATGACTCATCTTGGGGCTCGCTTCCCGCTTAGATGCTTTCAGCGGTTATCGATTCCGAACGTAGCTACCGGGCAATGCCATTGGCATGACAACCCGAACACCAGCGGTTCGTCCACTCCGGTCCTCTCGTACTAGGAGCAGCTCCCCTCAATCATCCAACGCCCACGGCAGATAGGGACCGAACTGTCTCACGACGTTCTGAACCCAGCTCGCGTACCACTTTAAATGGCGAACAGCCATACCCTTGGGACCGACTTCAGCCCCAGGATGTGATGAGCCGACATCGAGGTGCCAAACACCGCCGTCGATATGAACTCTTGGGCGGTATCAGCCTGTTATCCCCGGAGTACCTTTTATCCGTTGAGCGATGGCCCTTCCATTCAGAACCACCGGATCACTATGACCTGCTTTCGCATCTGCTCGACGTGTCTGTCTCGCAGTTAAGCTGGCTTATGCCATTGCACTAACCGTACGATGTCCGACCGTACTTAGCCAACCTTCGTGCTCCTCCGTTACTCTTTGGGAGGAGACCGCCCCAGTCAAACTACCCACCAGGCACTGTCCCTAATCCCGATAAGGGACCAAGGTTAGAACATCAACACTACAAGGGTGGTATTTCAAGGTTGACTCCAACAAGACTGGCGTCTCATCTTCATAGTCTCCCACCTATCCTACACATGTAGGGTCAATGTTCAGTGCCAAGCTATAGTAAAGGTTCACGGGGTCTTTCCGTCTAGCCGCGGGTATACGGCATCTTCACCGCAATTTCAACTTCACTGAGTCTCGGCTGGAGACAGCGTGGCCATCATTACGCCATTCGTGCAGGTCGGAACTTACCCGACAAGGAATTTCGCTACCTTAGGACCGTTATAGTTACGGCCGCCGTTTACCGGGGCTTCGATCATGAGCTTCTCCGAAGATAACCCAATCAATTAACCTTCCGGCACCGGGCAGGCGTCACACCGTATACGTCATCTTGCGATTTTGCACAGTGCTGTGTTTTTGATAAACAGTTGCAGCCACCTGGTATCTGCGACTGCCAGCAGCTTACGACGCGAGGTCTTCACCGCCGGCAGCGTACCTTCTCCCGAAGTTACGGTACCATTTTGCCTAGTTCCTTCAGCCGAGTTCTCTCAAGCGCCTTGGTATTCTCTACCCGACCACCTGTGTCGGTTTGGGGTACGATTCCTGCTAACCTGAAGCTTAGAAGATTTTCCTGGAAGCATGGCATCAACCACTTCATCCCCTTGGGGACTCGTCGTCAGCTCTCAGTGTATGTGTGCCCGGATTTGCCTAAGCACACCACCTACTACCTTAAACGCGGACAACCAACGCCGCGCTGGCCTAGCCTTCTCCGTCTCTCCATCGCAGTTAGCAGAAGTACGGGAATATTAACCCGTTTCCCATCGACTACGCCTTTCAGCCTCGCCTTAGGGGTCGACTCACCCTGCCCCGATTAACGTTGGACAGGAACCCTTGGTCTTTCGGCGAGGGGGTTTTTCACCCCCTTTATCGTTACTCATGTCAGCATTCGCACTTCTGATACCTCCAGCGTGGGTTACCCCTTCGCCTTCAACGGCTTACAGAACGCTCCTCTACCGCACCGATGCAAGCATCAGTACCCGTAGCTTCGGTGAATTGCTTAGCCCCGTTACATCTTCCGCGCAGGCCGACTCGACTAGTGAGCTATTACGCTTTCTTTAAATGATGGCTGCTTCTAAGCCAACATCCTAGCTGTCTAAGCCTTCCCACATCGTTTCCCACTTAGCAATTACTTTGGGACCTTAGCTGACGGTCTGGGTTGTTTCCCTTTTGACGACGGACGTTAGCACCCGCCGTCTGTCTCCCGGATAGCACTCTTTGGTATTCGGAGTTTGCAAAGGGTTGGTAAGTCGGGATGACCCCCTAGCCTTAACAGTGCTCTACCCCCAAAGGTGTTCGTCCGAGGCGCTACCTAAATAGCTTTCGAGGAGAACCAGATATCTCCCGGTTTGATTGGCCTTTCACCCCCAGCCACAAGTCATCCGCTAATTTTTCAACATTAGTCGGTTCGGTCCTCCAGTTGATGTTACTCAACCTTCAACCTGCCCATGGCTAGATCACCGGGTTTCGGGTCTACACCTAGCAACTAAACGCGCAGTTAACACTCGGTTTCCCTACGGCTCCGCTATTCGCTTAACCTCGCTACTAAATGTAAGTCGCTGACCCATTATACAAAAGGTACGCAGTCACGGTCTCAAGGACCGCTTCCACTGCTTGTACGTATACGGTTTCAGGTTCTATTTCACTCCCCTCACAGGGGTTCTTTTCGCCTTTCCCTCACGGTACTGGTTCACTATCGGTCAGTCAGGAGTATTTAGCCTTGGAGGATGGTCCCCCCATATTCAGACAACATGTCACGTGTGCCGCCTTACTCGATTTCATCTCTGGTTAGTTTACGTGTACGGGGCTATCACCCTGTGCCGCTGTGCTTTCCAACACATTCCACTAACACCCCAAAGACTTAAGGGCTAATCCCCGTTCGCTCGCCGCTACTTGGGGAATCTCGGTTGATTTCTTTTCCTGAGGGTACTTAGATGTTTCAGTTCCCCTCGTTCGCCTCAATACGCTATGTATTCACGTATTGATGACAGCTTATGCTGCCGGGTTTCCCCATTCGGACATCGCTGGCTCAAATGCTTGTTACTAGCTCACCAACGCTTTTCGCAAGTTACTACGTCCTTCATCGCCTCTGACTGCCAAGGCATCCACCGTATACGCTTGGTCGCTTAACCATACAACCCGGATGAGTTTTCATCTCGCTTGTCAGTACTCATGTTGTCGTTATTGTGCTTTTCATTCGTCAGTTATGTAGCGCTGCTACACTCCTTCCTCACTCAAATCACCGCTTAGACACCATGTCGCCTGACTTCGCTGCCTTATGGGCAACATAGCGGAAAACACGGATTGTATTGCAACCAGCTTAGGTTTACTTGTCTCACCTCCGGGTTAAGGAAGTGGACTCGCCTTGAAGAATTTCCAAAACACTTGATTGAAGTGTTTGAGAACTCAATTTTGTATTCATCAATTCCAACTCATAAGAGTCGTCTTGATGTCTACTATCAGCTTTCCAAATTGTTAAAGAGCAACCTCCATGGAAGGAGGGAGTGTCGAAAATTGTATGGAACAATTTCGACCGGGCTTAAAAAAGCCAAAGATAAATACTGACTTATCTTTGGCGTCTCTCGTCCTTTGTAGAGTGACGGTTCCAGCACTTCCAAGGGAAGTGGTGGAGCTATGCGGGATCGAACCGCAGACCTCCTGCGTGCAAGGCAGGCGCTCTCCCAGCTGAGCTATAGCCCCGTTTCTTTGCGGTTCTTTTTTACCGATTTCCTTGTTAGCCTTCGCCTCTTCGCTCAGTCATTTAGTTAACTAAACTCCTTCACTCATCGCTCGGCTGCCTCGAACTCAATAAAAATCTCTCGCAAACAGTCTTGAACATTGACCTGTTCATTCCTTCAACGCTAGTCAAGGCAAACAGGGAGGAAGTTTACTGGAGTAAACAACGACCTGTTTAACGCATAATAGCGGAAGAATTGGTGGGTCTGAGTAGACTCGAACTACCGACCTCTCGCTTATCAGGCGAACGCTCTAACCACCTGAGCTACAGACCCCCATGCTCTACTTCTTTTATCAAGCAATCTGTGTGAACACTCAAAAGGTACACGGATGTACCGAATGTCGAAAATGCAGGAGCAGTTTTCGACCAAGCACCAATTATCGCTTAGGTAAGGAGGTGATCCAGCCCCAGGTTCCCCTAGGGCTACCTTGTTACGACTTCACCCCAGTCATGAACCACACCGTGGTAAACGCCCTCCCGAAGGTTAAGCTATCTACTTCTGGTGCAGCCCACTCCCATGGTGTGACGGGCGGTGTGTACAAGGCCCGGGAACGTATTCACCGTGGCATTCTGATCCACGATTACTAGCGATTCCGACTTCATGGAGTCGAGTTGCAGACTCCAATCCGGACTACGACCGGCTTTATGAGATTAGCTCCACCTCGCGGCTTCGCAACCCTCTGTACCGACCATTGTAGCACGTGTGTAGCCCTACTCGTAAGGGCCATGATGACTTGACGTCGTCCCCACCTTCCTCCGGTTTATCACCGGCAGTCTCCCTAAAGTTCCCGGCATTACCCGCTGGCAAGTAAGGATAGGGGTTGCGCTCGTTGCGGGACTTAACCCAACATTTCACAACACGAGCTGACGACAGCCATGCAGCACCTGTCTCTCAGTTCCCGAAGGCACACCTGCGTCTCCGCTGGCTTCTGAGGATGTCAAGAGTAGGTAAGGTTCTTCGCGTTGCATCGAATTAAACCACATGCTCCACCGCTTGTGCGGGCCCCCGTCAATTCATTTGAGTTTTAACCTTGCGGCCGTACTCCCCAGGCGGTCTACTTAATGCGTTAGCTTGAGAGCCCAGTGTTCAAGACACCAAACTCCGAGTAGACATCGTTTACGGCGTGGACTACCAGGGTATCTAATCCTGTTTGCTCCCCACGCTTTCGTGCCTGAGCGTCAGTCTTTGTCCAGGGGGCCGCCTTCGCCACCGGTATTCCTCCAGATCTCTACGCATTTCACCGCTACACCTGGAATTCTACCCCCCTCTACAAGACTCTAGTTTGCCAGTTCGAAATGCGGTTCCCAGGTTGAGCCCGGGGCTTTCACATCTCGCTTAACAAACCGCCTGCGCACGCTTTACGCCCAGTAATTCCGATTAACGCTCGCACCCTCCGTATTACCGCGGCTGCTGGCACGGAGTTAGCCGGTGCTTCTTCTGCGAGTAACGTCACAGCTAGCAGGTATTAACTACTAACCTTTCCTCCTCGCTGAAAGTGCTTTACAACCCGAAGGCCTTCTTCACACACGCGGCATGGCTGCATCAGGGTTTCCCCCATTGTGCAATATTCCCCACTGCTGCCTCCCGTAGGAGTCTGGGCCGTGTCTCAGTCCCAGTGTGGCTGATCATCCTCTCAGACCAGCTAGGGATCGTCGCCTAGGTGAGCCATTACCTCACCTACTAGCTAATCCCACCTGGGCTTATCCATCAGCGCAAGGACCTAAGTTCCCCTGCTTTCCCCCGTAGGGCGTATGCGGTATTAGCAGTCGTTTCCAACTGTTATCCCCCACAAATGGGCAAATTCCCAGGCATTACTCACCCGTCCGCCGCTCGTCATCTTCAAAAGCAAGCTTTTGAAATGTTACCGCTCGACTTGCATGTGTTAGGCCTGCCGCCAGCGTTCAATCTGAGCCATGATCAAACTCTTCAATTAAAGTTTTGGTTGAACCCGAAGGTTCGACTCAATGAATTCTGTTCGTATGAACACTCTTCATCGAGTTAAATCGTTTTGTCGATTTCTCAATGCCTGTGAGTGTCCACACAGATTGCTTGATATATTGTTAAAGAGCAGTACCGCGATGATTCTCATCGGGTCAGGGCTGCGTATTTTACAGAACCCTTTTTCAGCGTCAAGCCCTTTTTTATCTGGTTTCGAGTGAGTGATGATTTTATCTTCACACCTTTGAAACCAAGGCTTGTTGCCAACTACTGAACTTGAATTTGAACAGTTATTTTGTTCTCGTTCGCCGTGTCAGTGGGAGCGCATTATAGGGAGCTTGAACTTTTGTGCAAGGGCTTTTTTCAGCATTTTACGATCTTTTTTGAGGCCCTAGAGTTAGTCACACGTTAAGCACTTTTTACCCCCAGAGTTATCCACATTTGTGAGTTTGTGGAACAAAAAAACGCGTTTTAAAAGCAACAAAAAAGGCAATCCGAAGATTGCCTTTAATGACTTACAGTGTGTTAGCTCAGTTTGCCATGACACTGTTTGTATTTTTTACCTGAGCCGCAAGGACAAGGATCGTTGCGCCCTACTTTCTCACCATCACGCACAACTGGAGTATGTGCGGCGACTTCGGCATCGTGTTCGGCTTCATTTAAAGCCTCAGAAGTGGCGTGCTGATATTGATGTTGGATCCGCGCTTCTTCTTCACGACGACGGGCTTCCATTTCATCTACATCCGATTGAGCCTGTACCTGAACCTTGGACAGAATACTAATCACATCGTGTTTGAGTGACTCCAACATCTGCTGGAACAACTCGAAGGATTCACGCTTATATTCCTGTTTGGGGTTCTTCTGTGCATAACCACGCAGGTGAATACCCTGACGCAGGTGATCCATGGCCGCCAAGTGCTCTTTCCACAGGCCATCCAGAGTCTGCAACATCACGGCTTTTTCAAACTGACGCAGCACCTCAGGGCCCACCATCTGCTCTTTGGCCTCATAGGCCTTGAGCCAAGATTCGATGATCCGCTCACGCAAGGTCTCTTCGTGCAGGTCTTCTTCTTTATCCAGCCACTCCTGCAGCGGCAAGTCCAGTACAAATTCCTGTTTGAGTCGCTGCTCGAGGCCGGCAACGTCCCAGAGCTCTTCAACTGACTGTGGTGGAATGTATTGATCGATAACGCCTGTGATCACGTCTTCCTGAATATTCTTGATGGTATCTTCGATGCTTTCGGCATCCATCAGTTCGTTACGCTGAGCGTAAACCACCTGACGCTGGTCGTTGGCGACATCATCAAATTCCAGCAACTGCTTACGAATATCGAAGTTACGGGCTTCCACTTTACGCTGGGCATTCTCAATCGCACGTGATACCCAAGGATGTTCAATAGCTTCGCCTTCTTCCATGCCCAACTTCTTCATCATGTTGGCAACCCGATCTGAGGCGAAGATCCGCATCAGGCTGTCTTCCATCGACAGATAGAAACGTGATGAACCCGCATCGCCCTGACGGCCGGAACGACCACGCAGCTGGTTGTCGATACGGCGAGACTCATGACGTTCAGTACCCAGGATGTGCAAACCACCGGCGGCGACTACGGCATCGTGACGTTCTTGCCAGTCGGCACGGATCTTGGCAATCTGCTCCTCGGTTGGGTTTTCCAGTTCCTCAATTTCCGCTTTCCAGCTACCGCCCAAGACGATATCGGTACCACGACCGGCCATGTTGGTGGCCACGGTTACCGCTCCACTACGTCCAGCCTGAGCAACAATTTCAGCTTCTTTTTCGTGGAACTTGGCGTTCAGTACCTTGTGAGGGATCTTTTCCCGATCCAACAGGTTGGACAGCAGTTCAGACTGTTCGATGGAAACTGTACCGACCAATACTGGCTGACCACGTTCACGACAACCTTTGATGTCCTGGATAATGGCGTTGTATTTTTCTTTGGCGGTGAGATACACCAAGTCAGCCATATCGTTACGGATCATCGGCCGGTTGGTGGGGATCACTACGGTATCCAGACCATAGATATGCTGGAATTCAAAGGCTTCGGTGTCAGCAGTACCTGTCATACCGGCCAGTTTTTCATACTGACGGAAGTAGTTTTGGAAGGTGATAGAAGCCAGAGTCTGGTTTTCATTCTGGATCTTCACGCCTTCTTTGGCTTCCACCGCCTGGTGCAAACCTTCAGACCAACGGCGCCCCTGCATGGTACGGCCGGTGTGCTCATCGACGATGATCACTTCGCCATCCTGCACTACATAGTCGACATCCCTTTCAAACAAGGTGTGAGCACGCAGCGCGGCGTTAACATGGTGCAGCAGTGAGATATTGGCGGCCGAGTAAAGTGAATCCCCTTCGGCCAATAGGCCAGATTGGGTCAGCAGGAGTTCAATTTTTTCCTGACCGCGTTCAGTCATGTGAACTTGCTTGGCTTTTTCATCCACGCTGAAGTCCCCCTCACCGACATAGTCGTCCGAGTCTTCTTTATCCTGGCGGATCAGATTAGGGATCAGCTTATTGACCTTGATGTAGAGTTCAGAGCTGTCTTCTGCGGCGCCGGAGATGATCAGCGGTGTACGGGCTTCATCAATAAGAATGGAGTCGACTTCGTCTATCAGAGCATAGTGCAATGGACGTTGTACCCGCTCCTGCGGTGAAAACGCCATGTTGTCGCGCAGATAGTCGAAACCAAATTCGTTGTTGGTACCGTAAGTGATATCTGAGTTGTAGGCGGCTTTCTTTTCCAGCTGGCCAAGACCGGCGACGTTAACTCCGACTGTCATTCCCAGGAATTCAAACAGTGGGCGGTTGGTGTCGGCGTCACGGCGAGCCAGATAGTCGTTCACTGTAATAACGTGAACCCCCTTACCGGTCAGCGCATTGAGATAGGCCGGCAGCGTGGCGGTGAGAGTCTTACCTTCACCGGTGCGCATCTCGGCAATGCGGTTGCTGTCCAGCACCATACCACCTATCAACTGCACGTCGAAGTGGCGCATCTCGAACACCCGCTTGGAAGCTTCACGCACTGTGGCAAAGGCTTCGGCCATGATGTCGTTAAGGGTTTCCCCTTTTTCGAGTCGGTCACGGAACTCCTGGGTTTTGGCCTTGAGCTGCTCATCGCTGAGTTGCTCATATTCACCTTCGAGCGCGTTGATCTTGTTGACTATCTTGCCCAGGGCTTTAAGGGTGCGGTCGTTACGACTACCAAATACTTTTGTCAGTAATTTACCTAACATCTGAATCACTTATTCTGTTGTAGGCCAAGCCTCTTACGAGTCTGGCGGCCAGTTCCAATTAACCTGCTTTGCGGTAGACGTACTTCTTGGGATCTATCTGCTGTCCACCCCGCAACACTTCGTAATGCACATGAGGTCCTGTCGAACGCCCAGTGCTTCCCATGGTGGCAATTTTCTCGCCCTTGGCGACCACGTCACCTACAGTTACTGACAAAGCTTTATTATGACCATAGCGGGTGCGCAATCCGTTACCGTGATCTATCTCCACCAACTCACCATAGCCAAACATATTCCCGGCCCATGTCACCACACCACCACCGGTGGCGATCACATCGGCTCCTTCTGTACCCGCAAAGTCTATGCCTTTATGCACAGTTCTACGGCCATTGAAAGGATCATTACGTAAACCGTAGGGCGAGGATAACCAACCTTTGTTGATTGGCCGCCCTGATATATAACGCTCTTCATCTATATGGAGATTGGAAGCCACTGTTTCAAGCAGTGACAACTGAGCATTATTACTATCAATTCCTGATGCCAGCCGATCCATATCGGAGATCAGCTGCTCCAGCTCTATGCTGGTGCCCAGCTCGCTCAGGCCGCCAATACCTACCTCGGCGCCGAAATCGAACTGTTCTTCAAGCTGGTAATTCTGGGCAAGAGTTTGCCCGAGAGCCTCAAGCCGGGTCAGTTTGGCCTGCATTCTAGCGACATGTGCCACCAAGGTTGCCAACTGAGTTTCGGTTGCCTGCTTGAGTTCTTTGACTTGTTTCTGTTGCTGCTCACGAGCTTGGCGCTCGTTGTCGACGTTGGCCTGTTGCGACTCAAATCGCTCGGCGTTGTAATGATAGAGCCCTGTGCCCGCAGCGAGGAGCAATATAGGCAACAGCAACCAGCGTTTGCCAGGTTGCCAGCGCGTCACGCCATTCCGACCTTGAATAAAAACTGTTACACTCATAGCCTAATTCAGCCATCTTATTATCATAATGAAGAAGCTCCCTCAGCACCTCAGCCAATTACTGCATCAGTCGGGACGTCTGCCCGATCTGGCCGAGAAAGCGGAGCTTTTGTTGTATCTGAACCAGCATGTCAAACAACTGCTGTCAGGCCCTGTCAGCGAACAGCTGAAAGTCGCCAATCTGCGCCAAAGTGTGCTGGTTATTGAAACCCCTTCCGCCGCATGGGCCGCCAGGATTAACTTCCAAAAAACCAAACTTCTTGCCCAACTTCAGGCAGAAACGCTCCCAATGCTTACCGCTATTGAGGTTAAAGTCAACCCGGCACTGGCAACATCGGGGGCAAAACCCCAAGTGGTTCACAGACAGTTGAGTGAAACCGCGGCTTCACATATCAATGCACTGGCCGAACACACAGAAGGTGAGCTGGGCCAGAAACTAAAACGGCTGGCTGCATTAGCCAGCCGTAAAAGGCAGTCCTAGTTTTACGATTAAGCCATCACCACATTGGATGGCATCATAAAGCTGACAGGTACATCCGCTTCTTTTTCGAAGCTGACCAACTCCCAAGCATCCTGCTGGGCAAGCAGAGCCCGCACCAACCGGTTGTTAAGAGCATGCCCCGTCTTGTAGGCACAGAACTCTCCGACTATGGCGTGACCCGCCACATACAGGTCACCAAACGCATCAAGAATCTTGTGCTTAACAAATTCATCCTCATAACGCAGGCCATCGGGGTTGAGGACACGATATTCATCAAGCACAACCGCGTTTTCCATACTGCCACCCAATGCCAGATTGTTGGCACGCAGGTACTCGATATCACGCATAAAACCAAAGGTTCTGGCGCGGCTGATATCTTTCACAAAGGCGGAAGAGGAAAAATCCATCACCATATGTTGTTGACTACGGGCAATTTCAGGGTGATTGAAGTCAATAGCAAAGTCGACTCTGAAACCTTTGAAGGGTCGCAGTTCAGCCCACTTATCACCGTCTTCAACACGCACTGTGTGCTTGATCTTCAGATATTTCTTGGCCGCTGACTGATCTTTGATCCCCGCGCTTTGCAGCAGGAATACAAAGGGGCTGGCACTGCCGTCCATGATGGGGATCTCGGGAGCATCCACTTCAATAACGGCATTGTCGATTCCCAAACCCGCGAGTGCAGCAAACAGATGCTCAATCGTTGAGATGCGAACACCTTCATCATTGACCAGAGCCGTACACATAGTCGTTTCACGCACCTGCTCTGCCTTGGCAGCAATCTCCACTGCCGGCTGCATATCGGTGCGCACGAGTACGATCCCTGTATTGACTGGTGCGGGCTTGATAGTCAAAGTCACCTTATTGCCGGAATGCAAACCGACACCTGTGGTCTTTACTATTTTTTCAACAGTTCTTTGAAAAATCATTTAGTTACCCGTATTCATCTCAACAAAAAGCTCTGCCTTGGACGATAAAATCGACACTTCTCGGGCGCAGCTGGTCGGATATCCTAGCATAAATCGGCAATTTCACAAAAATTTACCTACCTTCGCTTCCTGGAAACAAAGGGGATTACCCAATTTACACCCGTGATAACCGCCAGTATCAGTCGGCTTGCTTACGCAAAAACGCCGGAATATCCAAATAATCAAGCTCGTTCTTATGCGGATTGGCCGCAGGTTGAGACGCCGGAACTGCATTGCTCTTGTGAGCAACAGGCATAGCAGCTTCTTCCTGAGGCACATAGGCTTCGACCTTGGGCTCTGGCACAGGTTCCTGGCGCGGAGCAGGTTTGGATACCAACTGGATGTCAGGTTTTCTTTCCGATCCTATGCCGGTAGCAACCACAGTAACCCGCAGTTCATCACTCATTTCTGGATCGATAACAGCACCGACAACCACAGTCGCATTGTCTGAAGCATAAGCCTTGACGTGGTTACCCACTGTCTCAAATTCTTCGATACTCATATCCATGCCGGCAGTAATGTTAACCAGCACGCCACGGGCGCCTGCCAAGTCGATATCTTCCAGCAGCGGACTGGCAACAGCCGCTTCGGCCGCTTCTTCGGCGCGGTCTTCACCACGAGCGACACCTGTGCCCATCATGGCGTTACCCATTTCGGACATAACGGTTTTCACGTCGGCGAAGTCGACGTTAATCAGACCGGGACGGGTGATCAGTTCGGCAATACCTTGCACCGCACCCAAGAGCACATTGTTGGCTGCAGCAAAAGCATCCAGCAGTGATGTACCACGACCCAATACCTTAAGCAGTTTCTCGTTGGGAATAGTGATCAGCGAGTCAACATGCTTGGCCAGTTCAGTGATCCCCTGATCGGCGAACGCCATACGCTTCTTGCCTTCGAAGGGGAAAGGTTTAGTGACCACGGCCACTGTCAATATCCCTTCTTCGCGGGCAATCTGCGCCACCACAGGTGCGGCACCTGTACCCGTACCGCCACCCATACCGGCCGCAATGAAGATCATATCCGAGCCCTTGATAGCCTCACGGATATTTTCACGATCTTCTTCGGCTGCTGCGCGACCGACTTCCGGGTTGGCACCAGCCCCCAAGCCCTTGGTGACATCTCGTCCCAGTTGAATAGTGGTGCCCGCGGCAGACTTACGCAATGCCTGGGCATCTGTATTGGTGGCAACAAACTCAACACCTTCGATGTTGTGTTTCACCATATGCTCGACGGCATTACCACCGCCGCCACCGACGCCGATGACCTTTATCACCGCCTCGTCAGAATGAGTATCCATGATCTCAAACATGGTTGAATTCTCCGTATTACCTGCGTTTACGTAAGTTAAAACTCACCTTTAAACCAGCTCTGAACCCGATTCCAGAGACTGGTCACCCCTTGACGCTCGGGTCGTTCAAACTGACGTTCGATAACCCTGCGCGCGCCGTAATGTAACAGCCCAACACCTGTGGAGTAGATGGGCTGATCCACATATTCATACAAACCTTTCACCGGCAGCGGTGATGCCACCCTGACCGGCATGCCGAAAGTGGCTTCGGCAACATCCACAGCCCCTTCAATAGAGGCGGTACCACCGGTCAACACTATGCCGGCGGCAATTTGATCTTCCAGGCCACTGTCCTTGAGCTCTTTGAATACCAACTCGAACAGTTCCTGATATCTGGGTTCAACCACTTCGGCCAGAGTATGACGCGACATGGTTCTTGATGGTCGCCCCCCCACAGACGGCACTTCTATGCTGTCTTCACGGCTCACCATGGAGCTGCGGGCACTGGCATGCTGCACTTTAATCTGCTCGGCATGCGACAGCGGCGTGCGGAAAATTTTGGCGATATCACTGGTTACCTGATTGCCGGCCACAGGCACCACGGCGCAGTGACGCAGAGCGCCATTGGTATACACAGCGATATCTGTAGTACCGCCACCGACATCCACCAGACAAACACCCAGATCTTTTTCATCATTGGTCAGTACCGCATCGGCCGAAGCGATACCGGAAAACA
Organism: Shewanella chilikensis; assembly: GCF_037953065.1. Taxonomy (NCBI): domain Bacteria; kingdom Pseudomonadati; phylum Pseudomonadota; class Gammaproteobacteria; order Alteromonadales; family Shewanellaceae; genus Shewanella; species Shewanella chilikensis. The sequence continues at coordinate 391,606 of NZ_CP149966.1, read as the reverse complement.
CCAGGTCGTCCACCTTGAGGCCACAGCGTTCAACACTCTTGGTGATATTCTTGGCCATATCATTGGCGCAGGTGACTATATGTACCTTGGCTTCCATCCGCATGCCGGACATGCCGATAGGGCTGCGGATCCCTTCTTGAACATCTATGGCATATTCCTGTGGCAGTACGTGCAAAATGCGGCGCTCAGTGGGGATCTTCACCGAACGGGCCGTGTGGATAACGTTGTCCACGTCTTCCTGGGTCACCTCTTCATCATTGATGGAGACCATGCCGTTTTCGTTCTGACAAGCGATATGCTTGCCGGAAATGCTCAAATACACCGAAGACACCTGACAGTCTGCCATCAGCTCGGCCTGATCCAAGGCCCGCTGCACACTGCGCACGATAGAATCGAGGTCGTTGACCCCGCCTTTATCCATGCCGCGTGATGGATGATTACCCAGACCGACGACACTGATTTCGCCATCGGGCAAGACTTCACCTATGATCACAGCGACCTTGGATGTCCCTATGTCCAATCCGACGATCAGATTTCTATCTTGGTTCTTGGTCATTAATTAACGGCTCTCTTCTTGTGCGTCTTCCCAGCCTACTGCCAGACCCGTGTCATAGCGTAGATCCACTCTGGCGACACTCTTTTCCTGTTTAACCAACTCCGGATACACGTTGATAAAACGCTGTATCCGCGCCATCTTGTCCTCTCGTCCCAATTCCAGCATGATGCCGTTGCCCAAAGTCGCCTCCCAGGCATGTCTCGGGCTGAGACTCAATCTATCCAGCTTGAAGCTGTTTATCCGCAGCAGTTCATCCATCTGCCGAAAGGAGGTCAATACCTCCTGTGCCATAGGTTCAGGTCCCGCCAACCAAGGCAAATTTTCCAGCCCGGGTTGCGGTGGCGCCAGAAACACCTCGCCGTGTTCATTGAGCCATTCATCCTGATTCCAGTGCGCCACGGCAACCTGTTCTTGCAGATAAACCTTCAGCTTGGCCGGCCATTCGCGCCGAACCGAGGCCCTGTATACCCAAGGCAGAGCTTCCAGCGCCTGCTGAACCTCGGCTACATCAGCGCTGAAGAAACTACGCTGCATCAAGTCCTGCAAGGCGCCGCGGATTTCCGCATCCGTGGTGTACTGGCGCTCGCCTTTTATCGCCACTGCCTCAATGGGCAAGGCCTCGGCATCATTCAGCACCAGTCCCAATTTCCAAGCCGCCATGCCAAATGCCGCCAGTACCAACAGCAGAAAGCCAATCCCGCTGCAGAGATACCAATTGACTCCGGCAAGCCTTGCCCGGCCCTTGTGCAACCTGTCCTTCAGCGCCATGGTCCTGCCTGTTAGCTTGGCGGAAAACCGGCCATTATATAGGGCTGGTTTTCTTGGTCAAAAGATACTGTTTTCAAGCTATTAAGCGATGAAAATCTATTCAGAAATCGTATCTTTGTTATCATCACTAAACCCCAATTCGCTGCTCGCCAATTGGCGCGCCAGGGCCCCTATGTTACCTGCGCCTTGAGTCATCAGCAGATCGCCGCCCTTGAGTACATCCGGCAGTATCTCCTGCAACTGCTCCGGCGTAGCGACATAGATAGGGTCAACCTGACCACGCAATCTGATGCTGCGGCACAGCGCGCGGCTGTCGGCTCCCGCGATAGGTGCTTCACCGGCGGGATAGACCTCCAGCAGCAATAGGCCATCGACCTGAGACAATACTTCGACAAAGTCCTCGTACAGATCCCGGGTGCGGCTATATCTGTGTGGCTGATAAGCCATCACCAGGCGCTTATTAGGCCAACCGGCACGCGCCGCCTTGATAGTGGCTGCGACTTCGCTGGGATGATGGCCGTAATCATCAACCAACATCACCTCGCCCTTGGGAGTATCGAAGGCCCCCAGGTGCTGGAAGCGGCGGCCAATTCCCTGGAACTCCGCCAGCGCCTGCACTATGGCGGCATCATCTATATCATCTTCACTGGCCACGGCAATCGCCGCCAAGGCGTTCAGCACATTGTGCCGTCCCGGCAGATTCAGCAGCAGATCCAAGTCATCCCGGCCCTTGCGACGCACGGTAAAACGGCATTGAGGCCCTTCTTGGCTGAAGTTAAGTGCCTGCACATCAGCCTCATCACTGAAGCCATAGGTCACCATGTGGCGCCCAATGCGCGGCATAATCTCTTTCACCACAGGATCATCGATACAAAGCACGGCCACACCGTAAAACGGCAGATTATGCAGGAAGTCAACAAAGGTGGTTTTCAACTTCTCAAAATCGCCGCCGTAAGTATCCATATGGTCGGCTTCAATATTGGTTACCACACTCACCATAGGCTGCAGATGCAGGAAGCTGGCATCACTCTCATCGGCCTCGGCGATAAGGTAACGGCTATGCCCCAAGCGAGCATTGGTGCCGGCACTGTTAAGCAGGCCACCTATTACAAAGGTCGGATCTCGCTCGGCCTGACCATAAACACTGGCGATAAGGCTGGTTGTAGTGGTTTTGCCATGGGTGCCGGCAATCGCCACCCCATGACGGTAACGCATTAACTCAGCCAGCATCTCGGCACGGCGCACTATCGGTGTGCGGCTGGCTCTGGCGGCCGCGACTTCCGGGTTATCCGCTTTAATCGCGGTAGAAACCACCACCACATCAACGTTGACCACAGCCTCGGCACTGTGGCCGATAATGATGCGAGCCCCCAGAGCCGCCAAACGTTCAGTCACGGCATTTTCGGCAATATCCGAACCACTGACCTGATAACCTTCGTTAACCAGAACCTCGGCAATGCCCCCCATGCCGGCGCCACCTATGCCAACAAAGTGAATGCGACGCACCCGGCGCATTTCCGGGATCATGGCGCGAAGCTGGGCGTATTTCTCTGCTCTGTTATTCATCTATTTCCTTTCTCTGCCAGTTCGATACAGACCTGGGCGACTTTATCGGTCGCATCCAGCACAGCGGCCGCTCTGGCTCTTTGCCCCATCAGGGTCAATTCATTTCTATCACTGCCAAGCAGGGCCAGCTTATTCGCCAGCCTGGACACATCGACAATCGGCTGCGGCAACAGGAAGGCCGCGCCCGCATCCACCAACACCTGGGCGTTGCGGGTCTGGTGATCATCCACCGCATGGGGATAAGGCACCAACAGGCTGGGCAGGCCAACGGCCGCCAGCTCAGAAACGGTTAGGGCACCGGCGCGGCAGATGACCACGTCGGCCCAACGATAGGCGGCTTCCATATCATCGATAAACTCAGCGACTTTGACTCTGCCGTCCTGTCCCAGCTGCTGATATTCAGCTTCCACCGGCACCTGATTGCCCTTGCCCACCTGATGCCAAACCGTCACTGACTGTGACTTGCTGACCTCGGCAACCACAGCTGGCATAAGGTCGTTGAAGACCTTGGCACCCAGGCTGCCACCGACAACCAAAATTTTCAGCGCATCCTGATGCTGGGCTCTGGGCTGTCCCCCCAGTGTAATAAGCTCCTGGCGAATAGGGTTGCCAACCACTTCGGCCTTACCCGGCTCGAAGGTATTGGCAAAGGCGCACAGCACCTTGGTGGCAATACGGGAAAGCAGCTTATTGGTCATCCCGGGAATGGCGTTTTGCTCATGCAACACCAACGGAATACCGCTGAGCTTGGCGGCAACGCCGCCCGGACCGCTGGCAAAGCCGCCCATGCCCAACACCACATCTGGCCGAAATTCGCGGATAACCCTGCGCGCCTGAACAATCGAGCGCAGCACCTTGAAAGGCGCTGCCAGCTTGCGCACTATGCCGTTGCCGCGTACGCCTTTAATGTCAATAAAATCTATATCAAAGCCGTGCTGAGGCACCAAACGCGCCTCCATCCGGTCTGCTGTACCCAGCCAACGCACCTGCCAGCCCTGCTGTGCCAGGCGTCTGGCCACTGCCAACGCCGGAAAAACGTGACCGCCGGTACCACCGGCCATCACTAAAATACGTTTGTTATTCAAATTGTTACCCTTCATGACTTCAGCCTCCCCTGCACCGCCTGGATCAGGCTGAGACGCCGCTCATGATCTATCCGGATCAGCATCATGACCGCAGCCGTCATCACCCAGAGACTACTGCCGCCATAGCTGATAAAGGGCAGTGTCAGCCCCTTGGTCGGCAAAATGCCGATACTGGCGCCCACGTTCACCACAGTCTGGAAACAGATCCAGATCCCTATGGCGTAAGCCAGATAACCCTCAAATGCCCGATCCATGGCCAAGCATTGACTGCCGAGACGAATCGCCCGCAGCGCTACGAACAGTAGCACTGCCAGCACGGCAACTATGCCGATAAATCCAAGCTCTTCCCCTATAACGGCGAAAATAAAGTCAGTGTGCGCCTCCGGCAGGTATTCCAGTTTCTGGATGCTATTACCAAGTCCCTGACCAAACCAGTCGCCGCGGCCATAGGCCATCAGCGACTGAGTCAACTGGTAACCACTGCCGAACGGATCCTGCCAGGGGTCGAGGAAGGAAGTTACCCGCCGCATCCGGTAGGGCTCCAGCAGCACCAAAGCCACAAAGGCCATGACCCCGGTCAGGATCAGCGCAAAGAAGTCCAGCAAACGGGCACCGGCCAAAAACAGCAGCCCGACTGTGCCAACAAATAGCACCACCACGGTTCCCAGATCCGGTTGCATCAGGATCAAGAAGGCATAGACGGCAAAAACCGCAATCGGTTTGTAAAAGCCCTTGGCGTTTTCACGCACTTCCTGATGCCGCCTAACCAGATAACCGGCCATGTAGACCGCAAAAACAAACTTGGCTATCTCGGCCACCTGAATTCTCACCGGCCCCAGAGACAACCAGCGTGTCGCCCCGTTTACCGTGGTGCCTACTGCCAGTACGGCCACCAACATGACGCCGACCAGCAACAGCATCAGTGGACTCAGTTGCTGCCAGCGCTGCATCTCTACCTGCAACACCACTGCGGCGATCACCACGCAGCCCGCCAAATAGAACAGATGCCGGGTCACAAAATGAAATGGATTACCAGTCAGGCTCTGGGCTTCCGGCATAGAAGCCGACATCACCATCACAAAGCCAAAGGCGATCAACGACAAAACAGCAAGCAGCAAACGCCGGTCATACAGTTGCATGCCCTGCGATTGCTTTTCACCGAACCAGTCGGACCAGCGCCACTTGAGGCTGGTTCCGAACAGGTTAAGTTGTCGCTCATCACTGCTCATCCAGCGCCTCCACCAGATGGCGGAAGTCATCGCCCCTGGCCATAAAGTTACTGTACATATCCAGGCTGGCACAGGCCGGCGACAACATGACTATGTCTCCGGAACTCGCCAGTTCGGCAGCCTTGTTCACGGCTTCTGCCATGGAGCCAACCTTGATGGCGCCCTCTTTCAGCGCCGCTATCTTGTCACCGTCCCGTCCCAGGGTAATTAGGTGAGTCACAGAACCCAGCACATTGGCAAGCGGCCGGAAATCAGCCCCTTTACCATCACCACCGGCAATCAGGATCACATCACCGAGGTAGTCGCTGAGCCCTTCGAGTGCTGCCACGGTAGCGCCCACATTAGTGGCCTTGGAATCGTTGATCCAAGTGGCGCCATTCTTGACCGCCACCAGTTCACATCTGTGCGGCAGGCCTTTAAACTCGCGGGCCACTCTGGCCATGGCTTCTTTATCCACTCCTGCCGCATCGGCTAACGCCATGGCGGCCAGCAGGTTGGCGTGGTTATGGCTGCCGAGCAGCGCCACATCCAACAGATTCATGATTTCACTGCTGCCGTGGAAAATTTTGCCGTCGGTGATCCCCCACTCATCCCCTTCGGGGTTACCCAGACCAAAGCTATTGTTGTTCATGGGTGACATGGGCTGCGTTTGCGGATCATCCCGGTTGAAAATCGCCAGTCGACTCAGTTCATATAGCCGCAGTTTGGCCTGGCGATAGGCTTCCAGGTCGCTGTATCTGTCCATGTGGTCTTCAGAAATGTTCAGGCAAGTGGATGCCAAACATTTAAGACTATGGGTTGTTTCCAACTGGAAACTGGATAGCTCCAGCACATAGTGACTAACGTTTTCGCCCAAAAGCTCCAGCGCCGGCACCCCTATGTTGCCGCCGATGGCAACCTGTTTGCCGCCGGCTTTGAGCATTTCACCGACCAGGGTCGTCACAGTCGACTTGCCATTGGAGCCGGTAATCGCCAGCACACATGGGCCCTTGTCAGCTATGGCGCGGGCAAACAACTCCACATCGCCAATCACTTCTATGCCCATATCCAGAGCCGCCCTTACTTCGGGGGTATCCATGGGGATCCCGGGACTGATGATGATCTGCTCCGCCTGCACCAGACCACGGCAATCGAAGCCGCCAAAGCAAAACTCCAAATCCGGAAATTCATTTTTCAGCGCCTCGGCACCGGGAGGATTGCGGCGGCTGTCCATCACCATAGGGGCATAGCCCTGAGCCACCAGATAGCGCACCACAGACAAGCCTGTGGCCCCCAATCCCAACACTATGTGCGAACAGCGACTCATCATGACTGCTTACCTCAACTTCAGGGTGGCCAATCCCAGCAGAACCAGGAACAAAGAGATAATCCAGAAACGCACTATCACTCTGGGCTCAGGCCAACCTTTCAATTCATAATGGTGGTGTATGGGTGCCATACGGAAAATCCGCTGGCCCCGCAGCTTATAGGATCCAACCTGAAGGATGACTGACAAAGTCTCCATTACAAACACACCACCCATAATCACCAGCAAAATCTCCTGGCGTACCAGTACGGCCATGGTGCCGAGCGCAGCCCCCAGTGACAGCGAACCTACGTCGCCCATAAACACTTGCGCCGGATAGGTGTTGAACCAAAGGAAACCAAGACCGGCACCGACTATTGCGGTACAGACGATCACCAGTTCACCGGCCCCCGGCAGATGTGGAATATGTAAGTAGCTGGCAAATTGCGCGTGGCCAGAGAGGTAGGCAATAAGCGCAAACGCCGCCGCTACCATAACGGTTGGCATAATCGCCAAACCATCGAGGCCGTCGGTCAGGTTAACCGCATTGCTCGAACCCACTATAGTGAAATAGGCCAGTACTACAAAAAACAGCCCTAGCTGCGGCATCACATCCTTGAAGAAAGGCACCACCAATTGGGTTTCACCCGGCAGAGATGCGGTCGCGTAGAGATAAAAAGCCACAGCAATCGCCGCCAGCGACTGTAAAATGTACTTCCAACGGGCCACCAGCCCCTTGGGATCCTTACGAACTACCTTACGGTAATCATCGAGGAAGCCGATGAGGCCAAAGCTGCCCAGGACGAATAACATCACCCAGACATAACGGTTACCGAGATCGCCCCACAGCAAGACACTGATAAAGATCCCCGCCAGCACCAGTAATCCACCCATGGTTGGGGTGCCGCGCTTACTGAAATGTGACTCGGGGCCATCGTTACGCACCACCTGGCCTATCTGCAGCAATTGCAAACGCTCGATCAACTTTGGCCCCCACCAGAGCGCAAAGCTGAGGGCGGTCAACAACCCCAGAATCGCTCTGAAGGTCAAATAGGAAAACACGTTAAACCCGGTATAAAACTGGGTTAGATACTCCGCCAGATACACCAGCATCTACACTAACTCCCCACACCCGAAGGCTGATTTAAGGGCCTCGACCACACGTTCCATACGCATGCTGCGTGAGCCCTTGACCAATACAGTGACACTCCCTGACAACTGATTGATATATTCGATTAAATTTTCCACCAAACGCCCTTGGGTATCCAGATGTTCCGTACCAAACCCCTGGCTGGTGTTCTGGGTTAATTGACCGCAGCAAAACAGGGCATCTATCCCGGCCTCCCGGGCATACTCACCCAGCTCGCGATGCAAAAGGGGGGCATTGTCGCCTAATTCCCCTAAATCGCCCAGTACCAGAATGCGATTTCCGTGAATTTCGTGAAGCCAGTTGATCGCCGCCTTGACCGAAGCCGGATTGGCGTTGTAGCTATCATCGATCAGCTGCACCCGCCCAAGCTCAGTGGGCAGCATGCGTCCCTTGACCGGCTGCATCTGTTGCAAGCCAGAGATAATGCTTGCCATATCCAGGCCCAGCGCCAAGCAAACCGAAGTTGCCGCCAGAGCGTTGGCCACCTGATGTCGGCCGGCCAGCGGCAGCGCCAGCGAATACTCCTGCTGCTGCCAGCAAAGCGTGCAGCGATAACGCCCCGAGGCATCGGCCTGTAAATCTTTGGCCGTCAGTTCGGCTGCTGCGTCAATGCCATAGCTTAACTGACGGTAGCCTAACGCAGCCTGACGCATTACCTCGGCGTATCTGTCATCGGCATTGATAATGGCGCAGCCGTCCGGAGCCAAGTGATTGAAAATTTCGGATTTGGCCGCCGCCACACCGGCCTCTGAGCCAAACCCTTCGAGATGAGCGCTGGCGACATTGTTCACTAGGGCAACATCCGGGCGCACTATGGCCGAGGTGTAATCAATTTCACCCTTGTGATTGGCGCCAAGCTCAAATACCGCGTATTCGTGTTCAGGCTCCAGGCGCAAGGCTGTCAGCGGCACGCCTATATCGTTGTTGAAGTTACCGGCGGTGTAGAGCACCTTGGCATGTTGCGACAATATGGTCGCCAACATCTCCTTGACGCTGGTCTTACCGTTGGAGCCGGTCAAGGCAACACACTTGAGTGATACCAGGCTGCGTACCATGGCCGCCAGTTGCCCCAGGGACTGGTGAGGGTCGGCCACCAGCAGCTGCGGCACATCGAGTGCCAACTCGCGGCTGACCAGGAGCGCTACGGCGCCATTTTTGACCGCCGTTGGCGCAAACTCATGGGCGTCAAAGCGCTCTCCCTTGAGAGCGATAAATAAACCTTGGGTGCCTATATCACGGCTATCTGTGCTGACACTCTCAATCAGCTGCATTGCAGCAGTTGCCGGAATCAACTTGGCATTCAGCGCCGTGGCTATCTGTTGCAGGGTCAAAGGGATCATGCTTTGCCTCCGCTAAGTTCAAACGCCAAGGCCCGCTCATCATAGTGATGACGGCTTCCTGCCACTTCCTGATAGGTTTCATGCCCCTTGCCGGCCAATAAAATCACATCTCCCGCCTCTGCCTGGGCGCAAACCTGTTTAATGGCTGTCACCCTATCAACACAGGAGAGTGCCGCCTCGGGGCGAGTCAGCCCGGCCATGACTTCATCAATGATGGTTTGCGGCTCTTCACTGCGAGTATTGTCGCTGGTGACCATCAAGCGGTCGGCAAAAGCCTCGGCTGCACGAGCCATCAGCGGTCGCTTGCCCTTGTCACGATCACCACCGCAGCCAAAGACACACCAGAGGCGGTTGTCGGTATGCAGCCGCAGCGCCTTGAGCGCTTGCTCCAGCGCATCCGGGGTATGGGCATAATCCACCACCAGCGAAAAACCTTTTCTCGATGGGAAGCACTCCATCCGTCCAGGCACGGGCTTCAGGGCAGGTGACAACGACAGCAGCTTTTGCAGCGGATAACCCATGGCATAGAGCGCCGTCAACGCTGCCAACAGATTAGAAAGATTGAATTCGCCCAGCAGCGGAGTTTCCAGCACGCCTTTGCCTTCCGGCCAGTGGATCTCGGCGCATACGCCCTTGGCGTGATATTGAGAGTTAACGGCAACAACTGCCGCTCTGGGATCTTGCTTAATGCTATAGCCGAGCAACTTGGCCTTGGGCAATTCCTCGAACCAAGCCTGCCCTGTGGCGTCATCCAAGTTAATTACGGCGTGTTTGAGACAGGCAAACCGCATCAGCCTCAATTTGGCGGCGGCGTAAGCCTCCATGGTCTGGTGGTAATCCAGATGATCCCGGCTCAGGTTGGTAAACACCGCCACTTCAAAGGGCGCGGCTTCTACCCGTCCCTGCACCAAACCGTGGCTGGACACTTCCATGGCGCAGACGCTGACATCCATCTGCTCAAAAGCCTTGAGCTGGGCCATTACGGCCAAGGCATCACTGGTAGTATTGGTCGCTTCCTGGAGTTCACCCAGCAAACCGTTCCCCAAAGTGCCCATGACACCGGCCTTTTCGCCCAGCAAAGACACCCACTGGGCGATAAGCTGGCTGACAGAAGTCTTGCCATTGGTGCCGGTGATCCCCACCAGGCGAGGCTTGACCGCGTGAATGCCATAGAACTGGGCCGCCAGCGCCGATAGCTGCCGACTCAGTTGAAAAAAATAGATGGTTAAGCCTTGCTCCCGCTCCACCTTGCCGTGGGCATCCGGATCGTCCGTATGCAGCAAGGCAGCCGCAGCTCCCTTGTTGAAGGCGGCGGCAACATACTCCCGACCATCGGCCTGATGTCCGGGAACGGCCACGAAAAGGCCACCTTCAACCACTTTCCGACTGTCGAGACAGGGCTCGGCCACCGTCTCCGCGCCGGAGTAATGAAACCAGGGAGCCAGCAGATCCCGCAATAACATCATTCTGCTCTCCTAGGTACCTGAGCCAGTTGTACGCGAGCATCATCACTCACAGGCTCCACATTCAACATCTGCAACGCGCCGGACATCACCTTGCCAAACACAGGTGCAGCCACCACGCCGCCGTAATATCTGTCCCCTTTGGGCTCGTTGATCACCACTACCATGGCAAGCCTGGGGTTGTTTGCCGGCGCGACACCGGCAAACAGGGCAACATAGTCATCGCCATAGCCACCGGCTATCGCCTTACGACTGGTGCCCGACTTACCGGCAACCGGATAGCCTTCAATGTGCGCCCGAGTACCTGTGCCGCCCTTCTCGGTCACGCCCACCAGCATGTTGATCACATCGCGGGCCACATCCGGGGCTATCACCCGGGTGCCTTCCGGCGGTTGCTTCAGTTTAAGAATCGATACCGGGTAAAGTATGCCGCCGCTACCCAGAGTGGCGTACATGCGCGCCAACTGCAGCGGAGTGGCTGTCAGGCCATAGCCGAAGGACAGAGTCGCCCGTTCAAAGTCAGACCATCTGTGTCTGTCCTGCACCAAACCGGCACTCTCGCCGGTCAGGTTGATCCCTGAATAGTTGCCGAGCCCCATGGACTGATAGGTACCCAAAAGCTGCTGCACCGGCATTTCCAGCGCCAACTTGCTGATCCCCACGTTACTGGACTTGATCAAAATCTTCGCCAATGACATATCGCCATAGTTGCGGACATCCCGCACCTGCCGGCCACCAATACGCATCCAACCGGGTGATGTCGGGATCAACTCATCATTCTTGACGATCCCGGCCTCCAGCGCTGCCACCACCACAAAGGGTTTCACCGTCGAACCCGGCTCAAAGGTGTCTGTCAGGGCGCGGTTACGCATCCTGTGACTCTGCAAATTTTCCCGCGAGTTGGGGTTATAGGAGGGAGTGTTAACCATCGCCAGCACTTCGCCCGTGTGTACATCCAGTACCACCACGGAACCGGATGTTGCCTGGTTCATTTCGGTGGCCCGCTTGAGCTCACGGTAAGCCAACTGCTGAATACGCTGATCTATGCTGAGCACCAGATCATTGGGGCTCTCGCCCTCCTGGATGATATCCAGCCGCTCAACCACCCGGCCGTCACGGGACTTACGCACCTTCTGCTTGGAGGGAGTGCCGGTCAGCCAGCTGTTGTAGGTGTTTTCAATGCCTTCGATGCCGACATCATCAATATTGGTGATCCCGACCAACTGAGCGCTGATCTCACCGGCCGGATAGTAACGGCGTGATTCAGACTTAAGGTAGATACCGGGTAGCTTCAGTTGTTCAATATAATGCGCTACCGCCGGGGTAACCTGGCGCTTGAGGTAAGTAAAACGCTTTTTGGGGTTGGACTGCACTCTGGCCAACAGGTCATCCAGCGGCTCGTGCAATACATCGGCCAGCGCCCGCCAGCGGCGCATATCATTGAAGCCATCCTTGTCGTGAACCACCTTGGGGTCGGCGTAAACAGCACGCACAGGCACACTGACGGCCAGCATCTCGCCATTGCGGTCGGTGATAAGCCCCCGTTGCACCTGGTTGGAGGTGGTGCGCAGAGTACGCATATCACTCTCATGACGCAGTTTTTCCGGTTCTATTACCTGGATGTAGGCGGCGCGTCCCACCAGTGAGACAAACAACAGGCAAACAAAAGCCACCACCACCTGCAGTCGCCAGTGGATCAGTTGGGGCTTTTGAATCCTTTTAGCCTGTTTTCTCATGGAAGTCTCACTACCACCTCTTCATTGGGTAAGGGCCTTATCATGTCCAATTCCTTGGTTGCAATCCGGGTTATCCTACTGTGCTCCGCCTGCGACTGTTCTTCCAGTAACAGGTTGCGCCACTCGATATCCAAGCGATCTCTTTCCTGTAACAGCTTGTCCAACTCGCTGGTCTGGGTACGGCTGATGTGGCTGGTATATACCACAGCAACCGCATTCCCCAGCACCAGCATGCCCAGCAAGAGGATCCATTTGTGCTGCCAAAGATCCCGCAGCACTATACGCGCCAGATTGAGTTGCGACTTACTCACCGCCACCTCAGTAGGGCAAACGCTCGGCAATTCTGAGTACAGAACTGCGGGCCCGGGCATTTACAGCAATCTCTTCATCCGACGGTTTCAGCGCCTTGCCTATGGGCAACAACTGCCGTGAGCGATTAAGCTCAGCCTCGGTCACCGGCAAGCCGTAAGGTACTTCCTCACCTTTGCTGTGACGGCGGATAAAGCGCTTCACCATACGATCTTCAAGAGAATGGAAGCTGATGATCGATAACCGTCCCTTGGGCGCCAATACCTTCAATGCCCCTTCCAGCGCCTGATCTATTTGATCCAGCTCGCTGTTGATATAGATGCGAATCGCCTGAAACACTCGGGTTGCCGGATGCTTGTTGCGCTCTTTGTGTTTAGTGATCCTTTCGATCAAACCAGCCAGATCTTTAGTGCGTAAAAACGGCTTCTCATCACGATCGGCGGCGATACAACGGGCGATATGACGGGCGTTTTTCTCTTCACCATAGGTTTTGAACACCCAGGCCATATCTTCGATCTCGGCCCTGGCGAGCCACTGGGCCGCTGTTTGGCCCTGGCTGTTATCCATCCGCATATCGAGTGGGCCATCGCGCAGAAAACTAAAGCCACGTTCGGCATCATCCAGTTGCGGCGATGACACACCGAGATCCAGCAAGACGCCGTCTATCTTGCCCACCAGTCCCAGTTGCTCAACATAGTCAGCCAACTGGCCAAAACCGCCATGGACTATGGTGAAACGCGGATCATTGGCAAACTGTTTCGCGGCTTCAATGGCCGCAGGATCTCTGTCAATGGCAATCAGCCGCCCCTGTTCACCCAGGCGGGAAAGGATCTGACGTGAGTGTCCACCCCGACCGAAAGTACCGTCGATATAGATGCCATCTGGGCGGATATTGAGCCCGTCTACCGTTTCTTGAAGCAGGACAGACAGGTGGGCAAAGTTTTGGCTCATCACTCTCTTCTTTAATCTGGTCTCACTCATCAGAGTGAAAAATCGGCCAGCCGCTCACTGGCGGTCAATCCCTGGCTCTTAATCATCTCCAGGCTGTCGGCCAACTGCTGCTGCCAGACCTGTTCATCCCAGAGTTCGAATTTGTTCAACTGCCCGACCAACATGGTCTTCTTTTCCAAGGAGGCATATTGTCTGAGCGGCGGAGTCAACAAAACCCGGCCATTGGTATCCAACTCACACTCCTGGGCATAACCCAGCATCAGGCGTTTCATCGCCCGCTCCTGCGGTTGGAAATCAGACAAGCCGAGCAGTTTGTCGGCAACTTTGTTCCATTCGTTTATCGGATAGATCAACAGACAGGGAGATTGGATATCCACAGTGATCACCAGCTTGCCCTGATGATCGGCATGCAGAGGCTCGCGGTATCGCGTTGGCATAGCGATCCGCCCCTTGGCATCCAGATTCAAAGCACTTGCGCCGGAAAACACTTGGTTTCATCCTTGCTCAGTTAATAGATCCACAAATATCCACAAATTCCCACAGATGCTAAGTTTAGGGACAGTCAACAAGGATTGTCAAGCAATGCAAACTCGAATAAAGCCAGTCACCAAGCGGGTTAGCAGCGTGTCACAACATTTTTTGCATTAACGAATTCCAAGTGGCAAAAAGTGGTGCAAACGCACCTGTCAGGGGAAAATTTCGACACAGGTCAGGAGGATTTTCACAGTGAAAAGAAATGATTGTGGAGAAGTTTCCCAAAAATGAGCATGTGAGTAATACGATCCAGCGCAAACTTTGTCATGACTCAAAAGACCCAGAACAAAACACTAAAGGCACAGAAAAGCAGATTTCCCCCTTATAACCTAAAGCCGTCAGGTCATTCGGCGAACCGCTATTGTGAATGCAAAGAAGCAATTTATTCTTACCCCAAAAGCCCAAGGAACCAGAAACAACAATAACAGTCTAAATTTTAAACACTCCTGGCCGATAAAAGGATATAAGGCTTACAGACAATGCGGTGTTCAACTAAAAAAACACCGTTAAATCAGGGGGGACATCATGGGATTAGACAGCATTTACGCCATGTTGGCACGCCCGGTCAAAGCGGTATTTCAGCCCAAACGCGAAGTGGAGCAGGTCAAAACCACCTCCGCCATAGCGCCCGACAGCCACGAAGCCCCGCAATCGCAACTGCCTCCCGAGATAGACAAACGTGAAAAAGTCGCTGATCGCCGCAAAGAACAAAAAGGCTTTGCCCGCGAGCGGCGTAAACATAACCGCCGCCAGGAAGATGAAAAAAGGGATGAGTCCAGGGCGCAAGAAGAAGGCAAGGGTAAGATCATAGATATCGATGTCTGACCTTGCCTATGAATGTCATTGAATCAAGGCTTCACAGCTGCGCCGCCACCCGCTGGCGTATCTCGGCCAAATTGGTTTCACGAAGCAGTTTGCCATCCTCATAAACAGTTTGCAGCAGCCCCTGGGCTTCTTCAGTCACCGAAACATCGTCTCGCAGCACCAGCTCACCGTCTTGCATAACCACTTGCAGTAGCCCCTTGGCGGAACGCTTTTGGCTATCAGTCTTGGGTGCCTTGAAAATCGCCAGCGGCTCGCCGTCTTTTATCACGTGGGTCGCCTTGACTGCCGAGCCATGGGTATCTCGGGTGACATATTGATAGCTGTATGAGCCAATCCCCAGCACGACTTTGGAAGCAAAACCTTTATCCATCAAACGCTGCAGTATTTGTCGTTGACGCTCGAGCGTGATGGCATCGCCATAAATGGCACCCACATGGTTATCCAATAGCTTGTAACCCTTGTCAGTCAAGGTGCCGCCAAAAATCTCCCACAGGCACTCTATAAGCCCCTTCACCTCGCAGGCCATCAGGGTTTGGCGCTGCAGACCGATAAACTCACCATGCCAACTTATCGCCTCATAACCGTTATCGGCCGCCTTTTGCAATGCTTCATCCAGGCTGCATTCGCGGATAAGTGATTCAGGCGCCAGCTTATAACCGCTGAGAATTGTCACAGGGTCGCCGGAGTCGGGGCGGATCACCAGGGTGCCGTCACGCTCGAGGATCTCCTGCTTGAGTTCAGGTAAGTATTGAGTCACCAGAGTCCAGAAATCCCAGGTATCGGACACCACACTGAGGATTCCCTTGGGAGACTGGGTCTGCATCAGATAACGGAAGAAGGCGATCTCCCCTTCGAGGATCCAGGAACAGGTCACCGAGTGCTCGGTGGCATCCACTGAGGCGCCGACCAACTCCTTATCGACATCGGCACCATAGTACTTCTCGGCAAACAGCACCGCCGGAATGGTGTCGGTTCCAACAAAGCCGCTGGCCAAATGGCCAAAACCACTCATGGCGGCGGCCTGCTTACCGAACATGCCGCGAAAACTGAAGTCATGCCCCTGAAACGCTACCATCTCGGCGGGCAGGCCTGTCTTGTCGGCGAACTCTTTAAAGGTGCGCAGGTAAGCAACGGCCGTGGTGGCACTGGTTTGTATCGGCCAGTTTTCACAACTGAGCACGGTTTCTATCATGTTGGTCAACCAGGGGAAATCCGGATGGGTGTTGACTATAGTCAACGGCGGCACCAGATAAGGCACCAGAGTCCCCTCTTCCAGCGCCTTGATCCTCAGCGGTAAATACCCAAGGTCGTGGAGTTTTTCCAGGTAAGAGACATCGACACTGTACCCCAGCATGGCACTGAGTATGCGCTTATGGGCGGCCACGGCCTGTGCCTTGGGCTGACGAAAGAAGCAGTCCCACTCCTCCATCAAATAGCTCTTGATAAAATACTGCAGTCCAACAAAGGCAACCTTGTCATTATCCATTATGTTGGCATTGCGACCGCTGCGGGAAGTGAAGTTGGCATACACCTCGGTCACCTGAGGATGATAGGCGCGACCATGAAACTCTTTGTAGACATCCTTCTGCATTGAGGGGGCGATGATACTCATAATAAACTCCTTTTATTCAAACAGTTTCAAGGTATGCAGCTCGACAATTTGCGACTCAAACGGATGCAATGGGCACACTGAATCTGTGGTAAACACGGCATCAATCAAACCTTCCAGCGGCTCTATTCCGCGAGAAAATAGGCCATGGGTCACATAGAGTCCCACTCGGGCGGCGCCTTTTTGTTTCAAAAGCCGCGCCAGCTCGATAAAGGTTCTGCCACCGTCGCAAATATCATCCAGGATCAGCAGACTGCGGCCAGCAACATCGGCGTTCAACTCGGATGCCAATATGGCGCCCGTCGCCGGATCCCGGCGTTTACTGGCCTGAAAGACTTCGGCCTCAATCCCAGCGGCACTCAGCGCATCGGCAACCTTGGCAATCTTGTGGCTGGCACCCTTATCAGGCGCAAGCAGTGCCGCCTGGTGGGTTTGCAGCCACTGCTTCAGCTGCGCAAACTGACAAACCAACTGCGCCTGATGTACCTGCTCGGCCTCAAGCAGTTGCTCACTGACCGCCGAGTGCAGATCCCAGCAGCGGATCTGGCTGAAGCCGGCATTTCGCAGCAACCCCGTCATCACGGCGGCGGAAAAAGCCTCACCGGCGACGCAAACCCTGTCTTGGCGGGCATAGGGGAAATAGGGAAGTTGCAGTGAAACCTGAATGCCGGGGGCGGCGCGGTCCAAAGCATCTTTGATCAGCAGCAGCTGCATGATGGCATCACTGCTCTGCAACCTGGCACAGATAATCGCGCTCTGTACCTGTTGTCCATCAAAACCTGCCAGACGCACATGTTGCTCACCACCGGCAAACTGCCATTGCTCAACAGTCAACGCCTGTCTGGTCGCATCTTTGTTTACTAGCTCAATACTGATATCCATATCGCTCACCATTAAGTGTCTTATTGACACTTAATCTAAAACAGCTAGTTAGAGCAGTCAAGTTTATTTTGAGTCAAAAGGACACTTATATAAAAAGAAAAATTAAAACAATGGATAAGACAGTGGTAAACCAAAGAAGCTCAAATGACGTTTCAAGCTTCCAGGTTGCGTACAAAGCGATAATCGGCGGCTTCAGGCAATACCCGGTAGAGCTGGGGTGGGCGACCGACTTCGACCCGGCCCTCTCCACAGGGGGCGAGCACGCCGGCCTGCTCGATTCGCCGCCGGAAAGATTTCTTCTGCAGTGGCTTACCCAGAATAGCCTCGTGCACTCGCTGCAATTCGGCCAGGGTAAACAATTCCGGCAAGGCAAAAGCCGCCACCAGGCTGTAAAGCGCCTTTTGGCGTAAGCGCTCCTGTGCCAAGGTTATGATATCGGCGTGATCAAAGGCCAAGTGTTCGGGCAGCGACTGCAAGCTGAACCAGCGGCTCTCTTCAGAACCTTCCATGACGGGCTCAAGATGGGGCATCAACGCATAATAGCTGATGGTGACCGACCAGCCTCTGGGATCCCGGCGGCCATTGCCTATACTCTGTAACTGCTCCAGGTAGGGTGGCACTATCCCGGTCTTTTGCTTAAGTTTGCGCTTGGCCGAAGCATCGATATCCTGATCCTGCTGCAGATCAATAAAGCCTCCCGGCAATGCCCACATCCCTTTGCAGGGAAGCCCGGAACGCTTGACCAAGAGCACACACAATTGCCCTTCTCGTACACAGAGCAGCACGCTGTCGACACTGGTCAGCGGCAGCGGGTAGTCATGGATATTGTATTGCGCCAGATATTCGGCTTCGGTCGTCACTGTCATGGCGGGCTCACTTTGGTGTCTTTGGGGCACTATTCTGAGTCACTATTCAATGGGAGACAATAACAGCCGACAAGAAACCGCCCGGCACATCACAGTTCCTCGGTTTCATGCCAGTGGCGACAACGGTCCACCGCCTTCTGCCAACCGCGGTAATAAAGCTCCCGCCGTCCTTCATCCATGGCCGGCTCGAAGCAACGTTCAACATCGCTCCGGTGAGAAAGCGCTTCCACCGAGTCCCAGAAACCACAGGCAAGACCGGCCAAAAATGCCGCTCCCATGGCGGTAGTTTCGGTCAAGGCCGGCCGCAGTACCTGAGTATCTGTGATATCGGCCTGGAACTGCATCAGGAAGTCGTTACTCACGGCGCCGCCATCCACCCTCAGCTGCTTGAGTGCAACCGCGCTGTCTTTACTCATGGCATCCAGCAGATCCCGGCTCTGATAGGCGATGGATTCCAGCGCCGCACGTATGATGTGGTTGCGGTTTACGCCGCGGGTCAATCCTTGCAAAGAGCCGCGGGCGTTGGCGTCCCAGTAAGGGGCTCCCAGCCCGACAAATGCCGGCACCAGATAAACCCCATTGGTATCTTCTACCTTGGAGGCAAAGTACTCTGTGTCCTGGGCATCACGAATAAGCCCCAACTCGTCCCTCAGCCACTGTATGGTCGCGCCGCCCATAAATACCGAGCCTTCCAGCGCGTATTGCACCTCGCCCTTGGGGCCTACAGCCACGGTTGTCAGCAACCCATGCTCTGAGCGCACCGCCTTGTCACCTGTGTTCATCAGCAAAAAGCAACCTGTGCCATAGGTATTCTTGGCCATGCCGGGTTCGACGCACAGCTGGCCGAACAGCGCCGCCTGCTGATCCCCGGCCATACCGGCGATAAGAATTTCACTGCCCTCACCGGCAATCCGGGTTGTGCCATAAACAGCCATCGACGGCTTGACCTCGGGCAACAACGAAGCTGGGATGTCCAGCGCCTGTAACAGGGTCTGATCCCAGCATTGTTTGTGGATGTTGTAGAGCATGGTGCGCGACGCATTGGTGGGGTCGGTCACATGTACCTTGCCCTCGGTCAGCTTCCATACCAGCCAGCTGTCGATAGTGCCAAAGAGCAACTCGCCTCTTTCGGCCCGCTCGCGGGCACCCTCGACATTATCCAGCAGCCACTTAATCTTGGTGGCCGAAAAATAGGGATCCAGTAACAAACCTGTATTGTCGCGGACATAGTCCTCCAGCCCCTCGGTCTTGAGCTGCTCACAGATCTCCTTGCTACGCCGGCACTGCCAAACAATGGCGTTGGCAATCGGCTTACCTGTGAGCTTATCCCAGATGACAGTGGTTTCCCGCTGATTGGTAATGCCGATGGCCGCCACTTCGTCACTGTGGATCCCGGCGCGGGCAATAACCTCTATCAGTGTCGAACTCTGGGATGCCCAGATTTCCATGGGATCATGCTCGACCCAACCCGGTTGCGGGTAGTGCTGACTGAACTCTCGCTGGGAGACGGCCACGATATTGGCCTGCTGATCGAAAATAATCGCCCGTGAGCTGGTAGTACCCTGATCCAGGGCAATAATATATTTCTTTTGCACGTGAAAGCTTTCTTGGGTTGGCTGAATTAATTTTGTTGCCAAGGCTGATCGCCCCGGGGTAAGCCGATTTCCGCTTCGGGAATATCACACTCCTGCGCCGGGTAATACCAAACGGCGGCAATCTTATCGCCCCTCAAGCTATAAACGCCCATATTACATTGGCTATTTTGCTCGCCATCCTGCTGCCAGCTGACCTTTTCCAGGGTGCTGACATAGTTACCCGAGCTCAGCGAGCCAAGAATACTGGCCTTGGCCCCCGGCAAAGTTTGAAAATAGTCGGTCATAGCCGCGCCCAATTCCGCATGCCCGGAAGCCTGTCTGTCGACCTTGGTGATGCTGACATTAAACCAAGTCACCTCTTCCGTGGTTTGCGCCAACATCAGCTCAATCTTTTGCTCATTGAAACCTTGAATAAACATACTGACAGGATCTGACTCGGCAAAACTCGGCATTGAAATCAGTGAGATAGCACTGGCAAACAGAAGTGGATATTTCATGGGCTTATTATTCTTTTGTTGGCAATAGCATGAATATAAGCCCTGAGACCGGTCACGCCAAGTATAAAACAGCCTTAGGTCTAACCTTGGTGACCATCAAGCCGGTCTGGCCTACCTGACAGATATGAAAAAGCCCCGCTCGGCGGGGCTCTTGTCTCATTCCTTGGCCGGAATGGTATTACATCTTGTAGGTCACTTGCAGACCCGCCAACCAGACGTGGCCGCTGGCATCGCCCTGGAAGGCAACCTGAGCCAGGCCCATCAGCTCCTGAGTCTCGTTGATAGGGGCATCACCGTGGGCGCGGATATAGGTCAAACCCAGATCCACTGTCAGGTTCTTGCTGGGCGCATAACCGGCACCGACACTGAACCAGAGACGGTCGGTATCTGGAATAGTGATGGTACGGTATTCATCGTCAACCGCAGTCTTATCCAAGGCCACACCGGCACGCAGCAACCATGCGTTGTTCAACTGGTAGCTGGTACCCAGAGCAAAGCGCCAGTTGTCTTTGAAGTTTTCTTCCTTAACCAGATCGGATTCCAGGCCACCGACAGGCTTCTGCTCGCCGGGGAAATACGCCACCAGCTTGTTGAACACGCTCCAGTCGGTCCAGTTGATGCTGGCATGCATCGCCCAGTTGTCAGTCAACTGATGGTAAGAAGCCAGCTCGGCAAATGCCGGCAACTCCAATGGCAGGTAACCATCAACCTCGGCATTACCGCCTGTATAGACCAGGCCGCGCGCCTGACCGTCCAGATCCAGCTCAACGTGGCTGTGATAGGCGATGCCCAAGCGATGATCAGGGTTGATCTGCCAGCTGGCACCCACTTGCCATCCATAACCGAAATCATCGCCTTCCAGATGCTTAAGCTCAGTGCCGGCGGCAGGCAAACGCGAAGTCACCTCTGCAGGCAAGCCAGGGATGGCACGAACACCTTCAATCCAGCCGGGAACCGAAGCACCGATTTCACCGTCACCATATACGCCGCGCAAACCGGCACCCACAGTGAAACGCTCATCAATACGGTAAGCGATATTGGTATTCAGCTCTACTGTGGTAATGGCTGTCTTGTTACCGAATATGGAGGCGGCATGGGCGGCCGGCAGTTCGGTAGACAAACCATAGTTGGAGTTCAGAGCCAGGCCCCAGGTCCAGCTGTCGTTGAGCTGGTTGGAGTAATAGAAGTTAGGTACTGCAGCATTATCGGCCACATCGAGCGCATCAGCATTCATTGTGATAGGTTGCGGCAGCAAAGGCGATGCCAGCGAAACCCGCCCCGTGGCGTCAACGTCCGGCATCACATAGATGGCACCGGCAGAGATCTGTCGACCTTCAAGATAGCTGAGCATGGCAGGGTTACGCCCCTGAACCGCTGGGTTATCGGCCATGGCCGCTTCACCGGCGAAGGCACGTCCAAGTCCGGTTGCGGAAGATTCCGCCAGTTGGAAACCCGCCGCTTGTACCTGAGTCGTTGCACCCACAAAGCTGGCCGCAATGGCGACAGCAATAAGTTGTTTCTTCATTGTTATTCTCTGCCTATTCATTTAGCAATTTCTAAATAGAGTAATCACTCCATTTTGTTGCGGCGCAGTTTACTAACACAGGATATCTTTGCAAGCAGAAGGCAAAAAACAGAGTAAAACACCACAAAAATCACCACTCAAAGACAGAAAGGTGACCAAAATCACTTTAAAAGTGCTTAAAACAGAGAGTAAATGGCATTAACGTTTGCTGAAAAGGATTAAAAAACCACAACAAAGTCATTATAAATTATTGAAAAATAACACACTTAAAATAAAAACCCATAAAAACACTTGTTCACTTAATTTAAACCAGACAAACAGCATAAATCACTAAGTATTCAAAGCTCTAGTCTGCCGCCCTATAGATAAAACAATCAAATGGTTGTTTTTAAATGACAAATTCTAGTTTAAGACGGTCAACATACTTGTTTGGAACACAAGAGAGCAGCCCAGTTACCAAGCCACTGGTCTGCTCTCGTACAAGTGTACGCTGAAACAACAGGCAGGATTAGGCACGCCAGCCCGGTAGCCCGGCTTCATAATCGGCGATGGCCTGCTCATGGGACAGAGTCAAGCCGATGGCATCCAGTCCATTGAGCAGCTTATGACGGGCAGATTCTGCCAGTTGAAATGCAAAGCGTTTCCCGGAGGGTGAAACAACCTGGCACTGCTGCAGGTCGACCTTGATTTCACTGCCTTCGGTCGCCGCCACCTCCTCAAACAACTGCTGCACCTCAGCGGCCTCAAGGATCACCGGCAATAAGCCATTATTGATGGCGTTGCCGTAAAAGATATCGGCAAAGCTGGGCGCAATAATCACCCGCAAACCATAGTCGGCCAGGGCCCAAGGCGCGTGTTCACGGCTGGAACCACAACCGAAGTTTTCCCGCGCCAGTAAAATAGAGGCTCGCTGATATCTGGGCTGGTTCATCACAAAGGCAGGATCCGGCTGCTCACCGGCATCATCCAGATAGCGCCAGTCGTGAAAGAGATGGACACCGAAGCCATCCTTGGTGACCTTGGACAGAAACTGTTTGGGGATGATCTGATCCGTATCCACATTGGCGCTATCCAATGGCACCGCAATTCCCTGATGAATAGTAAAAGCCTGCATTTTATTTCTCCTGGCCTGCGTAGCGGATATCGACAAAGTGACCGGCAATGGCTGCGGCGGCGGCCATGGCAGGACTCACCAGATGAGTACGACTGCCGCGTCCCTGCCGCCCCTCAAAGTTGCGGTTACTGGTTGAGGCGCAGCGATCGCCGCTTTCCAGGCGATCATCATTCATCGCCAGGCACATGGAGCAGCCCGGCAAGCGCCATTCAAACCCGGCCTCGACAAACAGTTTATCCAAGCCTTCGGCTTCGGCCTGAGCCTTTACTTGTCCCGAACCAGGCACCACTATGGCGGTCACGCCGTCAGCCACCCGCCGACCGCGGATCTGCGCCGCGGCGCTGCGCAGATCTTCGATACGTGAATTGGTGCATGAACCGATAAAGACCTTGTTGATGGCCACATCCGTCATCAGGGTACCCGGCGTCAACCCTATGTAATTCAGCGCCTTTTCCATACTGCCGCGCACTGTGGCATCGGTTTCATCGGCGGGGTTGGGCACAGGTTTGTCTATGGCCACCACCTGGCCAGGATTAGTGCCCCAGGTCAGTTGCGGCGCGATTTCACTGCCTTCCAACTCCACATAGGCATCGAATACGGCATCTTCATCGGACTTGAGCATCTGCCAGGCTGCCAGGGCAGCATCCCAATCGGCGCCCTTGGGCGCAAACTGACGCCCCTCAAGATAGGCAAACGTGATTTCATCCGGCGCGACCATGCCCGCCTTGGCCCCCATCTCAATCGCCATGTTACACAGCGTCATGCGCCCTTCCATCGACAGGGCGCGAATCGCATCACCGCAAAACTCCACCACATAGCCGGTGCCGCCATCCATGCCTATCTTGCCGATAATCGCCAGCACCACATCCTTGGCGGTAATGCCCTCGCCCAGTTGCCCCTTGACCTCGACTCTCATGGTCTTGGCCTTGAGTTGCCGCAGCGTTTGGGTGGCCAGCACATGCTCTACCTCCGAGGTGCCAATACCGAAGGCCAGCGCGCCAAAGGCGCCGTGGGTAGCGGTATGGGAATCGCCACAGACAATAACCGTACCCGGCAGGGTAATGCCCAGCTCAGGCCCCATCACATGCACTATGCCCTGATTGGGGTGGTGAATGTCATACAGACGCACACCAAATTCGCGACAGTTCTGCGCCAGGGTTTCAACCTGAGTGCGCGCCATGGGGCTCAAGGCGTCCAGACTGGCGCTCTTGGTCGAGGTGTTGTGATCCATGGTGGCAAAGGTCTTGTCCGGTGCCCGAAGTTGGCGCCCGGCCATCTTCAGGCCACTGAAGGCCTGGGGTGATGTCACTTCGTGCACCAGATGACGGTCGACGTAAATAATCGGCGCTTCTCCCACCGGCGTCGCCACCAGGTGGGCATCCCACACCTTTTCATACAATGTCTTGCCCATTACACCCCCTCCCGAATCGCATTGGCGATATAGTCGCCCATCTCTGCCGTGGTCTTGGCATTATCCCGCTGCTCCGGCGCCAGCAACTCACAGGTAAAGAAGCCATCTGCCAGCGCCTTGCCTACGGCGCGCTCTATCGCTGCCGCCGCCTCTTCCTGCTGCAGGCTGTGGCGCAACATCAAGGCCGCCGACAAGATCTGCGCTACCGGGTTGGCAATCCCCATGCCAGCAATATCCGGGGCACTGCCACCGGCCGGTTCATAGAGACCAAAACCACTGCTGTTGATGGAAGCCGATGACAACAGCCCCATGGAGCCGGTCAACATGGCGATTTCATCGGAAAGTATGTCGCCGAACAGGTTGGAGCACAGCATCACATCAAAATCCCAGGGACGACGCAGCAATTGCATGGTGGCGTTGTCGATATAAATATGTTCCAGTTCCACATCCGGATACTCGCTCGCGACCTGCTCGACCACTTCACGCCAAAGTACCGAGCAAGCCAGCACGTTGGCCTTGTCGACCGAAGTTACTTTGCCGCGGCGGCCGCGAGCGGCCTCGAAGGCGATATGGGCGATACGGCGGATCTCGGCGCGGCTGTATCTCATGGTGTCAAACGCCTCTTCGCTCTCGCCCTCCCCTTGACGCCCCTTGGGTTTGCCAAAGTAGATACCGCCTGTCAGTTCACGCACGCACAGCACATCAAACCCTTTGGCCGAGATGTCGGCGCGCAGCGGCGACAGATGTTCCAGTCCCTGATGTAACTTGGCCGGTCTGAGGTTACTGAATAAGCCGAAATGGCCCCTCAGTGGCAACAGCGCACCGCGCTCGGGCTGTTCATTGGGAGGCAGTTTTTCCCATTTGGGGCCGCCGACCGAGCCAAACAGAATCGCATCTGCCGCTTCACAACCGGCCAGGGTCGATGCCGGCAACGGGCAGCCATGGTTATCTATCGCTATGCCGCCGACATCATATTCGGCGTACTCCATTGCCAGGTTAAAGCGTTGCTCTACCGCCGTCAGCACCTTACGGGCCTGGGCCATGACTTCCGGGCCTATGCCGTCGCCGGCCAATACCGCTATCTGATAACTCATACGCCACCCAACTCCTTTCTCTGTTGTATTTTCTGTTTATGATCCGCCACCTGGTCGGCGCGCTGAATAAGGTTCATCACATGCACCAGAGCCGCGGCCGAAGCCTCGACCACATCGGTAGCCAAGCCGACACCGTGGAAATTGCGCCCCTGGTACTGAGCCGTGATATCCACCTGCCCCAGCGCATTCTGACCTTCGCCTTTGGCGCTCAACTTATAGCTGCAGATATCCACGCTTTGGCCGCTGGCGCGGGCTATCGCCTTATAGGCGGCGTCCACAGGGCCATTGCCGGTGGCGGCTTCGGTCACTAGCTCACCGGCGGCTTCAATACGTACAGTGGCGGTGGCCATGCCCTCGGTAGAGTCGGATTGCACCACCAGCTGCTGCAACTGGAAGTGGTCGTCGGCCGCCGCCCGGCCCTCCATATACACCAAGGCTTCCAGGTCATAGTCGAACACCTGGCCCTTCTTGTCGGCCAGTTTCAGGAAGGCGTCGTACAGTTGGTCCAATGAATAATCCTGCTCTGAATAACCCATCTGCTCCATTCGATGCTTGATCACATGGCGGCCGGAGCGTGAGGTCATATTCAGGTGATTGCGATTCAGGCCTATGCTCTCAGGTGTCATAATTTCATAGGTGTTCTGCGCCTTTAACATGCCGTCTTGATGGATACCGGATGAATGGGTAAAGGCATTGGCGCCCACTATCGCCTTGTTGGCCTGAATCGGCATATTGCATAACTGGCTCACCATGGAGGAGGTGCGGTGAATTTCCTGAGCCTTGATACCTGTCTCCAGCCCCAGGATGTCTTTGCGGGTCGCCAGGATCATGGAGATCTCTTCCAGTGAACAGTTCCCGGCCCGTTCACCTATGCCGTTGATTGTACACTCAATCTGCCTGGCCCCCTGTTGCACCGCCATGATGGAGTTGGCGACCGACAATCCCAAATCGTCGTGGCAGTGCACAGAGATCACTGCCTGATCGATATTGGGCACCCGGTTGAACAGGGTTTGAATAATGCCGCCGAACTCGCTGGGAAGGGTATAGCCCACTGTGTCCGGAATATTGATGGTGCGGGCACCGGCTTCGATGGCCGCCTCAACCATGCGACACAGATTATCTATCGGAGTCCGGCCGGCGTCTTCGCAGGAAAACTCCACATCATCGGTAAAGCGCCTGGCATACTTCACCGCCCCTACCGCCATCTCCAGCACCTGGTCGAAGGAGCGCTTCAGCTTGCTCTGCACATGGATATTTGAGGTTGAAATAAAGGTATGAATGCGGAACTGATCCGCGACCGACAAGGCCTGGGCCGCAGCGTCGATATCTTTCTCCAGTGCCCGCGACAGGGCGCAGACCCGACTGTTTTTGATGGTACGTGCTATGGTCTGTACCGACTCAAAGTCGCCGGGAGAGGAAACCGGGAACCCCACCTCCATGATGTCGACCCCCAGGCGCTCGAGAGCCATGGCTATCTGCAGTTTTTCTTTCACTGTCAGGCTGGCTGCCAGCGCCTGCTCGCCGTCCCGTAAGGTGGTATCGAAAATAAACACTCTGTCAGACATCTGGATTCTCCATTCAGGGGGTTCGATTGATTTTTCCCGTGCCAGAAACAAAAAACCCCGCGGTTTCTGGCGCGGGGTTTTGAGTTCTGGCTTGCTAATCGACGTGCAAGTCTAGCTCCTCCGCGCAGGGACTGCGAGAGTAAGGAGGAGGAGAGACAGTTGCATTTGTGGGTTCATTTAGCCGTTCTATACCAGATAAAAATTCGTTTAAAGTGGGTTTATATTCTTCCCACCGGGTTCAAGAAGTTCAATAATTAACTGCCTCCTTGCTCGCTGTCAAGCCTATATTTCTCAGCATCAGTTGAAAATTTCGGCTTAAAGTGCTGATTTGCACCATTCAAGCCTTGGTGATCCAAAGCTAAATAGATGAATAAAATCTTGCCGATAGCATCATTTTTGTGCCAAAAATGATAAAAAATAGTTATTATCCCAACACGGTTTCGCCCGGCAAAACTCACCTTCACTCAGCGGAGAAAAAATGGATTTTCGCCTCTTGGCACTGAGCTTGCTCCTGTGGTCATTTTCTTGTGTGCTTTGGGCCGCGGAGCGGTTGGACACTCTGGCCAACACCCTCTATCAATATCCTACGCTGGCGCTGACCCAAATCAACGAGCTTGAGCGTCAGACCTCAGAGTTGAGCCAGGCCCAAGTGCTGAGATTACAATTATTTAAATGTGAAGCACTCCTGCAATTAGGAGACAACGGCGCCGCCATCAATCTGGCCGAACTGGGAGAAGCCAGAGCCAAGCAACTCAGGCTGGAACAGGCAGACAGTTATTTTCAAATTTGCCGCGCCGATGCCTATGCCAATTTCGATGATCTGAAGCAATCACTGCTGTTACTCGATGGCGCCATTGAGCAGGCCAAACGCCACAATCAACCCCAGGCTCTGGTCAACGCCCTGAGACTCAAGGGCCAGCTGGAAAACGACCTTGGCAACTATGGCACCGCCATTGAAGATCTGCGCCTGGCGCTGGACATCTACCCGGATATCAGCAGTCAAAATCCGTCCTGGCTATGGCCACCTCTGGCCTATGTTTACGGCGACATGGCCAGCCTGATGTATTCCACCGGTGACCTGCGCCAAGCGGCCTATTATCTCAAGTTGGCACTGGACACAGATGAAGCCAAAGGCAAGGTGCGCCATGTGCTGTTATTGATGGCCGCCAGAGTCGCGCTGGCGCAAGAGAATATGGCCCAAGCCGACAGCCTGCTGAAACAGTCCAAAATTCTGCTGCCCGAGATAGGCTCACCGCTGGAGCTTGCCAACAGTTACAGCCAGATAGCCGTGATAGAACTCGCCAGGGGCAGAACCGAGATTGCCGATGAGTTAGTGGGTATTGCCCTGCAGACCTATGAAAAACAAGGCAAAGTAAACAACTATATGCGTGCTACCCGGCTATTGGCCAGGGTACGTCTCGCCCAGCGCAACGACGATGAAGGCATAAGGCTGCTGATGCAGGCGGCGCAGCAGGCCGAGCAGCTGCAACTGGCCGATGAAGTGGCTTATACCCAACAGCTTATCAGTGACTATTACGCCGAAAGAGCAGAGTTCAAACCGGCATACGAGGCGATGAAACTGGCGGCCCAGGCCGCAGCCGAGGCCCAAAAGCAGCTCAACAATACCCGCTTTATGCAATACAAGGCCAGGCTCAGCCAGCAGGAACAGTTGCAGGTAGAAACCCAGCAGAACATTCGTCTTGCCAGTGCCGATCAGCGCTCCAAACTGAGCCAGGCTTACGGCGCCATCTCTGTACTGGCACTCGCCATCATAGGTGCGCTGCTCTGGTTGGTCAGTCGCCGTAACCGCTGGCAACAACCGAGTACCGAGGCACTGGAAAAACTGCCTGCGGCCCAGCAGCTGGATGCCATGCTCAGCAGTGCCAAGAAGGGCAACTACCCCTTGAGCCTGTTATTGCTGAGTACCAGCCATATACGTCAGGTGGATCTTTCCGCCCTGCAGCGGGCGCTGGAACAGAAACTCAGAGAGCAAGACAGACTGCTGCGCTACAGTATGGATGAGATGGTGATCCTGCTGCCCTACACCTCTGCTCAGGGCGCCTTGCAGGTCAGCGAGCAACTCAAGCCGATAGTGCAGAGCTGGCAAGTAGATCACTGTATACCTATTGGAGTCGCGACGCTGCAGCAGCCCGATACCCTGGATAGCCTGGTGAAACGTGCCGGCGTCAACCAACTCAGTCAGCAGAAAGCCGCCGAGCAACATCAGTCACCGGCGAGATAAGCCTCTATCTCGTCGAGGAACTGATCGCCAAAGCGGGCCAGTTTGCGCTCACCAACACCATTGACCGCCAACATCTCACCCTGGCTGGTAGGCAAAATCGCCGCCATTTCCGCCAGGGTTGCATCGTTGAATACCAGATAGGGCGGAACGTCCTGCTCTTCGGCTATGCTGCGCCTTAACTGCTTGAGGCGGGCAAACAGCTTGCGATCGTAGTTGAGTGGCGCCTTGCTGCTGACGTTGCGCCTGCGGGTAACATGCAAGTCAATTCTAGGTTCGGCCAACATCAGTGCGACTTCGCCCCTGAGCACAGGCCTGGCGGCCGGATTCAGGCGAATACTCGAGCCGCGGGTAATATCCTGGCTCGCCAGCCCCAAATGGATAAGCTGTCTGGTCACACTGAGCCAGTGTTCATGGCTCTTGTCTTTGCCGACACCCCAGGTGGATAACTTGTCGTGCCCCCGGTCGACCACGGCGGCCGATTTGGAACCTCTGAGCACCTCAATCAGCTGGTTCATGCCAAACCTCTGCCCCAAGCGATATATACAGGACAGCACCTTCTGTGCATCCTCGGTGCCGTTGTAGCGTTTCGGCGGATCCAGGCAGATGTCACAGTTGCCGCAGGGCTCCAGCGCCGGTTCATCGAAGTAGTGCAGCAACACCTGGCGGCGGCAGGTCTGAGCCTCGGCAAAGGCCGCCATGGTATTGAGTTTATGCAGTTCCACCTGTTGCTGCGGCCCGGGTTCACCCTGCTCAATCAGGTGGCGCACCCGGCCGATATCGGCGGGCTCGAACAGCATAAAGGCTTCGGCCTCGAGACCATCTCGCCCGGCGCGGCCGGTTTCCTGATAATAGGCCTCTATGCTCTTGGGCAGATCGTAATGCACCACAAAACGCACGTTGGACTTGTTGATCCCCATGCCGAAGGCGACCGTGGCCACCACTATATCCAACTGTTCCTTGAGAAATCTGTCCTGGACACTGGCACGCTCGTCGCCGCTCATACCGGCATGATAGCCTTCGGCTGCATAGCCCTGTAGCCGCAGCCTTTCGGCCACTTCATCGACCCGGCGGCGGCTGGAGCAATAAACAATCCCGGCGGCGCCGTTCTGCGCGGCAATAAACTGACGCAATTGATTGGCAGCATTGAGCTTTTCCGCCACAGTATAGCGAATATTCGGTCTATCAAAGCTGGAAAGAAGCACATAGGGGGCGATATTGAGCCGCTGGCAGATATCATCCCGGGTCGCCTTATCGGCGGTGGCGGTCAGCGCCATCACAGGCACGCCGGGAAACAGCTGTTTCAGGCGGCCAAGCTGGGCATATTCGGGGCGAAAATCATGGCCCCACTGGCTGATACAGTGCGCCTCATCCACGGCAAACATCGACAGCGGCAGGGATTGCAGCCGCTCAATAAACTCATGCTGCAGCAAGCGCTCCGGCGAGACATACAACAGGCGGATCTCCCCCTGATGCAACTGGCGCAGCACCTTGAGGCTCTGCTCCCTGGGCAGGGATGAGTTGAGATAAGCTGCATTGACCCCGGTCTGCAGCAGGCTGTCGACCTGATCTTTCATCAGGGAGATCAGCGGCGAAACCACCAGAGTCAGCCCTGGCATCAACAATGCCGGCAGTTGGTAACACAGACTCTTGCCGCCGCCGGTGGGCATGATCACCATGCAGTCTTCCCCGGCCATCACACGTTCAATCACCTGGCGCTGCCCTTCACGGAAAGTGCGGTAGCCGAACACCTGCTGCAAGGCTTGCTGCATAGGGTCTTGGGGATGATTTAGGCTCTCGGGAGCGATATTCAGCGGCTGATCCATGACTGTCTGTGTCCAAAGAAGAGGCCGCTATTCTAAATGAAGCCAACACCAGAGTGCCAGCCAAGAGGGGATTTTTCCGCCCGGACTAGGCAAACGGCCATATTAGCGTTAGATTGATTGCTCTAAAAAACAACAACAGCAGGAAGCCCTATGAGCCAGGACATTCAAGCCGAGGTACTCGCCAAGGTAGCAGAAGTATTTGATAAACATGTGCCTTTTCACAATCTTCTCGGCCTTGGGATCCGCCGATACGACGCCTCTGGTGTCGAAGTGGAGATCAAAATGAAGCCGGAGCTAATCGGCAACATACATCAAAAAATACTCCATGGCGGGGTTACCGCAACTGTGCTGGATGTGGTTGGCGGCCTGACGGCATTTTCCGGCTTAGTGATCAGTCGCGACAACTGGACAGTGGAGCAGTTGCAACAGCGACTGCAAACCCTGAGCACCATAGATCTCAGGGTCGACTATCTGCGCCCCGGCTGGGGAGAAGTCTTCAGCGGCACAGGTACAGTGATCCGCGCCGGCAACAGGGTCTCTGTCTGTCGAATGGAGCTGCATAATGAAAAAGGCAGCCATATCGCTTTTGGTACAGGGACTTACATGGTCGGCTGAGAGGCTGTTTAAAACTCAAACACTGAATCTGTTGTCGATAACTTGAGCCGAGGGGCTTTGCCCCCTACAATCGCCCTTCTCTCCTTTTCGTCATTGTGTAGTACCTATGCCTGAAACCGAATACCGCAAGGGGGTCATTCTCGCCCTTTGCGCCTATATTTTTTGGGGCTTTGCGCCGCTGTACTTCAAGTTGTTGCATCATGTCTCGGCCCCCGAGATCCTGCTACACCGCATCATCTGGTCCTTCGTCTTTATGGGGATCCTGATGCAGTTTATCGGTGGTTTCGGGCAGCTCAGGCTGTTGCTCAAGCGCCCGAAACAGTTGGCGGTACTGCTGCTGACTTCGATTCTTATCGCCGGCAACTGGCTGCTGTTTATCTGGGCGGTCAACAATGATCATATGCTGGATGCCAGCCTGGGCTACTTTATCAACCCGTTGTTCAATGTGTTGCTCGGTATGCTGTTTCTGGGGGAGCGGCTCGGGAGACTGCAATGGGTGGCGGTAACGCTTGCTGCTGCCGGGGTGGTGATCCAGCTGGTTTCTTTCGGCTCGATTCCGCTGGTATCCCTGGGGCTCGCAGCCTCCTTCGGTTTCTACGCCCTACTGCGCAAAAAGGTCAATGTCGACGCCAAGACAGGCCTTTTGGTCGAAACCGCGGTGTTAATGCCGGCAGCATTGGGCTTTTTACTGCTGGGCGGCGGTGAAGCCGGCGCCAATATGCTCAGCAACAGTTGGGATCTCAACCTGCTGCTGATGGCCGCCGGTATCATCACCACCATCCCCTTGCTGTGCTTTGCCGGTGCAGCAGTGCGGATCCCGCTGATCATGCTGGGCTTCTTCCAGTACATAGGCCCAAGCATCATGTTTATCATGGCGGTGACCCTGTTCGATGAACCCTTCGATATCGAAAAGAGTATTACCTTCGGCTTTATCTGGGCCGCCCTGGTGGTATTTACTTTGGATATGCTGCGAAAACGCTCTCGCAGGTAACAAACACAACCGGCCCGGATGGAGTTTCCGGGCCGGTTAAACAATATTCAACATTTATCCCGGCAGGTTCTGCCCCAGTCCCTTAAGCAAACTCTCCGCTTCAGGCATACTCAGCAGCAGGCTGTAACCAAGGTCGGTCGGCAGTAACAAGACGCTATCTTTTTCCGTCAGAGCCACAAACGCTTTACTGCCATCATTGAGCCGATACCACCCCAGGGTATAACCGGGCAGGCCTATGCCCTGAGTACGCATGCCAAGCCTGGGGCCACTGGCATCGCCGAGACTAATCACTTTCGCCTCTGAGACACGAAGATGCTCTGGAGCCAGGCTCTGGCCGTAGAAAGGCACCTCGACCACCAGGCTTTGAGCCGTCAATTCCACCTTGGATGCCTGCGCTTGCCAAAATACCCATACAGATCCCACCAGTGTTACCAACAGTAAACCCGAGGCGGCGCTCTTGGCCGTTGCCGGCATCTTTCGCCTGCGGATAAACAGCAAGATGGCCGCCAACATCAGTATCAAGGCGATAAAACTGCCGCTGGCGACGCCGGTCAATGGCGCCAACTCGTAACTTCCACTGTTCATTTATAGCTCCTTAACAGATAGGCATAAGTGGTCTTAGCTTAGGCTTCTGAGACATAATATGTCAAAAAATAAAATCTCACAGTAATAAAAAGCGTGCTCGACTAAAACTGAAATCAAAACCCGAGAAGAGCCTTAATGTGGTCTGCAAGACTTTAATCCAAAGAAGGAGTGGATGATTTTAAAATGCAGGGGATTGATATATAAACAGAATCCATGACCAAGCAACTTTGGAGAAGGTTTACACTACGGAAACTGTGGCACTCATTCGAGTCGCAAGCAAAAGCCTAGAACTAAACAATCTGGTAAATAATCACGAGGCTGACAAGCACCTGCAAGACGAATCAAACAGGGACGGATACGGCGCCGGACAATGCCGATTTATATCCTTAGCCGCATCCCTACCTTTTCATTCCTGGAGGATTAAATTAACTCCTTGGTGGAATGATATTATTCTCTTCCGTCAACCCAATTGAGGCCATCCAGGATTCAAAGTCCACCATATTCCCCGGCAGGACTATCTTGCTGCCAGGCTTACTCAGACCACTGAGCTGCGCCAGATACTGTTCACCCAGTTGCATCCGCAATGCGTTTTTGCCACCGGGCGCAGCGATCACTTCGGCCAACTTTTCTATCGAACCTGCAGTCGCGCGGGCAATCGCCAGTATCTCCTCGGCCTTACCTTCAGCCTCGTTGATTCGGCGTTGCATCTCACCCTCTGAGTGGTTGATCATCTCCTGCTTCAAACCCTCGGAACGATTGATCTTGCTCTGCTTATCACCTTCGCTCTTGGCCAGCAATGCCCGGCGTTCACGCTCGGCATTGACCTGCATCTCCATGGCGTTTTTCACGGTTTCCGGCGGCGTAATATTCTTGATTTCATATCTATGCACCCGAATACCCCAGGAGGCGCCGGCCTGATCCAGTACCTCTACCACCTTGGCACTAATCAAGTCGCGCTCTTCAAAGGTGCGGTCCAGCTCCAGAGTACCTATCACAGAGCGGGTGGTTGTCTGCGCCAGTTGAATCGCAGCATAACGGTAATCGGTTACCCCGTAGCTGGCCTTAACCGGATCCACCACAGAAATATAGATAACCCCATCGACTTCGACATTCACTTCATCGCTGGAGAAGCACTCCTGAGGCGGCACATCTATGGTTTCTTCTTTCAGGTCATGGATATAGGCGACCTTATCGATAAAAGGCAACAAAGCGTGGAAGCCGGCATCCAGGGTCATATGATATTTACCCAAACGCTCCACAATGTAGGCAGATTTGGTTGGCACCAAGCGAATCGACTGAAACAGCTTGATGATAAAGACCAGGAAGATAAGCCCCCAGATCCCCAGTACTATCATGTCGGTATCTATCTGTCCCAGATTCATTTGCGCGCTCCTTTGCTACCGGCAGCTGTATTGCTGACTTGCTGAATACCCTCGAAAAAACCTTCCATCTTCGCCAGTTCAGTAGGAACCACAGAAATATCTGCCTTCTGCAATATCTCACCGACCTGTTCGATAAACTGTTCTTTCAGCTGCATGTTCATCGCCTCGTTCCCACCGTTGACCGCCAGCGCCTTGGCAACCATGGCCATACTCTCGGCCTGGGCGTTGGCAACAATCGCAATCTCCTGCGCCGTACCCTGAGCCTCGTTAATGCGCTTCTGCTTCTGGCCCTCTGAGATGTTAATCGCTTCCTGACGCTCACCCTGAGACAGGTTGATCATCGCCTCTTTCTCGGCGCTGGCCAGGGTGATTTCAGCGCGCTTGCGGCGCTCGGCTTCCATCTGCTTCTCGAGGGTGTGGATCACATGCCTGGATGGGCTGATATTTTTGATCTCATATCTGAGCATCTTGATCCCCCAGGGATCGGACGCCTTGTCGATTTCGCGAACAATCGCCTCGTTGAGCGCGTCACGCTCTGAGAAAGTTTGGCTCAGACTCAGTTTACCTATCTCGGAACGCATTGTGGTTTGTGCCAAATTTACCGCCGCCAGACGGTAATCTTCAATACCATAGCTTGCCAGCTTGCCGTCCATCACCTTGAGATAAACCAGGCCGTCGACTTCCAGCTGGATATTATCCTTGGAAATACAGCTCTGCGGCGGTACATCAAGCACCTGCTCACGGGTATCGTGCCGATAAGCCACTCGATCGAAGAAGGGGATTAAAAAGTGAAAGCCAGGCTGCAACACTGTGCGGAATTTTCCCAAACGCTCAATGACATGCACCTCACGCATGGGCACAATCAACATCAGCTTATAGAGAATAAACAGAACAAAGAGTATAAAAATGGTAAATGCAAACATAGAGTCCTTCCTGCTTGATTGATTATTCAGAGTCGTCGAGTGGTTCTACGACCAGAGCAATATTGTCGCGACAGATGATCTTCACCCGAGTACCGGCCGGGATCTCCGAGCCGTCTCCCAGAGCAGGCCAATCTGCCCCCTGAAATTCGACGCGACCGGTTTTTTCACCCGGTCCAATGGTTTCCTTGACCCGAGCCGGCAGATTAAACAGATCCAGCTCTTCGTCGGTATTGCCAACGTGAGAGTCGCCCCCCACCAAGCGTTGAGTCAGTTGCCTGAAGCTCAGCAGCAAAACGATTGAGGAGATAAACCACAGGGTCAGACTTTGTGCCAAGCCCTCAACCACCCCTACCCAGATGGCCCCGGCGACCACCAGACAGGCTGCACCGAGAAATACCACTATCCCGCCAGGCAATATCAGTTCGGCCAGCATCAGCACTATACCGACTAAGGCCCAATAAAGCATGGGATCCGAAGACGCCATATATCCCTCCCCCAGAAATCAAGTATCCATTCTCAGCACTATATCAGTAGTTACGCACCTTTGCGACATAATATGTCATACTGAGCAATTGAAACGGCCTTGAATGAGCCGCACAAATGACTTTCAGCTCACAAAATTCAACTTTTCTTTACATACCAGTTAACCCGTCTCGAATCCACAGCCCTTAAAATACAAATTAAGCTATTGAATAAAATATAAAACATCGTTAAACGACAAGTATTTCGGCCAGTTAAAAAATCTTTGAGTCCAACGCGGTTTTTCCCTATATTGCCATGGCTTTTTGACCGGCAATCGAATCACAGAATTCAGCCTTGACGAAATATTTCGTCAACAGATAGCTGCCGGCACAACAGCAAACCGCTTCTGACTCTACCAAAGGGAAACTCTAAGATGAAAAAAATCTGCCTGTGCGCAGCTTTGTTGCTCTCACCTCAAGCATTCAGCGAACCACTGGTGCAATGGTGGGATGTCAATGTAACCGCACTCTATGGCCAGGACTATGACCTGGCGCCATCCGACAAACAAACCACTTTTACCCTGGAAACCGCTGGCGGCTGGAAATACGGTGACTGGTTTGTGTTTCAGGACTTTATCAATTTCAACGGCCACAATGGCGGTAAAGACAACACCACTTATGGTGAGATCTCCACCCGTTTCAGCGCAGGCAAAATTCTCGGTAAACCTGTGGGTTTCGGTCCGGTAACCGATCTATCGCTGGCACTGACGTTTGAAGAGGGTGAAGGCCCGGTTGAGACGCTACTCTATGGTGTAGGTATGGATCTCAAACTGCCCTACTTCACCTATTTCCAACTCAACACCTATCGCCGTGACGCCCAAAACAGCGCCAATCTCAGCGATGGCTGGCAATTGACTCCGGTGTTCCGTATGGACATTCCCGTGGGCAACAGCAAGATTGTTTTCGACGGCTTTATTGACTGGGTATTCGCCGCCGATGAAGACGGCTACAAAGAAAATATCCACATCAACCCCCAGATAAAATATGACCTGGGCGCCACGCTCTTCGGTGAAGCCAAAAAAGATAAACTCTTGGTGGGTATCGAGTATGATTACTGGCAGAACAAGTATGGTGTGGACGGTGTCGACCAGAACACCTATTCGGTAATAGCTCAGTACCATTTCTGAGCCGGATCATGCTTCATTAAAAAGGCGCTCGTTGAGCGCCTTTTCCATTTTTACCTATTAGGCCTAGGCCAGCAGTTTTCTGGCGGCGTTGACCACAATCGAAACCGCACTGACTTCAGTTTGCTTCATTGTTGCCTCGTTGGGGATCTCTTGTTGGGTACGGTTGACTATCACACCGGCCACACAAGCGGCACGCCAGCCTTGAGAAGCACACATGGTGAATAGAGTCGCGGACTCCATTTCATAGTTAAGTACCCCCATCTCCTGCCACTCTTTCATTGAACCGGCAAAACGGCGGGTTACCCGGCCACTGACGGTATCATAGCGTTCCTGACCTGGGTAGAAGGTGTCAGATGAGGCAGTAACCCCAATATGCGGTTCAATACCGGCATCACGGCAGGCGGCCACCATGGCAGTAGTACATTCGAAGTTAGCCACTGCAGGGAACTCCATTGGTGCAAAGTGCAAGCTGGCACCATCAAGGCGCACTGAAGCTTGAGTCACTATCACATCGCCCACATTCACATGAGGCTGAATTGCGCCTGTAGTACCGACACGCAGGAAAGTATCAACTCCCAATTGCGCCAGTTCTTCTACAGCGATGGAAGTCGAAGGACCACCAATACCGGTAGAGCAGATCACTACCGGCTTACCATCAATATAAGCCAGATAGCTGGTGTATTCACGATGGCTTGCCAGGAAAGTCGGCTTATCCATCAGTTCGGCGATACGTTTAACTCGTTCAGGATCGCCGGGCACAATAGCCAGTGTGGCGCCATCCAACATCTGCTTGGTCAAACCCAAGTGAAATACATCAGCCATAGTGAAAACCCCTTTCAATTTTGATTGTAAAATTCATCTCAATGAGACTCTATCCCAGTATGGAAGCGGATAAGATTAACTTGATCACAGATTTTACGGCAATAATTAAATATTAAGCCGTAACAGAGTTACCAAGTTAGCCACAATTGTCTGACTATTTTTACTGCAACTTGTTCAAAAGCATAGCAGTAAAAGTCCCCACTCACCTCCACCAAACGGTTAATCTTTCCGTTGACCAAGGTCACAAATTCGTCATTTCAAACAGAGTAGGGTTAACACTAATCCCCCAACCAACAGGAGTGCGCCAATGTTTCCGGAATACCGCGATCTGATCACCAGCCTCAAGAACAGCGATAGCCATTTTCAGAAGCTTTTTGATGAACACAATCTGCTGGATAAAGAGATAAAGAATAAGGAAAGCCAACTATCCAGTGAATTTACCCAAGAAGTCAAAGAGATGAAAAAGCGTAAACTGGAGTTGAAAGAACAAGTGTTCGCCATCCTCAAGGCGAACAGTTAATCTAAAACAGACAGGGCGCCTATTGGCGCCCTGTCTAAATCGATCTCAGCAAAAACCTCACTCTTCGCCAAGATTACAAGTAGTAGTCTTGCAAAGGTGGAAAACCATTGAAGCACACCGCCGAATAAGTAGTGGTATAAGCGCCTGTGGTCAACCAATAGAGTCTGTCACCTATGGCTAGCTCCTCCGGTAAACCGTAACTGTACTGTTCATACATGATATCGGCGCTATCGCAGGTAGGCCCGGCAATCACGCAAGGTTGCAGCTCCCCTTGAGCCTCAGTGTAAATCGGAAACTTAATCGCTTCGTCCATAGTCTCAATCAGCCCGGAAAACTTACCGACATCGGTAAATACCCAGCGCTCCAGTGCCGTATTGGACTTACGGCTGATCAATACCACCTCAGAGACCAACACTCCGGCATTGGCAATCAAGGAGCGCCCAGGTTCCAGCACTATCTTGGGCAGCTGCTCACCAAAATCCTCTTTGAGAAAGTGAATGATCTGCTCGGCGTAAGTAGTGAGACTATTGGTCTTGTCGATATAGTTGGCCGGAAAGCCGCCGCCCATATTGATCATCTCCAGCACTATGCCGTGTTCCTCTTTGAGCCGGTCAAAGATCACCTTAACTTTGCCGATTGCCGCATCCCAGGCTCCTATGTCCCGTTGCTGAGAGCCCACGTGGAACGACAAGCCATAGGGCTTTAACCCCAACTCCTTGGCCAGCACCAAAAGCTCATAGGCCATCTCATTCTGGCAGCCGAACTTACGCGACAAAGGCCAATCGGCGGTTTCTGTCCCTTCGGTGAGGATCCGCACATAGACCTTGGCCCCAGGGGCTTCTTCGGCAATCATCCGCAGATCGGCCTCTGAGTCGGAGGCAAACATAGTCACGCCACGCTGGTAGAAGGCTCTGACATCTTTGCGTTTTTTAATGGTATTGCCATAGCTTATCCGCTCAGGGGAAACCCCCAACTCCATCACCATATCCAGCTCAAAGATGGAAGCTATATCAAAATTGGCTCCCTTATCACGCAGCAAGCTGAGGATCTCGGGTGCTGGGTTGGCCTTAACTGCATAATAAACGCTGGCAAAGGGAAAGCTCTGCACCATATCATCATACTGTTTCGCGATGATCTTGGTATCTATCACCACAAAAGGTGTCACCTTATCACTGGCAAAAGCTTTGATACGTTCAAAGGTTTCATTGTCATAGTAATCAGCGACATCAATAGATTGAAATTGGCTCATTGGCCCTGCGTCTCCTCGACATTCAAGTGCGGCGAACAGCCTCGCCGAAGCGGGTTAAAATCCAGCGCAGTAAACGCTATTTCCGCCTCTCACGCAATGAATTTTTATACATTAAAACCAACTTTTTATTCCAAAAATTCAAACCCTAACAACTATAAAATAAAAGCATTAATAATCATGCAATTACTACTTTCACCCTCAAATACAAACCATAATTGCTGCTCGCTTGAGAGCGCTTGGTGTAAGCAGCTACCGGAAACGATAAAGCATAGCGGCAAGCAAGAGAGCAGGGGATATTCGATTTTATGGAAGGGTATGGCGAGTATTTTGCGATTATTTTCAATCGAGCATCCGGGTAAGCTGAATGCAGATATGTCAGGAACGGCATCCTACAGCTGATTTGGAGACTCTATGTCCGCAACACAGATAATGCCGGCGCTGTTTCTGGGCCATGGCAGCCCGATGAACGCCTTGCAAAACAACACCACCACAAAGCAGTGGCAAGAACTGGGACAAACACTCCCCAAACCCAAAGCGATATTGTTGCTTTCGGCCCATTGGCTGACACGGGGCACAGCCATTTCCACTGCAAGCCGGCCGCAAACCATACATGATTTCGGCGGTTTTCCCGCCGAGCTCTTTGCCATGCAATACCCGGCCGTCGGCGCGCCGGAGTTGGCGAAGCAGATTGCTGCCAGTCTGAGCATTCCTGTCGCTCGTATCGACTCGCAAGGCTTAGATCATGGCAGTTGGTCGGCCTTGGTTCACCTCTACCCCGAGGCCGATATTCCGGTATTTCAACTGAGTCTGGATCAAAACCTCAGCCCGCAACAACAGTTCCAGGTGGGACGCGAGTTAAGGCGCTGGCGCGAGCAAGGCGTACTGATCATAGGGTCTGGCAATGTGGTCCACAATTTGCGCGCCCTGACACCAGGCAGCCCACCATTGCCTTGGGCGACCCGGTTTAATCAGGCCGTTACCGAGAGCTTAATGGCAGAAGAATACTCAGCGCTGCTGGACTATAAAACCTTGGTCGATACTGGCACGGCCGAGCTGTGTCATCCAACAGATGAGCATCTGCAGCCACTGTTTTACTTGTTGGGAAGTGCCTTTCCGGGAGAGCACAGGCTGCTGTTCAACAACAGCCTGGAGATGGGGGCTATCAGTATGTTGAGTCTGCAGCTCGGCTAAGACTTGAGCTGCCAAGGGCTCAGTCTTGCAGCCCGGCTTCTTTGAGTGCCTGCTTCAGAGCTTCGGCATCATCAAAATATTGCAGCTTGGTGATGGTCAACTTATCCAGAGAGATCAGGCTGGCGGCATCCTTGGCGGCGGGCAGTAATTTGCTGATCTCACCCTCTTTGTCCAGGGCAATACTGAAAGTCAGATCCCGCATCTGTGGGATGGCAACAAATTTGGCAATCAAGGATGGCATACCGCTGATATCAGCCAGGTAAAAGATACCCGCCTGTTGCAACGCCTGATTATCACGGCCTTCGAGTGCAGTTTTGATAATCTCACCCCCTTTCATACTGCGGCCAAACAACAGATACTTTGCCGAAGTGTCCAACACCATGGTGGCTTCATGCTGATCCTGCAGCGAAATGGGGGCCAATCTATCG
This sequence comes from Shewanella chilikensis, assembly GCF_037953065.1. Taxonomy (NCBI): domain Bacteria; kingdom Pseudomonadati; phylum Pseudomonadota; class Gammaproteobacteria; order Alteromonadales; family Shewanellaceae; genus Shewanella; species Shewanella chilikensis. Next base: position 350,232 of record NZ_CP149966.1, on the reverse strand, counting down.
CCCACAGTATATTCGGAAGCCTGGATCATAGGGCTGACCAGCATGGTCAGACACAGAGAAAACAAAAACGCAAAAGACTTCATATAGTTCCCTTTTAATTTGCCACAACAAAGAGGCAGAATACCCTGTTATTGAATACAAGTGAGTGACATGACTCAGGAATATTGTGTCCATATCTTGCGGCATTTCAGGAAAGGAGCCAAGCAATGAAAAATACCGGGTTGGAGCTGGAGTTGGCGCAGCTGCAAAATGTTTATGATCTGATAACCGAGTTTTTGGTGAAATACAGCTTCCAACTCCTGGGTGCACTGATCATCTTTCTACTGGGGTTGTGGCTAGCTGCAAAAGTGGCCAACACAGTAGGCCGTCAGTTGGAAAAACACAATGTCGATGTCACCCTGGCCACCTTTGTCACTCATTTGGTACGGATACTGATCATCATAATGATTGCCATCGTTGCCTTGGGTAAACTGGGGATCAGTGTCACTCCCATGGTGGCAGCCATAGGTGCCGCTTCACTGGGCGCCGGTTTAGCAATTCAGGGCATGTTGTCCAACTACGCAGCCGGGGTGACCATTATCGTCACCCGTCCCTTTATCGTGGGTAACACCATCACGGTCAAGGGAACCACAGGCCTGGTCAAAGATATTCGCCTGGGGCTGACCATACTGACCAACGAGGAAGGCGAGCAGATAAGTATTCCCAACAAACACATTATCGGCGAGATACTGCACAACTCCTTTGCCAACAAGTTAGTGGAAACCCACTTCAATATTGACTATAAAGCCGATCCCCAGCAGGCGATAGCCATAGCTCAGGCGGTACTCGGCAGCCATCCCAGTGTCGATGCCAACTCCCCATCACAGGTGGGTATCAATGGTTTCAACAGCACAGGCATAGATATAGGTGTGCGCTATTGGGTTCCCACTGCCAGCTATTTCCAGGATAAGTACCAAATAAATCTGCAAATCTGGCAAGGCCTGCAACAAGCAGGGATCCAGATCCCTTGCCCGGCACGGGACATAAGGATCACTGAGCGGCAAAAAGACTGATCACAAGCCTCTTTGCCACTCGGCTCGCAGGGCGAAACGTCCTGCGAGCGCCTCCTCAACCATTGCCAACAACCTGGCTTTGTCTCGCCCTAGTACGCCTTTCAACACCAAATAGTTGGAAGCATGATCCGAGCGGAAAATGGTCTGCTCCAACTCCAACTCCTGCAGTAAATAACGCATCTCCTGCAACAGTTGTCTTTGATCCGGCATTTGAAAGTCGCCATCAAACGCACTATCCATTCTTTCCTGGCCAAGTGGCAGAGTTACCACCAGAGTGCTGAGATAATCCGGCTGCGCCGCATTCATCAGCCGCGCTGAATTAAGTGCGTGTTGCTTTGATAAGTCCACGCCACCCAGACCATTGAGTATCATCACAGATGACTTTATTCCGGCAGCCCGAATTTTCTCCAGCGCTGCCAGCGAGGAGGCGTAACTCTCTCCCTTACCAATACGGGCCAGCACCTGGTCATCACCACTCTCACAACCGACATACAGCAAGGATAACTTGAGTTGCCGCAGCCGCTGTAGCTGCTCCACACTCTTATTGCCTAGGTTGCGTGGCAGGCAATAGCTGCTGATACGACTGACATTGGGCAAGTAGCGATGAATCAGCTCACAAATCTGTTCCAGCCTGGCAAAAGGCAAAGTCATGGCATCACCATCGGCCAAAAACACCCGGCTCACCTCAACTCCGGAAGCTGCAACCCGTCGCAGATCTTGCTCCACCTTTTCCAACTTAAACGCTCTGAAGCGCTTTTGCTCCTGGGTATACATGTCACAAAAGGCGCAGCGGTTCCAGCTGCAACCATTGGTTACCTGCAGTATGAGAGATTTCCATTCCGATGGCGGCCGGAACACAGGTTCAATATATGACAACATGCGGATCCTCCTTGATGACCCAATCACTATCACCCCTTTATGTTCCGGTAACGACCGGGCTTAAACTTTGGGGCTAACACTGAAGTGCTAAATTAGTCTGTTTTTTGCACAAAATCATGTTTTAAGCCATGTAAGCCTGTTACATTAGCCAAATACGTAACAACTGCAGCGCCTTATGGTCAGCGAGTGCCAACCTGGGTAAAAGTCACTATGATCGCCACACAAGTACCTGACAGACGAAAGCCGGATGCCGACCAGGTCAGCAATAGCATCCATTGGCATGCCATGACGGCCGAGCAACAACTCGCCTTCTATCGCTTACAGGGATATGGTTATCGCTTGCTGTTTGTACGTAATCTTCTCAGTGGCCCCTTGGCCATCATAGCTCAGCATGCGCAGCTGGCGACCATCTCCTCGGCAGGTGAGCTGGACTTGCAACCGGATATTCGCCTCCGAGCCTGAAAAATGCCCCTAACGGGGCATTGGTTTTAAAGCCTACTTCAGTTCATCCTGAAAATATCAGACGATAATTTCCTGATAAGTTTCTACATGATGAGACTCTACCAGCTCAGGCATCTGCTGATGGAAATAGTGCTGGATAGCGTCTTTGGCGCAGTGCTGTTCGAAAGATTCGATATCGACAAACTTCTCAATGAAAGTGATCCTGCGCGGCTCATCGCGACTCTGATTCAACTCGTAACGAATGCAACCATCCTCCTTGCGAGTATCCGGGATTAGTGCCGCCAGCACCTCAATCAAGGCCTGTTCTTTGCCTGGTTTGGCCAGAAAGCTGGCCACACATACTATTTGACGCTGGTTTATACGATATAATGACATTCAAGTGTCCTTCTTTTGAGCATGCAACAACATATCCAGGTGGGGAATGCCATCTTCCAGATAGACCTCTGAAACCGCTTCAAACCCCAAACTCTGATAAAACGCCCGCAGATACTCCTGCGCGCCAATCTTGATATCTTCAGCTGGCCACAGCTTTTGACAATTGACAATCGCCTCTTGCATCAGTTGTCTGGCACGGCCACCACCACGGGCCTTGGCCGCAACGGCCACCCGGCCGATACTGACCTGGGAATAACTGACCCCGGCAGGCAGCAACCTGGCATAGGCCAACAGCTCTCCGGAACTACCGCGGCCTAGTAGGTGCATGGCCCCCGCGACTCTGTCTTTTTCATCCAACTCTGGGTAAGGGCAATTTTGTTCTACCACAAAGATGTCCACCCTCAGTTTCATCAATTCATAGAGGGTGTCCGGGGTTAACTCTGTAAAGGGTAATAATTGCCACTGCACGGGTAGTTCTCTGTTATTTCTCGGAAACTCAGCCTACACCAGTCTGAAATCCGGCGCAAAATATCTCAGCAATGAGTGCGATAGGGGTAAAGATGTATGACCAAGAGACGCATGATCCAATCATTGGGCCAGCCCCTCGATGTGGTCGCTAAGACGGTGAGCGCCACAAAGAGAAGTACCGAGTTAAGCGCCAAGCCCTCTCCCGGCGTATCCTAGAACTATTGGGGAGAAAAACGAATTAACATCCGCAGTAGGTGGGATAGGTTTGGCGCCGGAGGCCGGTGACAGACTATCGATAACACCAGTAAAGGTTTGGTCGGGAAACGCATCTAAATAGGTCTGTATCGGCGAACCGGGTTACCAATGTGGAAGTCGGGCTCTGTCGAGTCCCCTTACCTCACACAACCCCATCCGGCACCAAGGGTCGAGCACAAGCAATATCAGTTTTTATATCAGCACTGTTTATGGCTTCCATAAATATTGACTGCCGACGTCACTAATCACATTCCAAGAGAGCCGAAAATAACGCTGACGGCCTCACTCATTGACATCATTAGACTCCTGAAGTTTGCAGTGGTATTTTACAACTGTCTCAGTAGATTTATTAGATACCCTATACTCAACCCACTGTTTCACAGGCGTAACAATAAAATGGATCTCAATCGGATACAGATTTTTGCACAAGTTGTTGATAAGGGCAGCTTTACCGCCGCAGCCAAGGCAATGGGCATCACCAAGGCGACGGTTAGCCGTAAGATAGCCGAGTTGGAGCACAGCACAGGAGTACAACTTTTACTACGCACCACCCGCAGCCTGAAATTGACTGAGGCGGGTTCTATTTACTTCAACAAAGTCAATAAAATACTCACGGACTTACGCAGCGCCGAAGATCAACTCAGCGCCAGTCAGCAAACTATCCGCGGCAACCTGCGTATCGTTTGCCCGATAGAGTTTGGCCAGCAGGCTCTCGGCCCTGTGATTGCCAAGTTTCTGGAAGACTATCCACAAATGCAGATTGAAGCCGAACTGACCAACCGCAAGGTAGATATGGTCGAAGAGGGGATCGATGTGATGTTTCATGTGCAGGGATTGAATGACCCGAGACTGGAAAACTTCCGCCTGATAAATGCCCACAAGATGCTGATGGCCAGCCCGGAATATCTGCAGAAATTTGGCACACCGGCCTCACCCGATGAGCTATTGAAGCACAAAGGAATACGCCTGGCATCACCATACATAGATGGCAACTGGCGAATATTTGATGGCAAGCAGTGGCAAGAGATCATTCCCGACAGTCGCTTGCAGGTCAACAATATCACCCTGGCCAGAGAAGCCGCCATAGATGGCCTTGGGATCGCCAGCCTACCTATGATGATTGCCTATGACGCACTACAACGCGGAGACTTAGTCCCCATATTGCAAGATTTCCCCATGGAACATGTCACTGTTAATCTCATCTATCCCAAACGCGCCTATCTACCGAGAAAATGCCGCACCTTTATCGAATACTTCTATGAGGCCTTGTTCCAACGTTGGGGCAATCTGGTATTGGACACCCCTCCCTATGTCATTCCCCCGGAGAATTTGGCACAGATGACCCCGACCAATATCTGCTGTGACCATTGAGGGTTTGCTTTTACGATCTCCTTGGGCTATGGTGGGTGTTGGTCATATTTTCCCTTATTTTTAAGTGCTTGCACTTGCATTGATGTTGCGGAGGCTCATTATGTACAGTCACACTTTTTCTCTCAAGAGCACCTCACTGACATTTCCAGTGTAAGCCGGGTGCGGCCGCGCATCCGGCAGTAACAAAGTTTTCTATTCATTTTCCGTTTCAGCCTGTGAGGTTGTGGTGGTGTATAAATCTTTGTCTGCACTGGCAGATCTATTTTCATTCAAAACATCGCAGCTCTATCTGCAAAACTCGTTCAATGTCTCATTGAGACCACTGACCCTGGCATCGGTGATCGCCAGACTGGCGCAACCCTGTCCCGGCGGAGGTGTGGTGCACCCGGGAACCAAGGCGCGCCTGCAAAACCTGAAAACCGGCGAATTTCTGGAGGTAGAGTTGGTTTATCCACAACAACATGATCCCGACTCCGGCCGCTATTCGGTATTGTCCGATCTGGGCGAAGCCCTGCTCGGATGTACGCTGGATGAACTGATTGAAGTGGATGTACCAGGTGGCCCTGTGCTGTTTCAGATCTTATCGCTGAACCAGCCAAGGCCCTGCCTGCCAGCCTGATTGCATGCTTATAGACAGCTAATTAAGAGGAGACAGTGCCTTGAAGTGTTTAATTCAGCCGTGAACGGCCCCGACAGGATGATCCGGGGTTTGGCTTAATCCTTTGACCACCGCCTCTTTCCCGGTCGGTCAAAGGGGAAACAGCCCTCTCTCCTGGCAAAGCGGCGGCGTGGAGAGGGGTCATTGAAGAGGAGATACGCTCATGAGTAAAGAAAAAGCGAAGAAAAAACCAACTAAATCCCTGAAAGAAAAACGACGGGAAAAGCGCGAAAAACGCGCAGATCAGGAGTAAGCCCAAGCTAGAGAGCTTAGTTTCGAGCCACCTTTTGGGCGCCTTTAGGCGCCCCTTTTTTTCAAGGAAGAACAAGCGCACTTCCTTGGGCCAGTTGTTGCCTGTAAGCCTGTGGTGTACAACCGGCATACTTGCGAAACAAACTAATAAAGGGCGAGGTCTGATGATACCCCAGCGTCAATGCCACCTCTTTTACTGATATCGCTTGCCGCAGCAGCTGCAAACTGTGGATGAAGCGATAGCGTTGCCGCCACTCGGTATAGTTCATTCCAAGCTTTGACTGACACAAGCGCGCCAAAGTGCGTTCTGTTGTCCCCAAGGTATCTGCCCAGGCAGCAAAACTGCGCCCGCCCTCAGGTACGGCTTCCAGCTCGGCAGCTATAGCTTGCAACATGGGATGGTCGGTTACCGGTAAAAAAGGCTGCACTTCCCTGGCCAGACTCAATTGATCCAATAGCACCTTAAGCAGCCTTTGATCCTCAGGCGTATGGGCCAGCTCAACACCTCTTGAGTTCAAGTCCATCAAAATAGCTTCCGCTATCGGACTCAACTCCAGCAGGCAGATGTGCTTGGGCAGCCTGGTAGCCAGTTCCTGCGGCACATTCATTGAACTGTACTGTACGCAGCGGCGCATGTAGCTCTCATGTTTTATACCGGCCGGGATCCAGATACCGCACTGCGACAACGACATAAAGCGCCGCCCTTGTGCCACCAGCTCCATCAAACCACCGCGACTCAATTGCAGTTGCCCCCAGGTATGGCTGTGCATGGGTGTCAGCGTATCGGGTGAAAACTGCTGGTAATAGAAAAACACCTGTGAGCCGTCACCGGGATGCTGCTCAGGTGGATGATAGATGTTGGCCATATGCAAATGTCCGAAGGCGGATTGAACTTGTCTGATAGCAGATATGTATATCACATAAGACGTGGAATAATCTGCCCCTATTATCTATCTGTTAAGCCTTGTTCTTAGGGCTGAGGAGTCCTTTTTTGTATCTTTTTCCATTATTGGCGGTAGCCATCTGGGCCGGCAATAGTCTGGTTAATAAACTCTCCGCCGATGTTATAGCGCCGGAAGCCATCTCTTTCTACCGTTGGGCTTTTGCACTTTTGTTATTGACCCCAGTGCTGCTCCCCGGGGTTTGGCGCCGCCGCGCCATGATTCGCCCTCATCTTGGCAAACTCGCCGTGTTGGCTAGCTTGGGAATGGTGCTGAACCAAAGCCTGGCGTATTTTGCCGCCGCGACCACCAGCGCCACCAATATGGCGCTGATCACCTCTCTGGTGCCGGTTCTCAGCCTGTTACTTGCGGTGCCTTTGCTCGGAGTAAGGCTCTCCAAATTGGCACTGCTGGGCGCTTTTATCTCCTTCAGCGGCTTACTGTTTATGCTCAGCCAAGGCGACTTGGCCCGGCTGTCAACCTCTGTGGTACCCGGCGATCTCTTGTTGTTGCTGGCCGCCGTGGTCTACGCCCTCTACGGCGTGCTGTTAAAACGCTGGTCGCTGCAACTGCCGACCTGGGACCTGCTGTATATGCAGATACTGTTCGCCGTGTTCATGCTGTCGCCCCTGCTGCTCTTTGCCAGCAGTATCAGCATCACTCAGGCTTCACTGCCCTTGATAGCTTATGCCGCTATCTGTGCCTCGATTCTGGCGCCTTGGGCCTGGATCAAGGCGATTGCCCTGCTGGGTACAGAGAGAACCGCCATCTTTATGAATCTGATGCCAATCTTCACCGCAGTGCTGGCTTCCACGTTACTGGATGAGCAATTGGGAGTCCCTCACTATGTCGGCGGGGCCTTGGTGCTGACCGGGGTCAGCCTGGTGCAGTACCGTGCCAGACGCCCAAGAGCCATGCTCAAGGCGGAAGCGCTTTAAAGGAAGGTTGTGGCAGAGACTGATTCGCCCAGGCTTTCACTCGCTCTCTCGCACAACCTTTCGCACGAACCTGGCCACTTTGTAGTGAAATACTCTTGGGAAATTCTCGCAAAGGACCAGGGCCATTGGCTGCGAACCGCGCCTTGCATTCAGGCATGCAAGCCGACACAGTGCACAGATAAAACTTGTTCGCGCTCCTTAGTCAAATACCATCTCAAAAGCAAAGCGTTATTCTCAAATATTCTATTGAAGCCGACAGCAGTATTTCGGCAACAGGCGTAAAATATCCAGGTCGGCCCAGGCCGACCAACTGGTTGAATCACGCCGGTGTCTGACTGACCGGTATGCCAGCTGTAAGTGGATCTTAAATTGCAGGAAGCGGGGAGAAAAACCCCAGCCAGGCTTTCGCTATCAATGGAATCAACACCATGAAAGAGCACAAAAACAGCAAAGAGCAAAAGAAGAAACCCATGCACTCTGCCAAGGAGAAGCGGGCCGCCAAAATGGCCAAGAAGCAGGCCAAACTCAATCCTGTGGAGAATATCAAACAAGGCAAATGACCCTCTCCTTTCGCAGCCCCTGTTTGGCAATAGATAAAACGAAAGGCGCTCAATCGAGCGCCTTTCCCTTGTGCAGTGGAGTGTCAGCCGGAGCAGCAATCCCGCCGCAGCCAACGCCTGGGGATCTTATCGTAAATCACCTTGGCCATCAGCAGCGCCAGAACAATCCCCGACCAGTTGACCACGGCCTGTGGCAGTAACTGGTGCTCTTCCCCTATCTGCGGCATCACTTCAAAACCAAAGTTCGCCACCAGCAGGTTCACCAGCATTCCAGCCAGCAGCGCCACTCCGAGTACCCCGCCAAGATAGCCGTAAAGCGCCCGTTTACCCATCTCTTTAGCGACTACGCCCAGGGTGGCTATGTTGGTGGCAGGTCCCGCCAGCATAAACACCAACACGGCGCCCGGGGAAACCCCGGCCAGCAGCAAACCTGCCGCTATCGGCGTCGAAGCAGTGGCACAGATATACATGGGGATTGAGATGAGAACCATCACCAGCATGGCCAGAATACCGCCGCCCCATTGGGCCAGGAAGTCTCCCGGCACATAGGTCTGTACCAGTGCGGCAAAGAACAACCCCACCAGCAACCAGATGGCGGTGTCACGCACCAGATCCGTGGCGGCATACTTGAGACCGGCCAGCACTCTATGCAAGACAGACTTCGACTTGAGTTCAGCTGCCATGTCGTCACTGTCGCAGCAACTTGAGGCCGATTGCGATGATGAACAACATGAAGCCGCCTCTACCTTAGGTTGAGAGCAGCAGGACTGAGTGGCTTCCTCCTTGACTGAAGAGCAACAAGAGCTGCCGGCGGTGCTGGCCTTAGCGGTACTGATCTTAGCCGTACTGCAGCAGTCTGCCTCTTGCACCTTGGCCGGGGCACAGCAGGAACTCTGAGCTTGTGTCGGCGCGGCCTTGAGAGGACTGTAGTTGGCGGCGCCTACCGGCTTGAACTGAGCCGCAGTTTTGACTTGAGCCCCTTCCGGATCGCTCTTCTTCACTGCCTCAGAGGGCAAAGCCGGCTCATCATCGCGACCAACCAGCAAACCTGCCACTATGGCACTGCACACCGCGGCAATGGGCCTGACAATCGCCATAAAGGGGCCGAGCAGAACATAGGAGACAGTGACCGAATCGACGCCGGTTTCAGGGGTCGATACCAGAAAAGAGGTGGTAGCCGCCTTGGAGGCGCCGCTGCGTCTCAGGCCAACAGCGGCCGGGATAACGCCGCAGGAACACAGCGGCAAAGGCGCGCCCAGCAGGGCCGCCTTGACCGTGGTCTTGAGGCCATGGCCCCCCAATTGCTTTTGCATCCAGCTCATGGGAACAAAAACCTTCAGCAGCCCCGCCAGCACCAGCCCCAATAGCAGCCAGGGGGCTGACTCGAGAAACAGCTCAATAAAATTATCCATCAACATGATTTTGCGCCCCTACTTGCACGGCTATTGGCATGACTGTGATTGTGACCCTTGCCGGTTTCGACTCTGGGGGACAGCTCGTCGTCACAGGACTCCAACGCCTCCAAAATCGAACAATGCTCGGCACTTTCCGGGCCGCCACAGCAAGTGTCTGACAGTAACTGCAAAGACTGGCGGAACTGGTTAAGCTCGGCAATTTTCTGTTGCACCTTATCCAACTTGTCGTCCACCATGCCTTTGACATCGCTGCAGGCACGGTTGGACTTATCCAGTTCAATGGACAAAAGCTCGGCTATCTCCCCCAGGGTAAAACCCACCGCCTTGGCCCTGAGAATAAACTTCAGCCGCTCGGCATCCCTGTCGCTATAGACCCGGTAACCAGAGTCGGTGCGCATAGAGGGTGCCAGCAGGCCGTGTTTCTCGTAAAACCTCAGGGTGTCGGCCTTGATATCAAAGCGCTTGGCCAGTTCACCTATCCTGTACATATGCAGTTCCTGCTAATAATTCCTATTCAAGTATAAAGCTTAGAGCTTAATCCAAGGTCAAGTGTTTTTTATCCCGCTTCGGGGTTTTGGCTTGTTCGCAGAGCAATATTGTGAAACGCGTAGAAAAAACACCGCCACAAATTGTTTTACGTTAAAATACAGCGCGCCTTGAGGGTTCCCGGACCATTCGAGGGACTTTTGGAAAACAATGCAAATCAGCACTGCCTGGTTTTCCGAAAGATCCTTGAATATAAAAAAGTGGAATACTGTACCCAAATGAATAATGCCAGACCCATACGTCGCGCGCTCTTGAGCGTATCTGATAAGACCGGAATCCTGGAGTTCGCCAAGGCGCTGCATGCCCAGGGCGTTGAACTGCTGTCCACCGGAGGCACCGCCCGCTTGCTGGCGGATAACGCTATACCTGTCATTGAAGTTTCAGACTACACAGGTCACCCAGAGATCATGGATGGCCGGGTCAAGACACTGCATCCCAAAGTGCATGGCGGTATTCTCGCCCGTCGTGGCCAGGACGAAGCCGTCATGGAAGCCAACGGCATAGGCCCGATTGACCTGGTGGCCGTTAACCTCTACCCCTTCGCCGAAACCGTTGCCAAACCGGGTTGTACCCTGGAAGACGCCATAGAGAATATCGATATCGGCGGCCCGACCATGGTGCGCGCCGCGGCCAAGAACCATAAAGATGTCACCATAGTGGTCAACGCCTCTGACTATCAACGCGTACTGGCAGAAATGGCGGCCCACCAGGGCTCAACTACTCTGGCGACCCGTTTCGATCTGGCCATTGCCGCCTTTGAACATACGGCCGCCTATGATGGCATGATAGCCAACTACTTCGGTACTCAGGTTCCGGCCCACAGCAAGGACGAGTGTCACCAGGATTCCAAGTTCCCGCGCACCTTCAACACTCAGTTGCTGAAGAAGCAAGATCTGCGCTACGGCGAGAACAGCCACCAGAGCGCCGCCTTCTATGTTGACCTCAACACAGACGAAGCCTCGGTCGCCACTGCCGTGCAGCTGCAAGGTAAGGCGCTGTCTTACAACAATATCGCCGACACCGACGCCGCGCTGGAATGCGTCAAGGAATTTGAGCAACCCGCCTGCGTTATCGTCAAGCATGCCAACCCCTGTGGTGTCGCCCTGGGCAGCGATCTACTAGACGCTTACAACCGCGCCTTCAAGACAGACCCTACCTCAGCCTTCGGCGGCATCATCGCCTTCAACCGTGAGCTGGACGGCGCTACCGCGGCGGCCATTGTCGAGCGTCAGTTTGTTGAAGTGATCATCGCTCCTAAGGTCAGCGAGCAAGCCCGCGAGCTGGTTGCCAAGAAAGCCAATGTCCGTCTGCTTGAATGCGGTCAGTGGCAAGGCCGCACCAAGGGCCTGGATTACAAGCGGGTCAACGGTGGTCTGCTGATCCAGGACAGAGATCAAGGCATGGTGACCGAGGCCGACCTCAAGGTGGTCAGCAAGCGTCAACCTACTGCCGAAGAAATCAAAGATCTGCTGTTCTGCTGGAAGGTCGCCAAGTTCGTTAAGTCCAACGCCATTGTTTATGCCAAAGACGGCATGACCATAGGGGTGGGCGCAGGTCAAATGAGCCGGGTCTACAGCGCCAAAATCGCCGGTATCAAGGCCGCCGATGAAGGCTTGGTCGTGGAAGGTTCAGTGATGGCATCCGATGCCTTCTTCCCCTTCCGTGACGGTATCGATGCCGCTGCTGCTGCCGGTATCAGCTGCATCATTCAACCCGGTGGCTCAATCCGCGATGAAGAGGTGATTGCCGCTGCAGACGAGCATGGAATGGCCATGGTATTTACCAATATGCGCCACTTCCGTCACTGATAGTCAGCAGGCCCAAACCGGCCTGCACTGATGCAATGAACTTATCGCCGGAATAACCTCCGGCGATTCGCCGTAACAAAGCCCTGCCCGGCCTGAACCTGCCCGCAAGGCGTTAAGCGAAAAAGGATAAGAAGATGCAAGTACTCGTGATTGGTGGTGGTGGTCGTGAACATGCCCTGGCCTGGAAGGCAGCGCAATCTGCCGCCGTGGAAACCGTATTTGTTGCTCCGGGGAATGCCGGCACGGCGCTGGAGCCCAAGCTGGAAAACCTGGCGATAGAAGCCACAGATATCCCGGCGCTGCTGGCCTTTGCCAAGCAACAACAGATAGCCCTCACCATAGTCGGCCCAGAGGCCCCTCTGGTACTGGGTGTAGTCGATGCCTTCCGCGCCGAAGGCCTGAATATCTTTGGCCCCACCGAAGCGGCGGCGCAACTGGAAGGCTCCAAGGCCTTTACCAAAGACTTTCTTGCCCGCCACCGGATCCCAACCGCCGACTACCAGAACTTCACTGAAATTGCCCCGGCCAAGGCCTATGTTACCGAGCTTGCCGGTCGCACTGGTTTCCCTGTGGTGATCAAGGCCGATGGTCTGGCCGCAGGTAAAGGGGTAATCATCGCCCAGGATCAAACCGAGGCCGATGCCGCCATCGACGATATGCTGGCAGGCAACAAGTTCGGCGAAGCCGGCTCCAGAGTGGTCGTTGAGGAGTTTCTGCGCGGCGAAGAAGCCAGCTTTATCGTGATGGTCGACGGCAACAATATTCTGCCTATGGCCACCAGCCAGGATCACAAGGCCCGTGACAACGCCGACAACGGCCCCAACACAGGCGGCATGGGTGCTTACTCCCCGGCGCCGGTCGTCACCCAAACAGTGCATGATTGGGTCATGGCCAATGTTATCCGGCCAACGGTTGACGGCATGGCCGCCGAAGGCAATGTCTACACCGGCTTCCTCTATGCCGGCTTGATGGTTGCCGCCGATGGCAGCGCCAAGGTGCTGGAATACAACTGCCGCTTTGGCGACCCCGAGACTCAACCTATCATGATGCGCCTCAAGTCGGATCTGGTGGATCTCTGCCTGGCCGCCTGCCGTGGTGAGCTGGACAAGGTCAGCGCCGAATATGATCAGCGCGCCGCCGTCGGTGTGGTCATGGCCGCCGGGGGCTATCCTGATGATTACCGCAAGGGTGATGTTATCGAAGGGCTGTCGCTCGGCAATAATGAAGCCAAGGTGTTCCACGCCGGTACCAAGATGGTCGATGGCCATGTAGTCACCAATGGCGGCCGGGTATTGTGCGCCACCGCGTTGGGCAACACAGTGACCGAGGCCCAACAGGCCGCTTATGCCCTGGTGGATGAAGTCCATTGGGACGATGTCTATTTCAGAACCGACATAGGCTATCGCGCCATCGCCCGCGAGCAGGCATAACGGCTTTCACTCTGTTAGCCAGACTCAACAGTCAACAAACAAGCCCGGAATTTTCCGGGCTTTTCTGTTTGAACCTCAGCTTAGCTCTTTAAGGGCTTAGTTCTCTGAAGGCATAGTTTAAAGCAAGGTACTGGCCATCTTGCGGCGCAGGTAGGCTATCTGCTGCATATGGGGCAAGTCTTTAGGACAGTTATCCTGACATCCCAGCAGGGTCATACAACCGAACACCCCATCCTGATTGCCTATCACATGATAGAAGTCCTCGGCGCTGCGGGCATCGCGGCTATCCAGCTCGAAACGAGCGATTTTCATCATGCCGACGGCGCCGACAAAGGTGTCGCGCATCTGCTTGGTGGCGCAGGCCGAGACACAGACACCGCACTCCACACAGCGCTCCAGTTCATAGAGTCTGGCGGCTTCCTCCGGGTCCATCGGGGCTTCCAGATGGTGGATATCCTGCTGATCCGGCTTGGGGTGCAGCCACAGCTTGAGCCTTTCAGCCAGCTCACGCATAAACTTGCCAGTGTTGACCGACAGATCCCCTATCAGCTCAAAGCCTGGCAGCGGCATCAAAGTGATCAGTCCATCTGGATATTTGGCGGTCAAGGTACGGCAAGCCAAGGTAGGAAAGCCGTTGATCACCATGGCGCAGCTGCCGCAAATCCCGGCGCGACAGACAAAGTCGAACTGCAACGATGGGTCCTGCTCCTCCCTGAGGCGATTGAGGGCGATAAATACCGTCATCCCCGGGGTTTCTTGCAGTTGATAGTCCACCATTTGTGGCTTGTCTCCCGCTTGCTGTGGGTCGTAACGGAAGATCCTGAAGGTTAAAGTGCGGCCACTCATGCGTTGTCATCTCCGGCAGGGTTAGGCTGAGAAGGGGTTGAAGTTTGTGGGTAAGCCAGGCGGTCGCTCAGGCGCTCGTTGCCGGGGCGCAGGCTTTCCGGCAGTTCGAACGGCATCAGCGCCCGCTGCTTGTCTTCAGCGCCGGCATCCGGCCCCAAAGTCGCGAGAATGGCAGCAATCTCCTGCTCGCGTTTGGCGGTATCCGGATGGGCAATGGCATTGTCGGCACCATAGCCGCGATAACCGGGCGGCAGTTCCATCTGCATCACATCCAGCGCCTCGTAGCTGAGCACAGGCTCCAGCGCATCGGCGTCCGGCCAGCTGGCCAGGGTACGGCTGAGCCAGTCTTTGTCGTTACGCTGCGGGTAATCCTCGCGGGCATGGGCACCACGACTCTCGGTGCGCGCCAGGGCGCCGCAGGCCACAGTCAGCGCCACCTTAAGCATACGCCTGACCCGTAGGGCCTCAACCAACTCGGGGTTGGCGTGGCGCTTCTTGCAGGTGACGACAATATTGCGCGAGCGAGCCAGCAAATCCTTGAGTTCGGCCACCGCCTTTTCCAGCTCAGGGCCGTTACGAAAGATGCCGACATAGTCCATCATCACTCTTTGCATCAGGCGCTTGAGCTCAAACGGGCTCTCGCCCTGCTCCCGAGCCAGCAGCTCGTCTATCTCCTGGTTGAGCTCATCACGGAAACGCTGCACCAACGCCGTATCCAGCACCAGCTCCTCCTGCTCGCAGAAGTCGGCCACATATTTGCCTATGATCATGCCGCCGACCACGGTTTCCGCCAGCGAATTACCGCCCAGACGGTTAAAGCCATGCATGTCCCAACAGGCCGCCTCGCCGACACTGAACAGCCCCTTGAGCTGCGGGCTCTCTCCTGTATGATTGGTGCGAATACCGCCCATGGAATAGTGCTGGGTCGGCCGCACCGGGATCCACTCTTCAGCCGGATCTATGCCGAGGAAGTTCTCACAGATCTCTTTGACTTCCCGCAGGTTGGTTTCCACATGCTTGCGCCCCAGCAGGGTGATATCCAACCACAGGTGCGGGCCATAGGGGCTGTCGACTCCCTTGCCCTTACGCATATGTTCTGTCATCCGCCGTGATACCACGTCACGGGAGGCCAGCTCTTTCTTTTCCGGCTCATAGTCAGGCATAAAGCGGTAGCCGTCTTTATCCCGCAGCAAGCCACCGTCACCGCGGCAGCCCTCAGTGGTCAGAATTCCCACGGGCACTATGGCCGTGGGGTGGAACTGTACGGCTTCCATATTACCAAGGGTCGCGACCCCGGTTTCCAGCGCCAGCGCCTGGCCTATACCCTCACAGATCACTGCATTGGTGGACACTTCATAGATACGGCCATAGCCGCCTGTGGCTATGGTGGTGGCCCGGGCGATATAGGCCCTGAGTTCACCGGTGATCAAACAGCGTGCAATAACCCCATGGCAGCGGTTGCCATCGTGGATGAGTTTCAGCGCCTCGACCCGTTCATGCACCGGGATATCCATGGAGATCGCCTTATTGTCCACCGCATACAGCAGCGAATGGCCGGTACCATCGGCGGTGTAACAGGTGCGCCATTTCTTGGTACCGCCAAAGTCGCGGGCATTGATCAGCCCGTGAGCCTCGGCGGCTTCTTCCAGAGTCACCTTTTCGGCATTGACCACCACTTGACGCGGCCCGGCAGTCACCCTGGTCCAGGGTACGCCCCAGTTGGCCAGCTCACGTACCGCCTTGGGAGCACAGTGGGCGAACATTCGCGCCACCTGCTGATCGCAGCCCCAGTCTGAGCCTTTGACCGTGTCCTGAAAATGCACATCTTCGCTGTCGCCCATGCCCTTGACGGTATTGCCGAGACTGGCCTGCATACCGCCCTGGGCCGCGGCCGAATGGGAACGCTTGGCAGGGATCAGCGACAGTACCAGGGTATCCAGGCCACGCTCTTTGGAAGCGATGGCTACCCGCAGACCCGCCAATCCGGCGCCGACAACCAACGAATCCGTATAGATGAGTTTCACACACACTCCTTATGGGACGGCCCAATGCCGTTTACCCGAAAGCTATCTGTTTGGGTTATCAATACTCAGCTCGCGTGGGGCCAAAAAGCCAGCAAGGACGCCAGACCTACGGCGACAAACGCCACACTGAGTATGGTTTTAATTTTTCTAAGGCGCGCCCGGCTGTTGAGATCCCGCGCCGCGCCCCATTTCAATGCCACCCGGTACAGTCCTATGGCGGCATGTAACTCCACGGTCAGCAGCAGTGGCAGGTACAAGGCCCAGGCATACTGGTTCCAAATCCTGTCGGCCGATCCCTGTGGCCCTATGGTTTCCGGGGCCGAACCCACCAACCAAAGATGCACAGGAAGCAACAGCAAAATCACCACTCCGGTAGCAGCCTGCCACACCCACAAGCGGGTATCGCCATGATCAATTTGCACTAGTTGCTGTTTCAGAGCCTTTTGCTGCTTGAGCGACAAAGGCAATTTGTGCAAGGCCACCAGCACGTGCAACAACGCCAACCCGGCAACGGCTATGGCTATCAGGCTCACCACCCAGGGATAGCCGTGGCCACCATCACTGAGAAAACTCAGCTCCATATTGCGGGCCACCCATTCCATTGCCGGCGCCCCCAGCAATATTGAAGACACCAGCAACAGGTGAGTCCACAAAAACAGCGCCAACAACACGCCTGAAGCACTCTGCCCCAGATCCAACCAGCCGCCCCAGCGCTCACTCAGTCGTATCATTCGTATTCTCCCTGTCATCCAATGGCTTAACCGCTTAAAGATAGTCAAACCAATGTGGATCACAAAGGGCAAACGAACCCTGAGGCAGATCAAACTTCTGCCGGTTAATTTACCTTTAACTGATATTGAGTTAACCGGGAACGAACGGCTGCAACGGCAGGCTCAGCTCATTGCCTAGCAGCATATAGGTCACCAAACTGCCTAATCCAAGCACGATAAGATAGACAATCAATAGCTTGGCTATTTTTCTCAGGCCAGTGCGGTTAAAGCTGAGGCCCCATTTCACCGCCACCCGATACAGGCCTATCATGGCGTGGATCACCACTGCAGGCAGCAGCAAGATATACAGCAGCCAGGTGTTGTCATGCCAGACCCGGTAGGCCGACATATTGGGGCCGATTTCCGGATTGGCTATCATGGTGACCAGGTGCATGGGCACCAGGAAGAACAGGATAAAGCCGGTGGCCAACTGCCAGAACCAGGCGTGGCTGTCGCGGTGTTTAATCAAATGCAGGTGGCTGCGCAGCGCCCGCCATTGGCCGAGCTGCGCCGGAAAACGCCTGAGCGCCATGGCGGCATGCAGTATCACCACCAGCAGAATGAACACAGAGAAGAGTTGCGTCAGCAGTGGATAACCGTGGCCAGTGGCACTGAACCAACCGCCTTCCAGCACCTGCACTACCTTATAGAAAGCCTCTTTGCCCAGCATGATGCTGGATTCGAAGTGAAGATGCGCCAACAGAAACATGCCCAGCAAAATGCCGGTGGCACTCTGCAGGCGATCGGCTCTGGCCGACCAGTAATGGCTGTTGGCATGACCGAGCCAGCGCTCAGGGATGTGATATTTTGTCAGCATGTTTTTTGGGTACAGATCCTTGGGATCTACAACATAACTCACAGCCAAACTGCGCCAATGGCCAAGGAGTCTGAATGTGACCTGCCTCAATCGAAAGTGGGGGATTATCTGATCATGCTCACAAATAAACCACTTTCAGCAAAACAGAGGTAATACCAATTAACCAATATAAATCAAACGTTTATTTGAAACTTTGAAACAGAAAAGACAGTAAGTTACCGTAAATTCCGCCATTAACGGGCCAAAGCTGAAACCGGGTTTCACTCCACCCTCTTTACCCCGGCGTGCTGGCAAGGCCTGTGACCTATGGCTTACAATAGCGCTTTATAGTCCCCCACGAGAGAAGATTCCATGCCCTGGATCCAGTTACGTATCCACAGCAGCAGCGAGCACGCCGAGACACTCAGCGACCTGTTGCTGGAGGAAGGCAGCGTGTCCATCACCTTTGAAGATGGTAAAGATACGCCGATTTTTGAGCCCAAACTGGGAGAAACCCCACTTTGGGCCGACACTGTGGTGGTCGCTCTGTTCGATGCCGGCACAGATCTGACTCCCACAGTCGAGATGCTCAAGCAACTGCCCTTCCTCGAAGGCAAGCTGAACTACAAGATTGAGCAGATAGAAGATAAAGACTGGGTACGCGAATGGATGGACAGCTTCCACCCCATTCAGTTCGGCAAGCGCCTGTGGATCTGTCCCAGCTGGCGTGAAATCCCGGAGCCTGAAGCCGTCAACGTGATCCTGGATCCCGGCCTGGCCTTTGGCACAGGCACTCATCCCACAACGGCCCTGTGCCTGGAGTGGCTCGATGGCCTGGATCTGCAAGGTAAACAGCTGGTCGACTTCGGCTGTGGTTCCGGCATTCTGGCGGTCGCCGGTCTCAAGCTGGGCGCAACCAACGCCATAGGCATAGACATAGACTACCAGGCGATAGACGCCTCCCGCGACAATGCCAAACGCAACGGCGTGGATGACAGACTCAGCCTCTATCTGCCTGAAGATCAACCCAAAGGTATTCAGGCCGATGTGTTGGTTGCCAACATTTTGGCCGGACCGCTGCGGGAACTGGCCCCCCTGATCGCCGAGTTGGTGCGCCCGGGTGGCAAACTGGCGCTGTCCGGTTTACTGCAGGAACAAGCCGAAGAGATCCGCGAATTTTACGCTCAATGGTTCGAGATGGACGAAGCCGTTCACAAAGAAGATTGGAGCCGCTTGACAGGAGTACGCAAATAGCGGTAAAGGCGGCGCCAGAGCGCACTGGCGCTGACTTCCCACCAATCAAAAGTCAAGTAAAAAAGTTTTGCTCAGGTCATTTATTGACCTTTTCACCGCTGTCAAAAAGGCGTACTATAGCGCCCCTTTGAAGAGCAAGGTGAAACAGCAAAATGCAGATTGGACCCTATCAACTGAAGAATCAGCTGATCGTGGCACCAATGGCAGGTGTCACCGATCAGGCCTTCCGTAATCTCTGTATCCGTTATGGTGCTGCCATGGCAGTGTCAGAGATGCTTTCGTCCAATCCCGACCTTTGGGACACGGACAAGAGCCGCCAGAGAATGACGCACTCGGGTGAAGAAGGCATACGCTCAGTACAAATCGCCGGGGCTGACCCCGATAATATGGCTTGGGCCGCCCGCTACAATGTGGAGCAAGGCGCCCAAATCATAGATATCAACATGGGTTGTCCGGCAAAAAAAGTGAATAAAAAGCTCGCGGGTTCTGCCCTGCTGCAATCGCCGGAACTGGTAAAGAAAATACTGGATGCCGTGGTTGCCGCAGTGGATGTGCCAGTAACGCTGAAGATTCGCACGGGCTGGGCCCCAGAACACAGAAATGGTGTTCAAATCGCCCGGATTGCCGAAGAGAGTGGCATTACGGCGCTCGCGGTTCATGGCCGCACCCGCCAATGCATGTACAAGGGTCATGCCGAGTACGACACCATCAAGGCGATCAAACAGAATGTCTCGATTCCTGTTGTCGCCAACGGGGACATCGATAGTCCGGAGAAGGCGCGTTTCGTGCTGGATTACACAGGTGTCGATGCCCTGATGATAGGACGGGGTGCCCAGGGAAGGCCTTGGATTTTCAGAGAGATCCAGCATTACCTGGACACAGGTAGCAAGCTAGCGCCCATTGGGATGGCAGAGCAGCGTCAAGTGATGCTGGAACACCTAACCAAACTGTATGATTTATATGGGGAAGTAAAGGGCGTCCGCTTCGCCAGAAAACATATGGGATGGTACCTGGACCAGGAAGAACAGCGCCAGTTCCGTGCCGACTTTAACCGGCTGGAAACCGCTGCAGAACAATGTTCCATGGTGGAACGTTTTTTTGATGAATGTGTACTAGATAAATAAAGAGCAGAATACGAATGTTTGATCAGACAACTCACACAGAAGCTCATCAGCTTACCGTAGGCAAAATCGAAACCGCTAACGGCACCATCAAGCCCCAGTTACTGCGCGACGCCGTAAAGCGCGCTGTCAGCAACTTCTTCGCTCAGTTGGACGGTCAAGAAGCCCAGGAAGTTTATGAAATGGTGCTATGCGAAGTTGAAGCACCTCTGCTTGATATCATTATGCAGCACACTCGTGGCAACCAGACCCGCGCCGCCAACATGCTGGGCATCAACCGCGGCACACTGCGCAAGAAGCTGAAAAAATACGGCATGAACTGATATAAATTCATAATGTATTGAAATAAAAAGGCCTTTCTTTAATAAGAAGGGCTTTTTTGCTTTTCATGTACCCCTATATGCACCCAGTAGTCCCATCAAAGCTCTGCTTGCCCTTGAGCGCTCATCAGCCTATGAGTCAATCACCGACTAGCTGCCATTTGCCACTCTGGGCTTCTTCCTGTGACAACAAAACCTTATCATGGGTTTCGAATGCCTTTTGCTCAAAATTGGCCTTCTGATTAATCATTTTCTTTTCGCCGGATATAGTTAGGGTTTGTCTAACCTCACCATCACAAATCAGGTTGAGTTTCTTGCCAATAACATCAAAATCCTTCTCATAACCGGCGCAAGCCAAGATTGTAACTCCTCCCGGTAGTTCAAATTTTTCCTGTACATTCATTTTCATCTTCACAGCGACCACCTTTCCATATTTAAGACTATGGCATTGACGATTTTTTCAGCGCCCCATAACTGGCTCAGCAAGTACGCAGGATTGGAAGTGAATACAGCAAACCGCCAGAGGGAATTGGGCGTGAAAGAACTTTCCTCGAGATTGTTAATCTCTATCGAGGAAAGATCGAGAGGGCTACTCTCCGGTAAGGTCAAACAAAGTATCAGAACTTCTCTGGATAGCTTCTTAAAAGCTCTGGGATTTCCGGTGGCATATCAGCAAGTACCGCAACTGAATTTCTGAAAGAGCTGCCACTTTCAATTTTTGCATCTGGGTCAGCACCTGCTTCGAGTAACACTGCAACGATTTCTGACGAATAAGGCTTGCTGTCAAACACCATTTTCAAAGGCGTAGCGCCATCCTCGGGCCGGTGATTGATAAGTTTTTCGGCGCCATTTTCCAACAGTAATTTGATGGCCGGAAGGTTCTTTTGCCTGACCGCATAAATCAGCGGGGTATAGCCATAGCTGTCAACGGCGTTCACATCGAGCCTCTGTTCGATGAGAAATTGGATAGATTCTGGCGGAGTATCCCCATCCGATAACTGATGTAAACGCGAATTCAACTCCGAAGTGCACCACTCGCTAAATTAGGCTGCCTTGCGTAATTCATTGAATACCGCAACAGGTTGCCTGAAGCCGAGGCACTTTCTCGGTCTGGCATTTAATGCCCGTTCAATCTCACTAATTTGCTTATCTGTTACCGTCCGCAAATCGGTGCCTTTCCGTATGTATTGCCGCAGCAAACCGTTGAAGTTTTCATTCAGTCCGCGTTCCCAGGACGAATAAGGGTTAGCGAAGTAGACATCCGTTTTAAGCTTTTCTGCGACCTGTTCGTGGTCACAGAACTCGCTGCCGTTGTCCGCAGTGATAGTTCGAACATAACCTCGATATTTCCACAGCATACCAACCATGGCCCGGGCTACATCGGCTGCGCTTTTCGCTGGCACTTTGCGTATCAGGTACAGCTTACTTTTTCGCTCAACCAGGCTGACAATCGCGCCCGTACCTTGCTTGCCCAGAACCGTGTCAGCTTCCCAGTCTCCGAACCGCTTTTTCTTGTTCACGATAGCGGGACGATGCTCTATGCCTACGCGATTCGGGATAATCACACGCTTCGCACGGTTACCTTTACGGTATCTTCGGTGACTCTGGCGGAGCTGTTTGTACAACTTGCCGCCGCATAATTTATCACGCTGGACATAGCCATAAATCCACTCGTGACTGACGTTATATCCGATGATTTTACCGACACCGGCTATTTGTTCCGGACTCCATTTCTCATTGAGACCGAACTCAACAAAGGTGATGGTCAGTCCAGATATTCTAGACTTCGCGGACTGACAACGGCGTTTTAGTGCCTTCGCCTGAGCGACTTCCGGCAAGTAATGGTTATCCCGAATTCGATTGCGATTTACTTCCCGGCTGATTGTGCTGTGGCTGACTTTCAGACGTTTTCCTATCTCCCGATAACTGAAACCCTCGCGTAAATAGGCCTCAATCTGGTATCGTTGTCCCTCGATCAACTGCTTGTAATTCATGGTAACTACTCATGTTTGTTTGGCGACTACAGAGTATCACCAACAGGCAGTTGATCTCTCCTCACCGTTTAACCATGAGTGGTGCACTTATTATCTGAATTCGGGAATACGTCCATTTGTCATTTTCAGTTACCCTGTGAATATTACATCCTTGCTGGATAAAGGACTGGGCAATATCTAATTGTCCTTTTCTTAGTGCTTTATATAGTTTGTATTCTGGCCTGTCCGTATATCTCATTTCTGTTACCTGTTTTCCAAAAATTCTTCCATGTGCTCGATGATTTTGTCTGACCTTTCACCGAATTTAAGACCATGACATTGACGAGATTTCAAATACACTGGGGGCAATGGAGACCTCTACATGAAAAACGATATACCAACAACAAAAGCGGGTAGTTAACATCAATCTGAATTTAACATTGATATTAACTGTACTACTCAGTCCCGAACCGACTTGCTCCACACCAGTCCTTGGGGGATGAATGGGTCAATGACCGGCTGCTCCATTCCAGCATGGATCCCCAAGTTTGTCAGCGCCACAGCAAACTCGGCATAGTGGCCGCGAGCCGTGCCGCTTTCTTCGCCGTAACGGGCATCATGGTGCCAAATAGCTAAGTTGCGTTTAATACCATCTTCAAAGCTCAACGCATCTTTGTGAATGATCCCCCACAGTGCCAAGTGCAAGGTAAAGTAATTGCTACGTCCGCTGATTTTTTTGCTGGGCTTGGCGGTGTATTCGTCCAGACGTTTCTGGCAATGGGCACTGGCTTTATCATGGTCGCCGTTAAACCAGGCTTTCAGCGCATGCACAAAATCATCGGTGGTATTGGGTTTTGGATTGCCGGGGAAGTGCCCTTCCGGGTACAGCAAGCAGGCTTCTTTGGCGATAGCCAGCTCACCGGCGGCCATGGCACAATTGAAACAACTGACAACATTGATAGCTTGATTTCCTCGAGATACCTTTTCGCCGATAAACTCCGGGTCAGTAGGGTCAAAAGCCATTTTCAGTGGCCGTAACTGATACTCGGCCGCTTTTTTAAAATCGGCCTTGGCCTCATCAAATTTTTGGTTCAATGCGTAGGACATTGCCAGACTGGCATAGTCAAAACCACGGCCCCAGTAATAGCCTTCTTTCTTAGAATCTTGATAAAAGCCAGCTTCATCCAATGCCTTGGCCCGAGCAATGGTTTCCAAATCGATTTCTAGTTCACTGGCAAGCTGCTCAGCAGAGAGTTGGGGGATTTTTTTGGTCATGGTTATTTGTTTCCTTTCAATGCTTTTAATCCATCGGCAAAGGTGCGCTTGACTGTCTCAAACTCAGGGATGATGAACTCTTGCTTCGTCCCGTCTTTAGGTGGCAGCAGGTTACCTTTATCGTCTTGCCAAAAATAACGCACCTGACCGCTTTCAGTGTTGGTGAATATCGCCAGGTGATTCTTCTCACCATTCTTGTCAAGGATGCTCTGCCACAGCGCTAGCTCTTTTTGCTCATAGGGACCGCCCTTACGGTTGGATGCTTGACCAACTTTGGGGACCTTTTTCTTCATCCTTTTCGCCCAGCGTTTATTCTTTTTATCAGAGCCCTGTAGTTCTCCAAATTGATTGCGGCTGAGGCGGGTGTGGTAGCCCCACTCTCAAACCAAGAACCATCAGCATTGAGCACAGTCTCTGTGCTTGTCCCGCCCCGCTAGTCCCTCCAAGCTGCCATTCGGTTTCATTCCTGACCTCACAATTTGCTGCAACTTATTTTGGTATAAGTGAAAAATCAGGCTACTTTTATACCATTCTGCTTAGATATTGACTTAATTCCGATTAGTGCCAGCTTCTATCAGGAAGATTATTATTTAACTTCAAACTAAAAGACTAAAATATGAAACCTTACCAAGCGATAGATTGCGGCCGCTATGATTACCTCGAGTTGGCCTGTATTCGCGGTTATCCGCTGAAAATAGAGCTGTTGCAAGGAGAGATACTTCATGGCAAGGCGCTGATCACCGAGACCCGTCCCGACAAGAGCGAGTGGCTGTTGGTGCAAACGACCACCAGCAACCGCGCCATTCGTATGGATCAGCTGCTGGCAATCACTCCTGAGCAGGAAGGCGCTGAATTTGGCCGGGTGCTGATTGCCTCGGCCGGCAGTGAGATTTAAATCGCCGCGATAACTGAAATTTCCACCAGATACTCGGGCTCGGCAATCGCGGCCTCCACACAGGCTCTAGCCGGTGCATGCCCTGCCGGTAACCAGGCATCCCAGATGGCATTCATGGCATCATAATCACTCATCTGTTTCAGGTAGATAGTCGCTGAGAGGATCCGTTCACGACTGCTGCCAGCCCGCTTGAGCAGCTCATCCACTTCTTCGAGCATGGTTCGGGTTTGCTGCTGAATATCGGCGAACTTATCCTTGGCAACCTGACCACAAAGATAAACCGTGTTGTTGTGGATCACTATGCTGCTCATGCGTGGATTGGTATCGATACGTTGAATTGTCATCGGCTGGGTTCCGGGGCGAAAATTATTATTTTATCCGGCAAAAGCTCACTTGGGACAGCCGGGATTCAGATAAGTGAAAAAAACTATCAAACAACCAATTTTATCGCATATTTTTTGGACACTTGGAGATAAGAGCTATTCCTTAAGCCAGTGGCACTGATAGAATCAATATCTCATTCGCCCAACTATTTAAGGACTCCTGTATGAGCCTAGAATTACTGTCCAAACTGGAGACCAAAATCCAGGCTGCGCTCGAAAATATTGAGCTTCTGAAAATGGAGCTGGAAGAAGAAAAGCAGAAAAATGCTCATCTGATAGAGCAAAACCAACAACTTCAGCAAGATCTCAACTCGTGGAACGAGAAAGTTACCGGCCTTGTTGGTCTGCTCAACGACGAAGTCAACTGAATCTAAACGGTTTTAGCTTGACTATTCTGAGTTTCAATGAGTTCGTTCAATTCCATGATAGCCTGCTTTACCTTTGGCAGGCTTTTTCTCGGCAGCAAAAAGCGCCCCTTATCAAACTCTAATCTTCCCAGATCTTTCACCCAGACGGCGCCGGTCAAAAATATCCTTACGTGTTTGACAATCAGCTTGGGAGCATAGACAGGAAATACACGCACGAGAAACCTCCTTTAGTTGATTTCCGATCCCGAAGTTTTGACCTCCTAACCCGGCAGAAGGTTTCATCTCAATTCAGTAAAATGAGCCAAAAATCGTAAGTAGAAGTCTTTGTTGTAAAAATATTCCTGTTATACATCCATACCTGACAAGCAAAGTCAAAAACACATCACTTGCCAATTTTTTGACGCACTGTTAGAGTGATCGCGTTACTCAGGGTAAAAACTGAGCCTTATGGCTCTAATCCGTACTTCTTGCGACCAAGGAGTACGGTTTTTTTTGGGGTTTCTACCAGTATTTCCGGGTAACAAAAAAGGGCCATGTCGGCCCTTTTGGTATCTATATACCGAATTACTTCAACTGAGTCAGGTAGATAGCAATATCCAGCATCTCGTCATAAGACTTGATGGCACCAGTTTCAACTCGATACTTACCATTCACTACCAGCGCTGGCACACCTGAGATCTTGGCGTTTTCTGTGTTGCGCTTCATGTTGGCCATCATGCTGTTGACCATAAAAGAGTTGGCCGCAGAATCAAACTGCTTGGGATCTACGCCATTGGCCACAAAGAGCGCCTTGATGTCATCACGATTGGTGAAGTGTTGCTTCTTGTCCTGAATCGCACTGAACATGGCATGATTGACCTTGTCAGACACCTTCAGCACTTCGGCAGTGGCGAAAGCACGGGACATCTCCACCCCCATCTCGCGACCGATAAAGTCGACATGGTTTTGCTCAAAAGCGACTCCTTCGGGCAAACGCGCCTTCAGCTTGGGGATCACGTTCTTTTCGAAGTTATAGCAATGGGGACAGTAGAAAGAGAAAAACTCTGTGATTTCAGGCTTAGCGGACGCAGGGCCTTCACTGACCACAGTATAATGCACGCCTTCTTTGTACTGGGCCGCTGTGGCCGCCAGGGGAAGCAGCAAAAATGCTGCTGCCAACATCAGGATTTTCTTCATTGGAGTTCCTTGTTTATTAAAATTTCAGCCAACACTGCTGGAATTGCTGAATAACATAATCTTCTTTTTGAGTCGAACTCAAGCCCTGAGTTCCCTTTTTGTTAAATCCAAGCCCCTTCAGGTATCGCCTTTGGGTCTCAGTACCACTCAATAGGGAATAAGGCTCAGTGGCGCTTCGTCCAGACGCTGCCGTTGTTCTTTAAAGGCCTGCAACTGCTGTCGCCAGTATTCTTCGGTCGCAAACCAGGGAAAATGGCGCGGAAACGCGGGATCGTCCCAACGCTTGGCCAACCAGGCGTTGTAATGCAACATTCGCAGAGCCCTGAGTGGCTCTATCAACTGCAGCTCCTTGGTATCGAAGTTGGAGAAAGCCTCGTAGGCTTCCAGCAAGACTTCCAGTTGCAGCGTCTGTTGTTGCCTGTCACCGGATAGCATCATCCACAGATCCTGCACCGCAGGGCCGTTGCAGGCATCGTCGAGATCGACAAACCCAGGGCCATTGGGGGTCCAGAGAATATTGCCGGGATGCAGATCTCCATGCAGGCGCATACTCTGGTATTCGATACCTTGCCAGCGCAACTGCAGCTCAGAAAAGAGGCTGGATGCCGCCTCGAGCAGATGTTCCCGCAAAGCGTTCGGGATCAGTTCTGTGTGCTGCAGTTGTTCCAGCGCCGGAGTCCCCAGGGTTGTCGGCGTCAGGTTCAAGCGCTGTTTGAACAGGCTGCCACGGGAATACTGGTGTAAACGGCCGATAAACTGGCCGGCGCCCTCTATCTGATCCAGGTTGTCCACCTCAAAGCTGCGACCTCCTATGGAAGGAAACAGCGCGAAACGCCACTCTTTGAAGTGATGCAGACTGCGGCCGTCGAGCACCACAGGGGCGGCAATGGGGATCTCGGCTTCGGCCAGCTCGAACGTAAATTCATGTTCTTCCAAAATCTGGGCATAGGTCCAACGTTCGGGGCGATAGAACTTAACCACGTACCTCTGGCCACGATCGCAACGAAACTGATAGACCCGGTTTTCATAGCTGTTGAGTGGCGTCAGTCCCGTCTCCGGGTAAATCGCCAGACTTTCGATGGCATCCAAAATCAGTTCAGGGGAAAGATCCCGATAATGAAACTCCGCCGTGGCCTGCTTTTCTGTCATGCCTGTGACTCCAGTAAATGTTTCAGATATACCAATACTTCCCAGTCTTGTTCACTCTGGCAGCTTAACCAGCACACATCACCGTAGAACTCATAGTTGAGCCACAAGAGACTGCCTTCAAAATCCAGCAACCATTGGTGACGATCTGCCCCCCATTGCCGCTCCAGCACCTTGGCATCGAGCGCCCGGCACAGGTGCTCGGCAAAGCTGTCGAAGGCTTCAAACTCGACCCCGGCCGTCATCGACAAGGTTTTATGCTCGGGATCCAAGCTAAGATTTTGATACTGCATCTTTTAATCCTATTTCTTAACTGCTGCAGGACATGATCAACCCCTGCCCCCAATCCGGTGGTCGCTTGGCAAACTCCTGCATCTCAGGCTGCTCATCGAACGGACGCCTGAGGAGCTGGTACAACTGCTCAAGCGGCTGGGTATTGCCCTCCTCTTCGATGGCAATGATCGCTTCCTGAGCCAGATAGTTGCGCAAGATATATTTGGGGTTATGGGCCCGGCGCTCGGCCTGCCACTGTTCAAGCCCCTGGCGGATATCGATACGGCGCCGGTACTCGGGCAGCCAATCATCCCAGCCCTGACGATTGATAAAATCATCCCTCAGACTGCTGTTTTCTGCCTTGGGGTCCAGCTCGCCGAAGCGGCGCAGGCTCTGGGTGTAGTCCAAGGCGTTTTGTTCCAGCAAGCCGGTAAAAGCGCCGATAAGTGCCAGGTCCTTGTTGTCCTGCTCCAGCCGGTCATTAAGGCTTAAACCTTCGGCCAAGGGCGCCAGCCCCAACTTGGCGCGCATCAAGCCAAGATATTGCTGCACCAATTCGTGCTGATAGGTATTGAGCGCGGCTATCAAGTCATCGGAAGCCAGCACGGGCGTCAACGCCTGCGCCAAACGTTGCAAGTTCCACAAACCGATGCCGGGTTGCTGACCGAAGGCGTAACGCCCCTCGGGATCTGAATGGTTACAGATAAAGTCTTCCTTAAAGGTATCGAGGAAGGCGAAGGGGCCAAAGTCAAAACTGTCGCCGAGAATCGACATATTGTCGGTATTCATCACCCCGTGGGCAAAACCCACCGCTTGCCAGTGGGCTATCATGCGCGCGGTATCACGCACCACCAGCGCAAACCAGGCCTTGTAGCCCTCATAGTCCAGGCTGAGCTGGGGATAATGTTGGCTCAGGGTGAAATCGAGCAGCTGCTTGAGCTTGTCGGCCTGACCCTTCTCGCTGTAACAGAAATACTCGAAGTGACCAAAACGTATATGACTGCGGGCCAAGCGCACGGTAATGGCGCCTTTTTCCAGCGACTCACGCCACACCGGCAACTCAGAGCCGATCACCGCCAGCGCCCTGGTGGTGGGTACGCCCAAATGATACAGCGCCTCGGACACCAGAAACTCGCGCACCGCCGAACGCATCACAGCACGGCCATCACCGTGACGTGAGTATGGCGTGGGTCCCGCCCCCTTCAAGGCCAGATCCCAGGCACCTTCTGGCCCCAGTGCCTCACCGAGAATGATCGAACGGCCATCACCCAACCTGGGGCTGTAGCCGCCAAACTGATGCCCGCTATAGACCTGGGCGTAATATTCGGCGCCCGGCATTCTTTGGTTGCCGGCGAGTTGCTGCAGCAGGGTTTCACTGGGGCCATTCAGGCCCAAAAGCGCCGCCGCATCATCGCTCCAGGCCAACCAATGGGGCGAAGGTAACCCGGCGGGCAGTACCTGCTGGTAAAATCCCGCCAGGCGGGTGAAGTAATCCTGTTTAAATTTCATGTCCCTTAGGGGCCGTTATTGTGCCATTGGTCACAGATTACCATATCCCTGTCGTCGAGACGGCAGTTGTGACCACACTCGAAGCTGCCCTTGCCTTCATTGAGGTGTTGCATACCTCTGCCCTTGTCCTGACACTGCTGCAGGGTTTGATAGTAACCGGCAATAGCATGATAACGGTCCATTTTCTCGGCCGCTTGCGGCTGGGTATCCGGCTTGTCTATATCCAGCTGCTGTATATCCGGATAGTAAAACAGAGTCCATTGCGGTTGTTTGCTGCAAGCTGCCAGCAGCAACAGCGAAGTAAGTGCAACCCATAAAGTCGCTGGTTTCATTGCGGCTCTCCATCAATAAAAAAAGCGAACCCGCAGGCTCGCTTAGCTTGGGAAGGAGTGACACGGCAGTTAGCCCGGCCCTCCTTGCTTGATTCTACACATTGAATCGACTTTTGTACTCAAGCCAAGGCTTTATCTCTGGCCTTTTCGATACGCTTAATACGACCTTCAAAACCTGTGACTGTGCCATCTTGTAGCCCATATTCAATCGCCTTGTTGCACAGGGCTATGGCGGCATCGAAACGGCCGGCATCGTTGCACAGGGTGGAGAGCTGCATAAATCCTGTGCCCTTGAACTCAGCCTTGGGTGATTTGCTGATCACTTTCTCCCGACTGGCGGCAAACAATGCACTGTATGCGGTATCGTACTCTTGCCCCAACTGCAGATACTTGCTGTTTTTCCGCTGTTTGTAGCATTCACCTATCACGGCCAGTAAAGCATCATGCGCTTCGATGGCACCTTCAGCAGCCTGATATTGCTCCATCGCCCGCTTGAGGGTGATATTGCCCCAACTGATATCCGGTGCAGCCGCCTTGACTGGCTCTGGCTCTGGCTCTGGCTCTGGCTCTGGCTCTGGCTCTGGCTCTGGCTCTGGCTCTGGCTCTGGCTCTGGCTCTGGCTCTGGCTCTGGCTCTGGCTCTGGCTCTGGCAGGACAGTCTCGACCTCGGCGCGGCCGACTTCCACCTCTGACGCACTGTTTTCGGTTTGAGAATCAAGCTCAGGCGACTCGGTAACCACTTGCTCAGCCGACGGCTGAGATTCAGCTTGCTCTTTCGTTTCGGCAAAATCCAAATCGACACTCTGGTGCCCCTCCTGAGTCTCGCTTGCTGTCTCGGCCTGTGGCGCCTGAGGCATGGCTGAAGCCCTATCTTTGAGCTTGAGCGCCTCATCACGCTCCTCTTTTGCCAGACGCTGCGCTCTGTTGTAGAGGAAAATACCCGCTGCGACCAACAAGACTATGACCAGGATTTTAAACATCTTCGTCCACCATTTTTTGAGTGCCGGGCCGACTGACAGCCCTGTTTTGTGGTAATGGCAATCTGCCAAAGCCACCCTTCTCTGCACAGAGTTTAACCGATATTAATAGAGTATCGTCTTAGTATAAATCAAGTATTTATGCTTTTTCTTCCCGGTTTGAGACGCATTTTGCGAGTGAAACTCGGTCTGTGAAGCTCAATCTGCCATTAACAACGCCAAAACTGATACACTCTATGAGTTTTGATCCCAAGAATGGCAAACAAGGATTCAGATGCAAAAGTTACTGATAGTGGCGCATGCCAGCCCTTATGGCACAGAAAAGTTATTCAACACTTTGCGTATTGCCCTGGCGTTGAAAGACCAGGAGCAAACCGAAGTGGAACTCAAGTTATTCCTGATGTCAGACGCTGTCTTTGGAGCAGTAAAAGGCCAGAATACGCCGGATCTCAGCTACAACCTGCAGCAGATGTTCGAAATTCTTACCGCCCAAGGCGTCCCTCTACTGCTGTGCAAGACCTGTGTTGAGGCCCGCGGCGTAGTGGCCGACATGTTGCTGGATGGCGCTGCCATTGGCACGCTCGGCGATTTGAGCCGCTGGACCCTGGAAGCCGATAAAGTTATCCACATCTAGAGTAAACCTGCACTTTAACCTTGAGTGCGCATAAAGCTTCATTTTGTGCGCACCTTCATAATTCCTGCCACTGACTTTGAACCAGCCCCCTTCTCAGGACTAAGATAACCATAGTTGAGTCATTTACTAAGGTAAGGCTATGGAACTGCTGCAAGGAAAACTACTGACCGAATTCCGCACTGTTTCTGCCATGGTGTGGATCTACTGCCGTGACCATCATCCCAGAAGCGACGATGGCAGCCTCTGTCCCGACTGTCAGGCCTTGATGGAATATGCCCATACCCGTCTCGACCGCTGCCCCTACGGTGAAAGCAAGCCCACCTGCAATAAATGTCCGGTACACTGCTACAAACCTGAACCCAAAGAGCAGATGCGTCAGGTAATGCGTTATGCCGGCCCAAGAATGCTGTTGAGCCATCCCATACTGGCTCTGCGCCACCTCTGGTGCGAACGCAAAGCCGCGCCGGGCAAGCCACCGAAAGACGCCTCAAACCGCCATAAACGCATGCAGAACAGCAGAAACTAACTATTTTTTTGTTGCGCCCCTCAAGTGGCTGAGATAAGAATGTCGTTAAGGGGGTCAGATGACTGCATTCAGCGACATTTTTACCCAAGCTTACTGGTGGCTATCGCTACTTGGAGGCCTGCATTGCCTGGTGTTATCCATCTACGCACGTTTTGTCTATCAGGACAGCCATAACCAACGTCTGCTACTCGCCGGTATCTTTGCCTTGATGGCGCTCTATTTCTTTACCGGCCTGTTCAACCACGATAATACTCCGGCGCCTATCCATCTACTGTTTCTGTTATTGCTGCCGTTGTACTTCCTGTTAATGCCGGCTCTGTACCAATACCTGAAGCAGCAACTCAGGCCGACTATAGATGCAAAGTTGCCGCTCAAGCATCTGTTGCCATCCATACTTGCCATGTGTCTGGTAATGTTGTTGTGGCTATTCAATCCCAGCCTGGTCACAGGTGTGGCCTTACTGGGGTACCACCCCAGCCTGAGTTGGGGTTCATTGCTATTACCGCTGTTGCTGTTACTGCAAACCACCCTGTATCTGGTATTGGTGTTACAGTTGATGCAGCACTACTACCATACGCTGGATCAACAGGAAAATCGGCTGCGACAACTACGCAACAACGGGCTGCTGGTGCTGACTCTGGCGCTGATTCTGAACTGGCTGGTTCGTAATATTGCCGTACTCTTGACTCTGTTTCTCGGCGATCAATTTTCGGTTGTGGCGCAGGCAATCCCGAGGCTGGCGCTGCTGCTGACCCTCTATCTGCTGGCCATCTACGGCCTCAATCAGCTCACCCGTGCCGCCTATCTGCGTGGACGCGAATCCCGTCCCCAGGGCACCTCTGTACCCAAACAGCCGCTCGATAAAGAGGAGCTGGATTTTCTCAATGAGATACTGCGCGAAAAAAAAGATAAGTAACATCGCCCAGGTTGTGGCCTTTACGTTAATCTAATGCGGCTTTTAATAACAAAAACAAAGGAACAGAGATGGGATTGCCTAACAGCTACAGCCTGCTGGCCCTATGCTTTATCGGTATGGGAACCCAGGCCTTGGCCGCAGAGCGGCAACATAAAATAACCAACCAGGACTTTTTCGAGATAGCCAACATGGGCCAGGTCGCTCTCAGCCCGGACGCCAAAATGGCTGCCTGGTTGGAGTCACGCTGGGACAAAAATCTGGATAAGGCTCAGAAAGACATCTGGCTGGTCGACAGCAAGAGCCGCCAAAGCAAACGCCTGACCTTCAGCAACGAGAGTGAAAGCGCTATCAGTTGGAGTCCCGATGGCCAATATATCTACTTCCTCAGCAGTCGCGGCGATGCCAAGCAGCCGGCCCCATTCAACGCCAAGCCACAGATTTATCGCCTTGCGATTCAGGGCGGCGAAGCCGTTCCCGTTACCCAGGAGGCCGGTGGCGTCAAGAGTTACCAACTGAGTGACGATGGCAGTCAGCTCTATTTCCTGACCCATAAAACCCTGACAGATAAAGATCCCTGGGCCGATATGCGCGCCACTCACCAAGGCCCTGAGTATGCTCATGGCAGCCGCGATACCAACCCCCTTTACCGCCTGGATCTGCAGCATTTTCGCAAACAGTTGCTGCTGGATGATGACAAGGTGGTTTGGGAATTCAGCGTCAGCCAAGATGGCAATAAACTGGCACGGATCACCACAGAAGACAATGAGTTGGTCAATCTGGAAGGTGGGTCCCAGGTAGAAGTCTTCGATATCAAAAACGCCACCAATCAGATTCTGGCCGACCAGCGTTGGCGTGAACAGGCACCCTCTCCCTACGGCTGGTTGCTGGGGCTGAGCTGGGCAGAGGACAACCTCCGCCTCGCCTTCAGAATCGACTTCGACGGCCATCCCGGCAATCTGTTTATCAGTGATACCAGTAAACCCGAACAGGCACCTTTGAGTGTTAAACGCCAGGGCGCTATGACACTCAGTGGCGGCGACATCCAATGGCGTCCGGGTAGCGAAGATATCTGCTATCGCGGTGCCGATCACGCACTGGTGCGCCTCTACTGCACCGAAATCAATGATCTGAAACAAGGCAACACCCGAACCCTGCTACAGAATGATACCGTCATCGGCAGCTACAGTTTCAGTCACAACGGCAAGCAACTGGCGTTCAGCCATAACGGCCTGGATCACTTCTACGATCTGTTTATCGCCAACGCCGAGAAGCGCAAAGCACCGGCCAAACGCCTGACCCACATCAATCCGCAAACCGATTCCTGGCTGCTGCCACAGCTGAGCATAGTCAAGTGGCAAGCCGCCGATGGCACACAAGTTGAAGGCATACTGGAATTACCACCCGGCTATCGCAAAGCCGATGGCCCGCTGCCGCTTGTCGTGCAAATTCACGGCGGCCCCACTGCCGCCACCCCATTTGCACTGCAACACAGCTCCTATGGCCGTGCCACTTTTGCCGCCAACGGCTGGGCCTTGTTGTCGCCCAACTACCGCGGCTCTACCGGCTATGGCGACAAGTTCCTCACTGACCTGGTGGGCCATGAACACGCGATTGAGGTAAACGACATCATGGCCGGCGTGGACAAACTCATTGCCGAAGGCCTGGTCGATGCCGACAAGTTAGCTGTCATGGGCTGGAGCAACGGCGGCTATCTGACCAATGCACTTATCGCCAGCAGCGACAGATTCAAGGCCGCCAGTTCTGGGGCCGGAGTATTCGATCAACGTCTGCAATGGATGCTGGAGGATACGCCCGGACATGTGGTCAACTTTATGCAAGGCTTACCATGGGAAAAACCCGAGGCCTATACCCATGGATCTTCGTTGACACAGGCAGACAAGATAAAGACCCCGACACTTATCCATATTGGAGAGAAAGACGCCAGGGTGCCTTTGGGCCATGCCCAAGGGTTGTACCGCGCCCTCAAACATTACCTGAATGTGCCGGTGGAGCTAATAACCTACCCGGGAGAAGGCCATGGTTTGAGCCACTATAAGCACAGGCAAGCCAAGATGGACTGGGATCAGGCCTGGTTTGAACATTATGTTCTCGGCAAACCCTTATCTTAGTACTTGAACGGAGCCGGGTTAACTGAACTCTGGTTAGCTGAACTCTAGTTAACTGAACTTTGGCTGACATTCACTCCAAAAAGCGCCATTGCCGGCGCTTTTTTAGTCTACCCCTCTGTATTTTTGCTGTCGGACAAGTAAGCTCAAGAGTAGCCAAAGGTATCCAGTCCCCATTGACCGGGAGCCCAAGACTCTCAATTTGGAGGTTCATTATGAAAACTATTTCAAATACCCTATTTACCCTCGTTGCTCTGGTAGGCAGCCTGCTACTGGCCCCGACAGCCAGCGCCAATGACAGCTACAGCAGCGCCATAGCCACCTTCAAACAAGCCAGCGAAACCCATAAATTCTTCGATTCAGCCTATGGTTATGCAATTTTCCCTACCATAGGGAAAGGGGGACTTGGTATAGGAGCTGCCTATGGTAAGGGGCGCGTCTATCGCGGTGGTGCCTATACAGGTGACTCGAGCATGACTCAGGTTTCCATTGGCTTCCAAATCGGCGGTCAAGCCTACAGTGAGATTATTTTCTTCAAGGATGCACAGGCCTACCGTGACTTTACCAGTGGCAGCTTTGAGTTCGGCGCCCAGGCTTCCGCCGTGGCCATCAATGCCGGTGCCAATGCTCAGGCCGGTACCACAGGTAACTCGGCCGGTGCCGGTCAGGCTGGCGGCAGTCAGGCTGCCAAGGCTGCCTATATCAACGGCATGGCGGT
Source organism: Shewanella chilikensis (assembly GCF_037953065.1). NCBI lineage: Bacteria > Pseudomonadati > Pseudomonadota > Gammaproteobacteria > Alteromonadales > Shewanellaceae > Shewanella > Shewanella chilikensis. Next base: position 314,464 of record NZ_CP149966.1, on the reverse strand, counting down.
ATTTACCGCAGCCAAAGGTGGCCTCATGGTAGAAGCCGCGCTGGCCGGGCAGTCATTTACCTTCGAAGCACAATAAGTCCATGGACGAGGCGTCCCCGGGCCGCCTCGTCCATTAGCCCGTTTTATTAATGTCCCCATGGTGCCGGTGGCGGCGTCACTTCATTACTCAAATTGAATTGCAACAGAAAGTCTCGATTTTCCCGGGTCAGGCGATAGCTGAAGTTTTGCTGATCCAACCCCAAGTGCCAAACATTGGTGACCGACTGGGCCAAACCATGCTGTTTAAAGTTGGCAATGGAAAATTCATCGACCGGAAAAGACTGCCAGAACTCGGTTCCCGGACTGCGACTGTCACCACCATATTGAGTCACAGCATCTTCGCTACCATCCTGATGACGATGATCATGCTTGAGCCGGAGGCCATCGGCCGTTTTACTGATCACCCAAGTACGGGATCTGTCCTCACCCACATGCAGCGGAATATGGATCTCAGTTTCTGAGCATTGACGAACATGCATCACCAGCGGCTTGCCAGTGAAACCATCACCGGCACTGCCCCCCTTAATCAACTCACCACTATAGGCCTTGCCGCACAAACCAGATAAATGGTCAAAAAACTGCTCGGCAGCGGTCAATTCCTGCCCCTGTACCGACGTTGTCAACAACAAAGCTGCCATCATTCCCAATCGTTTCATTATTCTTGTTCCTTCTTGACTAAATGAACAACTATAACGACGCAATTTGAAACCAAACTGAATCCCTACAACAAATCACCATAGTAAGCAAGTCACCAAGTCACAACGAATCAATTCCGAATATCTTTCACTATTTTACTTGAGTAAATTCACACCCTGAGAATAAAAACAGGCTATCGTTAATTTCACCTGCGGAAATAAGGTTTTTTCGCCTGACTAAATTTAGGAAGCAATTCATGTTTCAAATAATTAACTATTTCTCAATGTGATCTTAATCTTGGCAATAGCCTAACAATGAATTCATAGTAATGTCTCTGCAGAGCGGGGACAGTTGAATGAAAATTGACAGCCTTAATTACAACCAGTTAAAAGTTTTACTAGCTGTATATAAACATGGTCAAGGAAGCTTGGCAGCGGCTGAATTGGGCATATCCAGTTGTGCCGTCACTCGTACACTAAATGCACTACGTGATGTATTTATGGACTCTTTATTTGTCCGTAAATCAAACGGATTAATTCCTACACAAAAGACCGAAGAGTTAATCCCACATGCCAAATTATTAGTAGAGCAATATCAGCTGCTTGAAAGACAACACTCTGTATTTTCTCCCAGTCAATCCGGCGGTCATTTTGTTATCAGGGCCTATGATGAGTTTGTCTATGCTGTTCATAAAGTCATAAATAATTATATTCTTCCAGAAGCACCCAACTTACGGTTCGATATTCGTACACTCAGCCATGACTGCAGCAATGAGCTCATTGGTGGCGGCGTCGATTTCGTGGTGGTTTACGAAGGCTTCGATGACACCAGACTCAACTATGAAATCTTCTCTGAAACAGGTGACATCTACATCTTGGCCAGAAAAGACCACCCTGTGCTGGCTGAATCCATGTCATTGGAGCAGTTGTCCCACTATCCACTACTGGAAATCGACAACTACAACGATCTGACTTGTCCATTATTAGTAAATCTATGCCGGGATAACGGCCTACAAATGGATGTTGCCGGTTACACAGACAGTGTCGCCACCGCGATGCAAATCCTTGCCGAGTCAGACTATATCACTCTCAGTTGCAACCAATTTACCCGCAAATTTGTCGATATGTTACCTGCAGTCAGTTATCGAAGATTATCTGACAACATGATTGAAAATATAAAAGAAATTCGTAGCGAACATCGCACGGTAGGCAATTACATCCTTTATGGAAACATTAATAATTCCCCGGCTTTCAACTGGGTGAAATCAAAACTCGTTTATGGATTGGAACGAGAATGGCGTTTGGCTGCGGCCACATAAGAGATAAATCACAAGTGAAACAAGAGGTATCCAATGGAGTTCACATTATTTTGTATTACGGCCTATGCCGCTTATCTGGTTTATAAGAAACCAGAAAAAGAAAAACTGGCAGACAAACTTCTTTTCGGTTGTATCGGAATGAGTTTCTTTATTTGGATCATGATGTCCTGGGGCGTTTTACTTCCTGTCGGCAACTACTAAAGAGTCGTTATGAAAGAGCATATATTCAACAAGTTGGCATCCTTAGCTGCTATTGTCATCATGGCCTTACCTGTGGGTATTGCCTGTTTCTTTTTCGGATTTATCCTACTGGATAACCCTTGTGCATTTTGCTGGCAAGAACGTACAGCAATGATCTTGGTGGCGCTGACCGCTCTTTATATTGTGCGTTTTGGCCTCAAGCCCAAATATATTGCTGCACTGGTCTGGCTGGGTATCTATGGCGCCTTTATGGCATCAGTGCATACCTCCTTCAACCTGGCCAGCGATATCGGCCAAGGCTTCTCGCTGAAGATCATGGGCGCCCACACTTACACATGGGCACTGCTGGTCTTTATTGTGGTCCTTGTAGTTGTTGCTTTGCTGATGCTGACCCTGGGCAATAAATTCCCCAGTAATGCTTATGGTAACAAGCCGCTGAATTCACTACCCAAACTGGCATGCGGTATCTTCATGGTGGTTATTGCCGGCAACATAGTGCAAGCCTTTACCCAAACCGGCCCACTCCCCTTCGTCGGTCAGGATAGCCCAGGCCGCGTGTCCTTCAATCCCAAGTTCATGAGCTGGGAACTGGATCACTGGCCTACCTATGCTCCCAATGCCCGTGGTGCTTACGCCATCAGCAACCCGGACATGGATACCTGGAACAAGACGCCAGCATTGTTTGCCTCGGCTCCTGAAGCCAGATTACTGAGCCAGACAGCACTGCCTGAAGCGATTTCCGGCCGGGTAACCGCCATCGACTATCAGCCTGAGAGCCAGATCTATGCGCTGACCACTTCAGACAACTGGGTCTACATCCTGGATAACCAATTCAAACTGCTCACTCAGGCACAAATCGACGGCATGTATATGCTGCACATTGAAACCTTAAGCGGCGTTAGCTTTACCTCAGCCAACAGCCTGCTGGTAATGGGTTTCAACAAGGCCTGGGCCGAACTGGTTCTGGATCCTGCACAAAACTGGGAAATGAACTATCGCCGCTTCAACCAGAGCAGCGACGGCATTGGTGAAACTGCCCGTGGTCAGTTCAGCACTATCAGAGCCAAGACCAGCTATAGCCTGGCGCTGGGTTACAGCAAGGCGCTGGATCAATATGTGACTGTCACTACCCGCGATGAACTGAATGAAAACCTGGTGGTATCCCGTTTCGACAAAGGTGACATGACACTGTCTGCCGAAGCCAATTTCAAAGGACTGGAAGGCAAGGCTCTGCCACAACTGACAGGTATCAGCGTCGATGATGAGCAAGCCTGGCTGCTCAACACTGATGCCAGTGAAGTGCTGCAACTTAACCTGCTCACAGGCGAAGTCTACTCAGGCGTGAAACTGCCTGGTACTGACAACCCACAAGGCTTACTGGTTCGCGACGGTCAACTGCTGACTGTTAGCCAAATCAACGGCCGTAACCAACTGCAAACCTTTGTAATGTAACGCACCTTAGCTCCGGGGGAGTTTTCCCCCGGGGTAACGCCGGGAAACCGGCACAATAAAGGCCCTTGGGCCAACAATCATAACGGACTCAAGGTCCAAATTATGGTGAGTGATGACTATGAAAATCAATAGACGCACATTTCTACAGGGAGCCGGAGCCACAGCCGTGCTTTCGTCCCTGTCAGGGTTGACTCCCGGCGTAGCCAACGCCAAAGAGGCGGGAGCCAATTCAGGATTATTAGCCAAGCGCAATGGTAAAGTCGTGTACCATAGCTGTCTGCGTAACTGTGCTGCCCGCTGTCTGCTCAAGTTCCGAGTTCAGGATGGCCGAATGACTTACGTCACCGGCGCCGAGGAACAGGCCAAGACCGGCAAGGCCCCCTGCCTTAAGGGGCAAAGCTACGTGCAATACACCTATGCCCCCGACCGTATCCTGCACCCCATGGAGCGGGTCGGCAAGAAGGGTGAAGGCAAATGGCGCCGGATCACCTGGGACGAAGCCTACAGCAAGATTGCCAGCCGCTTTAAGCAGATCATCGATGAACATGGTTCTGAAGCAATTCTGCCCTACAGCTACTCAGGCAACTATGGTGCCATCGGCATGTCGGCCTCCGGCGAACGTTTCTGGAACCGTATCGGCTCCTCCATTTTGGAACGTAAAGTATGTACCTACGCCGCCTATGATGGTCTCAAGTCGCTCTACGGCACTTTCCTTGGCCCGGATCCTGAAGATGTAGTACTCAGTGACGTCTATTTGAACTGGGGACACGATGAAGTGGTCTCCAACACCATAGCTATTAAACTTATCAACGAAGCCAGGGATCGCGGTACCAAAATACTGGCGGTTAACCCACAGCGCACACCGCTATGTTCCCAGGCCGATATCTACCTGCAGCCTCGCCCCAGCACAGACGTACAACTGTGTGCCGGTATCATGAAGTATCTGGTAGAAAAAGATCTCGTTAATCATAAATTTATTGCCGAGCAGACCATAGGCTACGACGAGTTGCTCAAGCGCCTCGATGAAATCAGCTACGATGAAGTCGAAGCGATTACCGGAGTGCCCAGAGCCAAGATGTTCGAGTTCGCCCAGGTGCTGGGTGAAAACGAAAAGACCATGCTGCGTATGGGTTACGGTTTCCAACGTAACTTCAACGGTGGCCGTATGGCCCGCGCGGTTGCCATGCTGCTCGCGGTCACTGGCAACTTCGGTAAACGCGGTAACGGCCTTATCTATGACAACGTTCATGCGGGCGGTGGTTTGAACCAATATCAAGCCAGCGGCAAATATATGCGTCCGAATCCGGATGCCCAGCGGATCAATATGACTGAGCTGGCCAAGGCGTTGCACCCAACTAATCCCACCAGCCACGATAAGCCCAGTAAGCCTATCCACGGGATGATCATCTATAACGGTAACCCTGTGGTTGTCGCGCCAGATACCAATGCGGTCATCGAGGGAATGAAGCGCGAAGATCTGTTTGTTGTCGGTCACGACATGGTGATGACTGACTCACTGCAGTATTGCGACATCATAGTCCCGGCCGCCAGCCAGTTTGAAACCGATGATATTGTCGGTGACTACCATGGCTACTATGTACAGGTATGCCAGAAGGTGATTGAACCTCTGGGTGAATGTAAGTGTAACTGGACCTTCTTCCGCGAATTGGGTCAGGCTATGGGCTTTGAAGATCCTGCCTTCCAGGCCAGCAACGATGACATCATTCACGAGCTGCTGGATACAGATTCACCTTACTATAAAGGGGTGACTTATGACCGCTTGATGAAAGAGAAGTATATCAAGCTGGACATTCCTCAACCTGTATTAGCCGACGGTAAATATGAAACCCCAAGCGGCAAGATTGAGTTCAGTTCACAATTGATGGCCGATGCCGGTTTCCACCCAGTACTGGATTGGGGCCTGCCAGAGGATGAGATGGAGCCCAAAGAGCGCGAGTTGCCATTCCGCTTGCTATCTTCCGGGGTACCACAGCGGGTTAACAGCTCCTTCTACAACGTGAAATATATCCGCGCCATCCCAGCCTACTACGTCAAAATCAACCCCAAAGATGCCCAGCAATACGGCATTGTCAACAACGACACAGTCAAACTCAGCAACCACAGAGGCGAAGCTAAATTTGTTGCCATGGTCACCACAGGTGTGCCAGAGGGCTCACTGATGACCCCTAAGTGTAACTGGCTCAGACTCAACCCCAACGGCACTGATGGCTGCACCAACTCGTTGACCACAGATAAATTGACCGATATGGGCGGTTGCTCGGCCTACCACTCAACCCGCGTGGCACTGGCCAAAGCCTGAAGGAGATCCTCATGGAAAATAAACATCAACTCGGATTCGTCTTCAGACAGGAAAACTGTGTCGGCTGCCAGGCCTGCACCATAGCCTGCCAGATCCACAACGAACTGCCGGAAGACGTGCGCTTTCGCAAGGTAGACCGTTACGAAGTCAAACGTAACGACGGCATGGTAGACGTGTGGCTCAGTCACTCCTGCATGCATTGCGGTAACCCGGCTTGTCTCATGGTGTGTCCGTCTCAAGCCTATACAGTGCGTGACGATGGCCTGGTGGTACTGGATCGCGAGAAGTGTACCGGTTGCGGCCTGTGTGTCAGCGCCTGTCCTTATGATGCGGTAGTCATGCTGAAAACCGATGGTAAGGCTGCCAAGTGCAACATGTGTATTGAGCTTATCGATCAGGGACTCAAGCCCGCCTGTGTCGACGGTTGTCCGGTCAAGTGTCTGGATACCGACAGAATACAGCAGGTATTGGCCCAGAAACCTTCTGCCAGCAAGCAAGGCGTAGGTTACGGCGACTGCATCACCAAGCCCAATATGGTCATCATCAAGGAGCGACCATGACACACCTCGACCTCGGTCCGGTCGCCAACGGCTATCAGGCCTTGAAGGGGATGCTGTTTACCCCTTCGAGCCCTGAGTCGCTCAAGCGACTTATCGACTGGCTGGAGCTGGAGCAGCGTTATCCAGAGCTGCTTCAGGAAGCCAAACAATGGCAATCAGAGCCACTGGAACTTGAGTGTGATTTCAACCGTATGTGTATCGGCCCCACCAAATTGCTGGTGCCACCCTATGAATCTGTCTACCGCGATGTCGGTCGACAGCTGAATACGGACCGTACCATGAAAGTCGCTGACTTCTATCAACAACTGGGACTGGTGATAGATACCAGCTTCAACGAACCGGCAGACTACATAGGCAATGAGCTGGAATTTCTGTTTTGTGCTGAGGCCCTGCGCCATCAGCAACAAAGCGAAGATCCGGCCGCGGCCGAAGAGCTGGAACAGTTGGCGCAAGTCTTCCTCGAGCAACATATTGGCACTTGGTATCAGACGTTTACTGAAGGGATCTGCCAACATGCACGGCTGGATTTCTGGCGTTGCTATGCCCAGGTGCTGGAAGACTTCCTCACTTCCAGACTGAAGAATTCCGGGGTCGAGACTCCGACTGCAAAGCATCATTAAGATGTTTAAGGATTTGACATGAAAAGTTTGAATGCCTTTATCTCAGGTGCTGTGGCCTTAGTATTCAGCTTACCGCTGCTGGCCGCGGACACTCTGACACCCGAGCCACAACAATGGCAACCGATACAGGAAGTGGCCATTCAGGGCGATATCCCCGAACTCAGAGGCATGCCAGAACATGCCCAGTTCCCGGATGCACTGCCGCCAGTCAATCAAGGGTATCTTGATACTCTGGCGCCGGCCTCCTGGTGGGCCGACCTCCTGAGCTACAGCTTCTTTGGCATGATAGTGCTGCTGGCACTATTCGTGGCCATTAATGGCAAAGCCAAGCTGAGTCAGGGCTTTTCCGGCAAAAAAATCGACCGCTGGAGTGGCATGGATGTGCTGGTGCACTGGGTCGGCGCTATCGCCTGTCTACTGCTGATCATCACAGGCCTTGTCATGGTTGCCGGCCGCTTCTGGCTGGAGCCCAACATGGGCGCCTCCCACTGGACCGGCTTTATCGGCACTTCGGTCGCCCTGCACGACCTAATGGCCTTCCCCTTCATCTTGGGATGGGCGGTCATGGTGGTCAAATGGGCTGGTAAGCAACTGCCGGAAGCCTGTGATATCGGCTGGCTCAAAGTGGTTGGCGGTTACCTGAACTTCGGCTCCTTCAAGGGCAAGCATCCTGATGCCGGTTTTGCCAACGCAGGTGAAAAACTCTGGTTCTGGTGTTTCGCCTTGTTCGGTGCCCTGATGGTCGGCTCGGGTCTGGTGCTCATGTTCCCAAGCCTAGTGGCCACCAAAGACGGTGCCAATCTGGCATTGATCCTCCACCTTGTCAGCGCCTTCGTGCTCGGCGCCTTTACCGTAGTACATATCTATATGGCCACAGTGATCTCTGAAGGCGGTATGGAATGTATGCTCAGCGGCAAGTGCGACGAAAACTGGGCGAAGCAACACCACAACCTCTGGTACAAAAGCCTCTCAAAAGGTAAATAACTCCCACGCCCTCCTCCAGCTCCCGGGGGAGGGCATCCCAAATCTATGATAGCCGCGGCCCTGACGGGTCGGGGATCCTTATACCCAAATGAGGGACAAACAGATGAGAACATCTACCCTGTGTTTACTCGGTTGTACCCTGCCGCTGACAGCAATGGCAGCAGACAATGGCAGCAACAACGATTGGCAAGAGCTCGATCAGCGTCTAAAGCGTCTGGAACAGCAACAAGTCAGCTCCAGTGCCCAAAACACCAGCTTCAGCCTCTATGGTTCACTGCGCCCTACCCTGGTTTACAGCGACAGTGACATCACAGATGAATGGGATGTGGGTGATGCCCTGTCCCGTATCGGCGTCAAGGGTCGCACCGAATTTGCCCCTGGTTGGGCATTGCTGGCTCAAGGTGAATGGAAAATCAATCTCAATGGTGATGGCAGCTTCGGCGATGCCCGGCTGGCATTTGCCGGGGTGGATTCCCCCTATGGTCAGCTCAGCTTCGGCCGCCAACGGCCGGTGCAATACACCCTGGTTGCCGAATATACAGACATATTCAACAACGCCAACAGCCCGTTTGCCTACAACCAGGAAAGCCCCTTCTTCGCCGACAATCTGGCGCTGTATCAGTTCAAACTGCAGCACTTTACCCTGATGGCCTCGGCACGCTTCGATGGTGAGGGCGATAACAGCGGCGCCGATGCAATCAACGCCGGTCTGGGATTTGACTGGCAGGGCTTGCATTTGGGGGTCAGCTATCTGGAACAGGACAATTTCGAAGGTGAGCTGAAAACCGGCAAAGATAAGACCAGCGCCGCCGCTGTGGCCTACAGCTTCGACAACGGCATCTATCTGGCGCTCGCCTACCAGTACAAGGACTATCAATTGACAGGCAGCGAAGACAGGGACGGCAGCACCCTGGACGCCGCACTGGCGATTCCCCTGTCGCAGGACTACAAACTCAAGCTGGGCTACTTCCGTTTCGATGATGGACTGGAGTCCGATATCAGCCTGGATTATCAGGGTTTCAACACCACCCTGGAATGGAATCCTGCCAGCAATGTGCGCTTGCACCTTGAATATCTGCAGCAAGACAACGAACAACGCGCCACCGACAAGAGCATTGCCTTCGGCATTCGCTACGACTTCGATCTGAATTGGAAAGGCTAACCCTAACCAGACGCCCTCCAGAAGAGGCCGACTCCGGCCTCTTCTATTCAGCGCATATCATGGAGTTAGCAACAAATGGGATTTAAGAAATCACTCGTGGCCTCTATGGTCACTTTAGTCGTCCTTAGCCTGTTGATCTCAAACTGGCTCTCCTATATCCAAATCAAAGAGGCCACCATCGCCGGGGTCAACGACAAACTCACAAGCGTTACCCGCAATGAGTCCGCCAAAGTCGCCACCTGGTTTGGCGCCAAAGCCCAGGCAATGGAGCAACTGGCCCGGCACTACCACCAAGGGAGCTATCGGGACAGCTACGCCAGCACGGCGCGCCTCACCACAGATCTCACCGGGGTTGCCCGCATCTACTTCGGCTTCGATGACGGCAGCGCCTATTCCACAGAAACCAGCGATAAGTGGTTTAACGGCAAAGCGATTCCGGGGAAATACGACCCCAGAACACGCCCCTGGTATCAACAAGGGAAGGCCACCAACCAGCTCGATGTCACCGATATCTATACCGATGATGGCACCGGCAACAAGGTGATCTCCATCTTGAAAAACTTGGGCAATGGCGTGGTTCTGGGCGACATAGAACTCACCTATCTTCATAAGGTGGTTAGCGCGATAGATTATCCGGGCGCGGTGGCCCTGATCACGGATCAGACAGGTAAAGTGCTGGCTTCGGAGTCTCCCAAATTGGTTACCGGCAGCCACTTTACCGATTTTGGCCTCCCCCAGGTGGAGCAGAAGCTGCTTGGCAATGATGAGATGATGCAAGAATATAATATCGATGGCATTGATAAGCTCGCCTTCTCGAAAGCAATTCCTTTGGTCAACGGCAAACAGTGGTATCTGTTCATCAGCGTGGATAAGTCGAGCGCCTATGCTGTTGTGGATCAGGCGCTGAGAAACGCTTTCATCTCTTCTGCCATCATGTTGCTATGTGCCATCACCATCTTGCTCGGGGTACTTTCTCTGCTTTATCGCCCTATCTTGTCTCTCAAGGAGATGGTCACCGAGTTGTCGAAAGGCAATGGCGATCTCACCAAACGGCTCGAGATACAGAGCCAAGATGATCTGGGGCAAATTTCCCAGGGGATCAATCAGTTTATCGCTAACCTGCAAGCCATGATGCAGGAAGTCATGCAGGCCTCGACACACATCTCAGGCGGTGTTGAACGGCTCAACACAGAAACCGAGACCAATCGCCAGATATTGTCGGCGCACACCAAAGAAACGGAACAGATTGTCGCGGCGGTGGAAGAGATGAGCGCCACGGCCAACGATGTCGCCCAAAATGGCAGCACAACCGCTTCCTTTACTCAGTTGACCAACAAACAGGCTCTGGCATCCAAACAAGTGGTTGCCGAGGCGACCGAAACTGTCAATCGCCTGGTCAGGGAAGTCGAGGATACTGCAGAGCAGATAGGTCAAATCGACCGGGATACTACCAATATCACTCAAGTGTTGAAGGTCATCGGTGATATCGCGGATCAGACCAACCTACTGGCGCTCAACGCAGCCATTGAGGCGGCGCGAGCCGGTGAGCAGGGACGAGGATTCGCCGTGGTGGCCGATGAAGTCAGAGCTCTGGCGGCGCGCACCCAGGACAGCACCGCAGAAATTGAGGTGACGCTGAACAATCTCAGAGAGGCATCCAATAGTGCGATCCACTCGATGGAGAAAACCAAACAGACCTGCCTGGAAACGGCCAAAACCACAGAGAGAGTCGCCACAGATCTCGATACCATAGGCGGGTCGGTCAATCAGATTAACGACCTCAATACCCAGATAGCCACCGCCGCCGAAGAGCAAAGCTCGGTCTCAGCGGAGATTACCCGTAACATGAGCGCTATCTGCGAAATGGCCAACGAGCTGGCTCGCAGCGGTGAAGCCAGCCGTAACGAAACCGTCAATCTGGCCACCGCCAACCAACAGCTGGAACAGATTGTGGGGCAATTTAAACTCAGTTAAACCAGTAGATCACGGGGGCTTACACCCGAAGCCCCCTTTCCCAACGGCAACTGAGACAAACCCTTAAACAAGGTTTAGTATAAAACCGGCTTAAGAGTACTCGCTTAGTCAAACCAACGCTTCAGCGTCTGATCGGCTTCCTGTTTCACCTCGGCGTTCACATAAAGACTCACCATGGCAAGTGCCGCCGCCAAAGCACCGAGATCATCACTGAAACCCACTAACGGGGTCAGATCCGGAATGGCATCCAAAGGAGTAATAAAATAGGCCAAGGCACCAAATATCGCGGCTTTGGCCCATTTTGGGGTATCTGGCCTTTGGGCTGCATAGTATAACCAAAGCGCCTTCTGGACGACTTCCCGACCTGCCTGCTTGGCGTAATCCTTGAGCTTGGCCCAAAAACCACTGTCACTGTACTGCTCTTGTTCCATCTCACTCTCCACAACCAATAAAAAGGACAGTATTCAACCCTGACCTGGCTAACGTCAAGCATCACTCAAAAGAGTCATTATTGGAATAATCAACCCACTTATTTACCTTTGTGCAACAACCTTGGCTGGCCGAATATTAATTCGGTGAAATTAGATAAAAAGCCATGATTAATAGATCGTGCAACATAAATATTTAATCCAGATAATTACCATCCCATTAATTATCTACACCAAATATAACTATAAAGTGTAAATTTTTAATACAAGCTATTAAAAACAATAATTTTTTAAATCACTCAGATACACTTTTTAACAACTAATTAGAAGTATGACTTGGCTCATATTTTTATTTTTTGGCTAGATATAAACTCGCCATTAAGTTATCACCAGTGCTTTTCTCTAGACGTAACGGAGTTGTATATGAAGAGAAAGTCTAAAATCATGGCGCATATAAGGCGCACCCGACATATCATGATGCCGACCCATCGTGATTATTTTGACCACTCTTTCTTTTTCCCTGCAATAGCCCTCTCCAACTAATGGAGATAGGCTGCTCCGCGCATCCATCTCCTTAGTATCCCCAATACATACAATTAGTTGCTTTTACTCGGCCGGTAATATCCTGCACGCGTAACGGTAAGGCTTTCTTATACCTTTTCTCTGGCGAAGCATTCGTCATGGTATCTCTACGCCTTACATAAATATCGCTGCTTGAATATACCAGCCCAGGGCTGACTTTATCTAAATTTTAATATTGGAATTTATTTTCCGATACGAGCCCTGCTGACTTTTTTAAATAAGGTTATTTTATGAAATCATTAAAAATTGCAGCAAGTTTATCTGTTCGTTCTTGTTTTGATACTGAAAGAGAAGTTGTCAACGTATTAACTACCGATTTTTGCGATATTGGTGCCGTGGTTGTTTCAGTCACTGACGTTAATAACGGCATAGTCGACAAAATCAATAATACAGGCCTGAAGCTACCCATTTTCGTCGCCGTATGTTGTGAAGAAACCTTCCCGGATGATATCTGCTCTGCCATTACCGGCGTATTCGAGCTTTGCGCCAGCAGCAGTACCGCGTTTTACGGAAAACAGGTAGAAACTGCACTCAATAAATATGAGCAAGCGCTGCTGCCTCCTTTCTTCGGCACGCTGAAAAAGTATGTCGACATGGGTAACTCCACCTTTGCCTGCCCAGGACACCAAGGCGGCCAGTTCTTCCGCAAGCACCCGGTTGGTCGCCAGTTTTTTGATTTCTTTGGTGAAACAGTATTCCGCGCCGACATGTGTAACGCCGACGTCAGACTGGGCGACCTGCTGATCCACGAAGGCGCCCCCTGTGATGCCCAGAAGCATGCCGCCAAGGTATTCAATGCCGACAAGACTTACTTTGTCCTCAACGGTACTTCAGCCTCCAACAAGGTTGTGTGTAATGCGCTGCTGACCAAAGGCGATCTGGTACTGTTTGACCGCAATAACCATAAGTCAAACCACCACGGCGCGCTGATCCAGGCCGGTGCTACCCCGGTTTATCTGGAAACTGCCCGTAACCCCTTCGGCTTTATCGGCGGTATCGATGCCCATTGTTTCAGCGAAAACTATCTGCGCGAAGAAGTGCGCAAAGTTGACCCCAGCCGCGCCGATGCCAAGCGCCCCTTCCGTCTGGCGGTGATCCAGCTGGGTACCTACGACGGCACCATATATAACGCCCGTCAGGTCGTGGACAAGATAGGCCACCTGTGTGACTACATACTGTTTGACTCCGCCTGGGTGGGCTATGAGCAGTTTATCCCCATGATGAACGACTGCTCACCGCTGTTGCTGGAGCTGACTGAAGAAGATCCGGGGATCCTGGTGACCCAGTCGGTGCACAAACAGCAGGCCGGTTTCTCACAAACCTCGCAAATCCACAAGAAAGACAGCCATATCAAGGGCCAGGACAGATACTGCAACCATAAACGTTTCAACAACGCCTTTATGTTGCACGCCTCCACCAGCCCCTTCTATCCGCTGTTTGCCGCCCTGGATGTCAACGCCAAGATGCACGAAGGCGCCAGCGGCCGCTTCCTGTGGCGTGAAGCGGTGAAAGCCGGTATCGAAGCCCGTAAACTGCTGCTGAAAAAATGCAAATATATCAAGCCCTTCATTCCACCAATGATAGAAGGCACCCCATGGCAGGATCATGAGACCGAACAGATGGCCGATGACCTGCGCTTCTTCGAATTCGAACCCGGTCAGAAATGGCATGCCTTCGAGGGATACGAGAAAGGCCAATACTTCGTCGACCCTTGTAAGTTCCTGCTGACGACTCCGGGTATCGATGCCGAAACCGGCAAATACACCAACTTCGGTATTCCGGCGACGATTCTGGCCAACTTCCTGCGTGAAAATAACATCATTCCGGAGAAGTGTGACCTCAACTCGATTCTGTTCCTGATCACCCCGGCCGAAAACATGGCCAAGATGCAGCATCTGGTATCTCAGATTGCCCGCTTCGAGAAGCTGGTCGATGAAGATGCGCCGCTGTCTGAAGTGCTGCCCAATGTCTACAACGCCAACAAGGAACGCTATCAGGGTTACACCATACGTCAGCTGTGTCAGGAGATGCATGACCTCTATGTCAGTCATGATGTGAAACAGCTGCAAAAAGAGATGTTCCGTCAGGCCCACTTCCCCAAAGCCGTGATGAACCCACAGGAAGCCAACATAGAGTTTATCCGCGGCAATGTGGAGCTGGTGCCCCTGTCACAGGTGGAAGGTCGCATCGCGGCCGAAGGCGCCCTGCCTTACCCACCGGGAGTGCTCTGTGTGGTTCCCGGCGAGATCTGGGGCGGCGCGGTTCAACGTTACTTCCTCGCCCTGGAAGAAGGGATCAATCTGCTGCCGGGTTTCTCACCTGAACTGCAGGGTGTGTATCTGGAACAAACCCCTGAAGGCCGGCAACAGGCCATGGGCTATGTCCTGAAAGCTTAACCATAAGCGGCGGGGCATGGCGCCCCGCCACCTGGCAACATGACTTAGGTAAATAATTATGAGCAAAGCAAATAATAAAATTGGCGTGGTTCAGTTAACCATACTCACCATAGTGAACATGATGGGCTCAGGTATCATTATGCTGCCAACCCAGCTGGCTCAGGTGGGAACGATTTCAATTCTGTCCTGGTTGGTGACAGCAGCAGGTTCAACGGCATTGGCCTACGCCTTCGCCAAGTGCGGTATGTTCAGCAAAAAATCCGGTGGTATGGGCGGTTATGCCGAGTACGCCTTCGGTCGCAGTGGCAACTTTATGGCCAACTATACCTACGCGGTATCTCTGTTGATCGCCAACGTGGCCATCGCGATTTCCGCCGTGGGTTATGGTGCCGTGCTGTTCGGTGTCGAACTCAGCCCCATAGCCATCTGTCTGTCCACCATAGGCGTGCTCTGGTTGGCCACTGTGGCCAACTTCGGTGGTGCCCGCATCACAGGTCAGGTATCCAGTATCACAGTGTGGGGGATCATCATTCCGGTTATCGGGGTATCCATCATAGGTTGGTACTGGTTCGACTTAGACCTGTACAAGGCAGCATGGAACCCCCACGACATGCCATTCTTCAAGGCTCTGGGTGGCTCAATCGCCATGACACTGTGGGCCTTCCTGGGATTGGAATCTGCCTGTGCCAACTCTGAAGCAGTAGAGAACCCAGAGAAAAACGTGCCTATCGCGGTAATGGGCGGCACCATAGGTGCAGCGGTTATCTACATCATCTCTACCAACGTGATCGCCGGTATTGTGCCCAACGGTGAGCTGGCGCTGTCCAACGCACCTTTCGGGCTGGCCTTTGCGCAAATGTTCAACCCTACTATCGGTTCCATCGTCATGGCCTGCGCCATCATCTCTTGTACCGGTTCCCTGCTGGGTTGGCAGTTCACCATCGCCCAGGTGTTCAAGTCATCTGCCGATGAAGGTTTCTTCCCTAAAGCCTTCTCCAAGGTGACCAAGAAAGACGCCCCGGTTGTCGGCATGCTGATCATCGTTTCGGTACAAACCGTACTGTCACTGATGACCATCAGCCCATCGCTGAGCAAACAGTTTGAGGCGCTGGTTAACCTGGCCGTGGTCACCAACATCATCCCTTACATCCTTTCCATGGCGGCTCTGGGTGTGATGCAAAAGCAATTGAATATCCCTGTAAAACAAGCCCGAATTGCCAACTTTATGGCCGTAATTGGTGCCCTGTACAGCTTCTATGCTCTCTATAGCTCAGGGGAAACCGCCGTGATGCTGGGGTCTATCGCCACCTTCTTCGGTTGGACCCTGTTCGGCGTCATCTCCAACAAAAATGCCAAACAGCAATTAAAACACGCTTAAGGCGTACGGGCGTGCACACCCCGGCGTGCGCGCCACCCAAAAGTTAAATCAATAACAATATTGGATGAGGTGGACTATGAACAAGACAATACTGGCGCTGGCAATCCCTGCGCTGCTGCTCTGCGGCTCAGCCCAGGCAATCGAGCTGTACAAGGATGACAGCAATAGCTTTGGCATCAGCGGCTGGCTGGGTTTCGCCGCCTACAATGATGGCCACGAGACCTCGGTAATTGACGACACGTCAAGAATACGTTTGAGCTTCGAGCGTAAAGAGCGCAACGGCTGGACCGCCTATGCCGTCACCGAATGGGGCATCAATATGGTCACCAGTGATGACAATCTGGTGCTACAGGGCGGCAGACTCGCCGCAGAGAAAACCGATGATTTCCTTAACAACCGCCTGGGTTATGTCGGTCTGTCCCACGATACCTGGGGTAGCCTGACCTTCGGGAAGCAGTGGGGCGCCTATTATGATGTGGCCGGTACTACAGACTTACCCAATGTCGTGGCCGGTTATGCCGTCGGCGCTTACACCTTCGGTGATGGTGGCCTGACGGGAACCGGACGCGCCGATGCCGCATTCCAATACCGCAATGACTTTGGCCCGCTGCATCTGGCACTGCAATACGCCGCCAAGCAAGATGGTGAGGTCTCGGTACAGGACAGCAACGGCGAACCACTGGCCAACTCTGAACTGGACTTTGATTCCAGCTACGGTGCCAGCCTGACCTACAGCGTCACCGACAAGTTCAAGCTGCTGGCCGGCTTCAACCGTGGTGATATCGACGGCCACCTGGAAGGCACTGAACTCAAGGTGACCAACCAGATAATAGGCATAGGTGCCATGTATGGTGACTATTATCACTATGCGCCCAACCGTGAAGCCAGTGGTTTGTATGTGGGTTTCAACGCCCACAAGAGTGACAACAACGAACTGGTTGGCGGTGAACTGTACGACGCCACCGGCGCCGAGCTGATGCTAGCCTACCAATACGACAACGGCTTTGTGCCCATTGCCATGCTGAGCTACCTGGATCTGGATACAGATCAGCACAGTGCCATTCAAGGGAACTGGCGTCGCCAATTTGCCATGCTGGGTCTGCACTACAGATATAGCAAAGACACTGTGATGTTCTTTGAGGCCAAACTGGACTTCAGCGACATGGATGACCCGGCCGAAGATGCCGCCCAGGACAATAACTTCGCAGTGGGGATCAACTACTTCTTTTAACTGAACTTCTATAGCGGCACACTCCCGCTCCATTGCTGGCAACCTCCTTTTGCCAGGCACGCTCGGCCACCCTGTCCACTTCCTTCCAGGGTGGTCTTTTTTTACTTGAAACCGAAAAGTTTGGCGGGAGATATGCCCCCCAGGCTCCACTCAAAACGACCGGCATCAAGGCGCATTTCTGGAAAGCTTACGCCTAAACCGTTAGGATACTTGCCATCCCGCGGCTTCAGTGGACGCAGCCGCGCCAACGCAAAAAAGTAGTCAAGGTCATGCCCGCCAAACCATTACTCGCTTACTACCAGGATTGCTATAAGGAAGATTGTGTCGACCTTAATCTGTGGCACCTTGGCAAACTAAACCAGGAAGACAGGCTGTTTATTGAGGGCGAGGATTCGCTGCTTTCAGGCTTCCTGCCAAGACAGCCAATCGCCCATGAAGCCGGGGCGCAGCTCCTGCCCAGAATCGCCATGTACCAGCGCGAGCGCCAACTGCTTTACGTTTCCCATTTCGTGGTCGGCCAGCTAAAGGAAGAGGGGCAGACCCGCACTGTACTCAGCCCTCTGGTTTTTAAAGAAGCCCTGTTGGAAGAAGATGACGGCAGCTTCTATGTTTCCCTCAAAGAGGGGGCGCTGCAGATTAACGAACCCTTGCTGCGGCTGTTGCTGCCGGAAGACAGTATGGAAGCCGGCTTTGACGCCATCTTAGCTCCCGAGCGCCCCGACAGCTGGACCTCGCTGTTGAGCCAGAGCCACCAGAACATAGATACCCTGGGGCTGCTGGGATTCCCCAAACTGACAGGCTATGACAGCCTCGCCCGCCTGACCCGCAAGCGTAAGTTAACTCTGGTGCCGGCATCGGCACTGGTGTTTCTGAAACGCCCCAGCGCCAGTCGCGGCATTCTGCATGAGATCTCTGCCATGATGAATGCGGCCGAACTCTCGGCGCCGCTGCAGAATCTGATGGGAACACAACTGCCACCCAAGGCCGAAGCCAAGCGCCGCCTCAAAAGCCAGTACCTGCCCTGCCTCTTGTCCCGGGCACAGCAGCAAGTGCTGGAGATTGGCGCCGGCCACAGTCTTGGCTGCGTTGTCGGGCCGCCGGGAACCGGCAAGAGTTATACCATAGCCGCCGTCGCGACCGAACATATGGCCCGGGGCGAGTCTGTGCTGATCGTTGCCAACAACGAACATGCGCTCGATGTCATTAACGACAAGCTTGAGAGTCAGTTCGGGCTCAAGGACATCAGCCTGCGGGCGGGACAAAAGGCCTTCCTGAAACAGCTCAAGGATTATCTCAGCAATCTGCTGAACGGCTATCATTCACTTGAGCACACACCACCGCAGCAGTTGGAAAGCCAGCTCAATTTATTGAACCGGCAACTGGACAACTCAGAACGCCGGCTGCTGCAGTTTTTGCGCCGCGCCATTCGCCGCGGTCAAAGGCTGCACAAACTGGAACGCTCACAGCGGCGCTGGTTATTGCAGCTCTATCTTGCTCTGTTTGGCCACAGCATGGAAAACCTGAGCCAACATTGGGACACCCTGGATGAGTTGAACAATAGTCTGACAACCAAGGAGGCGCTGGCCGCCAAGTTGCTGCAAAATGTCAAAACCAGCCGGGTTGCCGACTTGCTGAACAACCACAGGCAACAGCTGCAAACTTTCAATCAAGCGATTCGTTCCCGCACCTCACAACGGCAGTTTGCCCTGTTCGATACCTTGGATTACCAGGTGTTGCAGCAAGCGTTTCCCATCTGGCTGGTGAGCCTCAACACCCTGCATAAGGTATTGCCGCTGCAGCGGGAACTATTCGATCTGGTTATCTTCGATGAAGCCAGCCAGAGCAATATCACCAGCGCCTTACCGGCACTGTTTCGGGCCAAACGGGCCCTGGTCGTCGGCGATGGCAAGCAGCTCAGGCATATCTCCTTCCTGTCCCGCAGCAAAGAGCAGGCGTTACAACAACTGCATGGCGTTTCCACAGCGCAACCCGGCATCTGCAGCTATCGCGATAAATCGATTTTGGATCTGGTGGCCGAGCAGATAGCCTCCCAGCAGCAGGTTGCCTTTCTCGATGAGCACTTTCGCAGCGCTCCCGAGCTTATCAATTTCAGCAACTCGCAGTTTTATCAGCAGCGACTGCGGATAATGCAGCACAGACCCTGTACCAGCAGCGGCCATCTGCATCTGCACTCAGTGATGGGCGAGCGCAATGAACAGGGAGTCAACCAGGCTGAAATCAGTGCACTGTGCAACCTGATAAGGCAGCAGATAGACAGCTGCGAACAAGCGGGCATGACCAAGTCGCTGGGAGTGTTATCGCCTTTTAGGGCTCAGGCCGATGCGCTGGCCGATACTTTGTTCAAACAGTTTTCCGCCACCGAACTGAAAAAGTATCGCCTGCGGGCCGACACCCCCTTTGGTTTTCAGGGGGAGGAGCGCGACATTATGTATCTCTCATTTGCCGTTGACCCACAGAGCAAGAGAGCCGCGGTATATCTCAACCGCGAAGATGTGTTCAATGTGGCTATTACCCGCGCCAGAGAGCAACAACACCTGTTTGTTTCAGTAGCGGCCCAAGAGCTGCCGAGTCATTCCCTGCTGCGCCGCTATCTGGAATCCAGCCGTCAATTCAATGCTCGGCACAGGCAAAATGATCACCTTGATAAGTTTCAGCGCCAGCTCTGTGACGCCTTGGCCGGACACAATATCGAAACCTGGCCGGGCTATGAGCTAGCCGGCACAGAGGTGGATATCCTCTGCCGCTGGCAGGGCGAGTATCTGGCGCTGGATCTCATCGGCTTTCCCGGCCCCTGGATGGACTTTTTTGAACTGGACACATACAAGATACTGCAGCGGGCCAAGGTGCCCACGTTGCCCATCAGCTATGGACTCTGGTTGAAGAATCCCAGTGCCTGTATCGAGCGCATTCGCAGTAAGCTGACTCGGGAACCCCAGAGTTAACAATCATCAGAAGCGGTTTTGGCGGCCGCAAGCGAACCCAAACGGGGATGACGCAGCAGCAGTAACCATAAGGTCATCCCCAAACAAAGCACGCCGGCCCAAAACATAGCGACCCCAAAGCCGGCGGCAACCGCCTGATGATTTATCGCTGCTATCCCACTCGAATCAAACTGTCCCCCACTTTCAGTCTCTTTGGCCGTGTAGATGGCCCGGCTCATCAGAGTGCCCAAGAGGGCGATCCCCAAGGTCATACCCGTCTGCCTCACGGCATTCATGGTGGCCGAAGCCATGCCCGAGCGCTGAGCCCCGACACTGGCCATCACCAGCTCACTGGTTGCCGGTACCGCCAGCCCCATTCCCAAACCAAGCAGGGCAAGATAGCCCGCCGTCAGAAAATAAGCCGTTTCCGCTTGCAGGTTTGACAGCAACATGAGCGCCAAAGCCATCAATCCATACCCCAGACTCATCAGTCGCCTGACTCCAAAGTTCGCCGCCAGGCGGCCAAACCCCATGGCCGCCACAGCCATGGCGATAAACTCGGGCGCCATCCGCCAACCGGCCTCGGCGGCATCCCAACGCTGCGCTTCCTGAAAAAACAGCGACATAAAAAACACGCTGCTGTAGGCAGAAAAGCCCAACACAAAGGAAGCCGAGTTATAGCAACCAAAGTCCCGCTGCCGAAACAACTTCAGCGGCAGCAGTGGCTGCGGCGCCTTAAGTTCAACCCGGATAAAGACCGCAAACAAAATGGCGGCCAACAGCAGCGGCACCAAGGTGTGATAACTCAACCAATCATGCTCACCCAAGCCGATAAGGCCATAGGTCAGTCCCCCAAGGAAAAGTATGCTGAGCAACTGCCCGGCAAAATCCAGTGCCGCCTGTTCCGGGTCGGCACACTCGTCCAGCCCCCAAGCCCCCAGCAGTAATGCGATTATGCCTATGGGGACATTGATCCAGAAAATGCTCTGCCAACCCACATGCTGCACCAGCAAACCGCCGACTATCGGCCCCAGTATCAGTGACAGGGCACTGACCGATGACCAGATGCCTATCGCGCGGGTGCGGGCGCCAACGTCAGAAAAGGCGTGGGTCAACAGGGACAGGGCTCCCGGGATAACGGCGGCACCGGCAATCCCTTGAATCACCCTTCCCAGAAGTAACAGCCACAGAGAGTCTGCCATGGCGCAGGCGATTGAACCCAGAGTGAACAGCACGACCCCGCAGAGCCACAACAACTTGCGGCCAAAACGGTCCCCCAGCGGCCCGGAAGAAAGAATTAAAGCCGATAAACACAGGGCATAGGCGTTCACCACCCATTGGGAATCCGCCATGCTGATTGCCAACTCCTGTTTCATTGTCGGCAAGGCGACATTGACTATGCTGATATCCAGAGTCGCCATAAAAGTGCCCAGACAGATGGCCGCAAGCAGAGCGACCTGACGCAGAGAAGACATGCTGTTCCTCCTTGAAGCTCAGTTATTATTGAGAATAATTCTCAATATAGATTTCGACCGACCGTCGGTCAATTACATTTACAATCACTGGATAGCCGGCATCTGGCCTTGGTTCAGCACTTTAGGTAGGATGAGTGCCGATTCTGACCTGAGGAAGGTGCGAACAAATCCCATGTGTGCTCTGCGTCGGCTTACTGGCTTGGATGCAAGGCGTGGTTCGCAGCAAATGGCCCTAGTCCTCTGCAAGAAGCACAACACCGCAGGCAGGCCTGTAAGCCACGCCCTTCGGGGCTTTCACAGCAACCGGCTCTCTACAAAAGAGAAGGCCACGAGGACTTATTCGCACCTTCCTTATGCACAGGGGCTTGATTCACTCGGCGAGTATGAAAGAATTTGGCGGCCAATCGGCCAAGAAAAACATTATCCTGGCCGACGCAGTTTCCTGGCAGATCAAACTTCTTATATTGAGTGGTATGGCTAATGACAAATAACAGCACCCCGGGGGCTCCACGCACTAAACCGGCAGAGGTTCGTCTCGATGAACTCATGGATGCGGCACAGAAGTTATTTATTGAGAAGGGGTTTGAAGCCACTACAGTCAACGACATAGTGCGCGAGGCCAAGGTCGCCAAGGGGACTTTTTACCACTACTTCAATGCCAAGCCGGAGATACTCTCGGCTCTGCGGCAACGCTTTAGCCGGCATTTTGTCGAGCAGGTGCAACTGGCAATGGATGCCTGCGATAGCGATGACTGGCCGACACGACTGGATGTTTGGTGTCGGGCCAGTGTCAACGCCTATCTGGCCGGTATAGAGCTGCACGACCTGCTCTTCCATGACAACTATTACCACGGTCACGGCAACAGCGAGCGGGATCGGGTGTTGGCGCAGATTATTGAGCTTTTGCTAAGCGGCAAGCGCCATGGCGCCTGGCAGTTGGAAAGGCCAGAGCTGAGCGCCATCATCCTCTATCACGGCATGCATGGCGCGGTAGACAACGCCATGCATAACGGCATCACGGACCGCCAAGCGACGGCGCAACAACTCGGCGAAGATCTGTCACTGGAATTCCGGCGTCTGCTGGGCTGTTAGCCTACGCAGCCCTTGTTTAGAACAAAGGCTTGCTAGCGCCCTCTATCGTCTTGGATTTTTACTTTGATTTCTTACTCTGGCCCTGGCTTTTACCCTGACTGTGGCTCTGGGTATGGCCAAAGACAGGCCTGGCACCGGGTCTGGCTTTGCCACTGCCGGGCTTGGAGCCTTTAGCTGCTGCCGGTTTGCCTGTTGTTGTTTGGTCGCCGCCCTTGCCTTTTCCAGCCTTGCTACCGCCTTTGGCCCCTTCGGTTGGCTTACCCTTGGCGGCTTTGCCGCTGCGCTCTGCAAACTGATTGTCGCTGAAACGGGTGAGTCCCTGGCGGCCCTTGTCGGCCCCCTTGCGGTTATGCTTACCGGCCCAGGCTTCGGCGCGGCCTTCCGGGGGCACCAGATGCTGTGGCCCGGTGCCGATAAGATACTGTTTCCCCATGGCGATAAGCGCCTCGCGGATCAGCGGCCAACCGGCGCTGTCGTGGTAACGCAGCAAGGCCTTGTGCAGTCGCCGCTGGCGCCCTTTCTTGGCCACCGGCACTTGTTCGCTGCTGTGTTTGACGTTTTTCAACGAGTTCAGCTCTGTGTGGTAGATGGTCGTGGCATTGGCCATAGGCGATGGGTAGAAGTTCTGCACCTGATCCAGCTTAAACTTACGCTCTTTGAGCCACAGCGCCAGGTTGAGCATGTCCTCGTCCGTGGTGCCCGGGTGAGCCGAAATGAAATAGGGGATCAGATACTGCTGCTTACCCGCTTCGGCCGAGTATTGGTCGAACAGCTCCTTGAACTTGTCGTAGGTGCCCATACCTGGCTTCATCATCTTGGACAAAGGCCCCTCTTCGGTATGTTCCGGTGCTATTTTGAGATAGCCACCCACATGGTGCTTGGCCAGCTCTTTAACGTAACGAGGATCTTCAATCGCCAGGTCATACCGCACGCCGGAGGCAATCAGTACCTTCTTGATCCCGGGAACATCCCGGGCGGCACGGTAAAGATCTATGGTGTGCTGATGATCTGTGTCCAAATGGCCGCAAATACTGGGAAAGACACAGGATAAGCGCCGACAGGTCTTTTCGGCCTTTTCGCTCTTGCAGCCGAGACGATACATGTTGGCCGTTGGGCCGCCGAGATCGGAAATTACCCCGGTAAAGCCAGGCACTTTCTGCTGTATATCTTTAATTTCTTTGATAATGGATTCTTTCGAGCGGCTCTGGATAATTCGCCCTTCATGCTCGGTTATCGAACAAAATGAGCAGCCACCGAAACAGCCTCGCATGATATTGATTGAGGTCTTGATCATGTCGTAGGCCGGGATCTTGGCCTTGCCGTAAACCGGGTGTGGCACCCTGGCGTAAGGCAAGTCGAATACCGCATCCATCTCATCTGTGTTGAGCGGCCAAGCCGGTGGGTTGACCCAAACACCACGGTCGCCGTGGGGCTGGAACAGGGCTCTGGCACAACCTGGGTTTTGCTCCTGATGCAAAATCCTCGATGCATGGGCGTACAGGTATCTGTCTTCACTCACCCGCTCGAAGGCCGGCAGCAACACATAGGTCTGCTCCCAGGGCCTTGGCTTGGGTGGCTGCACGCTGATGGGCTTGGGAGCGTCGTTGTCGAAGATCTTCTTGTCGGATGGCCCGGACAAATTCTGGCAGCCGACATCATCGGCGCCATAGGGATTGGGGATAGGGTCAATTTTATGCAACTGATCTATCTTGCGCGAGTCCATGCCGCGCCATTCTGGCAGAGGCTCTTTACGGATAACCGCTGTGCCGCGGATATTCTGCATCTGCGCCATGGTTTCACCCTTGGCGAGACGGTGCGCCACTTCCACCAGCGGCCGCTCGGCATTGCCGTAGATCAGGATGTCAGCCTTGGCATCAAAAATAACACTGCGGCGCACTTTGTCGGACCAATAGTCATAGTGAGCAATCCGCCGTAGGCTGGCCTCAATACCGCCTATGACCACGGGCACCTCTTTAAAGGCTTCCTTACAGCGCTGGGTATAAACAGTCACGGCGCGATCCGGGCGCTTGCCGCCTTCATTGCCTGCGGTATAGGCATCGTCGTGGCGCAGTTTACGATCGGCAGTATAACGGTTGATCATCGAATCCATATTGCCTGCAGTTACCCCGAAAAACAGATTCGGCTTACCCAGGCTCATAAAAGCCTCTTTGCTGGACCAATCCGGCTGCGAGATGATCCCCACTCTGAATCCCTGCGCTTCCAGCAAACGGCCTATCACCGCCATGCCAAAACTGGGGTGATCCACATAGGCATCACCTGTCACCAGGATCACATCACAGCTGTCCCATCCCAGTTGTTCCATCTCCTTGCGGGACATGGGCAAAAAGGGAGCCGTGCCGTAACACTCGGCCCAATACTTGGGATACTGAAATAAGCTGGATTCGACTTGCATTTGAGACTGACCATCAGAGGATTCGACACACGGCAGCCACGCTGCCTCAGGGCCGCGGAGTATAACAGGCTAACCGGGTTAAGTGTGACTGATTTTTCACCAACTGCCGACTATTTATCCCCCTTGCTTGTGCCTGCAAGCCAAGGCCCTACTTGGATTGTGGCTTCTCTCGGGTTCAGAGCAGCAAGCGCCCCACATACTGCCAGAGGTTAAACAGCGCCAGCACGAGTATGCTTATCCAGGTGAACAAGGTGCCGAGGAATCGGCCCGGGTGGTAACCGCCCTTACCTTGGGTCAGACCTATGGCATGCAGCAATCTGGCCACCAGCCAAATCGTCCCCAGTAGATGTAACCAAACGCCGGCCATGCCGTTGGCTTCGGCCAACACCAAAAGCAGCAAGGCTATCGGGGCATTTTCCAGCAGGTTACCGTGTACCCGGTTGGCCAGATACAGTGCATCGTTGCCGCCATCACCCAGGCCTATCTTGTAAGCACGGCGCAGCCCTACCACCCGGTAAGCCAAAACCAAGACCAAAAGTCCCGTCAGCGCGGCATAAAAACCCGATATAAACAATGACATAATTTCAAACTCTCCTTTTTAACCTTCTCTATTCAGCCCCTATTGGCCCCATAAAATCCAGGTGTGCGCATCAACCTTAACGCAACAAGCTTGCACTTAGGCTCACATAAAGGAAATAATTTTTAAAATGTCATTAACCGGATTCAGCCCCCTTGCTGTAGAATCCGCGCGGGCAAAAAACCGTCCGTCCAACCAAGGGCACAGTGGGAAACCGAGTGGATAATCAAGAATTCATTGAAAAGCGCCGTTTTATCATCAAGTTGGGTAAGGCTCTGCATAAGTTCGGCACTCCGGCTTATCGGCTCGAAACCCACTTGCAGACAGTGGCCAAGACGCTCGGCATCGAAGGCTATTTTCTGATCTCCCCCACTTCGATGACCTTTGTGCTGCAACACGACACAGATCAGGAATACAACCATGTTGCCAGGGTCAAACCCGGCGAGCTGGATCTGGGGTCGCTGGCCCGCACCGACGCTTTAGTGCAGGAGCTGAGCCTGGGGCAACGCAGCCTGAGTGAAGCGCTGGAACGGCTGGATGAGATAGCCAACAAGCCCAATCCCTATGGCCCTGTGTTAACCCTGGGTGCCTTTGGCACCTCGGCCGCCGCCTTTGCCATGCTGATGGGCAGCAGCTGGAATGATGTATTCTGGTCGGCCTTGATAGGCATGCTGGTCTATGGTTTGGTATTCAGCGCCGAACGCTCGCGGCGAATGGCCGAACTGCTGGAGCCTTTAGCCGCCATGCTGGCCGGTTTCGCCGCCTGTGGCCTGGCGCAACTGGATGCCGGGCTGAATATCCCTGTGGTGGTGCTGTCGGGGATCATCGTCTTTATTCCCGGCCTGGCACTGACCCTGGGCCTAGCCGAACTGGCGGCAAGGGATCTTATGTCAGGCACCATGAGGATCATGGATGCGGTAATGCTGCTGTTCAAGCTCTACTTCGGTGCCGTACTCGGCGTGGCAATAGGCAATGCCCTGTTCGGAGAATCCCTCTATATCGAACCCATGCCACTGCCTCGCTGGGCCATCTGGTCGGCGGTGCCCATCCTCTCCATGGCGCTGGTATTTATCTTCAAGGCCAGGCTCAAAGATGCCCCCTGGGGCGTACTGGCGGGTATTGTGGCCTTCTTCTCCGCCATGTTCGGCGGCCTCTATCTGGGGGATTCTCTGGGGATCTTCTTCGGCGCCCTGGCCGTGGGTATTTACGCCAACCTGTTTGCCCGCTGGATGAAGGCACCGGCCTCCATTGCCCTGCTGCAGGGGATAGTCATCCTGGTGCCTGGCTCCAAGACCTATATCGGTCTCAATGTGCTGATCTCGGGTGAAACCATGTTGAACCAGTCGCATCTGGGGTCGCAGATCTTTCTGATATTCATGTCACTGATCGCCGGGCTTATCTTCTCCAACGTGGTGGTGCCGCCGAGAAACACCCTCTAAACGCTGCTGCCGTGGGCATTCGCGCCGGGGAAAGATAGTTTATTACAAGCTAAATCATTACTTTATTTCGACAGCCTTCTTGACTAACCGCCTATTCGGTTGTGTTATTGAAGTGTGAATATCAGCCCGATATTCACTACCGAGAGGAGGCAGTCTATGGCAACAAGCCACAGTGTCTTGCTTCTGGCAACCCTGTTTGCCAGCCTCTCCGTTTTGGCCGAAACCGGCACCGCAGGCGATGGCACCACCTCGTCTTCCCAAGGCCAAAATCCACTCCCTGAGCGGTTCAGGGTTGGCAAAATTGTGGTGGTCAGCAACCCGATTTTCGACGAGTCAGCCAAGAATGCCATCTTCCTGCACAATTGGGCCAACACCTTGCATATCAATACCCGGGAGTCGGTGATCCTCAATCGCCTCAGTATTCAGGAAGGGCAGGAAGTGACCCCAAGGCAGTTGGAAGAAGCGCAGCGAATTCTCAGGCGTGAGCCCTATCTCAGAGACGCCAAGGTCTCTGTGGTCAAGGCCGACCCCAGCGCCGATCAACAGCCTGATGGCGAAACCCTGCTGGTAGAAACCTGGGATCAATGGTCGCTGCTGCCCACCATCAGCCTGGGACGCAGCGGCGGCAACAACAGCTTCTCCGTAGGGCTGAAAGACGACAATATTCTGGGTCTGGGGATCCGCACCCGTTTGAAGTACCAATCCGACGAGGACAGAACCGGCTACAAGGTGGCATTCGAAATGCCGCTGAACATAATCAAAAACGCCACTGTAGCAGCCAACTTCTATGACAACAGCGATGGTCAGGCCAAACAGCTGTATTTCGACAAGCCTTTCTATACCCTGGACGACACCCGAGCCTACGGCGCCGAGTATCTGGATGAAGACAGAATCGACACCATTCGCCAAAACGGCCTCGACATCAACGAATTCAATGAAGAGCTCCGCTATCGTAACCTCTACTGGGGCTTTATGTTCGCCAAAGAAAACCAGAGCCGGCAAAGATTACGCCTTGGAGTTACCCAGGATAAGCACAGCTTTTACGCCCTGCCTCAATACCCGCAGCAGCCCTTGCCTCAGGACAGAGACTTTCTCTACCCCTGGGTAGAATGGGAGTACTTGCAGGATGACTTTCGGGTACTGACCAATATTCACCTGGTCAACTATAACGAAGACTTCAACCTCGGCTGGCATCACAGAGTTAAATTGGGGCTGGAAACCAAAGACAGTGATAGCCTGGGTTATCACCTCAACTGGCGCAGCAGTCGCGGCTATTTTGAGGGTAAGGAGCTGCTGTTGCTGGCATTTGGCGGTGAAGCCACCCTGGCCACCCGGCAACGGGACTTTTATCAAGTGAATGTTGCCGCCGAGTATTTCTATAAGTTCACCCCCAAGTGGACCGCCTATTCCAAGGCGCGGCTGTCCAACTCCAACAACAACTATATCGACCGTCCCTTTGCCCTGGGGGATGAAACCGGCATTCGCGGTTATCCCAACGACTACCAGCACGGTGACAATCAATGGCTGCTGACCGGCGAAATCCGCTATTACCCCAATATCAACCTCTACCAACTGGCAGAGTTGGGCTGGGCCGCCTTTATCGATGTCGGTCAGGCCTTTGGTGGTGCCATGGCCAATGACAACGAAGTCTCAGGCCCCATAGGCTCTGTCGGTATAGGTGCCAGAATCTACTCTTCCCGCTCCAGTTATGGTCATGTCGCCCACATAGATTTCAGCGTGCCCTTTACCCGGGGCGATGAAGTGGACGGCTGGGAATGGCGCTTTCAAGTGAAGCAGAGTTTCTAGGCTGACTTTGCCACCCCAGCGGCAAACTCTGCACTAAACTTGGAGGGTCACAGCAACCTGGAGCTGACATGAAAAAACTCCTTTCCTCTGTGCTGCTCGGCCTGTCGTGCCTGATATCGGCACAGGCAAGCACGTTGAAAATCGCCTTTTTTGATTTTGCGCCATACAGCTTTCAGGAAGAAGGAGAGCTCAAGGGCGTCATGGTAGAGATGACTCGCCTGGCCTGCCAGCGCTGGGAGGAAGGCTGCCAACTCAAGCTGTGGCCCAATGGCAACCTGAGCAAGCCCAAGCCATGAACACTCCACTCGAGTAGAAAAGCAAAAGGCCGCCCGTGATAACACGGGCGGCCTCGTTTTATTTGGTGAGTTGGCCTATAAGCCGGGTCCTGTTCTCCCGAAGGAGCGGCAGTCATTCCTCTAGGCCTGCAATCGCTCACAGGCTCAAGCAATCTACCCGGTTCCAACGCGAGCCACGCATTAATTCCGAAGAATAGTGGAACCCTATTTGATCTTGCTCCGGGTGGAGTTTACCGTGCCGCGAACTGTTACCAGCCGCGCGGTGCGCTCTTACCGCACCCTTTCACCCTTACCGGCCCGAAGGCAGGCGGTCTACTCTCTGTTGCACTGGTCGTCGGCTCACGCCGCCCAGACGTTATCTGGCACCCTGCTCTATGGAGCCCGGACTTTCCTCCCCGTTCTTGCGAACGCAGCGACTGCCCGGCCAACTCGGCGCGGATTATAGCCCATAGCGAGCCTCACACCAAGGCATTTCCTTACCAGCCCAGCTCCAGCCCTTTTTTATAGAGAGCGTTTTTCTTCAACCCATGGATCTGTGCCGCAATGGCGGCCGCCTTCTTCAGCGGTAATTCATCACAGAGTAGTTTGAGGGTATCCAGCGCCGCGGCGGGCGTTTCGTCGGCTTCTTCACTGACAAAACCGTGCAGCATAAGCACGATTTCACCGCGCTGCTGGTTGGCATCGGCTTCTACCTGCGCCAGCACTTCGGCCGTGGTGCCGCAGAGGAAGGTTTCAAAGGTCTTGGTCAGTTCCCGCGCCATCACCATCTGCCTATCCGGCCCCAGGACCGCCACCAGCGACTTGAGGCTGGGCAGAATTCTGTGCGGTGACTCATAGAAAATCAGGGTGCGCGGGTCTTCCCTAAGCGCCAGCAGTTTATCCTGGCGCCCTTTGTCTTTGGCCGGCAAAAAGCCTTCAAACGAGAAGCGATCCGAGGGCAAGCCAGATGCCGACAACGCGGCAATGGCAGCGCAGGGGCCGGGCAGCGGGATCACCGGATAACCGGCGGCGCGCACATGGGATACCAGGTGATAGCCGGGATCGGAAATCAGCGGCGTACCGGCATCGCTGATCAGCGCAATGGCTTCACCTTCGCCGAGGCGTTCGACAATCCACTGCGCCCGGGCACGTTCATTGTGGTCATGCAGCGCTGTCGTGCGGGTGTCTATGCCGAAGTGACTCAGCAATTTACCGCTGTGGCGTGTGTCTTCACAGGCGATCAAAGCCACCCGATTCAGTACTTCCAGAGCCCTGGGGCTCAAGTCCCCCAGGTTGCCTATGGGAGTGGGAACTATATACAGCGCGACCGACAGGTCCATAACTACCTCGGAGATGAAAGTGCCGAGACTTTCGTCAGGCACAATAGAAGGTTAAACTAGAGCCAGCATCTTACCAGAGTGAAGCCCTGTGTTAAAAAGCCTGAATAGAGTTAAATACATTTCTGCTGCGATTCTGCTTGCCAGCCTGTGGGGCTGTGGCAGCACACCATCGGCAGACAAAGAACAGCTGGCCGTCGTTTCTCTGGTCAGCGCCCCGCAAGCCCCGGCCGAGTATTTGGCATTTGCCGCCAAGGCGCCCAACAAGGAAAACCGCGAGCGTTATCTGCTGTTGGCCGCCAATGCTTACCTCAAGCAAGGGGATACAGATGCCGCTGCAGATATTCTGCGTTCAATGCAGGCCGGGCTGAGCCCGGTGGATGAAATCCAGGCCGAGCACCGCTTTCTCAGCGCCCGCCTGCAAGAGCTGACCGGCAAGAGTGCCGAAGCGCTGAACACCTTGAATTATCCCGGTAATTGGCAACTACCCGATTGGCAATGGGCCAGTTATCACCAGGCCCGTGCCCGGCTGTTTGCTGCCAACCAGCAACCCGTGGAGCAAGTGCGTGAGCTGAGTCAGCTCAGTCAGTATCTGCCGGTAAAGGCAACCGGCGAGGTTAACGACCAGATCTGGCAATTGCTCAAGCCACTGCAGGAAGAAACCCTGCAGAGCTTTGCCGCTCAAGAGAGCGATGCCGTATTTACTGGTTGGCTACAGCTGGCTTATCTGGCCAAGCACTACGCGGTGGATCCCTCAAGCCTGATCCGCCAGTTGAGTGATTGGCAGAAACGTAATCCTTATCATCCCGCCGCGGTGCAGTTGCCTTCGGATCTGCAACTGGCGCTCAGCGCCAAGCCTTACAGACCGAGCAATATCGCCGTGCTGCTGCCACTTTCGGGCCCAAGAGCCGGGGTCGCCAATACAGTGCGTCAGGGCATACTGGCCAGTTATCTGAGTGAACCGGACAGCAATGTCAGCCTTAACTTCTTCGACACGGCCCAAGGTGCCGATAAGGCCTATCAGCAAGCGCTGCAGAGCGGCGCCGAATTTGTGATTGGCCCACTGCTGCAAAACGAAGTGGAACAGGTGATGGCGGCCCAGCAAGCTGCCGGGGCAAACACGCCGCCACAACTGTTTCTCAACCAAATAGATAAGCTGGCGCCGCAACAGAATAAGTACTACTTTGCCCTGTCTCCCACTCAGGAAGCGAGCGATGCTGCCAGACGCATGTATCAGGATGGCATACAAGTGCCACTGCTGCTTGCCAGCAATGATGCAGTGGGGCAACGTATGGCCCAGAGCTTTAAACAAACCTGGATGGAACTGACCGACAGTGATGCCGAAGTCCACTTCTATGACAACGGCGACAAGATGCGCGAAACCGTGGAAAGCGCCCTCGGCGTAACGGACAGCAAGGCGCGGATCCAGGCCATCAAGGCACTGCTCGGCAGCAAGGTTAAGGCCGACTTCCGCTCCCGTACCGATATCGATGCCATCTATATGATCTCCGGCATTCAGGACTTGCCGCTGCTTAAACCCTTTATCGATGTCAATTTCAGTGTCTTTGCCGAGCAGGTGCCACTGTATACCAGCAGCCGCGCCCGTCAGGAAGACAATGCCAAGCAAACCGCGATTGAACTGAACAATATCACCATCAGTGATATCCCCTGGTTACTGCAGCCCAGTGAAGAAACCGAGGTGGTCAATAAGTTGTGGCCCACCTGGGGCAACGCCCAAAAACGCCTGTATGTGATGGGCTATGATGCCCTGCAGCTGGTCAATCGTCTGGCTCAGATGCATGCCTTCCCCGGATATCAGTACAATGGCCGCAGCGGCCAGTTGACGGTGAGCCCGGATGGGGTGATTGATCGTCAACTCAGTTGGGCCAAATACCAACGTGGCGTTTTACGGCCACTGTAAGCCGGCATATGGATCTGGGACAGGAAGGCGAGCGTCTGGCCCGCCGTTATCTGGAACAACAGGGCCTGACCTTTGTCGAACAGAATGTGCGCTACAGTTTCGGCGAACTGGACTTGGTGATGAAACAGGGCAGCCAATGGGTGTTTGTTGAGGTAAAATACCGCTCACCCAGCCGATTCGGTGGCGCTTTGCAGTCATTGAGCCAGGCTCAGATAGCCAGGCTTCGCAAGGCCGCCAGTCAGTATCTGCAGCAACACAGGATCAATGCTCCCTGTCGCTTCGATCTACTGGCCATTGATGGCGGCAAGGTGAAATGGCTGCAAGACGCTTTTTAGTAAACGCTTAACCCGAAACAAATTTACACTTTTATGCCTGAAAAAAGCCACCGGCCTATGGCATGATAGCAACACTTGATAGTGAAGGACTTATCCATGTTAGAACGTATCAAAGACAGCTTCACCGAGTCGATTCAGACCAAGATTGACGCCGCAGAGGCGCTGCCTGAGTCCATCTCCAAGGCCGCAGAAATGATGGTGCAATGTCTGTTGGGTGGCAATAAGATCCTTGCCTGCGGTAATGGCGGCAGTGCCGGTGATGCCCAACACTTTTCCGCCGAGCTGCTGAACCGCTACGAAGTGGAGCGTCCACCGCTGCCGGCCATAGCTCTGACAACAGACACCTCAACTCTGACGGCCATCGCCAACGATTACAGCTATGACGAAGTGTTTTCCAAGCAGATCCTGGCACTGGGCCAACCCGGTGACATACTGCTGGCCATTTCCACCAGCGGCAATTCAGGCAACGTTATCAAGGCGATGGAAGCTGCACTGAGCCGGGATATGACCATAGTGGCGCTCACGGGTAAAGATGGCGGAGCCATGGCCGGATTGCTGAGCACCAATGATGTGGAGATCCGCGTTCCTTCCAATGTCACTGCGCGTATTCAGGAAGTGCACCTGCTGGTTATCCACTGCCTGTGTGACAACATTGACCGTACCCTGTTCCCGCAGGACGAGCATCAATGAGACGTCTGCTGCCCCTGTGTCTACTGCTTACCAGTTTGACCGGCTGTGCCGGAGCCGTAATGGTGGGTGCAGTCGGCGGCGCCATGGTGGTCAACGATGAGCGCTCGCTCAAAACCCAGTTGGATGATACCAATGCCGATTTTAGTATCTCCAGCGTACTGGGCGCGGAGGAGGATCTGAAGAATCAGACCAATATCACCGGCGTCAGTATGAACGGCAATGTACTGATGATAGGTCAGGCGCCCAACTCCATGCTTAGAGACAAGGCGATTCGGCTGGTCAAAGAGCTGCAACTGGGTGGCAAGATCCACAACCAGATCCGTATTGGTAACCCGACATCCTTTACCACCCGCAGCAACGACACCTGGATCACCACCAAGGTCAAGGGACGGATGCTCAACGACAAGAATCTGGATGTCACCAAGATCAAGGTGATCACTGAGAACGGTGAAGTCTTTCTGCTGGGTTTGGTCGAGCGCGAGCAAGCCGATCTGGCAGTGGAAATTGCCCGCAATACCGCGGGGGTACGTAAGGTGATCAAGGTGTTCGACTACGTCACCCCTTAACAGCCAAATCCCTCGTCTATGCAAACAAGAGCCGGTTATACCGGCTCTTGTGCTTTCAGTTCACGGGTTTTCATCAGCTTGGCAATGGCAGGCAGGCACAAGGTTGGCAGCACCACCAATGCGGCCCCAACCCAACTCAGGGTATCCAGCCACTCATCGAACAGCAGCCAACCCAGGAAGACGATAAAGATCAGTCCACTATATTCAGCCACGGCAATTTCACTGGCCTTGGCCCTGCGATAAGCCAGAACACAGAACCAGTGATACGCCAGCAGGAAAGCATTGGATAACAGCGCCACCCCAAGTAGTTGCCAACTGAGCCCGGCCAATTGCTGCGACAGTGCCACCAACAGAGTCAGCGGTAGACTCAGCAGGTTGTAACAGAGCAAAGTCAGGCTGGCGGCCTCAGTACTGGGCAGCTTTCGCAGACTCATCTGGTTCAAGGAGAAGGTAAAGGCCGAAACCAACACAGCGATACCGGCAAGTTCCAGCTCACTGGGTTTTAGGATCAACAAGATACCGACAAATCCCAGCGCGGCAATACCCCACTGCAACGGCGTGATCTTTTCCTTCAAAAATACGGCGCCGAGCACCATTATCATCAATGGCGCCGAATAGAATAGCGAGCTGACAGTCGCCAAGGGCAGCGCCATCAGGCCAATAATCAAAAAGAGCGCGCCAACAGCTCCTGTGTTGGCACGCCAAAGGTGGAGCTTAAAATGAGAGGTGCCCGGGCGACCGGCCTTGATCCATAAAGGCAGCAACATAAGTACCGCCGTTACCTGGCGCACCAGCAGAAAGGTCGCCGCATTGGCATCATCCGGCAACCATTTGACCGACACATCATAAAATGCACTGAAGAGATTTCCTACGGTCAATAAAATCAAACCGATAGCTACGGTTCTCTGCATCTTGGTTACCCTGAACGACTCTCAATCGGCGGCATCATATCCGGGTTAAAAACCAAATTGAAATGATGTTTTTTACCTATAAATGAATTAAATTCATACTAAATATCAAAACAGAGTCGCCAATGCGAAAACTTCCCCCTTTGAGAGCGCTGCAGGTGTTCGAAGCGGCAGCACGCCAGAGCCATTTTTCCCGCGCTGCCGAAGAGCTTTGTATCACCCAGAGCGCCGTATCCCACCAGGTCAGGTTGTTAGAGGAACACTTTGACGAGCCTCTGTTTCTGCGTCAGGGGCGCAGCCTTAAACTGTCACCCAAGGGGGAGATCCTCTACGAAGAACTGGAGCGAATATTCAACGAACTGGCTGACCTTGGCCGTTTGTTCGGCGAGCCCAATCGTGAGCTGAAACTGGCGGTTTACAGCTCTTTTGCGGTTAAATGGTTGATCCCCAGACTCAGCGACTTTCGCCGCCGTCACCCCGAGGTACAGATAAGGCTGGAGATGGTGGCCCAAGATCCCGAGCTCAGCGACAGTGTAGCCGATCTCTTTATCAGCGGAGGTCTCAAACGACGGGGATACTGGCAGACTGTGCTGCACAAGGAACGGCTTATTCCGGTTTGTAGCCCACAGTTACCGCCCAGAGCCGGACAAATAACGATTCAGAGTCTGCAGCAGTATCCACTGTTGACCGTGGATGAAGGCCCACTGGGACTGGACTGGAACCGCTGGGCCGAGGCCAACGCCGTAACTCTGACCCCCAATCACAGGCAGCATATTTTCAGCCATGTGTTGATGGCCATAGAAGCGGCTATTGCCGGTCAAGGCATAGCACTGGCGTCAGACTTTATGGTGGAGGATGATATTGCCAGCGGCCGTTTGATAGAAGCTGAACTGCCGGACGTGCACACAGGGTTTGAATTCACTTTTTGCTGTAAAGAGCGGCGCCTCAAAGAGCCGGCCATTGCGGCCTTTGCCGATTGGCTGATGTTGATGGCAAGCCAGCCGCAACCGCAGTAACTCGAACGCAGCCACAAAAAAGCCGACCTTGTAGGTCGGCTCTCAAGATTGGCGGAATTACACCAGCAAACCTATCTTCTCATAGACTTTCTTCACTGTGACTTCGGCGCGGGCCTGGGCCTTTTCGGCGCCCTGCTTCATCACAGACTCCAGGAAGGCTCTGTCTTCGCGGAACTCACGGAAGCGTTGTTGCAGTGGCTCCAACATACCAACCACGGCTTCACCGGCAGCCACTTTCAAATGGCCGTACATCTTGCCTTCAAACTCGGCTTCCAGTTCGGCTATGCTCTGGCCTGTCACCCCGGACATCAGGCTCAGCAGGTTGGACACCCCAGGCTTGTTGTCTATATCGAAACGCACCACAGGTGGCTCGTCACTGTCGGTCATCGCCTTTTTCAACTTCTTCATCACCGCCTTGGGATCTTCCAGCAGGCCGATGACATTGTTGCGGTTGTCATCTGACTTGGACATCTTCTTGGTGGGATCCTGCAGCGACATCACCTTGGCACCCAGCTCAGGGATAAAAGGCTCAGGCACAGTGAAGGTGTCACCATAAGCGTTATTGAAGCGGGTGGCGATATCCCGGGTCAATTCCAGATGCTGTTTCTGATCCTGACCGACAGGGATCTCATTGGCCTGGTACAGCAGGATATCGGCCGCCATCAGCACAGGATAACCGAACAACCCGACGTTGATATTGTTGGCGTGCTTTTGCGACTTGTCCTTGAACTGAGTCATGCGGCTCAGTTCCCCCATCTGGGTGTAACAGTTCAGTACCCAGCCCAGTTGAGTGTGCTGCGGCACCTGTGACTGAATGAATACTGTGCTCTTCTTGGGATCGACACCACAGGCAAGGTACAGCGCCAATGTGTCCAGGCAAGCTTCACGCAAGGCATTGGGGTCCTGGCGCACAGTGATGGCGTGCAGATCCACCACACAATAGAGGCAATCATGGCTGTCCTGCATGGCTACCCACTGACGCAGGGCACCCATGTAGTTACCTATGGTCAACTCGCCTGAGGGCTGGGCACCGCTCAATACTATGGGTTTGGGACTGCTCATGAATTTCATTACTCCGATTGCTGTGGCGGCAAATGCGCCAAAATTTGCTCAAAATGATCGCATACGGCATCTGGGCCGCAAAGCCCAATATCTTCACCGTAGTTGTAGCCATAGGTCAAGCCGATTGAGGCAATACCTGCAGCTTTCGCCGCCAGAACGTCGTTACGGGAATCACCCACCATCAACATCTGCTGAGGCTGCAACTGCCATTTCTCCAGCAGATGAGTCAATGGCAAGGGATCCGGCTTCATCTTGGTGAGAGAATCTCCGCCGAGAATTTCACTGAAGAACGACTCAATACCAAAAGCCTGCAATAAGGGGATGGTAAAGCGATAAGGCTTGTTGGTGACCACAGCCAGCCTGAAACCTCTTTGCTGCAGAGTTCTGAGCACAGACTCAACCCCGGGATACAGCTTGCTGTAACGCTCAAGGCAGGCTTCATAATGCTTCATAAATACCGGCATGGCATCGGCCATGACAGAGGCATCCGGTTCAGCTCCCAGGCTCGAGGTCAGCGCGCGGCGCATCAACATCTCTGTGCCATTGCCAACCCAGCTGCGTACCTGATCTTCAGTGCAACCACGCAGTCCCATATCGGCAAGTGTCGCTTGGGTCGCGGCGGCCAAGTCCGGCACACTGTCAACCAGAGTGCCATCCAAATCAAAGGCGATCGCGCTGATACTGCTTGCGATCATAACTTACACTCCCGCCAGTTCGCTGCGCATTTGGTCGATAACCGCCTTATAGTCAGGCTGGCTAAAGATGGCTGAACCGGCAACAAACATGTCGGCGCCAGCAGCAGCAATTTCGGCTATATTGTCCACCTTAACACCACCGTCGACCTCCAGACGGATATCGCGGCCACTCTCATCAATACGGCGACGTACTTCGGCCAGTTTGTCCAGTGTCGATGGAATAAATGACTGACCACCAAACCCAGGGTTAACCGACATCAGCAAAATCACATCCAGCTTATCCATCACATAGTCCAGGTAGTGCAGCGGCGTGGCAGGGTTGAATACCAAGCCGGCCTTGCAGCCGTGGTCACGGATGAGTTGCACTGTGCGGTCCACATGCTCGCTGGCTTCAGGATGGAAAGTGATAATAGAAGCCCCCGCCTTGGCAAAATCAGGCACTATGCGGTCAACCGGCTTCACCATCAGGTGCACATCGATTTCGGCGGTAATGCCATAGTCACGTAACGCCTTACAGACCATGGGGCCTATGGTCAGGTTAGGTACATAATGGTTGTCCATCACATCGAAGTGAACCACGTCGGCCCCCGCATCCAATACGGCTTTAACATCATCACCCAGACGGGCGAAATCGGCAGACAGAATGGAAGGAGCAATAAGATATGGGCGCATAGCAATCTCACAGGATGTTTAAGAAGTCGCCTATTTTACCCGCCAAGGCGCTCGGGCTCTATAGCCTGGCGCCCATTTCTACCGTTGAAAAGCATCATAAGTTGGAATAAGGTTGTTACTTGGTAAAAAGCTGTTCAATTTATCAACGGCTTTGTTATAATCGACCGATGTCACATTTGGGGATGGAACAGGATGAACCAGAAACCGCAGGTTTTCACACACAGCATTAAGTCAGCAGTCATACTCGCTGCCGCCGCTGGCGTGGTGGGAGCGACTGCCGTTGGCTTCCAAAGCCTGGGTTCTTCCACGAACAATCTGGCCTGTAGCTACAGCCAGGAAAATGACTACAATCCCAGTCTGCCTTCCAGCCATCCCAATAATCGCTGTGCGACTCAGGAAGATGACTTGAGTTGGAGGGGATGGTTCAGCGGCAAGAGTCGTTCGGGTCAGTTCCATTTTGTCGACTTGATGGAGTTGCTGCACGGCCATCAACGCAAACCGGTTGACGATATCGCCCCGGCAAATTCCAACAACGGTTTTTAGATGCTTGGCCGCTACTGGCGTTACCTTTACAGTACGCTGGCAGCCTTCTTCGGGGTGCAGAGTGAGTCCAATCGTGCCAGGGACTTCAGCGCCAATTCCTCTCCGCTTCCCTACATAATCACAGGCGTGTTGCTGGCAGCATTCTTGGTGGTTGGACTATTGCTGCTGGTAAATCGAGTACTCGCCTGATTGCCGTGGGCAGCAAGCGTCAGTCGTTTTCGTTGTGATAGGTTTCGTCGTACAAAGCCATCAGTTCATTCACCTTGGTTCTGGTGCTGCCCTTCTGGCTGATGTTACGCTGCACCTGAATCGTTTCCATTCTCGAGCCATGATAAAGCTCACGGGTCAGCGGAATATCATGGTTGCTGATAAGCACTGGAATGCCACGCTCAATGGCGGTATGACGAGAGTGCCTGGCCAGCAGCGCCTGATCATCCAAAGAGAAGCCAGCCCCAACATAAGTAGTAAAGCTGGCGGTGGTTGATAGGGGGGCGTATGGCGGATCGCAATAAATTACATCACCGCTTTGGGCCAGGGCAAACGCCTGCTCGTAGCCAATACAGCGAAATTCGGCATTTTGTGCCTTGACGGCAAAGCCACGTATTTCCTTCTCGGGGAAATACGGTTTCTTGTAGGAACCGAAGGGCACATTGAATGAGCCTTTACGGTTGTAACGACATAAGCCATTAAAACCAAAACGATTGAGATAGAGAAAATAGATAGCTCTATCGAAGGGATCGCGACTACGGTTGAATTTATCTCGGATCAGATAGTATTGCTCTTTGTCGTTCATCTGCGGTACAAACAACTCGGCCGCCGCCCCTATGTATGCTTCCGGACGAGTCTGAATGATGGAGTAGAGATCGATCAGATCACGATTGATATCGCACAGCAGGTAACTGGGGTAATCTGTGTTGAGGAACACAGAACCGGCACCGACAAAGGGCTCGACCAGGCGCTCGCCCTTGGGCAAGTGCTGAGTCAGGGCATCAACCAGTTTAAATTTACCACCGGCCCACTTGAGAAAGGCTCTTTGTTTTTTCTTCATTAAAATTGATCGGTGCCCGGAAAAACGAAAGTGAGGATTGTACTCGGTTTAAGATGAAATTTCACTGTTACTTAGGCCAGCTTGTAAGCGATAGTGTTGCAGTGATTGCCAGGACTTAATCAAAGGTTGAGGCAGGTCCAAAGACAGCTGCAATACCTTCCCGGCTTCGATGGCCTCTTGCTTGCTGGCATATTCTCCTACCAATACCACCCACCAATCCTTATGTTTGGCCACTCTGACATTTTTCACTTTTTTCAGCTTAATCATAAATGTCGTCAGTGAAGACTCGCGTTTCAGACTTACCAATTGCAAGGTGTAACCTTGTGTCGGTAGCACGCCGGCACTGGGCTCTTGTTCAAGCTCAGATTGAGCTTGAGTTTCCTGCGCTTCATTATTCATAGAGGCAGAGGCAGCCTCTTTGACCTGCGGCTTTTGGGTAACAGGAGCGGTTTTTACATCCAGCGCCGCTTTGGCATCGCTGAGCAGTTCAGAACCAGTTTCCGGCTCTGGGGTCGACTGACTATCCGCTTGGGACTCTGTTTTCTGAGCTGGTTTCGGGTCTTGCTGCGAGTCAATCGCTGGTGAAACAAGGCTCTGGCTTCGCGGTTGTTCAAGACGAATATATACAGGAGCCGAGCTGAGAACTTTCGAGGCCGATTCCGATTCATTATCGAGCCAGCGCTCGGCAAATTGGCTTAAGGGAGTTGTCCTATGTTCCAGTACCAAGGCAGACTTGGTCAGTTCGGGCAGAGGCTCGGTCGAACGCAACAGATACCAGCAGAGCAGTGCCAAACAACTCAGCACAGCAAGGCTCGATATCAGTAAGGTCTTCCACGGGAATACCCTTGGTCTCGGCGGCTCACCGTTCAAGGCCAACTCCAGCAATGCCAAAACCTCGGCCGGTGTCCCTTGTTGCCGCTCCAATTGCTTGACCACTATGGCCCGAGGCGTAAAAGTATGCACCGCACTGCGGGTCAACAAAGTTTGATACAGCCCTTCACGCTCGGCCAGAGAAAGCGGCTCAAGCTTAACCGGCAATACCTGCGGTTTCTGTGCTTTAGGCAGTTGCAGCTGTAACTGCTCGGCAAATTCCGGAGAGACAGAACAGGTCAGCGTGATAGCTTCACCTCTGGCCTGTAGCTGAGTCAACAACAAACACTCGGCCCAGAGCACCAGCGGCATGTTGTCGGCATCGTCGATCAAAATGTGGATAGGCTTGCGCATCTCACCCAGATAACGCAGCAGGGTATCGGCCAGGGGTTGTTCGTCGTCAAACAGAGGATCGGGCAGTAGTTGGATCAGCAACTTGCGCCTTATTTCGGCGGCATCCGCATGTTGAGGACAAGTGACCAACGCCAGATTATGCTCATCGAGCACATTGGCCAAGGCGGTCAACAGCCGTGTCTTACCGGCTCCAACCTGCCCCTGCAACAAAACCAGCTGCTGACCGTAACAGGCCAGATGCTGTAATCTTTGTAACAGTGCCTCTTGCGAGGGCAGGAGAAGTTCTTCGGTTGCCACCATTGTCACCCATCAAGGTTCAAGCGCGGCAGATCACCTGTTCAAGTAGGGATTCCGGCACTTGAGCAAAAATACCGGCCTGCCCCATATCAGTGGGCAAAACCAAGCGAATTTGCCCAGCCAAAACTTTTTTGTCACGCCGCATATGTTTGATAAAGCTTTCAAAATCCATGGACTCTGGTGCAGTTATCGGTAAGTCGAACGCCTGTAGCAGCGCCCTGATGCGACAGAGAATTGACTCGTCAATCAGTTCCATGGCTTTTGCCGTTTGTGCAGCAAGGACTGTGCCAGCGGCAACCGCTTCACCATGAAGCCAATTACCATAGCCCATTTCGGCCTCAATGGCATGACCAAAGGTATGCCCCAGATTCAACAGGGCACGAACCCCTTGCTCTGTCTCATCTTCGGCAACCACTTCGGCTTTTATCTCACAGCAGCGACGGATAGCATAAGCCAGCGCCTCTGGCTGCTGCGACTTGAGTGACTCGACATTGTTTTCGAGCCACAGGAAAAAATCAGCATCCCAAATGATGCCGTATTTGATCACTTCGGCCATACCGGCGGAAAATTCACGTGCCGGCAGAGTCTTCAGGCACAGGGTATCTATCAGCACAAGTTGTGGCTGATAAAAAGCGCCTATCATATTCTTGCCCAGCGGATGATTGACCGCTGTTTTGCCGCCCACAGAGGAATCGACCTGAGACAGAAGCGTAGTGGGGATCTGGATAAAGTCCACGCCCCGCTGATAACAGGCGGCAGCGAAGCCGACCATATCACCAATAACTCCACCACCGAGTGCCACCAGCACCACATCACGACCGCAGTTGTGCTCAAGCAAAGCCGTAAATACGCTTTCGAGCTGTGCCAATGTCTTGAACTGCTCACCATCGGGCAAAATATGAGCAAAAACCTGAGCCGCGGGCAGCAGAAGACGCTGCAAGGGTTGCAGATACAGAGGAGCTACTGTGTCATTGGAGACAATGAGGACCTTTTTCCCCGAGATGCTCGCCGTAAGACAATCGCTCTGGGCCAACAGACCCTGGCCAATGAAGATAGGATAACTACGTTCACCTAAATCAACCCGGATCTGTTGCATCTTGCGTCCTAGAAACCTAATTGTTCAATGA
The DNA here is from genome assembly GCF_037953065.1 of Shewanella chilikensis. NCBI lineage: Bacteria > Pseudomonadati > Pseudomonadota > Gammaproteobacteria > Alteromonadales > Shewanellaceae > Shewanella > Shewanella chilikensis. The sequence goes on along the minus strand of NZ_CP149966.1, from coordinate 271,723 downwards.
TTTGATTGGCCACCACTTTGGCGCTTTGTTCGTCTGTCTTGACGATAACATCGGCGATTTCCTCATAGAGAGGATTACGCACGTCTGCCAGTGCTTCCAACACTTCACGAGGGTTATCGACCTGCAGCAAGGGGCGACGCTTGTCGCGCTGAGTGCGGGCCACTTGTTTATCGATAGTGGTTTCCAAATACACCACAATACCGCGGGCAGAGAGGAAGTTGCGGATATCTTTGCTTTGAACTGAGCCACCACCGGTTGCCAGAACTATGCCTTGTTTCTCGGTCAGATCGGAAATCACCTGAGCCTCGCGGCGACGGAAACCTTCTTCGCCTTCAACGTCAAATACCCAGGCAATGTCAGCGCCGGTGCGATTTTCAATCTCTTGATCTGAATCGTGGAATTCCAAGTGCAGCATTTGTGCCAGATGACGACCTATGGTGCTCTTGCCTGCGCCCATAGGGCCTACCAGAAAAATATTACGTTTTTCAGCCATTTCTTGTACGTCTGAATCTTATGAAAAGTTTGCCGAATGTCGACTTACTATCAAATCGACGGGATTTGTTACCTTGCTCTTATGAGACTTGACCGGGGATTATCTCAGCTTAAGGACATTCAAGGCAAGTAATGCCGACTATTAAAGCCAAATTTCCCCGCGCCCAAACATCAAAGCCAGCGACTGGCACTGGCTTTGGTTGAGGTTTTACAGGTTTGGAAAAAACTTAGGCAGACCCTGGCATGGCCTCAATCAGATGCCTTGAACGCCAATTGCAGTCCAAACCACGCTCTACAAAAGAGAACGTCACGAGGACTTATCGCACCTTCCCTAAATTTCTTCAGTTACTATCTTGGGCGTTACGAAGATCAACAGCTCCTGGCGCTCATTCTTGTCCGAAGTATTACGGAACAGGAAACCGACCAGGGGAATATCCCCCAATACAGGCACCTTGCTGACCCGGCTGATCAAGTTCTGTTGATAAATCCCCCCCAGCACTATGGTTTCACCATTGTCCACCAACACTTGGGTACCAATGCGCTGGGTATCGATGGAAACAGCTTCTCCCAGCGGAGTCTGTACTATCTTACCTTGGGAATCCTGAGTGATTTCCAGATCCAGTATCACACGATTATCCGGGGTAATTTGTGGTGTTACCCGTAGCGACAATACCGCTTTCTTGAACTGTACTGTAGCCGCGCCACTGGAAGCCGATTCCACATAAGGGATCTCGACACCCTGCTCAATATAAGCGGCTTTCTGATTTGAGGTGGTAATTCTGGGGCTGGCGATAATTTCACCCTTATTTTCCTGCTCCAGCGCACTCAATTCCAAATCCAAAACAGTACCGTCGGCCAGTTTGGCAACATGGAAAGCTATGCTGGCAGCATTGCTAGGAGCCGCCGGCAGGTTCACATTGAGACGATCGCCTATGGATGGAATGGTGCCGTTGGTAATGTCCTGAGCGCCTTCCAAACTACCCGAGGTACCTTTATTGCCTTGCTGATCTGTAATCCCCCACCGGATACCCAAATCCTCAGCAACATCATCCTTAACCGTGACCATACGACTTTCAATCAACACCTGACGAATAGGCACGTCCAGCACTTCAATCAATTTGTGCACATTTTCCAGAATATCGGCTGTGTCTTTAACCAGCAGAGTGTTGGTTCTTTCGTCCACGGCAACTGTGCCACGTTTGGACAATAGGCTTGAGCCTTCTCCCCTCAACAAGCTGGCAATCTCGGTGGCCTTGGCATAGTTCACCTGCAAATATTCCGAGTAAAGTGGCGCCAACTCTTCAGAGACTTTTTTCTTGTTCTTGAGCTGGTTTTCTTCACGTATGGCAAGCTCCTCAGCCGGCGCTACCATAAGAATGTTACCTTCGATTCGCTTATCCAACCCCTTGGTCTGCAGGATAAGATCCAGCGCCTGATCCCAAGGTACGTCATCCAGTCTCAGGGTGATACTACCTTCGACTGTATCACTGGTCACCAGGTTGAAGTCGTTGTAATCGGCAATAATCTGTAGCACGGTTCTGACAGAAATATTCTGGAAATTGAGCGACAGAGTCTTGCCCGAGTATTTCTTCTCTTCTTCCAACTGAACTGCACGCTCGACCTCGGTCATCGCCAAGGTGAACATATTACCGTCTTGTTTGTAGTTGTATTCGTAGTCGCCCTTGATATCGATCAGGATTCGACTGGTCAGATCCTCTTTGAAGGTCTCAAAACTCTTCACCGGGGTGGCAAAGTCTTGTACATCCATAACATAAAGCATGTCAGATGGAATATCTGTGTTGTACAGCTTCAGTTCCAGCCTGGAACCGACCTGCTCCACATTGGCGGCAACCGATGAGTTACGCAGCTCAACCAGCAGTTCGCCACCCTTATCCCCCAAGCGACGGAAATCGATATTTTTTATGCTATTAACAAACGGACTACTGGCCTTGCTCTGGGGCTCCATGACTTCATCATTGACAGTCAAACGATAGACGTTACCCACGGCCTTACCCTGATAAGGTTTCACTTTTTTCAGTGCCAAAACCAGTTGCAACTTGTCGCCGTCCTGCATGCTGGACAGCTGCTCAACCCCGGCAGTGTTAATAGGGATCTGTGCTTTTTCCAGCGCAGAAATACTGTCGCTGAAGTCCAACTGGATACTGGCAGGATCAGCATTCAAATTGATTTCCGGCTCAGATATCGGCTTGTCAAACACCAACTCCAATTCCAGTTGATGATCCACAATGGCATGGTACTTAACATCCACCAGCTTGTTGGAAGCATCAGCATAGGGACTGAGCCCCAGGATGAGTAAGCTGCCCAGGACATACTGCATCCATTTGGCTGCATTTTTTAGGGTGATATTCGCGGCAGAAGATTCCATTATTCCCTCATCCTTCGCTTGTTATTCTCCGGTCAATTCCAGGCTGCTGTTGCGCTCTGTCCAGCAGCCGGAACCGTCCGGTACTAATTCAATGATATCGATATACTGTGCTGACACTTTAGCTATCCGGCCATGATAGAGTCCCAAATACTCACCGACTCCCATGCGATAGACATTGCCATCGGTCGTTTCCACCAAGGCCCAAACCACCTTGTCTTCACTCAAGGTGCCTCGCATCTTGAGATTATCCAGAGCATAGGTTTCGAGACGGCCCTTGCGACGCTTGAGATCCGGTTGCAGGCAGTCCTTGGTGGTGTCTATCACCTCTTCCGTCAGCTCTCGGGAAGGCGGTACAAAGGGGCTACGCATCATATCGGCCTGATAATCAAAGTGCTCAAACTGAGGCGGCTCTTTCAGCGGCGGGATTGGAGCAACCGGCTGGGCCTTGGTGCTGGTAACAAAGTCCTCAAGATCCGCTCTGTCACCGATACAGCCACTCAGCAATAGCACCGCAGCGGTCAGGGTAATGAGTCGTTTCATTTACCTTTCCCCTTAGCCTTCTCCGGCGGTAATTCCGTTCCTTCTTTAAATCTGTAGGTCTTGGCAAGGATCTCCATCGCCAAGATGCCCGATGGGTCACGCTTAATAACAAAATCATGCAGACTGACAATCCGCGGCAGCTTGGCAACTCCGCCGACCATGTGGCCCAGTTGGTGATAATCGCCGGTCACGGCCATACGTATCGGGAATTCAATGTAGAAGTCCCGCTGGATCTCAGCGTCCCAATCCAGACTTTGGATCTTCAACCCGGCATCTGTAGCCACATAGGTCAAGTCATCGAGTAAACCCGGCATTTCGTTTTCAGATGGCAGCATCTTCAGCAATTCGGCAAATTGCGCTTCCATCTGCACCAACTGCTCCCGATATAATTTCAGGTTAGCGGCCAAAAGATACTTTTGCTTGAAATCATCACGCAGTTGTTGCTCTTTAACTTGTTCAGACTGATAGATATCTATGGCATCTGAAACAAACAGATAATAGCCACCAACGAACACCAGAATTGCCAGCAAGCCGGCAAACACAGCCTTGACCTGAGTCGGCCAAGCGCCGATATTCTCCATGTCCAGGTCATTGAACTGGCTCAAATCGAAACTCATTTGCCCGCTCCTTTCGCCATCTGTGCCGTCCCCTCAAGCCGGTTTGCTCCCTTAATACTGACCTTGAGACTGAAGCGTTGCAGCTCTCTGAGTTCTTCCTGCTGAGAAACTATCGACTGCATACTCGGGTCCTGAAGCCACTCTGATGCTTTAATTTTTCGCATCATGTTGGCGACATTGTTATTGGACTCACTGCGGCCTTCGATCCAGATCAGGCTGCCTTTCTTTTCTATGCTGGAAAGATAGATGCCTGGCGGAATAACCCGTACCAGCTCATCCAATACGTGGGTTGGCAAATTACGCGCCTGTTGCAGGTTAAGAATAATCTCGGTGCGACGTTCAATATCCTTTTTGCGCTGTTTGATCTTGGTAATCTCAGCTATCTGCTTGTCTAGCAAACTAATTTCTGATTGAAGATAAGCATTTCGCTGACGTTGGTCCTCTGTCATCAAACCGATAAAGTTCAGTGCCATGTAAACCAACAACGCGGCGCCAATAAAAACAGCAGCCAAAATCCCTATATAGTCACGTTTCTGTTTTTCCCTGGCTTCTTCGCGCCATGGTAATAAATTTATGTTCGCCATTGACCATAACTCCTCAGCGCCAGGCCGCAGGCCACCATGTATTTACTGATATGGGGTTGCAGGGCATTTTTTACTGAATCGTCTGCATGCAAACTTCCCTGAAAGGGGTCGGCAATTATAGTATGAACACCTAATTCATTGGTCAGAAGATTAGCCATACCTTCTAATTTGGAAGTGCCGCCACAAAGCACCAAATGATCGACTTTATCTTTACCACTGGAAGTGCAATATATTTGCAGCGTGCGTTTTATTTGTTGCAATAATTGCGTTTGGAATGGCGATAACACCTCAAACATATAATTGCGAGGTAGATCACCTTCTATCTTGGCCTTTTCCGCCTGTTCATAGGACATGCCGTAAAAAGACAATATAGATTGAGTGAAGAGTTCACCACCAAACGCCTGTTCGCGGATAAAGGCCGTTTCCCCTTTTTCCACTACCGCGAAGGTAGTCATATTGGCACCAATATCAACTAAAGCGACCACCTGATCTGCCGCGCCGTCCGGCAGCTGTCCCAAGACCAATTCAAGGGAACGGCCTAAAGCATAACCTTCTACATCAACGACTTTGGGCTCAAGGTCAACACTGTCCAGCGCATCGATTCTGGCATCGATATTTTCGGTTCGGCAAGCACTGAGCAAAACATCAACCTTACTGGGATCTGTCTTGTTAACGCTCAGCGTCTCAAAATCAATACTGACTTCATCAAGTGAATAGGGAATAAGGTTATCCGCTTCAATCTCAATCTGTGCCTCCATTTCCACCTCACTCAGAGAGGCATCCATGTAGATGACTTTAGTCATTACGGCTGATCCGGATACAGCTACGGAAGCAAATTTAGTTGCTTTGGGCAATTGCTTCTTGAGCTGTTTCATTGCTTCAATGACAGCTTCAGGATCGCGAATATCATGATCATTGATGGCCCCTTTTTTAACAGGAGCTACGGCATAAGCCTGGATTTTATAACCATCGCCTGTCTTGCCCAGCAGGATTGCCTTGACCTCGTGAGAACCGATGTCAATACCCACCATTTGCGGAGCCTGACGCTTCCATAGATTCGAAAGCATAGTCCTTTGTCACTTTGTTATTGTTAGGTTTTAGAGTAGCACATTTTCAAATTGTTACGCCTCTTTGTATAAAATGTTTGAGCACATTACAACGGCTAATTTTTTGACGCTGCCTTTTTGCTTCACCCTGCACAAAACGCCTTATATACTATTGTGCCCGCAGCAAGTTTTGGAATAATCTCGTGAAGTGGTTAAAACGTATACTCATAGCTCTATTTAGTCTGGCCCTTTTGGGGGTTGCAGCTATCGTTGGAGCCTACTTCTACGTCCTCCCCGAACTCCCGGATGTCGCCACACTCAAGACAGTGCAACTGCAAACGCCACTAAGGGTTTATTCCAGTGACGGCAAGCTGATCTCACAATTCGGTGAAAAGCGCAGGATCCCGTTGGAATTGGCCGATGTGCCAAAACCGTTATTGCAGGCCTTCCTGGCAACCGAAGATTCACGTTTTTATGAACACAAAGGCGTCGATCCCATAGGGGTAGCGCGGGCCGCACTGGTTATGCTGGCCACCGGCGAAAAAAAGCAGGGCGCCAGTACCATTACCATGCAGGTGGCCAGGAACTTCTTCCTGACCCGAGACAAGACAATTATTCGTAAAGTCAAAGAGATATTTATCTCTATCCACATAGAGCAGCTGCTGACTAAAGATGAGATTCTGGAGCTCTATGTCAACCGTATCTATCTTGGACAGCGGGCCTACGGGGTTGGCGCCGCGGCTCAAGTTTATTATGGCAAGGAAGTCAAAGACTTGACGCTTGCTGAAATGGCAGTTATCGCCGGCTTGCCAAAAGCCCCTTCAACACTCAACCCTATCACCTCCCCCAGCCGAGCTTTGACCCGTCGTAACCTGGTGCTCAACCGTATGCTGGAGGTCGGCTATATCACCCAGAGTGAATATAACGAAGCCAGTGCTCAACCTATTACCGCCAAATACCATGGCGCCGAAATCGATCTCTACGCCCCCTATATTTCAGAGATGGCCAGAGATTATATGGTGCAAAAATACGGTGAAGAGGAAGCCTATACCGGTGGGTACGATGTTTACACCAGCATAGACTCATCACTGCAGTTAAAAGCCCAGAAGGCACTGCGCAACAATGTCTACGCCTATGATGAACGCCATGGCTATCGAGGTCCTGAAGCGGTTCTATGGACAGACAAACAACCTGATGAGAGCGAGTTGATTGCTACTCTGAAGAAAACCATGCCCATTCAAGAGCTCAGGCCTGCCGCCGTATTGCAAGTAGAGGAACAGCAGGCACAGGTCCTGCTCGCCTCGGGAGAAAAGCTCACTCTGCCTTGGGATGGCCTCAAATGGGCCCGCAAATTTATCAGTGACAAACGCCAGAGCGCACCACCGAAGAAAGCCGAACAGTTCCTGAAAGTAGGCGAGCAGATTTGGGTACGTCATAACGGCGATATCTGGCAATTGGCTCAGGTGCCTCAGGTTGCCAGCGCCATAGTCTCGATAGATCCTAAAGATGGTGCAATTCAGGCACTGGTCGGTGGTTATAGCTTCAGTCAGAGCCAGTACAACCGGGTAACTCAGGCCAAGCGTCAGTTGGGCTCCAACATAAAACCTTTCCTATATGCTACGGCGCTGGAGAAAGGCTATACCCTGGCGACACTGATCAACAACGCGCCTATCAACAAACCGGATCTCAGCCAAGGTACGGCTTGGCGTCCCAAGAACTCACCCGACGTATACGGCGGCCCCACCAGGCTGCGTCTGGGGCTGGCCCAGTCTATCAACGTGATGTCGGTGAGAACCCTACGCTATGTTGGACTGGATGCCGCCATCGACAAACTGGTGCAATTTGGTTTCGATGCCAAAGAGCTCAACCGCAACGAGTCTCTGGCGCTGGGTTCGCCATCGGCAACACCTTTGCAGGTGGTCACAGCCTTCTCGACCTTCGCCAACGGGGGTTATCTGGTTGAGCCTTACTTCATCAAACGGATCCAGAATGCTCAGGGCGAAATCCTTGAGCTGGCTCATCCTGCCCTGGCCTGCGACGCGCCACTTAAGCCTGAAGAAGATATGGCGGATAACGCGATAACCAATTTGACTATGCAAGAGCCGCAGCAGCCCCTGGTTCAGGAAGATCCTTTCAGCTGTGACAGCCCAAGTGCACGTCACGCCAAGCAAGTGATCAGCGAGCAGACCGCATTCCTGATCACCGATGCCCTCAAGAGTGTTATCTGGGGTGGCGGTAACTGGAGCAAGGGCACTGGCTGGAACGGTACCGCCTGGCGCGCCGCCAGAGTGGTCAAACGCCATGACATAGCCGGTAAAACGGGAACAACCAACGAATCGCGGGACACCTGGTTCAGTGGCTACAATCCTAAGCTTGCCACCACTGTCTGGGTCGGCTTCGATGACCATGGCCGTGAGCTGGGACGTACCGCCTGGAATGCCAGCGGCGCCAAAGATCAGATTTCTGGGGCCGAATCCGGTGCCAAGACCGCGGGCCCAGGCTGGAACGAGTTTATGCGCGATGCCCTGGAAGGAACGCCGGAAGAACCCAGCATTCCTCCGGCTGGAATCGTTTCGGTGCGTATTGATTTGGATAGCGGCAAGCTGTCACGTAAGACAGACTACACCAGCGACTTCGAGTACTTTATTCAGGGTACCGAACCCAAGGAATACGCCACTGGCGCCGAAGATGACAGCGACATCTTTATCGAAACACCGCCAGAAGAGCTGTTCCAGTAACAGTCTGTTTAACACCGTCTGCTAAACATTAAAAACGCGCCGATTGGCGCGTTTTTGTTTGGCTCGAATCCGAGGGATAGCTTCTATTTGGCCTGCTTGGCTGTCAGTGCGGCCTTGACCTGCTCTACCGCGGTACCGCCGAGAATATTGCGCTTCGCCAGGCAAGAATCGATACTCAGATGCGGATAAACATCCTCCGCTATGATGTCGGCATAGCCTTGCAAGACTTCTAGTGGCAAGGCTTCCAGCGGCTTACCCTCGGCAATGGCATGCAACACCACTTCACCTACAACGTGGTGTGCCTGTCTGAATGGCATGCCTTTACCCACCAGATAGTCCGCCAGCTCAGTGGCATTGGCGTATCCCTGTTGAGCTGCGGCCAGCGCATTGTCACGGTTAACCTTGACACCTTCGAGCACCAGAGCCGCCATTTTCAAACACAGGCTCCAGCTATCCATCACATCGAACAAGCCTTCCTTGTCTTCCTGCATATCCTTGTTGTAGGCGAGTGGCAGCGCCTTCATGGTGGTGAGGATCCCCATCAAGCTGCCGTATACCCTGCCCGCTTTACCGCGGATAAGCTCAAGCGCATCGGGGTTCTTTTTCTGCGGCATCAAGGAAGAACCTGAGGTGACATTGTCGGCCAGCTCGATAAAATTGGCTTCGCCGGAATTGAAGAAGATCATATCTTCGGCCATACGACTTAAGTGCATCATGCTGATAGAGGCATCGCTGCAGAGCTCGATCACATGGTCACGATCAGACACGCTGTCCAGGCTGTTGAGGGTAGCAGAGGCAAAGCCCAGGCTGGCCGCCAGCGCCTGACGGTCGATGGCATAAGCTGTACCCGCCAAGGCGCCACAACCCAGAGGGCAGGTGTTGAGGCGATTCAGTGCATCCTCCAAGCGGCTGATATCCCGCTCAAACATTTCCACATAAGCCAAAGCCCAGTGGCCAAAGGTCACGGGTTGTGCCCGCTGCAGATGGGTATATCCCGGCATCACGGCATCCAACTCACGCTCGGCCAAAGCCAGCAGCCCCTGTTTGACTTCGATCAACAGACTCAGCAGGTGTGCGCCTTCCTGTTTGCACCACAGCTTGAGATCGGTCGCCACCTGATCATTGCGCGAACGGCCGGTGTGCAGCTTCTTACCCAAGTCACCCACCTTGGCGATCAGCTGTGATTCCACAAAACTGTGAATATCTTCGGCGCCGGAAGCGATGATCTGCTCCGGCGTATCTTTAACTTCTGCGAGCAACTCAGCCAGCGCCTGAGTCAGGGCCTGGCATTCCTCCTGGGTTAACACGCCGGCCTGGGTTATCGCCTCGGCCCAGGCGACTGAGCCCTGGATATCCTGCTCCAGTAAACGGAAATCCACCGGCAGGGAATCGTTGAAGAGTTTGAAAAGTTCGCTGCTTTGACCGCTGAATCTGCCACCCCATAAAGCCATGATAAGGTCCTCTTTCTCGGGCATAAAAACTAAGGGGCGCCGATGCGCCCCTGATATATTGACGCTTACTTGCTGTTGAGCGCGCGAATACGGCTCGCCAATGAGTAGAGGCGGATAAAGCCTTCGGCGTGTTTCTGATCGTAAACCGTGTCTTCACCGAAGGTGGCAAACGCCTCGGAATACAGGCTATTGGGAGAACGTTTCTTCACGGCAACCGCCTGGCCCTTGAAGAGCTTGATCACCACTTCGCCGTTGATGTCCTGGGCCAGTGCCTCGGATGCCGCTAACAGCGAGTTGCACAGAGGCGTAAACCAACGGCCATCATAGACCAGATGTGCCATCTGAGCGGCCACCTGTTCACGCCAGTTACGGCTGGTCTTGTCGAGCACCAACTCCTCTACCGCTCTCAGAGCAGCAAACATGACAGTGCCGCCCGGTGTTTCATAACAGCCACGGGACTTCATCCCCACCAGCCGGTTTTCAGTGATATCGATACGGCCAACACCGTGAGCGGCAGCAATCTGGTTCAGCTTCATCAGCGCCGCATAGGGGCTCAGGGCTTCACCGTTGACTTCAGTCACCCGGCAGTTTTCCACTTTCAGGCTGACATACTCAGGCTCATCTGGCGCATCCAGCGGATCGACTGTCATGGTCCAGACCTCTTTACTGGGCTCATTCCAGGGATCTTCCAGTTCCCCACCTTCGTGGGAGATATGCCAGGCGTTGGCGTCGCGGCTATAGATCTTGGTGGCCGAAGCCGAGGTCTTGATGTTGCGCTCGGCCAGGTAAGCCAGCAGATCTTCACGGCTCTCCATGGTCCACTCACGCCAAGGGGCAATCACTTTCAGATCCGGCGCCAGTGCAGCGAAACAGCCTTCGAAACGCACCTGATCGTTACCCTTACCGGTACATCCGTGACACAGGGCGTCAGCGCCGACCTTACGGGCCACTTCCACCTGAGCCTTGGCGATGATGGGTCTGGCCATGGAGGTTCCCAGCAGATAGGTTCCCTCGTAGATGGCACCGGTCGCTATGGTAGGATAGATGTAGTCTTTAACAAACTCTTCTTTCAAATCAACAATATGACACTCACTGGCGCCGGAGGCCAACGCCTTTTCTGTCAAACCTTCGAGTTCGGCTTCCCCTTGTCCAACATCGGCACAAAAGGCGACGATCTCACAGTTGTTATAGTTCTCTTTCAGCCAGGGAATAATGGCCGAGGTATCCAGGCCGCCGGAGTAGGCCAGGACAACTTTTTTTACATCTGTGTTTTTCTGTGCAATAGACATCTTAATTTTCCTAGATTCAACTGGCCCTTGGCCATCAACTCAAAAGTGTTACCAGAACGGCATTCTGCGCGTGCATGCGGTTTTCTGCCTGTTGCAGGATCAGAGAACCTTTGCCATCCATCACCTCATCTGTCACTTCTACCCCTCTGTGAGCGGGTAAACAATGCATAAAATACTTCACCTTATACTGATCCATCAGCGGCTGATTGATCTGATAAGGATTAAATTTTGCTTCAATATCAGAAAGTTCTGTTTGGTCGCCCATGGAAATCCAAGTATCAGTGTAGACGGCATCCTGACCTTCCAGGGCGGCGATGTCTGAAGTCAGTACCAGGCTGCCACCATTCTCCGCCGCCAGTTGCTGTACTTCATTGACAATCAGACCATCGGGGAAATGCCCTTCGGGGCAGATAACCGTCATGCTGGCACCCAGAATGGCAGCGCCTATCATCAGTGAATGGGTCACGTTGTTGCCATCGCCCACATAGGCCAATTTCACCTTGCTCAAGTCACCGAGCTGTTCTGACAGGGTCAGAAAATCCGCCAGTGCCTGACAAGGGTGGTATAAGTCCGACAGCGCATTGATCACAGGCACTGTGCCAAACTCGGCCAGGCCTTCTATGGTCTTGTGGCTGAAAGTCCGTGCCACTATGGCGTCGGCCCAGCAGGAAAGGTTACCGGCGAAATCGGCAACAGATTCACGCTTGCCCAAAGCACCATTTTGTTGATCCAGATAAAGACAGTGGCCACCCAGCTTGTGGATACCGATATCGAAACTGACCCTGGTACGCAGGGAAGGTTTTTCAAACAGCATCACTACGCTCTTGCCCGCAAGCGCGTGTCGGTAGTCTGCCGGATTGGCCTTGATCTTTTTGGCCAAGTCCAACAACGCCAGCAACTGGGATTGGGTGAGTTCTTTAATGGTCAACAGGTGCTTCATACTGCCTTCTCCTATGGTTTTATTTGCGTACCCACGGCTTCGCCCTGAGCCAATGCAGCCAGTTGCGCCGCATCTCTCCAGGAAGCAACCTGTACCGGCTGCCCCATGAGTTCTGCGACTTCCAACGCCGCCTCTACTTTGACTTTCATGCCTTTCTCTATCACGCCCAGTTTCACCAGGTCGTCGATTTCGCTGCGATTAAGGCTGGCGATCAACTGCCCCTTACCGTCCAATACTCCGGAAACATCGGAGAGCAGTACCAGCTTGCCCTGCACCAGCTTGGCCAGCACTGTGGCAGCCTGATCGGCATTGACGTTAAGCAGTTGCCCTTCGCTGGATACCGCAATGGAGCTGACAATAGGCATCCACCCTTGAGACAAGACGAAATTGATATAGCTGCCGTCTTTGGGGGAAACTTCACCCACCAGCCCCAAACGTTCATCTTTAATTACCGCATCGACCAAGTTGGCATCCGCCAGGCTCATGCCAACGCTGGCGACACCAGCCTTGATGGCCGCCGCCTGCAGTATCTTGTTGGACATACCGGCCAGGGCTCCGGCAATGATCGGCATCTGCTCCGGCGGCGTGACCCGCAAGCCATCGAGCTTCACCGTATCCATGCCATTGGCCTTGAGCTGTTCATCCACCAGATAACCGCCACCATGAACCAGAACCACTTTCTGTCCCTGGGCCAGCATTTTCGCCGCCGTATCCATCAGCCTGGCCATTCCCATCTCACACTGCATCAGTGCGCCGCCAACTTTCAGAACCAACACCTTGTCTTTCGTGCTCATAGTGACAACTCTCTCTAACCGTTCCGGGAATAATTAGTATTTAAAGTGAATCTTTATGCATTGCAGCGCCTGACTGGCAGCGCCCTTCATCAGGTTGTCTATGGCACTGGCCACCACCAGATAATGGTTCTGTTCATCAAACTTCCACCCCAGATGACAATTGCCCGTGTGTACCACGTCATCCACCTTGGGAAATTGGTTCTGCTTTACGCTGACTATGCTCGAGCCATGGTAGATGCTGTAAGCCTCGGCAACGTCCTCTGCCTTGGTACCCGGCTTGAGCTGCAGCGTAATGGTGGCGAGAATGCCGCGTTTGAAGTTGCCAAGGTGCGGAGTAAAAATCACTTCCTGCCCCAGTTGGCTGGCGATTTCGGGCTGATGCCTGTGACCAAGCACACCGTAGGGCGTTAAACTCACTTCACAGAAACTGGTGTGCAGCTGCGCCTTGCGCCCGGCTCCGGTCACACCGCTAACGGCATTGATAACGGGGAAGGCATCAGTCATCAGTGACTTGAGCGGCTTAAGTGCCAACAGAGATGCCGTGGGATAACAACCGGGAACCGCAATCATCTTGCTGTTGGCAATGGCCTCGGCATTCCACTCGGCCAGGCCATAAACTGCCTGTGCCAATACTTCGGCTTGGTTATGCTCAAAGCCATACCACTTGGGGTAGTTTGCAGCATCGCTGAAACGATAGGCACCGCTCAAATCAAATACCGCCAGACCCTGGGCATAAAACCAGGCTGCCAATTCCAGGCTTACCGAATGTTCGGTCGCCAGCGCCACGGCGTCGGCCTGTGCCACTATCTGCTGTTTGGCCTCTGGCGTTAACGGCTGCAACACTGCAGAGATATGTTGATATACAGGATAAAGCTCGGCCAGGCTTTTGCCCTTATCCAGACTATTTTCAGAGACATACAACCCTTGAATGCTTAACTCTGGTTCAGCTTGGATCAGGGCGGTTAACTGGGCACCTGTATATCCACTGGCCCCTATGATGGCGATATTTTTCATGGTTTCTAATTCTTCAAGCTAATCAAAAAAGGAAGGGCACAACGAAAGCCCGTGGCTCAGCGCCTAATGACAAGTTTATCGTCGCAGGGAGTTATTGCAGTTTTTGGTCTGAATCAAGCTCAAGGTCGAACTCAACATACTTAGTCTCACTGAATTTAGTCACCATGAAAGATGACACTGGCTTTAGCTGTTTGCTAGACTAACACAGCAATTTATTTATGCAATATATATGAATAGTTATTTTTAATGTTTTACGGAATAGTCATGAAAAAACTGCCGGAACTCACAGAAAGCTTCAGTGCGCTTATCGCCTCGCCCTCCATCAGTGCCTTGGAGCCCGAGCAAGATCAATCCAATGCTGCCGTTATCGACTTGCTGGCCAACTGGTTTGCCGATTTGGGGTTGGAGTGCCGCCGCCAGCCGGTGCCCGGCAGTCGCAACAAACATAACCTGCTGGCCAGCCTGGGCACTGGCCAAGGTGGCCTACTGCTGGCCGGGCACACAGACACAGTACCGTTCGATGAAGGCCGTTGGCAGCATGATCCCTTTCGGCTAACCGAAAAAGATAATCTTTGGTATGGCTTGGGAACTTGTGACATGAAAGGTTTCTTTGCCTTGATATTGGAGGCCTTGAAACAACTGCCGCTGACACAAATGAAGCGGCCTCTTTATATTCTCGCCAGTGCCGATGAAGAAACCACAATGAATGGGGCCAAGGCCTTTGCCGCCAACGCTGCAATCAAGCCTGAATTTGCCATCATAGGCGAACCCACCAGCCTGCGGCCGGTTTATATGCATAAGGGGCACATGGCTCAAGGCATTCGGGTAACAGGCCGCAGCGGCCACTCGTCGGATCCGGCCAAGGGACTCAATGCCATAGAAGTGATGCATCTGATCATAGGCCGACTACTTAAACTCAAGCAGCATTTGAGTGAACACTATCGCGAAAACGCCTTCAGTGTGCCTTACCCAACCATGAACTTTGGCCATGTCCACGGCGGCGATGCCGCCAACCGTATCTGTGGCTGCTGTGATCTGCATCTGGATATTCGCCCGCTTCCCGGGTTGGCTTTGACCGATCTGCAACTCATGCTGCAGCAGTATTTACAGCCGGTCTGCGAGCAATTCCCGGGGGCGGTTTCCATCAGCGAACTCTATCCCGGCTCAGAGCCCTTTGCCGATGATAGAGACTCTCCCTGGAGCCAACTGGTCGCCAGCCTGGCGGGGCAGGCACCGCAAGTGGTGAACTATGCCACCGAGGCGCCTTATATTCGGCAACTGGGATGCCACACTCTGGTATTGGGACCCGGCAGCATAGAGCAGGCTCATCAGCCCGATGAATATTTGGATACGGCGCAGATCAAACCCACGATAAATTTGCTGAAACAGCTTATTTATCATGCCTGTATAAAATAATGATCCAGCCCACAGCCGCTGGAAACAACGTGAAGCAAATACCTCAGCGTATTGACCACAGGGCACAGTGCTGGTTATTGTGCTCTACTCAAGTCCGCCCGAAACGACGACTCTTTCTCACTATTCTTTGGAGCAATCAACACGATGGCAGATATGTATGCATCCTTAAGATCCAACGTCAGTATGCTTGGGCAGATCCTCGGCGACACCATGCGATCCGATCTGGGGGAGCCATTTCTCGATAAGGTGGAGCAGATCCGCCAACTGGCCAAGAGTTCCCGTCAGGGTGACGAAAGCGCCCGCCAGCAGATGCTGGAACTGCTGACGGCCTTGCCCGATGACGAACTGGTGCCGGTCACCAAAGCCTTTAACCAATTTCTCAACCTGGCGAATATCGCCGAGCAATTTCATACCATCAGCCGCAACTGTGATGAACTGGTGTGTGTACCGGATCCCGTGGAGCAACTGCTCGGACGCATGCTGAACGGCCCGATAGATCAGAAGCAGATGCTGTCCTGTCTCAGAGAGATGAACATAGATCTGGTACTGACGGCACACCCGACCGAGATATCCCGCCGCACCCTGATCCAGAAGTACTCATCTGTGGTCGATTGTCTGACGGCTCTGGAAAACGATCAGCTCAGCGAGCGCGAGTTTAAACAGATCAATCTGCGACTGCGGCAGCTGATCGCCCAGATTTGGCATACCAATGAGATCCGCCGCGAACGCCCAACACCGGTAGATGAAGCCCGCTGGGGTTTGGCGACTATCGAAACCTCACTGTGGCAGGCGATTCCCGACTTTTTACGCCAGCTCAACGACCAGGTAGAAGAGCGCACCGGCAGCCAACTACCGATTGATATCGCGCCGGTGCGATTCTCCAGCTGGATGGGTGGCGACCGTGATGGCAACCCCTTTGTTACCGCCAAGGTCACTCAGGAAGTATTGGATCGTAATCGCCATGCCGCCGCCAGACTCTATCTCAAAGATATCGTCTCTCTGGTTGGCGAATTGTCCATGGAAGAAGCCAACGAGGAGCTGAGCCAGTATACCAACGGCAGCTGTGAACCTTATCGTGACGTGCTCAGAGATCTGCGCCAAAAGCTGCGCAACACCATAGACTATCTCAATGCCCGCCTCGAAGGTCATCAGCCCGAAATCGACAGCCATAGCATCATCTGGCACCAGGACGACCTGAAAAAGCCGCTGCTGATGCTGTATCAAAGCCTGTGCGATTGCGGCATGAGTCTGATAGCCAATGGCTTGCTGCTGGATATGTTGCGCCGCTTGGCCTGCTTCGGCATTCATATGCTGAGGTTGGATATCCGCCAGGATGCAGAGCGCCACGCCAATGCCATTGCCGAGCTTACCCGCTATCTGGGCATGGGTGACTTCAACCATTGGGATGAGACAGAAAAGCAGGCCTTCCTGCTCAGGGAACTGGCCAATCGCAGACCCTTGATCCCGGTAAACTGGCAGCCATCAGACGAGGTGGCCGAGGTACTGGCAACCTGCCGCTTGATAGCCACTCAGCCTCAACAAGCGCTGGGCTCCTATGTGATATCCATGGCCAGCCAACCATCCGACGTGCTGGCGGTACTCTTGCTGCTCAAAGAAACCGGCTGTCACTATCCCATGCGGGTAGTGCCGCTGTTTGAGACCCTGGATGACCTCAACAATGCCGCCGATTGCATCTCTGCCCTGCTCGATATCGATTGGTATCTGGGTTACACCAAAGGCATGCAGGAAGTGATGATTGGCTATTCGGATTCGGCCAAGGATGCCGGAGTCATGGCCGCGGCCTGGGCACAATACCGGGCGCAAGAACAACTGGTTGCGGTATGCAAGAAGGCTGGCGTCAAACTGACCCTATTCCACGGCCGTGGCGGTACTATCGGTCGTGGCGGCGGCCCTGCTCACCAGGCGATTCTGTCACAGCCTCCGGGCTCAGTTGACGGACGGATCCGGGTGACAGAGCAGGGAGAGATGATCCGCTTCAAGTTCGGTCTCCCTAAGTTGGCGGTGCAGTCACTGGCGCTTTACACCTCGGCGGTGATGGAAGCCACTTTACTTCCACCTCCTGAGCCCAAACAGGAGTGGCGGCAATGCATGCAGCGACTGGCCGATGAGTCTGTACTGGCCTACCGCAGCATAGTCAGGGAAGAAGCTGACTTTGTTGCCTATTTCAGAGCCGCAACGCCTGAAGTGGAGCTGGGTAAGCTGCCACTCGGCAGTCGACCGGCCAAACGCCGGGTGGATGGTGGTATCGAAAGCCTGCGCGCCATTCCCTGGATATTCGCCTGGTCACAGAACCGTTTGATGCTGCCGGCCTGGCTCGGTGCCGGTGAGGCGCTCGAAGCCGCGGCCAAGCGAGGAGAGCTTTCTCTGCTACAGGAGATGGAGCGTCAATGGCCCTTCTTCAACACCCGTATCTCCATGCTGGAAATGGTGTATGCCAAGGCAGAACCCAACCTCGCCCGCTATTACGACACCTGCCTGGTGCCTGAAGACCTGCGTCATTTGGGTGAAGCTCTCAGGGAGAGGCTGCAACAGGGGATCCAGGCGGTACTCGAACTGACCCGCTCTGACAGCCTGATGTCGCATACTCCCTGGAACAGGGAATCGGTGCGGCTTCGCAACCCCTATATCGACCCGCTCAACTTCCTGCAGGCCGAGCTGTTGGCCCGAAGTCGCAAGGAACAGGAAACCTCGGAACAATTGCAACTGGCGCTGATGCTGACCATAGCCGGTGTCGCGGCGGGCATGAGGAATACAGGATGAGGCTGCCCCTACTGCTGTCTCTGTGGTTGATGCTGATGTTGGGCGGCTGTGTCAGCCAATACAGCATCAGCGAAGGGCAGCTGGAATCTTATCTGAATAAAGAGCTGCAACTGGATATGCAAGACACCCAGGGGCCACTGGCAACAGAGATCCAGTTGAATCGGGTAACAGTCAAATTGGGACACAAGCCGGATACCATGGCGGTGAAAGCCACCTCTGAGCTGATACTCAGAACACCGCTGTTTCCCCTGCGTGCCAGCCTGACGACAGAGTTTGAGGCCAAGCCTTGGTATGACAACCAAACCCATGGCGTCTATCTCCGTGGTCTGGAGTTGACCTCTGTCGAGTCCAATCCCAAGGATATTCAGCGGGCTTTACAAGGTATTGCCCCACAGTTGATGGGCTTTATCCGCAACTTCCTCGAAAGTCAGCCGGTTTATGTTCTGGACACTCAGGACAGCAACCAAGCGAGACTGGCCGATATGACCAAGAGCCTTCAGGTTAAACCAGGCAAGCTGGTGCTGGAGTTTAAATAAATCGATATTCACAGCACAAAAATACGCAGCCTTGGCTGCGTATTTTTATTTAACCTATTACTGGTTTAACCTATTACTGCCTTTGACTATTTGGCAAATCGACCAATGGAGGAGTAGTCAACAATAACCGCCTCGCCCAGCAACTCGCGGCGCAACATGTCATAAGCTACGGCGCTGCTGAGGCTGCGAACCAGCTCTCTAGAGCGCCTTGGCAGCTGAATCATCTGGCTGTAACAACCTCCCTTGGTCGCCAAGGCTATGGCGACAGTACCGACAGGCTTCTCCTCTGTACCGCCGTCAGGACCGGCAATGCCACTGGTGGCCAGAGCATAGTCGCTATCCAGTATCGCCCTGGCCCCCATCGCCATCTCCTCAACGGTGGCAATCGACACAGCGCCATGGTCATCCAGTGTTGAAGGTTGAACCCCAAGAATACGCACCTTGCTCTCATTGCTGTAGGTCACCAACCCCTGATGCAAATAGGAAGAACTGCCAGGGAAAGCCACCAATTGACTGGTCAACATACCTCCGGTACAGGACTCGGCCAGGCTAAGACTAAGGCCTGAGTTCAACAACCTGTGATGGATCTCTTCCGCCAGCGTCGCGCGATTTTCGGCAACGACCGCAGTACCCAGAACCTGTCGTACATGATTGGTAACTCGGGGCAACAGAGCAATGGCCTTATCACCGCGGGCAAACAACTTGATCTCTATATGTGGCATAGAGGAGCGATAACCTATGGTGATCCCTGCTGGCAACTCCAATGCTTCCAGCTTATCGGCCAGCGTCGATTCGCCATGGCCCAGGGTCAACAGCTTATTCAATGCGACTTTTGCATCCAGGCCGAACTCCTGTTTGATAAAGGGCAGAAACTGCTCCTTAACCATATGTTTCAGCTCAAATGGTACCCCGGGAGTGAAGTAGAGCCAGGCACGATTGAGTTTGACTCTAAAGCCGCAGGCCGTGCCAACCGGATTATCCACCATGACGGCAGACTCAGGCAGCAAAGCCTGTTTCAGATTACTGGCTGGCATCTCTCTGTTGTTACGGCTGAACCAGGCCTCCATCTTGGCACACCATTCGGCGTTCTCAACCAGAGACTCACCCTTGGCTTTAGCCATGGCTTCGGCCGAGAGATCGTCGCTGGTTGGCCCCAAACCACCATTAACCAGAATGACATCGGCATGGAGGCTACGCTCCTGAAACACAGCTATCAGATCTTCGAGCCTATCCCCAACTGTAACCCTGCGCTGCACCTCAATCCCATGCTCCATCATCACATTGGCAAACCAGGCGGCATTGGTATCTACTATCTGACCGGACAACACCTCCTCTCCGGTACAAATCATCTCTAACTTCATTCAAAGATCCCTTTGGCAAAAACTGCATATAAGTTAAGTAACAGCAGGATGAATAGCAAGCACAGCTTGATGGATGGCTGGAGCGCGAAGCAGCTTGGCTGCGAGCTGAGGGGCACACACTGCGCCAGCCGCTTTGGGCTGCATCTCGCTGGAAACGAGATAAACAAAAAAGCCCTAGCATTTAGCTAGGGCTTTTTTGTTACTGCTTTGTCTTCACTCATTTCTTTGATAAAGAGTAAAAAGTGAAAACCAAAGTGGCGTCTGGCGATGGCCAGCGTCGAGCAAGCTCTACGCATTCGTCTGTCGCATCAAACTGAGTTTGATAAACACGACAACCTCACCCTACTCCACATGGGATTGTGCCTCACTGCGTTCGGACTCTGTATCTTCCCCATGTGAGAGTGGACATATCAAAATACTATTAAAACGAAAAATCCCCAACACAAAGTGCTGGGGATCCATCGTTACTATTTTGTCTTCACTCATTTCTTTAATAAAGAGTAAAAAGTGAAAACCAAAGTGGCGTCTGGCGATGACCTACTCTCACATGGGGAGACCCCACACTACCATCGGCGCGATTGCGTTTCACTTCTGAGTTCGGGATGGGATCAGGTGGGACCACAATGCTATTGTCACCAGACATATTCTTACTGGTTAATTGTCCGTCTGACGGTATTGTTTCCTCGCTACGCTGCTCATGTACTTCAGTACACTGCGCGGCTCGCTCGTCATGGCTTTGTCAGCCAAACAATTACCTGCGTCATTAACCTTTGTTCTTCAATTCAGAAAGCTGTGCTCTTTTCAGAGCCTGAGTTCAAACTTCAATCAAGTATCTAACTTCTTCAAGTCCGTAAAACCCATCTGGGTTGTATGGTTAAGCCTCTCGAGTCATTAGTACAGGTTAGCTCAACGCCTCGCAACGCTTACACACCCTGCCTATCAACGTCCTGGTCTCGAACGGCTCTTCAGAGGTCTCTAGGACCTAGGGATGACTCATCTTGGGGCTCGCTTCCCGCTTAGATGCTTTCAGCGGTTATCGATTCCGAACGTAGCTACCGGGCAATGCCATTGGCATGACAACCCGAACACCAGCGGTTCGTCCACTCCGGTCCTCTCGTACTAGGAGCAGCTCCCCTCAATCATCCAACGCCCACGGCAGATAGGGACCGAACTGTCTCACGACGTTCTGAACCCAGCTCGCGTACCACTTTAAATGGCGAACAGCCATACCCTTGGGACCGACTTCAGCCCCAGGATGTGATGAGCCGACATCGAGGTGCCAAACACCGCCGTCGATATGAACTCTTGGGCGGTATCAGCCTGTTATCCCCGGAGTACCTTTTATCCGTTGAGCGATGGCCCTTCCATTCAGAACCACCGGATCACTATGACCTGCTTTCGCATCTGCTCGACGTGTCTGTCTCGCAGTTAAGCTGGCTTATGCCATTGCACTAACCGTACGATGTCCGACCGTACTTAGCCAACCTTCGTGCTCCTCCGTTACTCTTTGGGAGGAGACCGCCCCAGTCAAACTACCCACCAGGCACTGTCCCTAATCCCGATAAGGGACCAAGGTTAGAACATCAACACTACAAGGGTGGTATTTCAAGGTTGACTCCAACAAGACTGGCGTCTCATCTTCATAGTCTCCCACCTATCCTACACATGTAGGGTCAATGTTCAGTGCCAAGCTATAGTAAAGGTTCACGGGGTCTTTCCGTCTAGCCGCGGGTATACGGCATCTTCACCGCAATTTCAACTTCACTGAGTCTCGGCTGGAGACAGCGTGGCCATCATTACGCCATTCGTGCAGGTCGGAACTTACCCGACAAGGAATTTCGCTACCTTAGGACCGTTATAGTTACGGCCGCCGTTTACCGGGGCTTCGATCATGAGCTTCTCCGAAGATAACCCAATCAATTAACCTTCCGGCACCGGGCAGGCGTCACACCGTATACGTCATCTTGCGATTTTGCACAGTGCTGTGTTTTTGATAAACAGTTGCAGCCACCTGGTATCTGCGACTGCCAGCAGCTTACGACGCGAGGTCTTCACCGCCGGCAGCGTACCTTCTCCCGAAGTTACGGTACCATTTTGCCTAGTTCCTTCAGCCGAGTTCTCTCAAGCGCCTTGGTATTCTCTACCCGACCACCTGTGTCGGTTTGGGGTACGATTTCTACTAACCTGAAGCTTAGAAGATTTTCCTGGAAGCATGGCATCAACCACTTCATCCCCTTGGGGACTCGTCATCAGCTCTCAGTGTATGTGTGCCCGGATTTGCCTAAGCACACCACCTACTACCTTAAACGCGGACAACCAACGCCGCGCTGGCCTAGCCTTCTCCGTCTCTCCATCGCAGTTAGCAGAAGTACGGGAATATTAACCCGTTTCCCATCGACTACGCCTTTCAGCCTCGCCTTAGGGGTCGACTCACCCTGCCCCGATTAACGTTGGACAGGAACCCTTGGTCTTTCGGCGAGGGGGTTTTTCACCCCCTTTATCGTTACTCATGTCAGCATTCGCACTTCTGATACCTCCAGCGGGGGTTACCCCTTCGCCTTCAACGGCTTACAGAACGCTCCTCTACCGCATCAGCGCATCCCTCATACGACTTAAACACCCCGTTGCATCTTTCGACTCAACGTGTTGGGTGCTTGGGCGTCATTCACAAAGTGAATCACGCCAGCAAATCGCATCAGGTGATGCGCTGATACCCGTAGCTTCGGTGAATTGCTTAGCCCCGTTACATCTTCCGCGCAGGCCGACTCGACTAGTGAGCTATTACGCTTTCTTTAAATGATGGCTGCTTCTAAGCCAACATCCTAGCTGTCTAAGCCTTCCCACATCGTTTCCCACTTAGCAATTACTTTGGGACCTTAGCTGACGGTCTGGGTTGTTTCCCTTTTGACGACGGACGTTAGCACCCGCCGTCTGTCTCCCGGATAGCACTCTTTGGTATTCGGAGTTTGCAAAGGGTTGGTAAGTCGGGATGACCCCCTAGCCTTAACAGTGCTCTACCCCCAAAGGTGTTCGTCCGAGGCGCTACCTAAATAGCTTTCGAGGAGAACCAGATATCTCCCGGTTTGATTGGCCTTTCACCCCCAGCCACAAGTCATCCGCTAATTTTTCAACATTAGTCGGTTCGGTCCTCCAGTTGATGTTACTCAACCTTCAACCTGCCCATGGCTAGATCACCGGGTTTCGGGTCTACACCTAGCAACTAAACGCGCAGTTAACACTCGGTTTCCCTACGGCTCCGCTATTCGCTTAACCTCGCTACTAAATGTAAGTCGCTGACCCATTATACAAAAGGTACGCAGTCACGGTCTCAAGGACCGCTTCCACTGCTTGTACGTATACGGTTTCAGGTTCTATTTCACTCCCCTCACAGGGGTTCTTTTCGCCTTTCCCTCACGGTACTGGTTCACTATCGGTCAGTCAGGAGTATTTAGCCTTGGAGGATGGTCCCCCCATATTCAGACAACATGTCACGTGTGCCGCCTTACTCGATTTCATCTCTGGTTAGTTTACGTGTACGGGGCTATCACCCTGTGCCGCTGTGCTTTCCAACACATTCCACTAACACCCCAAAGACTTAAGGGCTAATCCCCGTTCGCTCGCCGCTACTTGGGGAATCTCGGTTGATTTCTTTTCCTGAGGGTACTTAGATGTTTCAGTTCCCCTCGTTCGCCTCAATACGCTATGTATTCACGTATTGATGACAGCTTATGCTGCCGGGTTTCCCCATTCGGACATCGCTGGCTCAAATGCTTGTTACTAGCTCACCAACGCTTTTCGCAAGTTACTACGTCCTTCATCGCCTCTGACTGCCAAGGCATCCACCGTATACGCTTGGTCGCTTAACCATACAACCCGGATGAGTTTTCATTTCGCTTGTCAGTACTCATGTTGTCGTTATTGTGCTTTTCATTCGTCAGTCATGTAGCGCTGCTACACTCCTTCCTCACTCAAATCACCGCTTAGACACCATGTCGCCTGACCGCGCTACCTTATTGGTAACATAGCTAAAAACACGGATTGTATTGCAACCAGCTTAGGTTTACTTGTCTCACCTCCGGGTTAAGGAAGTGGACTCGCCTTGAAGAATTTCCAAAACACTTGATTGAAGTGTTTGAGAACTCAATTTTGTATCCATCAATTCCAACTCCTAAGAGTCGTCTTGATGTCTACTATCAGCTTTCCAAATTGTTAAAGAGCAACCTCCATGGAAGGAGGGAGTGTCGAAAATTGTATGGAACAATTTCGACCGGGCTTAAAAAAGCCAAAGATAAATACTGACTTATCTTTGGCGTCTCTCGTCCTTTGTAGAGTGACGGTTCCAGCACTTCCAAGGGAAGTGGTGGAGCTATGCGGGATCGAACCGCAGACCTCCTGCGTGCAAGGCAGGCGCTCTCCCAGCTGAGCTATAGCCCCGTTTCTTTGCGGTTCTTTTTTACCGATTTCCTTGTTAGCCTTCGCCTCTTCGCTCAGTCATTTAGTTAACTAAACTCCTTCACTCATCGCTCGGCTGCCTCGAACTCAATAAAAATCTCTCGCAAACAGTCTTGAACACCGTCCTGTTCATTCCTTCAACGCTAGTCAAGGTAAACTGGGAGGAAGTTTACTGGAGTAAACAACGACCTGTTTAACGCATAATAGCGGAAGAATTGGTGGGTCTGAGTAGACTCGAACTACCGACCTCTCGCTTATCAGGCGAACGCTCTAACCACCTGAGCTACAGACCCCCATGCTCTACTTCTTTTATCAAGCAATCTGTGTGAACACTCAAAAGCACCAATTATCGCTTAGGTAAGGAGGTGATCCAGCCCCAGGTTCCCCTAGGGCTACCTTGTTACGACTTCACCCCAGTCATGAACCACACCGTGGTAAACGCCCTCCCGAAGGTTAAGCTATCTACTTCTGGTGCAGCCCACTCCCATGGTGTGACGGGCGGTGTGTACAAGGCCCGGGAACGTATTCACCGTGGCATTCTGATCCACGATTACTAGCGATTCCGACTTCATGGAGTCGAGTTGCAGACTCCAATCCGGACTACGACCGGCTTTATGAGATTAGCTCCACCTCGCGGCTTCGCAACCCTCTGTACCGACCATTGTAGCACGTGTGTAGCCCTACTCGTAAGGGCCATGATGACTTGACGTCGTCCCCACCTTCCTCCGGTTTATCACCGGCAGTCTCCCTAAAGTTCCCGGCATTACCCGCTGGCAAGTAAGGATAGGGGTTGCGCTCGTTGCGGGACTTAACCCAACATTTCACAACACGAGCTGACGACAGCCATGCAGCACCTGTCTCTCAGTTCCCGAAGGCACACCTGCGTCTCCGCTGGCTTCTGAGGATGTCAAGAGTAGGTAAGGTTCTTCGCGTTGCATCGAATTAAACCACATGCTCCACCGCTTGTGCGGGCCCCCGTCAATTCATTTGAGTTTTAACCTTGCGGCCGTACTCCCCAGGCGGTCTACTTAATGCGTTAGCTTGAGAGCCCAGTGTTCAAGACACCAAACTCCGAGTAGACATCGTTTACGGCGTGGACTACCAGGGTATCTAATCCTGTTTGCTCCCCACGCTTTCGTGCCTGAGCGTCAGTCTTTGTCCAGGGGGCCGCCTTCGCCACCGGTATTCCTCCAGATCTCTACGCATTTCACCGCTACACCTGGAATTCTACCCCCCTCTACAAGACTCTAGTTTGCCAGTTCGAAATGCGGTTCCCAGGTTGAGCCCGGGGCTTTCACATCTCGCTTAACAAACCGCCTGCGCACGCTTTACGCCCAGTAATTCCGATTAACGCTCGCACCCTCCGTATTACCGCGGCTGCTGGCACGGAGTTAGCCGGTGCTTCTTCTGCGAGTAACGTCACAGCTAGCAGGTATTAACTACTAACCTTTCCTCCTCGCTGAAAGTGCTTTACAACCCGAAGGCCTTCTTCACACACGCGGCATGGCTGCATCAGGGTTTCCCCCATTGTGCAATATTCCCCACTGCTGCCTCCCGTAGGAGTCTGGGCCGTGTCTCAGTCCCAGTGTGGCTGATCATCCTCTCAGACCAGCTAGGGATCGTCGCCTAGGTGAGCCATTACCTCACCTACTAGCTAATCCCACCTGGGCTTATCCATCAGCGCAAGGACCTAAGTTCCCCTGCTTTCCCCCGTAGGGCGTATGCGGTATTAGCAGTCGTTTCCAACTGTTATCCCCCACAAATGGGCAAATTCCCAGGCATTACTCACCCGTCCGCCGCTCGTCATCTTCAAAAGCAAGCTTTTGAAATGTTACCGCTCGACTTGCATGTGTTAGGCCTGCCGCCAGCGTTCAATCTGAGCCATGATCAAACTCTTCAATTAAAGTTTTGGTTGAACCCGAAGGTTCGACTCAATGAATTCTGTTCGTATGAACACTCTTCATCGAGTTAAATCGTTTTGTCGATTTCTCAATGCCTGTGAGTGTCCACACAGATTGCTTGATATATTGTTAAAGAGCAGTACCGCGATGCTTCCCATCGGGTCAGGGATGCGTATTCTACGCTTTCCTGCTGCGGCGTCAAGAGGTATTTACCATCTTTTTTCGCCTGTCGCTGAAAGGACTCAAAAGCCTCTTTTCTTCGACCCTGCCACGTCTTTCGCGTTGCCGCTGCGCCGTGTCAGTGGGAGCGCATTATAGGGAGGCCAGCCAATAGCGCAAGAGCTTTTTACTCCTCCTTACACTAAGCGCCTACCTTTTAACCTCGAAGGCCATTTAATAGCCTTTTTGAATAAAAAACTTAGCTTGAAGGTCCTGCTTATGTTTAAAAATGAGAGCAAAGGTCATTTTTTGGGCGTCAGTCTGGTTTAAAGGTAAATAATTCATTACCATAGTCATCGCTTTTAACAGTAATTTATCAATTATTCTTCACAGAGAACATTTCTTATGCAAAAGTCATTTTTGATTGTGTTGGGCATCGCCATTCTGGGCGCGCTTGCGATATACCAGCTCATGCCTCAACTGCCTGCATTTTTGGCCTTCCCTGTTGGTGCACTCCTTGCTGCTGCAGTTTATGCATTCACATCCAGTCCAAGTCAGGCTCAAGCTAAAGGACAAGAAACTTACAATGGCCCAACCATGACTCTCTACGTAGGTAACCTCCCTTACAGAGCACACGACACTGAAGTAAAGTTATTGTTTGAGGAGTACGGCCCAGTGAATTCTGTTCGTTTAGTGAGAGATCGCAAAACCGGCAGACGTAAAGGATTTGGTTTTGTGGAAATGTCAGAGTCCGGCGCTCAAAAAGCAATGACCAAACTGAATGACTTCATCTTTCAGGAGCGTACTCTGAAAGTACGTGAAGCCAAATCGCAAGATTCAGATAAGCAGGAATAGAAGTCCTACGTCATCACGCTGGTTGAGGTCTTGGCCGTTTGAGCAAAACCATACTCGGCCAGCGTTGATTTCAATCCTTCAGTAATCATCTCGCTGGTATAAAAAGCCCATTCATTATTTGGTTGATCTAAGTCAGCGGTTTCCTGCTGATATTGCAGCAGACTCTTCACTCGCTTCGCAATCGCCTCGCCGGAATCCAGTAGTTCAACATAATCACCCAGTATTTGTTGTAGCTCAGGCTTTAGCATAGGAAAGTGAGTGCAACCAAGCACAAGCACATCCAGTTCACTGTAGATGACCGGTTGCAGTAACTTCTTTATTGCTGCGATATCTATGGCCTGACCAGCCGCCTTGGCCTCTGCTAGCAATACCAGCTCTGAACAACCAAAGAGTTCCACTTGACAGTCGCTGGCAAAATGATTGATCAGTTCCTTGGTATAAGCCCTTTTCACAGTTCCCGGTGTGGCCAATAACCCTATATGCTTTCGCTTGGAGATAGTCGCAGCAGGTTTGATAGCCGGTACAACCCCAACAACAGGAATCGTCAGTTGAGCCCTCAACTCGGGAAGAACCAAAGTACTGGCTGTATTACAGGCGATGACCACTATCGCGGCATCTATCTGTTTGGCCATAGTAGTAACCAAATCCACACATCCGTTTACCAACTCGGCTTCCGCGAGCTCACCATAAGGCAAGCGCGCATTATCAAACAGATAGCAATACTGTCTCAGCGGCAATAGCTTACGGATCTCTTTAAGCACCGATAGGCCACCTATGCCTGAGTCAAAAACCAGTATGGGACGTGACAAATTGAGCCTCTAAACGATATTAAGACGAGTCATGGTTTGAAACCACGACAGCAGATGAGATCTTATTTTTTCACAGCTTGAATAAAAGCACAAAGGAATGAAACTGGACATAAGCGCCACGTAGTATAATATTTGCGCCCCGGTTTTAAGCCAAGAGTGAATATTATGAATTTAGAAGCAATGGACCCCAATCAATATGATACGCAGTTGGAACAAAAGCGTCTCAAGCTGGAACAGGCCTTTGCCCGCTTCACTCCGCCGGTATTAGAGGTGTTTCCCTCGGTACAGAAACACTACCGTATGAGAGCAGAATTCCGAGTTTGGCATGACGGAGATGACCTCTACTACTACATGTTTGACCAACAACAACAAGCCAAGGTTCGTTGTGATCAATTCCTGCCAGCCAGTGCCCTTATCAATCAGCTGATGCCGGTACTGATGAACGAATTACGCCCTAACAGCATACTGAGACACAAGCTGTTTCAAGTAGACTTCCTTTCTACTCTGTCCGGCGAGATTTTAGTGTCACTGCTGTATCACAAACAGTTGGATGATAACTGGCTCAATGAAACCAAGGCGTTGAAACAAAGACTCGAGAAAGAGTTCAAGGTCGATATTATCGGCCGAGCCCGCAAACAGAAGTTTGTCTTGGACAGAGACTTCGTAATCGAACGTCTGCAAGTCAACCAGCAGGAATACATCTATAAACAAGTGGAAAACAGTTTCACCCAGCCTAATGCCCAAGTAGCGACCAAAATGCTTGAATGGGCTATAGACTGTACCCGTGACAGTAGCGGCGATTTACTTGAACTCTATTGTGGCAATGGCAACTTTTCCATTGCGCTGGCGCAGAATTTCACCAAGGTACTGGCCACCGAGTTAGCTAAACCCTCGGTCGATTCCGCTCAATACAATATTAAACAAAACGGCACTGAGAACCTGCAAATCATCCGTATGTCAGCCGAAGAGTTTACTCAGGCCATGACGGGAGAGCGTAGCTTCAAACGCCTAGAGGGAATTGATCTCAAAAGTTACGACTGCAATACCATCTTTGTCGACCCACCGCGAGCCGGCCTGGATCCCGAGACCGTCAACTTGGTACAGGGTTATGACTCCATCCTCTATATTTCCTGCAACCCGCAAACCCTGGCCGATAATCTCGAACAGTTGAGTCAAACTCACGAAATCAAACGCTTTGCCTTGTTTGATCAATTCCCTTATACCGACCACATGGAGGCAGGCGTACTGCTAGAGCGCATTAAATAAGGGTTTCAGAGTTTGCCATACTATAACGAGAATAACTCAAGGTACGGCGTGAAATATGGAGTGAATAGCCACTGATTTCCTAGACACCTCTCAGTTAGGGAAACTGCGAATAAGTCCCATGTATGCACTGCGTTGGCTTACATGACTAAATGCAAGGCGTGGTTCGTAGCAAATAGCCTTAGTCCTTTGCTAGAAACACAACACAGCAGACTGGTCTGTAAGCCACGATTTTCGGAGCTTACACAGTAATCGGCTTTACTACACTAGAGAACGTTATGAAGGCTTATTCGCACCTTCCTTAGATAAAATAACTGAAAAGATAGGTGGTCATTGAGTGGTAAACGTTACCTGAAGAGTGCAAAGTTGGAACGGTCAAAAGTTTGTTGATCGTAGCCATTCCATCGCAGATGTTGCACATTGCTTAGATATCACCAACCATAGCCTGCATGCCTAGGGTAAAGAAGTATGGTTTTGATAAGAAGAAACAGCATGATTTGACGAAGGCGCAGGCAGAGATAAAGCCGACAAGGAGTTGAACCCGGCGACTGAAGAACGCGACATTCTAAATACTTCGCACAACTTTCCGACTGATATCCCTCTTTTATCCAGGATTACCATGCAGCCGACCAATACGTTGGCTGTCCGATACATTGGACCTTGATCCAAGTGACAAGCAAACAGCCTCACTGTAATTTGTGACCCAAGCATTAACACTAGTGCGACTCATACCAATCCGCATTAAAGTTCAGTCACTTTCGCCCAGTCTCTGGTGCACATCTTTATCACTCGCTTTGTACTGCTGACGAAGTCGTTCCAAGCCTGACTGCAAGCATCCACAATTTCCTCATATCCTTTGAAACAGCGATTAGCGAGATGACGTTGGCGTAGCCAACTCCACACCTGTTCGATGGGGTTTAGCTCCGGGGAATAGGGCGGCAATTTGAGTATCGACAAGTTGGGGATATCAACTGCAATGTCATTGGTATGCCACCCTGCACCATCCATTACCACCACAGCATGTCGTCCTGGTTTAGTTCGGTTGGCGCTCAGTTCCAGGTGCTGGCGCATGATGTCCTTATTAACAAACGGCGTGATGATGGCTTCAGTTTCTCCTGTTGCGGGACTGACTGCGCCGAAGAGGTGCGCGTATTCAAACTGCTGCTGTTTTAGCGCTCTGGGTCTACTGCCTTTCGGTGCCCAGAGTCGTGTTGTTGTATTTTGCTGACCAAATCTGGCTTCGTCCTGAAACCAAATATCAATCTGGTGTGGTCGTATATGGATAGGTGTGTGAAGGAGCGTTTCCAGAGTAAACTTTTTTAAAAGCGTTCTGCACGCCTTGGGTCTGTTTGGGATGCCTGGAGCGGCTGGTTATCCAGCTGAACCCCATGCCCTTGAGTAGCTTATAGATATGATTGAGGTGGTACTCGACACCAAACTCACTCGATATGTATTGCTGGATATCTGCCCCGGTTAGCCTGCCTCCCTCATTCGATTGTGCTTTGAACTCAATATATCTGGCGAGCCTCCGCTTTTAGTCATTGGACAATGATGGTCTTTTGCCGGGTCGCTGCTTATCTTCAAGCCCTACGAGCCCTTGTTCAAGATAGTTTGAGACCCATGAGTTGACGCTGGATCTTGCCACCTTTAACTGGTTCGCTATTTGAGTACGATTACGGGATTGCAAAAATATGGACACGGCGAGTAACCGCATACGCTTTTGGGGATTTTTTCTTTTTTAGAGAGGCAAAGCAAGCTTTCGGCAGTTTCAGATTTCATGGGCCAACCATAAATGTTGAGTTGCCTACCATTAGATCAGACTTCAATGCGGATTGATATAAATAGATAGTCTAGGGCAGAAAACGAAAAAAGCCTCATCTTTCGATGAGGCTTTTTCTTTAAGTTGGCGGAGCGGACGGGACTCGAACCCGCGACCCCCGGCGTGACAGGCCGGTATTCTAACCAACTGAACTACCGCTCCTTTAGTATCACGCCTTGGCGCATTACTAAAATTGGGCGTCTGGCGATGACCTACTCTCACATGGGGAGACCCCACACTACCATCGGCGCGATTGCGTTTCACTTCTGAGTTCGGGATGGGATCAGGTGGGACCACAATGCTATTGTCACCAGACATATTCTTACTGGTTAATTGTCCGTCTGACGGTATTGTTTCCAGCTTTGTCAGCCAAACTATTACCTGCGTCATTAACCTTTGTTCTTCAATTCAGAAAGCTGTGCTCTTTTCAGAGCTTGAGTTCAAACTTCAATCAAGTATCTAACTTCTTCAAGTCCGTAAAACCCATCTGGGTTGTATGGTTAAGCCTCTCGAGTCATTAGTACAGGTTAGCTCAACGCCTCGCAACGCTTACACACCCTGCCTATCAACGTCCTGGTCTCGAACGGCTCTTCAGAGGTCTCTAGGACCTAGGGATGACTCATCTTGGGGCTCGCTTCCCGCTTAGATGCTTTCAGCGGTTATCGATTCCGAACGTAGCTACCGGGCAATGCCATTGGCATGACAACCCGAACACCAGCGGTTCGTCCACTCCGGTCCTCTCGTACTAGGAGCAGCTCCCCTCAATCATCCAACGCCCACGGCAGATAGGGACCGAACTGTCTCACGACGTTCTGAACCCAGCTCGCGTACCACTTTAAATGGCGAACAGCCATACCCTTGGGACCGACTTCAGCCCCAGGATGTGATGAGCCGACATCGAGGTGCCAAACACCGCCGTCGATATGAACTCTTGGGCGGTATCAGCCTGTTATCCCCGGAGTACCTTTTATCCGTTGAGCGATGGCCCTTCCATTCAGAACCACCGGATCACTATGACCTGCTTTCGCATCTGCTCGACGTGTCTGTCTCGCAGTTAAGCTGGCTTATGCCATTGCACTAACCGTACGATGTCCGACCGTACTTAGCCAACCTTCGTGCTCCTCCGTTACTCTTTGGGAGGAGACCGCCCCAGTCAAACTACCCACCAGGCACTGTCCCTAATCCCGATAAGGGACCAAGGTTAGAACATCAACACTACAAGGGTGGTATTTCAAGGTTGACTCCAACAAGACTGGCGTCTCATCTTCATAGTCTCCCACCTATCCTACACATGTAGGGTCAATGTTCAGTGCCAAGCTATAGTAAAGGTTCACGGGGTCTTTCCGTCTAGCCGCGGGTATACGGCATCTTCACCGCAATTTCAACTTCACTGAGTCTCGGCTGGAGACAGCGTGGCCATCATTACGCCATTCGTGCAGGTCGGAACTTACCCGACAAGGAATTTCGCTACCTTAGGACCGTTATAGTTACGGCCGCCGTTTACCGGGGCTTCGATCATGAGCTTCTCCGAAGATAACCCAATCAATTAACCTTCCGGCACCGGGCAGGCGTCACACCGTATACGTCATCTTGCGATTTTGCACAGTGCTGTGTTTTTGATAAACAGTTGCAGCCACCTGGTATCTGCGACTGCCAGCAGCTTACGACGCGAGGTCTTCACCGCCGGCAGCGTACCTTCTCCCGAAGTTACGGTACCATTTTGCCTAGTTCCTTCAGCCGAGTTCTCTCAAGCGCCTTGGTATTCTCTACCCGACCACCTGTGTCGGTTTGGGGTACGATTTCTACTAACCTGAAGCTTAGAAGATTTTCCTGGAAGCATGGCATCAACCACTTCATCCCCTTGGGGACTCGTCGTCAGCTCTCAGTGTATGTGTGCCCGGATTTGCCTAAGCACACCACCTACTACCTTAAACGCGGACAACCAACGCCGCGCTGGCCTAGCCTTCTCCGTCTCTCCATCGCAGTTAGCAGAAGTACGGGAATATTAACCCGTTTCCCATCGACTACGCCTTTCAGCCTCGCCTTAGGGGTCGACTCACCCTGCCCCGATTAACGTTGGACAGGAACCCTTGGTCTTTCGGCGAGGGGGTTTTTCACCCCCTTTATCGTTACTCATGTCAGCATTCGCACTTCTGATACCTCCAGCGTGGGTTACCCCTTCGCCTTCAACGGCTTACAGAACGCTCCTCTACCGCACCGATGCAAGCATCAGTACCCGTAGCTTCGGTGAATTGCTTAGCCCCGTTACATCTTCCGCGCAGGCCGACTCGACTAGTGAGCTATTACGCTTTCTTTAAATGATGGCTGCTTCTAAGCCAACATCCTAGCTGTCTAAGCCTTCCCACATCGTTTCCCACTTAGCAATTACTTTGGGACCTTAGCTGACGGTCTGGGTTGTTTCCCTTTTGACGACGGACGTTAGCACCCGCCGTCTGTCTCCCGGATAGCACTCTTTGGTATTCGGAGTTTGCAAAGGGTTGGTAAGTCGGGATGACCCCCTAGCCTTAACAGTGCTCTACCCCCAAAGGTGTTCGTCCGAGGCGCTACCTAAATAGCTTTCGAGGAGAACCAGATATCTCCCGGTTTGATTGGCCTTTCACCCCCAGCCACAAGTCATCCGCTAATTTTTCAACATTAGTCGGTTCGGTCCTCCAGTTGATGTTACTCAACCTTCAACCTGCCCATGGCTAGATCACCGGGTTTCGGGTCTACACCTAGCAACTAAACGCGCAGTTAACACTCGGTTTCCCTACGGCTCCGCTATTCGCTTAACCTCGCTACTAAATGTAAGTCGCTGACCCATTATACAAAAGGTACGCAGTCACGGTCTCAAGGACCGCTTCCACTGCTTGTACGTATACGGTTTCAGGTTCTATTTCACTCCCCTCACAGGGGTTCTTTTCGCCTTTCCCTCACGGTACTGGTTCACTATCGGTCAGTCAGGAGTATTTAGCCTTGGAGGATGGTCCCCCCATATTCAGACAACATGTCACGTGTGCCGCCTTACTCGATTTCATCTCTGGTTAGTTTACGTGTACGGGGCTATCACCCTGTGCCGCTGTGCTTTCCAACACATTCCACTAACACCCCAAAGACTTAAGGGCTAATCCCCGTTCGCTCGCCGCTACTTGGGGAATCTCGGTTGATTTCTTTTCCTGAGGGTACTTAGATGTTTCAGTTCCCCTCGTTCGCCTCAATACGCTATGTATTCACGTATTGATGACAGCTTATGCTGCCGGGTTTCCCCATTCGGACATCGCTGGCTCAAATGCTTGTTACTAGCTCACCAACGCTTTTCGCAAGTTACTACGTCCTTCATCGCCTCTGACTGCCAAGGCATCCACCGTATACGCTTGGTCGCTTAACCATACAACCCGGATGAGTTTTCATCGGATTGTATTGCAACCAGCTTAGGTTTACTTGTCTCACCTCCGGGTTAAGGAAGTGGACTCGCCTTGAAGAATTTCCAAAACACTTGATTGAAGTGTTTGAGAACTCAATTTTGTATTCATCAATTCCAACTCCTAAGAGTCGTCTTGATGTCTACTATCAGCTTTCCAAATTGTTAAAGAACTCATTGACCTACCAGGGTCAACGGCCTGCTCTATGAACAAGCAATCTGTGTGAACACTCAAAAGCACCAATTATCGCTTAGGTAAGGAGGTGATCCAGCCCCAGGTTCCCCTAGGGCTACCTTGTTACGACTTCACCCCAGTCATGAACCACACCGTGGTAAACGCCCTCCCGAAGGTTAAGCTATCTACTTCTGGTGCAGCCCACTCCCATGGTGTGACGGGCGGTGTGTACAAGGCCCGGGAACGTATTCACCGTGGCATTCTGATCCACGATTACTAGCGATTCCGACTTCATGGAGTCGAGTTGCAGACTCCAATCCGGACTACGACCGGCTTTATGAGATTAGCTCCACCTCGCGGCTTCGCAACCCTCTGTACCGACCATTGTAGCACGTGTGTAGCCCTACTCGTAAGGGCCATGATGACTTGACGTCGTCCCCACCTTCCTCCGGTTTATCACCGGCAGTCTCCCTAAAGTTCCCGGCATTACCCGCTGGCAAGTAAGGATAGGGGTTGCGCTCGTTGCGGGACTTAACCCAACATTTCACAACACGAGCTGACGACAGCCATGCAGCACCTGTCTCTCAGTTCCCGAAGGCACACCTGCGTCTCCGCTGGCTTCTGAGGATGTCAAGAGTAGGTAAGGTTCTTCGCGTTGCATCGAATTAAACCACATGCTCCACCGCTTGTGCGGGCCCCCGTCAATTCATTTGAGTTTTAACCTTGCGGCCGTACTC
The DNA here is from genome assembly GCF_037953065.1 of Shewanella chilikensis. Lineage (NCBI taxonomy): Bacteria > Pseudomonadati > Pseudomonadota > Gammaproteobacteria > Alteromonadales > Shewanellaceae > Shewanella > Shewanella chilikensis. Next base: position 236,147 of record NZ_CP149966.1, on the reverse strand, counting down.
CCCAGGCGGTCTACTTAATGCGTTAGCTTGAGAGCCCAGTGTTCAAGACACCAAACTCCGAGTAGACATCGTTTACGGCGTGGACTACCAGGGTATCTAATCCTGTTTGCTCCCCACGCTTTCGTGCCTGAGCGTCAGTCTTTGTCCAGGGGGCCGCCTTCGCCACCGGTATTCCTCCAGATCTCTACGCATTTCACCGCTACACCTGGAATTCTACCCCCCTCTACAAGACTCTAGTTTGCCAGTTCGAAATGCGGTTCCCAGGTTGAGCCCGGGGCTTTCACATCTCGCTTAACAAACCGCCTGCGCACGCTTTACGCCCAGTAATTCCGATTAACGCTCGCACCCTCCGTATTACCGCGGCTGCTGGCACGGAGTTAGCCGGTGCTTCTTCTGCGAGTAACGTCACAGCTAGCAGGTATTAACTACTAACCTTTCCTCCTCGCTGAAAGTGCTTTACAACCCGAAGGCCTTCTTCACACACGCGGCATGGCTGCATCAGGGTTTCCCCCATTGTGCAATATTCCCCACTGCTGCCTCCCGTAGGAGTCTGGGCCGTGTCTCAGTCCCAGTGTGGCTGATCATCCTCTCAGACCAGCTAGGGATCGTCGCCTAGGTGAGCCATTACCTCACCTACTAGCTAATCCCACCTGGGCTTATCCATCAGCGCAAGGACCTAAGTTCCCCTGCTTTCCCCCGTAGGGCGTATGCGGTATTAGCAGTCGTTTCCAACTGTTATCCCCCACAAATGGGCAAATTCCCAGGCATTACTCACCCGTCCGCCGCTCGTCATCTTCAAAAGCAAGCTTTTGAAATGTTACCGCTCGACTTGCATGTGTTAGGCCTGCCGCCAGCGTTCAATCTGAGCCATGATCAAACTCTTCAATTAAAGTTTTGGTTGAACCCGAAGGTTCGACTCAATGAATTCTGTTCGTATGAACACTCTTCATCGAGTTAAATCGTTTTGTCGATTTCTCAATGCCTGTGAGTGTCCACACAGATTTGCTTGTTTATCTTGTTAAAGAGCAATCCCTTAGGCGCTGTGGCCATTGGGTCAGGGCTGCGTATTCTACGCTTTCCTGCTGCGGCGTCAAGAGGTATTTACCATCTTTTTTCGCCTGCCGTTGAAAGGACTCAAAGCCTCTTTTCTTCGACCCTGTCACGTCTTTCGCGTTGCCGCTGTGCCGTGTCAGTGGGAGCGCATTATAGGGAGCCTGAACTTTTGTGCAAGGGCTTTTTAAAAGAAAAAAGATCGCTTGCCGAACTTTTAGGCAAAAACGATCTTTTTCTGCAATTATGGCGATTTTACGCCCTAATTTACTCAGTTTGCGGCCGACTTGGGTGCATTTTCCTGTTCAATAAAGCCTTTGAGTAAGGCTATCGCCTTTGGGTCTTCCCAGTCGACGAAACTACGGACAAAGGCAATCAGCTCCCCTTTACCATTAAGAATAAAGGTCGCCGGGATAGTATCAAGTGGGAATATCTGCCCCAACTGCATCTGCGGATCGTAATAACTGCGGAAGTTTGCCATCCCCAGGGATTGCAGAAAACTGTCAACTTGCTCTTGGCCACCCTGATCTATGGAAATCGGTAGCAGGGCAAACTCTTTATCACTGAACTGCCCTTCAAGCCGTTCCAGAGCAGGCAACTCCCTGACACAGGGAGGACACCAAGTAGCCCAAATGTTGACCAACACCACTTTTCCCCTGTGTTGACTGAAATCCAATTGGCTACCGGCCTTATCCTGGAAGGGAACAACTTCCAAGGGGAAGCTGTGGGGGAGCACATTGATCTTGTCGACACTGGATTGGATCTGATTGTGATCCTTTGGCTGCATACCGGGATAAGCCTGCGCCCCCAGAGACAGGGACGCCAGCAAAAGTAATGAATATCTGAGCTTGCTCATTACTTGTCTCGCTTCAATAGCTCATCCAACTGGCGTTGTTCTTCGGCAGACAGTTCGAGTGCTTTACTACCGGAAGTACGCTGTTTACGGATGAAAATAAAGCCAATCAAACCACCAAACAACAGCAGCGCCACAGGACCAAGCCACAGGACGTAGGTCTTGGTTTCAAGTCTCGGCTTATAGAGGACAAACTCGCCATAGCGACTGGTCATGAACTGGACGATTTCATCATCAGCCTTGCCCTCTTCCACCATTTTGTACACTTCAAGACGTAGATCGCGGGCAACCGGTGAGTTGGAATCGATCAGGTTTTGGTTCTGACACTGAGGACAACGCAGCTCATGAGCCAGCGACAACGCTCGCTTCTGCTTATCAGGAGAGCTGAACTCAAAGGTGTCCACCGGCGTTGCCGCCACCTGAGCAGCATAGCCGATCAGGAGTCCCACAACAGCAAAGGTTTTCAGCAGCAACTTTCTCATGACGCTTTATCCTTAGCGGCCTCGGCCTGCAACTGTTGGATCATGGGATACAAGGTTTCTTTCCAAACCCGCATATCTACCGGCCCGGCATAGCGATAACGAATGATGCCGTTATGATCCACGATGAAACTCTCCGGCGCACCATATACCCCGAGATCCAGACCAAGACGACCGTCCTTGTCATAGATATTCAACGTGTAGGGGTCGCCTTGGCGAGAGAGTTCTCTTACCGCCAGCGCCCGCTCGTCACGGTAGTTGATGCCATAGATGGGCACCAAGTTTTGTCGAGCCAACTGCATTAGGTAGGGATGTTCATACTTACAGGATGGGCACCAAGTCGCCCATACGTTCAGCATAGATACCTTACCTTTGAGATCTTCGTTGGTGATCATCTCTCCCGGCGTTTCCAGTTTCTCCAGCTGGAAGGCAGGCACAGGCTTACCTTCCAACGCAGAATCCAACTGCTGCGGATTCAAGAACAGTCCCTTGTAAAGGAAGATCCCCATCAAAAGAAACAATATCAGTGGAATAAAAAGTATTAGCTTCTTCATCTTCTTCTTACCTGTTTCAGGCTGTTGCCAGTTTGGCTTTCTTGGCTGCGGCCGCTTCTTCAGCGCGGGCCTTGGCACGGTAACGCTTGTCGGAAGCCGCAAAGAAACCACCAACCATCATAAAGATGCTGCCAAACCACAACCAACGAACAAAAGGTTTGTAGTTCAGTCGCACTGCAAATTCAGTACGGCTAATAGGGTCGCCCATAGTGACATAGAGATCCCGGAACAGACCCCAGTCGATACCGGCTTCAGTCATATCCATAGTGCGAACATTGTATTGACGACGATCCGGCTGCAACAACGCAATCTTTTCACCATCTTTAAGTACTTCAACCTGTCCTTGCTGTGCCGTGTAATTAGGGCCTACAACGTTACGGGTTTCCAGATACTTGAAGGTGTAACCGGCCAGCTCATGACTAGTGCCAGGCCCCATGCGCACGCTCTTCTCAATAGAGTAGTTGGACACCATGGTGGCACCAACTACTGAGACTGCAATCCCCAGGTGAGCAATGATCATCCCCAGTTCACTGCGGCCCATACGCGCCAGGCTGACACTACCATCTTTCGCTTTAATCACGTTGTAAGCGGCACGCAGAGTCGCCAGCACAATCCAGACAGCCGCACCTATACCCAGTGCCACCCAGATGTTGAACTCACCACCGGCGATAAATGGTGCTATCACACCCAGAACAGCTGAAATGATCGCTGGCAATAGCAGTTGACGCTTGAGCTCACCTTGTTTGGATTTCTTCCAGCGAATGATAGGACCTATCCCCATAAAGCCGAACAGTACCAGCACGATAGGAACAAACACCGCATTAAAGTATGGTGGGCCAACAGAAATCTTACCCATACCCAAGGCATCGATCAGCAGTGGATAAAGAGTACCGAGCAATACAGTACCGGCAGCCACAGTCAGCAATACGTTACAAACCAGCAGCATGGTTTCTTTGGATTTCAAATCGAAGCGAGCAGGGCTGCTCATTTCACTGGCACGGAAAGCAAACAGAGTCAGCGAACCACCGATAGCCAAACCGAGTAGCAACAGAATGAACATACCCCGGCTTGGATCTGCCGCAAAGGAGTGCACTGAGGTCAGCACACCAGAACGAACAATAAATGTACCCAGCAAGCTCAAAGAGAAAGCAAAGATAGACAGAAGCACTGTCCAGTTACGGAAGGCACCGCGCTTCTCTGTCACTATCAAGGAGTGAACCAGAGCAGTACCAACAAGCCATGGCATAAAGGACGCGTTTTCAACCGGGTCCCAGAACCACCAACCGCCCCAACCGAGCTCGTAATATGCCCACCAGGAGCCCAATGCAATACCACCAGTGAGGAAGATCCAGGCAGCCAGAGTCCAAGGACGACTCCAACGAGCCCAAGCAGAATCGAGTCGACCGCTCATCAATGCGGCGATGGCGAAGGCGAAGCTGACCGAGAAGCCCACATACCCCAGATAAAGCATGGGAGGGTGGAAGATCAGACCCACATCCTGCAACATCGGGTTAAGGTCACGCCCTTCTGCCGGGATCGGGAACAAACGTTCGAATGGGCTGGAAGTGAGCAGCATAAACAGGGTAAAGCCTATGGTGATCATCGCCAACACGGCCAATACCCGAGCGGTAAACACCTCTTCCAACCCCTTGCTGAAGAAAGCTACAGCTGCGGCCCACACCGAAAGTGAGAAGACCCAGAACAACAATGAGCCTTCATGCCCGCCCCAGACTGCTGCAATCTTAAAGAAGATAGGCAATTGAGAGTTGGAGTGATGAGCTACATAGGCGACTGAGAAGTCATCGGTTGCGAAGCTGTAACCCAACGCAATTACCGATAAAAAGATGAAAAAAAACATACCGTAACTTAGTGGCCAGGCATAGCGCACTAGGTATTGGTCTTTGCGGGCAACACCAATCAGGGGGACTGTCATCAGCAGTACTGCGAACGCCATCCCTATGATCAATGAGAAATGTCCAAGTTCTGGGATCATGGGTTTTCCTCAGTTTCCAGGTCAATGTCTGCCAAGCTTCTATTCTGGGCAGACGCACAACTACGGGCACACACCATTACTTTATTAACTTAATTGCGGCTTAAAAGCCGCAAGGGTTAACAGGTATATATTACGAATTTTTGTTCATTTTAGTATTTGCTTTTGTTCCTGTCTGCCACTTTCCACCAATTATGGGTCGCGGCTCTCATTCTCCGAGAGGGCAATATTGACCATGGAAAGACGGCAAGACTCCAAGCTGTGACAGGCGTTAAATAGAGAAGTTTCATTGAATTTTTTGCTGAAATTTGGAACTGTGAACCAGTGCCCAACTATGACCATTAACTTTGGTGGTGGACTTATATTACTGTTCAATGAATCATCTTTCCGTATAATCTTGCAATCAGGCCGTGCGGTAACCCCGCTTTGTCACAAACCAACGTGAAATAAACATAATGACCACTTTTTGGATTTTTATTGCGATTGTTGTGTTAGTCAGCCTGGGGCTGATCTGGCTTCCTCATTTCCGGCAACAGAAGCTACTCAAGGCTGAAGAGTCCGGTGTCCGTAAACAGACCAACCTGGAACTGTTTAACGAGCGTCTAGCTATTCTGGAAAAAGAACGCCAGGAAGAACTGCTGGACCAAGACGAATTTGAATCCCTGAAAAAAGAGCTGGAAGTCAGCTTATTACAGGACATCAAGCAAGGAGCGGATGATTCGCTCGATGCACAAGCCAAGCCTAAAGGACTACTGTGGCCAAGTCTGATGTCTGCCGTATTACTGGTCGTGGCCGGTTACTCCTATCAACAGTTAGGCGCCTATCAGAATATCGATTCTCCTCAACCTGAGAATCCCCATGCAGGTATGAGCACTGAACAGATCATGATGCAACGGGTACAAATGATGGAATCTGCTGTGCAGCAGGAGCCGGAAAACAGCCAAGCTTGGTTCAGTTTGGGTCACGCCTACATCTCTGCCGGACAATATGATCAGGCAGTAGCAGCCTTCGATAAAGTGATCGAACTGGTGGGGGTTCACGCCGAGTTGCTTGGCCCCAAAGCCACCGCCCTTTATTATAAGGCGGGTCAACAGATGATCCCTGTGGTTCAGTCGCTGATTGATCAGGCACTGAAACTGGATCCTCAAGACCCTTCTACTCTACTGCTGGTTGGTATGGATGCTTTCTTTACTGCAGATTACAACAAGGCAATCGGCGCTTGGCAAACCATTCTTGACAGTGACAGAGCCGACGTGGATCGCGCCGCACTGATCAATGCTATCGACAGTGCCAAGATGCGCCTGCAGGCAGAAGGTGGTGCCACCATGCCGAATGATGAGGCTCACAAAGGTCTAAAGGCAGCAACAGCAAAGACAGTGACGCTGAATGTCTCTATAGCCCCTGAACTGGCAGCCAAAGTCAGCAATACAGACATGCTGTTCATCTTTGCCAGAGCAACCGAAGGCCCCAAAGTCCCACTGGCGGCGACCAAGGTAAGTGCAAAGTCATTACCTGTGACTGTGACTCTGGATGATTCCACCAATATGGGTGGTAACGTTAAACTCAGCGATGCTACCGATGTTGAAGTGATTGCAGTATTGTCCAAGCACGGCAGCGTTAAGCCTCAGCCTGGCGATCTACAAGGCAAAGTGGCCAGCATCAAGGTCGGTGCCAGCGGTGAACTGGTGCTGGATACTGAAGTTCAGTAATCCTATCCTTGACAAATAGACATAAAAAAACCGGCTGATGCCTAATGCCGTTCACTTAGTGTGAACGGCATTTTTCTTAGGCTTAATGGGATACTTGTTTTTACTCATTTTTAACGCACGTGGATAGGCTCTATCCCGTTTCCCATCAAGCTTGAACTGCCTCGCATTACGCACTATGTCCAAGACATCTCTCGGGACATTCCCAGGCGTTTGAGATGACAGCTGAGTCAGTTTAAAAATGATATAACTCGATGCATCTCTAAAGCTTAATTGGTTCGGATGTAACGACGGTAAGCTTTTAGCCATCAACACCATCTTGTATCTGATGAGGTTATAGGCCAACAGTACTCCCCACAATTCTTGGATAACCAGCTCTGGCAATTGACTGCGTAACGTAAAGCGACTCTCCAGAAGATGCTGCTTCATCTCCCGATAGCCCACTTCTATCTCCCATCGATGGGCATATAAATCCGCTATCTCTGCCCCCGGATAACGCAATGGGTCCGTTAATGACGTCAAAATGGAAACCGACTTACCTTTTATCGTCTTCGTCAGTAAGCGAGCTTCAATATTGTCAGGCAGCATAGGCCACTTCTTTCTGGCTTGAGGCGTGGTGGTTAACCGCACCAGTTGGTCGTGTTTTCCTAAAGAGCGTACCACTTCATATTGTGTCCCTTTCTTCAACGGCAGCAGCCAGTGACTGTTAGGTTGAGCCTGTTGCCAGGCGTGCAAAAGTCCCAACGAATAAAAGCCTCTGTCAAACAGCGTCAGGCTGTTATTGGGGATGCTTGATATCAATTCGGCGGCTAAATTCATTTCACTGACAGCAACAGAATCAAAGGCACTGTTCAATACCAAGTGGCTGCTTAGCTCCATCATGCAAACCATGCGAATTTGCGGATAGGCTGCATCACCAGAAGCGTTGGCAGTTTTGGCAAAGGCCTGATTGTTTTGCTCGCTATCAGGTGTTCGCCACACGACACCATCGACCCCATAGAGGTTAAGCCCACACCAATGAGGATGCTCTGCTCTTTCATGCCAGGTCTTGGCACTTCGCTTAAACACATCCCGAACAACATCAGAGCCCAGCCGTTTGCGCGCTTGCGTGACAGCACTGCGAGCAACGTAATCCACCTCTTGAGGTAAGACGATATCAAGCTTATTGATGAGTGAACGGACGGACTCGCCTCTGAACAGAGCCATACCAATCACCGCCCAAATCATGGCATCCATAGGTAACTTACGTCGCCTTAAACTGGCAACACCATGTGAATCAAGGCACGATTGAATTAACTCAGGCTCAAGCACATCGGCCAGACAGGTGAATTCGGTAAGACGATTGATATGAGTACGCGCCAAAGCTTCTGAAAGTTGCATAAAAAAATCCGATGACATGGGGTCATCGGATTTTGATCCTTTCAGTGAGATCGTCAAGCGATCTGTCTTAACTGATCGGCATTAGGCTGATGCCGGTTTTTTTATGATGATACCTGATTACTTGGACATGAATCCAATAGCGTTCTTGTAATCTTCATCAGTACAATCTGTACACATGCCACCAGGAGGCATAGCGTTCAAACCAGACTTAACGCTGTTAAGCAGGGTGTCGATACCTTTGGCCAGGCGAGGCTCCCAAGCAGCAGCATCGTGTGCTTTAGGTGCACCGGCAACACCCATGCTATGGCAGACTTGGCAGGCTTTATTGTAAACGGCCTCACCTTCTTGGGCTGACACGTTCGCAGACATAGTCAATGCAGCTACTGCGGTCATTGCTAACAGTTTTTTCATGTTCAATGTTCCTAATGCAAATACTTACAAAGCTCAACGCTGCCCTTGGTTAAGCAGGCAGACTCATTTTAGCTCGCTAAGAGTACAACAAACTTCAATAAATCTCACCTTTTTGTGATTAAAATCGCAGCTTGTTCCGTAAAAAAGGACAAAGGTCGCGAATTCATTAATATATTAGTAACAGATAAAAAAGTTCCAAAAAATTCACTTTTATTGGAAGCACATCAAATTGCTGAAACTTAGTGCAAACCAGTGGTAAACCCCAGCTAGAGCATGTGTTAGTATCTCTTGTGTTTCCTTATCGCTTGTTATAGAGGGCTCAGTGGCAGAACCAAAACCTACATCACTGCTGTCGGCAAGCAGCCTCACTTGTATTCGAGAAGAGCGAATACTATTCGATGAACTCAGCTTCGATATCCATCCTGGCGATATAGTCCAGATTGAAGGTCCTAACGGTGCCGGTAAAACCAGCCTGCTAAGGATCCTCGCCGGCCTGTCACGTCCATACGGGGGGGAAGTCCTGTTCCAGGGAGAAGCTATTACTCGTTGCCGCGATGAGTTCAATGAAAACCTGCTTTATCTGGGCCATCTCGCGGGCGTGAAAAGCGAATTAACCGCCGAGGAAAACCTTAACTTCAATTTAAGAATCAGTGGGTATGATGACTTTGATGCTCGGGAAATCCTTGCCAAAGTCAACCTGACCGGTTTTGAAGAAGCGCTTGCAGGTCACCTGTCTGCAGGCCAACACAGACGAACCGCACTCGCCAGGCTCTGGCATACCGCCTGTAAAATCTGGATTCTGGATGAACCCTTTACCGCGATCGATAAGAAAGGGGTCGCTGAATTGGAACAACTCTATATTCGCCATGCCGAAGCCGGTGGCTGCGTCATTCTGACGACCCACCAGGATATGGGCATCATTACAGATGAAAGGTTACGGAAAATCCGCTTGGATTATCGCTTCGTATAAGGCTTAGCAGAGATGAACAGAGGCATTAGTTTTACCAAGGCATTTTTCACCCTGCTGAAACGGGATCTACAGATTGCCGTGCGTCATCGTGGTGATATTTTTAACCCACTGCTGTTTTTTATCATAGTGGTTACCCTGTTTCCGCTGGGTATAGGTCCTGAGCCACAGGTGTTGACCCGGATTGCTCCCGGGATTATCTGGGTTGCGGCCTTGCTGGCAGCCATGTTGTCACTGGAGCGGCTGTTCAAGGCAGACTTCAGTGACGGAAGTCTGGAGCAGATGTTGCTTAGCCCACAGCCACTGGCGCTGTTGGTACTGGCCAAAGTGTTTGCTCACTGGTTACTGACTGGCGTACCTTTAATTATAATTGCACCGCTGTTGGCTGTGCTGCTGCATCTGGACGACAACAGTTACGGCGCCCTGATAGCCACCTTGATGCTGGGGACACCTGTGTTGAGTCTGCTTGGCGCCATAGGTGTAGCCTTGACAGTGGGATTGCGCAAAGGCGGTGTGCTGTTGAGTTTGTTGATCCTGCCACTATATATACCAGTGTTGATCTTTGCGACCGGCGCGATCGACTTTGCAGCATCCAAACAACCCTATGATGGTCAGCTGGCGATTTTAGGCGCCATGCTGGTCGGTTCTTTAGTCTTGGCACCTTTTGCTATTGGTGCCTCATTGCGAGTGAGTACTAACTGAAATGTGGAAATGGTTACATCCCTACGCCGACCCTCAAAGGGCGTATCAACTGTCAGGAAAACTACTGCCTTGGTTTGCACTTCTTGCCCTGGCACTTATCGCAACCGGAACCGTGTGGGGCTTGGCATTTGCTCCCACTGATTACCAACAGGGTGACAGCTATCGTATTATCTTTATCCACGTACCTGCAGCATCCATGTCGATGGCCGCTTACATGGGTATGGCAACCGCGGCCTTCATTGGCCTGGTGTGGCAGATCAAACTGGCCGATTGGGCAGCCGCCTCTATCGCACCAATTGGTGCTGTAGTGACCTTTATCGCTCTGTTCACTGGTGCCACTTGGGGTAAACCCATGTGGGGTACTTGGTGGGTTTGGGATGCACGCCTGACCTCTGAGCTGGTGCTGTTATTCCTGTATCTAGGAGTTATCTCTCTTTATGCCTCATTCGAAGACAAGGTGCTGGCAGCCAGAGCCGCCGGTATTCTGGCCATAGTTGGGGTGATTAATATCCCTATCATTAAGTATTCGGTTGAATGGTGGAACTCACTGCACCAGCCATCCACTATCCGAATCACTGAAAAGTCGACCATGTCCACCGACATGCTCTACCCTTTATTGATTAACATATTTGGGTTTGGTTTGATGATAGGTGCCATCACTCTGGTGCGTTTCCGTGCCGAAATTCTGGCCCGTAACGGAATGCGCCCTTGGGTTAGGGAACTGGCCAAGGCCGAAGGAGTCAAATAATGCAGTTTCAATCTTTAGCAGAGTTTTTCAACATGGGCGGCTATGCCTTCTATGTATGGTTGGCCTACGGTGTCACTTTCGTGTCCCTTAGCCTGCTTATCCTGGTCAGTTCGATGAAGAAGCGTCGAGTGCTGCAGGAAATAGCATCCAAAGTGCAACGTGAGGAACGCCTCGCTCAAAACCGGAGTAACAGATCGTGAACCCAAGACGCAAAAAGAGACTGGTATTGGCTGTAGCCTTGATTGCAGGTGTTGCTGCCGTGGCTTCCTTGCTGTTATATGCCCTCAACTCCAACCTTAACCTCTTCTATACTCCCACCGAAATAGTCAATGGTAAAAAGGACACTGGCATCAAGCCGGAAGTAGGACAACGGATCCGCGTGGGGGGCATGGTTACTGTAGGCTCCATGGTACGTGATCCTGATAGCCTGCATGTTGAGTTTGCCGTGCATGATGCCGCCGGCGGTGAAATCATAGTGACTTATGATGACCTGTTGCCGGATCTGTTCCGTGAAGGACAAGGTATTGTTGCCCAGGGTGTACTGGTTGAATCTGGCAAATTGGAAGCTTCTGAAGTGCTGGCCAAGCATGATGAAAACTATATGCCACCTGAAGTTGCCGAAGCCATGGGCCAGACCCATGAAAAGCTTGAGTACAACACGCAACAGGTCGGCGGCGCCAAGTAAATGCCCATAGATAAAAAAGCCTCTTCGGAGGCTTTTTTATTACTTGCAGAGTCTGAAATTTCTGCCACGCTAAAATTCTATAGGCTGGATACAAGGACTTAGCATGCGCGCATTGGTATTTCTGGGTTTACTGCTGTCACTGCCAACCGGTGCCGCCAATCTCTTGCTGATTGAGTCCTACCACGCCGAATATCCCTGGGACCAAAGCTATAAAGCCGGGATAATATCCATCCTTGGCAATGAACACCCATTTCATACCTTCGCTCTTGATACCAAGCGACTCCCCAAAGAGCAATTTAAAATCCAGGCCGATAAAGCCTGGCAAAGATACCTGGAACTTAAACCCGATTTGGTATTTCTCGCCGATGACAATGCCTTGATGCTGCTACATGAGCGCTTCAGCCAAACCCAAACCCCTGTAGTTTATTTAGGGATCAACGGTAATCCTCGTGATTATAGAATCAAGCATACAGGTAACATTACCGGTGTGTTGGAGCGTCCTCTGTTTAAACGCTCGCTGTTGATGGCACAGGCGATGTTACCCACTCCACCACCACATAAATTCTTACTGTTATTTGACTTTAGTTATACGTCTGAAACCGCCATAAACTCGATTAAAAAACTCAACCAGAATCTGATGATAGGCAACAACCAAATCGATATTGAACAACATCAAAAGTTCAGCAGTTGGCAGGCTTCTGTGTCAAGCGCCCGAGAGCGAGGCTATGATGCTGTATTTGTGGCCCTGTATCAAACACTGCAAGACGATAAGCAACAGATAGTAGATGAGATGCGGGTCGCTCGCTGGACTCACGACAACGCCACCGTGCCTCATTTTGGGTTCTGGGATTTCAGTGTAGGTTCAAAGGGCAATATCGGAGGGTATATTCTTGATGGTTACAAACATGGCCGCATAGCAGGAACCATAGCCAAACAGATCCTGACGGGCAAAAAGCCGGCAGAGATATTCCCCAAGATGGATACCAGCGGTGCTTATCTATTCAGTGAGAGTGGTTTAAAGCGATGGCAACTGAGTTTGCCTGAGAGGGTCAGGGAGCAGGCCGAACTGATGGATTAATTACGACAATATAGAAAATAAAAAGCCCCGCTGTTAGCGGGGCTTTTTCAGAACTTACCTGAGATTACTCAGCAGCAGCTTCAACTTCTACAGCTTCAGCAGCTTCTGGGCGACCAACCAGCTCGATGTAAGCCATAGGGGCTTTATCACCGGCACGCAGACCGCACTTCAGGATACGGGTGTAACCACCAGGACGTTCCTGATAGCGTGGACCCAGTTCGTTAAACAGTTTACCTACGACTTCTTGGTCGCGAGTACGAGCAAACGCCAGACGACGGTTTGCTACGCTGTCACTTTTAGCAAGTGTTATCAGAGGCTCAACTACGCGACGCAGTTCTTTGGCCTTCACTACAGTTGTCTTGATGATTTCATGACGAACCAGTGAACTTGCCATGTTACGGAACATGGCTTGGCGGTGACTGCTGTTGCGGTTAAGTTGACGACCACTCTTACGATGGCGCATGACCTAATCCTTATAACCTAAATCTGTACAAAACCTGGGACTTACAGGTCGTCTGCCAAACTAGCCGGTGGCCAGTTTTCCAGACGCATACCTAGCGACAGTCCGCGAGATGCCAACACATCCTTGATCTCGGTAAGCGATTTCTTACCCAGGTTAGGAGTTTTGAGCAGCTCAACTTCAGTGCGTTGTACCAGATCTCCGATGTAATGAATCGCTTCGGCTTTCAAACAGTTAGCCGAACGTACAGTTAGCTCTAAATCGTCGACAGGACGCAACAGAATCGGATCGAACTCCGGTTTCTCTTCTTTCTGCTCTGGCTCAGTCACATCACGCAGTTCAACGAAGGCATCCAGCTGTTCAGCCAAGATGGTCGCAGAACGACGGATAGCTTCTTCAGGATCGATAGTACCATTAGTAGTCATATCGATGATCAGCTTGTCCAAGTCAGTACGCTGTTCCACACGAGCCGCCTCAACATTATAAGCAATGCGAGCAACAGGCGAGAATGAAGCATCGACCAGCAGACGACCGATTGGGCGATCATCGTCTTCGGTTTGTGCACGGGCAGAAGCCGGTACATAACCACGACCACGCTCAACGCGGATACGCATACTGATGTCATTGTTACCGGTCAGGTGACAGATAACATGATCCGGGTTCACGATTGTGACATCGCCGTCGTGGGTGATGTCGGCTGCGGTAACAGGGCCTGCGCCGGACTTGCTCAGAGTGAGCATAGCCTCGTCTTTACCCTCGATCATAACTGCCAGCCCTTTCAGGTTCAGCAATATTTCAAGGATATCTTCTTGTACGCCTTCCTTACTGCTGTATTCATGCAGTACGCCGTCGATCTCGACTTCGGTAACCGCGCAGCCGGGCATAGACGACAATAGGATGCGACGCAACGCGTTACCCAAAGTATGACCAAAACCACGCTCGAGTGGCTCCAGAGTCACCTTGGCACGAGTTGGGTTAACCTGCTCGATATCAACGAGACGCGGTTTAAGAAATTCTGTAACAGAACCCTGCATTGTGTCCTCTCTTGTTTGTTAGCCTTACTTAGAGTAAAGCTCGACGATCAGCTGTTCGTTAATTTCCGCAGACAAATCGCTACGTTCTGGCAGACGCTTGAAAGCACCTTCCATTTTTGCGCTGTCGACTTCAACCCATGTAGGCTTCTCGCGTTGAGCAGCCACTTCCAGAGCAGCCTTGATACGGGCTTGCTTCTGTGACTTCTCGCGAATGCTTACAACATCATTCGCAGACACTTTGAATGACGGAATGTTAACAACACGACCGTTGACCATAATTGACTTATGGCTAACCAGCTGACGTGCTTCTGCACGAGTCGCACCAAAGCCCATACGATAAACTACGTTATCCAGACGGGTTTCCAAAAGTTGCAGCAGGTTTTCACCTGTGTTGCCTTTCAGACGTGCAGCCTCTTTGTAGTAGTTACGGAACTGCTTTTCCAGCACACCGTAAATACGACGAACTTTTTGTTTCTCGCGTAACTGCAAACCGTAATCAGACAAACGTGGCTTACGAGCGCCATGCTGTCCAGGTGCAGCTTCCAGCTTACACTTCGAATCGATTGCTCTCACACCGCTTTTCAGGAAAAGGTCAGTACCTTCCCGGCGGCTGAGCTTGAGCTTGGGACCCAAGTATCTTGCCATGATCTTTCTCCAACTATCCTAACGAAACTGCCAATTACACGCGGCGTTTTTTAGGAGGACGACAACCGTTATGAGGGATCGGCGTCACATCAGTGATGTTGGTAATTTTGTAACCAACAGCGTTCAGCGCACGAATGGCTGACTCACGACCTGGACCTGGACCCTTCACGAAAACTTCAAGGTTTTTAACACCATAATCCTGAGCGGCAGTACCTGCGCGCTCAGCTGCCACCTGCGCAGCAAATGGAGTAGATTTACGTGAACCACGGAAACCTGAACCACCTGCAGTCGCCCATGACAGAGCGTTACCTTGACGATCTGTGATAGTAACAATTGTATTGTTGAAAGACGCATGGATATGAGCCATGCCATCAGCAACCTGTTTACGTACGCGCTTACGCGGAGAACGTGACGGAACTTTAGCCATTGTCTACCTTCCCGTTACTTCTTGATTGGTTTACGTGGACCTTTGCGAGTACGCGCATTGGTCTTAGTACGTTGCCCACGGAGAGGCAGGCTACGGCGATGGCGGAGGCCACGATAACAACCAAGGTCCATAAGACGCTTGATGTTCATTGAAACCTCACGGCGTAAGTCACCTTCTACTGAGTATTTGGCAACTTCTTCGCGTAGAGTATCGATTTGAGCTTCGCTCAATTCCTTGATCTTAGCGTCTTCGGCAATGGCTGTAGCCGCGCAGATAGCTTTAGCGCGAGTACGACCGATACCGTAGATAGCAGTCAGTGCAATGACTGTGTGCTTTTGATCAGGAATGTTAATGCCAGCGATACGGGCCACTATGCACTCCTTAAGTTAAAGGCCATCTGTGAAAAGCCCGAAAGGATACTCGACAGATGACTAGTTTGCAAACAATATTTTTGGCCAGCCCAGTTAAGAGCTGGCCAAGATTTTTAGCCTTGACGCTGTTTGTGTTTTGGTTCAACACAGATAACGCGTACAACGCCACTACGCTTGACGATCTTGCAGTTACGGCAGATCTTCTTCACGGAAGCTCGAACTTTCATTTCATCACTCCGTAAAGCTATCTTATCGACCAAAGCGATCGAGATTCGCTTTGTTCACCAGATTAGCTTTCTTCATCACAGACTCATATTGATGAGACATCATATGGGTCTGAACCTGAGCCATGAAGTCCATGATCACAACTACCATAATCAGTAGTGAAGTACCGCCAAAATAGAACTGTACTTTCCATGCGATTAACATGAACTCCGGAATTAAACAGATAAAGGTAATATACAACGCGCCTGCCAGAGTCAAACGGGTCATCACTTTATCAATGTAACGCGAAGTCTGTTCGCCGGGACGGATCCCGGGAATGAACGCACCACTCTTCTTCAGGTTATCTGCTGTCTCACGAGGGTTAAACACCAACGCAGTATAGAAGAAACAGAAGAAAATAATTGCTGCTGCATACAACAGAGAGTACAGCGGCTGTCCAGGAGAAACTGCGAGGGAAACCTCAGTCAGCCATTCCATAGACGGATTCTGACCAAACCACTGAGCCAGTGTGCCTGGGAACAGAATTATGCTGGACGCAAAGATTGGCGGAATTACGCCGGCCATATTAACCTTCAGCGGCAAATGGGTTGACTGCGCAGCAAATACCTTTCGGCCCTGCTGACGCTTAGCATAGTTAACGACGATACGACGCTGACCACGCTCCACAAATACCACGAAATAGGTTACGGCAAACACAATCACCGCAATCAACAACAATACCAATACGTTCAAGTCGCCTTGACGCGCTTGCTCGGCCGTTTGACCGATAGCAGAAGGCAGACCGGCTACGATACCTGCGAAAATCAGGATCGAGATACCGTTACCTATACCGCGCTCGGTAATTTGCTCGCCAAGCCACATCAGGAACATGGTTCCTGTGACTAAACTGACGACTGCAACAAAATAGAATCCGAAACCGGGATCGACCACCAGGCCGTTCACCAGATTAGGTAACCCTGTTGCAATACCGATCGACTGGAATGTACCCAGCACCAACGTGCCCCATCTTGTATACTGGCTGATTTTCTTACGTCCTGACTCACCTTCCTTCTTCAGTTCAGCGAGTGCAGGATGCACAACAGTCAGCAACTGCATGATGATCGAGGCCGAAATGTACGGCATGATCCCCAATGCAAAAATAGAGGCGCGCTCAAGGGCGCCACCCGAGAACATGTTAAACATGCCCAGGATGGTTCCCTTTTGCTGAGCAAACAGCTCTGCCAATACAGCAGCGTCAATACCAGGAATTGGCACAAATGAACCGGCACGAAACACGATAATTGCGCCAATCACGAACAGGAGGCGAACTTTCAATTCGGAAAGTCCACCTTTCGCGCTTTTTAAATCAAGTCCTGGTTTTGCCATCGACGTATTATTCCTCGATCTTACCGCCGGCAGCTTCAATAGCTGCGCGTGCACCTTTGGTTACCTTCAGACCTTTTACGGTCACTGGGCGCTCAATGGTACCTGAAAGAACGATTTTCGCAAACTGGATGTTGCGAGTTATTACGTTCGCATCTTTCAGTGCGTTCAGGTCGATAACGTCACCATTAACTTTTGCCAGTTCGCTCAAGCGAACTTCAGCAGTTACCATAGCGATACGCGAGGTAAAGCCGAACTTAGGCAGACGGATCTTAAGTGGCATTTGACCACCCTCGAAGCCAGGGCGTACACCGCCACCGCTACGAGATTTTTGACCCTTGTGACCGCGACCAGCGGTCTTACCCAAGCCAGAACCAATACCACGGCCTACACGCTTAGGTGCAGACTTAGCGCCTGCAGCTGGAGATAAAGTATTCAGACGCATTGATTAGTCCTCCACCTTTACCATGTAGTAGACCTTATTGATCATACCGCGAATAGCAGGAGTATCTTCCAACTCAACGGTGTGACCAATACGACGCAGACCAAGACCTGTCAGAGTGGCCTTGTGCTTAGGCAGGCGGCCGATAGCACTTTTGGTCTGGGTTACTTTGATAGTTTTAGTAGCCATGGTGCATTACCCCCGAATTTCGTCAACATTCAGGCCACGCTTGGCTGCAATCTGCGCTGGTGACTTCATATGTACCAGTGCGTCAACAGTTGCACGAACGATGTTGATCGGGTTAGTAGAACCGTATGCTTTCGACAGTACGTTATGAACGCCTGCTACTTCCAATACGGCACGCATTGCGCCACCGGCGATAATACCGGTACCCTCTGAAGCAGGTTGCATGTAAACACGTGAACCAGAGTGGCGACCCTTCACCGGATGGTGCAGAGTGCCTTCGTTCAGGTTTACTGTAACCATGTTACGACGGGCTTTTTCCATTGCTTTTTGAATAGCAGCTGGAACTTCACGCGCTTTACCATAGCCGTAGCCGATCTTACCGTTACCATCACCCACTACAGTCAGAGCGGTGAAGCTAAAGATACGACCACCTTTAACTACTTTAGAAACACGATTAACTGCAATCAGCTTTTCTTGCAGATCGTCTTTTTGCTGAGCTTCTAATTTAGCCATTGTTTTACCCCTTAGAACTGGAGGCCAGCTTCACGAGCGGCTTCTGCAAGAGCAGCAACACGACCGTGATACTTGAACCCAGAACGATCGAAAGCAACAACAGTTACGCCTTTTTCGATCGCGCGCTCAGCAATAGCTTTACCTACTGCCTTGGCCGCATCTACGTTACCGGTGTACTTCAGTTGTTCCTTTACTGCTTTCTCAGCAGTAGAGGCAACAGCCAGCACCTGAGCTTCAGGGTTGATTACCTGAGCGTAAATGTGACGCGGTGTACGATGTACAACCAGACGGTTGACGCCCAGCTCTTGGATCTTCTTGCGAGCGCGAGTGGCGCGGCGCAAGCGAGATGTTTTCTTATCCATATCGCGTTACCTACTTCTTCTTAGCCTCTTTACGGCGTACTTGTTCGTCTTCATAGCGAACACCCTTGCCCTTATAAGGCTCTGGTGGACGATAGCCACGAATTTCAGCCGCAACCTGACCAACCAGCTCTTTATCGATACTTTTCAGTACGATGTCTGTTTGGCTTGGACATTCAGCTGTAACGCCTTCTGGCAATTGATGAACCAGAGGGTGAGAGAAACCCAAGGTCAGGTCCAGAGCGCTGCCGCTAACTTTGGCACGGTAACCCACACCAACCAGCTTCAGCTTCTTTTCGAAACCCTGAGAAACACCAACAACCATGTTGTTGATCAGTGCGCGAGCAGTACCTGCCTGTGCCCAAGCGTTAACAACGCCTTCAACAGGAGAGAACTTGATTTCTGCACCTTCAACAACAACGTTAACTGCGCTGTTGATTACTCGAGTCAGACTACCTTTACCGCCTTTAACGGTAATAGTTTGGTCGTTTAAAGTCACCTCTACGCCGGCTGGAATAGATACTGGTGCTTTTGCTACACGAGACATTCCTAGCTCCTTACGCTACGTAGCAGATAACCTCACCACCCATGCCTGCAAGGCGGGCGGCACGATCAGTCATCAGGCCTTTAGAAGTGGACACAATTGCGACACCCAGTCCGCCCATAACCTTTGGCAGCTCGTCTTTACCTTTGTAAATACGAAGACCAGGACGGCTTACGCGCTGGATAGTCTCAACAACAGGTTGGCCCTGGAAATACTTCAGAGTGATTTCCAGTTCAGGCTTAGCGCCTTCTTCTGCTACGGCGTAGTCAGTGATATAACCTTCATCTTTCAGCAGCTTTGCGATAGCAACTTTCAGTTTGGCAGAAGGCATCTTCACAGATACTTTGTTAGCAGCTTGGCCGTTACGAATACGGGTCAACATATCCGCAATAGGATCTTGCATGCTCATATTAGCTTACTCCGTGACAAGTGCTTACCAGCTGGCCTTACGCAGACCAGGAACTTCACCACGCATGGTTGCTTCACGCAGCTTGATACGGCTCAGACCGAATTTGCGCAGGAAACCATGTGGGCGGCCAGTTTGATTACAGCGATTGCGTTGACGCGATGCGCTTGAATCACGTGGTAGAGCTTGCAGCTTAAGAACCGCATCCCAACGAGCTTCGTCAGAAGACTCTGGGCTGCTGATGATAGCCTTAAGAGCTGCACGCTTTTCAGCATACTTGGCCACGAGCTTTGCACGTTTTGCTTCACGTGCCTTCATTGACAATTTTGCCATTTCGCTACCCCTTATTTCTTGAATGGGAAGTTGAAAGCATCAAGCAAAGCGCGACCTTCTTCGTCAGTATTCGCAGAGGTAGTGATAACAATATCCATACCACGAATCTTATCGACTTTATCGTAGTCGATTTCTGGGAAGATGATCTGCTCGCGCACGCCCATCGCGTAGTTACCACGGCCGTCGAACGACTTAGCGCTCAGACCACGGAAGTCACGGATACGAGGGATTGCGATGTCAACCAAACGCTCAAAGAATTCCCACATGCGCTCACCGCGCAGGGTTACTTTACAGCCAATAGGGTAGCCTTCACGGATTTTAAAACCAGCAACTGACTTACGAGCTACAGTCACAACTGGTTTTTGGCCGGCAATAGCAGTCATATCACGGACAGCATTTTCCATGATTTTCTTGTCAGCTACGGCTTCGCCAACACCCATATTCAGGGTGATTTTCTCAATCCGAGGGACTTGCATGACACTGGTATAACCGAACTTTTTAGTTAGTTCAGCAACAACAGTCTCTTTGTATCTATCATGCAGTTTCGCCATCGTTTACTCCAGTTACTTAACGAGTTCACTGTTCGATTTGAAGAAACGGACTTTCTTACCGTCTTCGAATCGGAAACCAACACGATCCGCCTTGCCAGTGACAGGGTTAAAGATCGCAACATTAGATGCTTGAATCGGTGCTTCTTTCTCAACGATACCACCAGTCACACCCAGTTGTGGGTTAGGCTTCTGGTGCTTCTTAACGAGATTGATGCCTTCAACAATTAACTTACCGGTAGTAAGTACACGAGTAACCTTACCGCGCTTACCCTTATCCTTACCGGCCAGTACAATTACTTCGTCTTCACGACGGATTTTTGCTGCCATTTTGAAGCTCCTTACAGTACTTCTGGTGCCAGCGACACAATCTTCATGAATTGCTCAGTACGCAGTTCACGTGTCACAGGTCCAAAGATACGAGTACCAATCGGGGCAAGGTTTGCGTTAAGCAATACCGCTGCATTCCGATCGAAGCGAATGACAGAACCGTCTGGACGACGTACGCCTTTCTTAGTACGGACTACCACCGCGTTATACACATCACCTTTCTTCGCTTTAGCGCGAGGAATGGCTTCTTTAACAGAAACCTTGATGATGTCGCCGATACCGGCATAACGACGATGAGAGCCACCCAAGACCTTAATACACTGAACTCTGCGCGCGCCGCTGTTACATGCGACATCGAGAGTCGATTGCATTTGGATCATTTTAAGTGCTCCGCTATCGTTACTACACAATCCCCACCATGGGGCTAAATAAACACCATTTTTGCCGTTCAAATCGGTCAAAAATGGCGCGCAAGTATAACACCATAAATAGAGGATGGATAGTATTAAAAAACAAACGGCCCCGAAAAGGAGCCGTTTACCAGTTTACCTAATAAAAATTAGGCCTTGCTTACTACTTCAACCAGAGTCCAAGACTTGGTCTTAGACAGAGGGCGACATTCGCGAATAGACACGAAATCACCTTCTTTACACTGGTTTTGTTCGTCATGTGCATGGATCTTAGTAGTACGTTTAATGTACTTACCGTAGATTGGGTGCTTAACTTGACGCTCAACAGCTACAGTGATGGACTTGTCCATCTTGTCGCTGATGACTTTACCCTGCAAAGTACGGATTTTCTCAGACATTATGCACCTGCCTTAGAAGTAATAATGGTCTTAACGCGCGCAATGTTACGGCGCACTTGTTTCAGCTGGTGAGTTTGTGCCAGCTGACCAGTGGCGTGTTGCATACGCAGGTTAAACTGCTCACGCAGCAGACCAAGCAGTTCAGCGTTCAATTCCTCAACGCTCTTTTCTCTCAGTTCGCTCGCTTTCATTACATCACCGTCTTAGTTACGAAGGTAGTCTTGATAGGCAGTTTAGCAGCGGCCAGTGCGAATGCTTCGCGAGCCAGCTCTTCTGAAACGCCATTCATTTCATAGAGTACCTTGCCTGGTTGAATCTGACATACCCAGTATTCAACGTTACCTTTACCTTTACCCATACGCACTTCAAGAGGCTTAGAGGTAATTGGCTTGTCAGGAAAAACCCGAATCCAGATTTGACCTTGACGCTTAATGTGACGTGTCATGGCACGACGTGCAGATTCGATCTGACGGGCAGTCAAACGGCCGCGGCCAACTGCTTTCAGACCAAATGTACCGAAGCTAACTTCAGTACCGTTCGCCAGACCGCGGTTGCGGCCTTTGAACATTTTGCGAAACTTCATACGTTTAGGTTGCAGCATTGCCGGCTCTCCTATTTACCACGAGGCTTGCGCTTAGGTTGCTGCTTCGGCTCTTCGATCTGAGGCACGATACCGTCCAGGACTTCACCTTTGAAGACCCAAACTTTAATGCCGATCACACCGTATTGAGTGTGACTTTCAGAGGTTGAATAGTCGATGTCAGCACGCAGTGTATGCAGAGGCACACGGCCTTCGCGATACCACTCGGTGCGCGCAATCTCAGCGCCGCCTAAACGGCCACTAACTTCAACTTTGATACCTTTAGCGCCCAGACGCATAGCGTTCTGTACCGCACGCTTCATAGCGCGACGGAACATAACACGACGTTCCAGCTGTTGAGCGATAGAATCAGCTACCAGCTTGGCGTCCAGTTCAGGCTTACGGATCTCAGCGATGTTAATTTGCGCAGGAGTGCCAGTAATTTTGGCAACTTCAGCACGCAGAACCTCAACGTCTTCACCTTTCTTACCGATCACAACACCTGGACGGGCAGTGTGAATGGTAACGCGGATGCTTTTCGCTGGGCGTTCGATAACGATCTTAGATACTGATGCGGCTTTCAGCTTCTCTTCGAGAAACTTACGCACTTCCCAGTCGCCGTGCAGATTAGCAGCGTAGTCTGCTTTATCAGCGTACCAGGTAGAGATCCAAGGCTTAGTGATACCCAGACGGATACCATTAGGATGTACTTTCTGTCCCATTGCTCTCTCCTAGCGATCTGATACAACCACAGTAATGTGGCTGGTACGCTTCATGATACGGTCGGCGCGGCCTTTAGCACGTGGCATGATGCGCTTCATAGTTGGACCTTCATCAACGAAGACTTTTCCAACTTTCAGTTCATCAATGTCAGCACCTTCGTTATGCTCAGCATTAGCAATGGCTGAATCCAGTACTTTTTTGACCAGTACGGCGGCTTTCTTGGGGCTGAAGGTCAGGATCTCGAGGGCCTTGGAAACAGGCAAACCGCGGATCTGATCAGCTACCAGACGAGCCTTTTGAGGCGACGTACGGGCAAAACGATGTTTAGCTAAAACTTCCATCTCATTCCTCCCGTATTAGCGCTTCTTCGCTTTCTTATCAGCAGCATGGCCGCGATAAGTGCGAGTTGGTGAGAATTCACCAAGTTTGTGGCCGATCATTTCGTCAGTTACGAACACAGGAACGTGCTGACGACCATTATGGACAGCGATGGTCAAACCAATCATGTTTGGAATGATCATTGAGCGACGTGACCAAGTCTTAATAGGCTTCTTGTCACCTGCTTCCACCGCTTTCTCTACCTTCTTCAGCAAGTGCAGGTCAATGAATGGACCTTTCTTGAGAGAACGTGGCATGGCGAATCCTCTTACTATTTATTACGACGACGTACGATGTACTTGTCAGTGCGCTTGTTACTACGGGTCTTGTAACCCTTAGTTGGCACACCCCATGGAGTCACTGGGTGACGACCACCAGAAGTACGGCCTTCACCACCACCATGTGGGTGGTCTACTGGGTTCATTGCAACACCACGAACTGTTGGGCGTACGCCTCTCCAGCGCTTGGCACCAGCTTTACCCAGCTGACGCAGCATGTGCTCGGCGTTACCAACTTCACCCAGAGTCGCGCGGCAATCAACTGGCACTTTGCGCATTTCGCCAGAGCGAAGACGCAGAGTGGCATAAGCGCCATCACGAGCTACAACTTGTACATAAGCACCGGCAGAACGTGCAATCTGAGCACCTTTGCCAGGTTTCATTTCAACAGCGTGAACTACGCTACCAACTGGGATGTTACGCAGTGGCAGGGCGTTACCTGTCTTGATTTCAGCTTCTACGCCAGAAACGATTTTGTCACCAGCCTGCATGCCTTTGGCAGCCAGGATGTAGCGACGCTCACCGTCTGCGTACAGTACCAGCGCAATGTGCGCGGTACGGTTTGGATCGTATTCCAGACGCTCAATCTTCGCTGGGATACCATCTTTATCACGTTTGAAGTCAATCAGACGGTAGTGTTGCTTATGACCACCACCAACGTGACGAACAGTGATACGACCAGTGTTGTTACGGCCACCACTCTTAGATTTTTTCGCCAACAGGCCAGCAAAAGGTTTACCCTTGTGCAGGTCAGAGTTAACCACTTTAACGACGTGGCGACGACCTGGAGAGGTTGGCTTACACTTAATAACTGCCATGAGTAATCTCCTTACGCTTCAGCGCCGACGAAATCGATGTCAGCACCCTCAGCCAGAGTAACATAGGCTTTTTTCCAATCGCTGCGACGACCAACACGGGCACCGTGACGCTTGGTTTTGCCTTTGTTCACCAGAGTGCGAACTGAATCAACTTCAACTTCAAACAGTTTTTCAACTGCAGCTTTGATCTCAGCTTTAGTGGCGTCGATAGCTACACGGAAAACTACAGTGTTGTTCTTCTCAGCAACCACAGTGCTCTTTTCAGAGATGTGAGGCGCCAGAATAACTTTCAGTAAACGTTCTTCGCGGATCATGCCAGCATCTCCTCGATTTGCTTAACAGCATCAGCAGTTACCAGCACTTTGTCGAACGCGATCAGGCTTACTGGGTCAATACCAGCAACATCACGAACATCAACCTTGTACAGGTTGCGAGCTGCCAAGAACAGATTCTCGTCAACTTCGGAAGTCACAATCAATACGTCTTCCAGACCCATGTCTTTCAGCTTGGCCTTCAGCTCTTTAGTTTTAGGAGCTTCAACAGCAAACTTTTCAACAACGATCAGACGTTCCTGACGTACCAGCTCGGACAGGATGCTCTTCAGAGCGCCGCGGTACATTTTCTTGTTGACTTTCTGGCTGTGATCTTGGGTTTTAGCAGCGAAAGTTACGCCACCGCCACGCCAGATTGGACCCTTGACACCACCCGCACGAGCGCGGCCAGTACCTTTTTGGCGCCATGGCTTCTTGCCAGAGCCAGTCACTTCAGCGCGAGTTTTCTGAGCACGAGTGCCCTGACGCGCGTTTGCAGCGTAAGCTACAACTACCTGATGAACCAGTGCTTCATTAAAGTCACGGCCGAAGGTAGTTTCGGAAACTTCAAGAGCGCTTTGCGCGTCTTTCAATACCAATTCCATTACTATCTCCTCAGACCTTAGGCTTTAACGGCAGGCTTGATGATCAGGTCGCCATTGGTAGCGCCTGGAACAGCACCTTTAACCAGCAGCAGGTTACGCTCAGCATCTACACGTACTACGTCCAGATTTTGAGTGGTAACACGCTCAGCACCCATGTGGCCTGACATTTTTTTGCCTTTGAATACGCGACCTGGCGTCTGGTTCTGACCGATAGAACCGTTAGCACGGTGCGCCAATGAGTTACCGTGAGTCATATCCTGGGTACGGAAGTTCCAGCGCTTAACGCCGCCTTGGAAACCTTTACCTTTTGATTGACCGGTAACATCTACTTTCGCTACGTCAGCGAAGATATCTACGTTCAGCTCAGCACCAACTTCAATGCCTTCGCCTTCACCGTCTGCCAGACGCATTTCCCACAAACCACGGCCGGCGTCAACGCCCGCTTTGGCAAAGTGACCTGCTTCTGGCTTAGTGATGCGATTGGCTTTTTTGGCACCAGTAGTAACTTGAAGTGCACGGTAGCCGTCGTTTTCCAGAGTTTTCACCTGAGTAACGCGGTTTGCATTTACTTCAATTACAGTAACAGGGATAGACACGCCATCTTCGGTGAAGATGCGGGTCATACCCACTTTACGACCAATAAGACCGATAGCCATCTCTCAAACCTCTTCTAAGGATCTCAATTAACCCAAGCTAATCTGTACGTCGACACCAGCCGCAAGATCCAGACGCATCAGCGCGTCGACAGTCTTCTCAGTTGGCTCTACGATGTCAACCAAACGCTTGTGAGTACGGATTTCGTATTGGTCACGAGCATCTTTATTAACGTGCGGAGAGATCAAAACGGTATAACGCTCTTTGCGCGTAGGCAGTGGGATAGGACCACGTACCTGGGCGCCAGTACGCTTAGCAGTTTCAACGATTTCCGCGGTAGACTGATCAATCAAACGATGATCAAATCCTTTCAAGCGGATACGGATTCTTTGGTTCTGCATTGACCAGAGCTCCTAAAATGGACACATAAAAAATCACCCTCTAGCCATTTCCTTTCTTGGAAAGACAGAGCGAGATGATTTAACCGTTCGACTCCCAATCGGAGTCGCTGTATTTGTGTTTAGCCCCGAGGGCTAAATCAACTTTTGTCGCTTACTCAAGTTAAGCGAGGAGGCTATTATACTCATCCAGTTACGGATTACAAGCCTACTGTCGGAATTATCAACAGCATTAACGCTGTCAAAAAGTGGCGCAAATTATACTGACTTCAACACTCATTGCCAACCATTTTTGAACGACTGACAAACGGCCAGTAAAAAGGCGACCCTAAGGTCGCCTTTTTATGATAGCCGAGATCCGCAATTAAGCGATGATCTTAGCTACAACACCAGCACCAACTGTACGGCCACCTTCACGGATTGCGAAGCGCAGACCTTCGTCCATCGCGATTGGGCAGATCAGAGTTACAACCATCTTGATGTTGTCGCCTGGCATTACCATCTCTACGCCTTCTGGCAGTTCGATAGTACCGGTCACGTCAGTTGTACGGAAGTAGAACTGTGGACGGTAGCCTTTGAAGAATGGAGTGTGACGACCACCTTCTTCTTTAGACAGGACGTAAACTTCTGATTCGAACTTGGTGTGTGGAGTGATTGAACCAGGCTTAGCCAGTACTTGACCACGCTCTACTTCATCACGCTTGGTACCACGCAGCAGGATACCGCAGTTCTCACCGGCACGACCTTCGTCCAGCAGCTTACGGAACATTTCTACACCAGTACAGGTGGTCTTGGTAGTGTCGTGGATACCCACGATTTCTACTTCGTCACCAACTTTGATGATACCGCGCTCTACACGACCTGTTACTACAGTACCGCGACCAGAGATTGAGAATACGTCTTCGATAGGCAGCAGGAATGGCTTATCGATATCACGCTCTGGCTCAGGGATGTATGTATCCAGTGCTTCTGCCAGTTCAATGATCTTGGCTTCCCACTGAGCGTCGCCTTCCAGAGCTTTCAGAGCAGAACCCTGAATTACTGGCAGGTCATCACCTGGGAAATCGTACTCAGACAGCAGTTCACGAACTTCCATCTCTACCAGTTCCAGCAGCTCTTCATCGTCTACCATGTCA
Source organism: Shewanella chilikensis (assembly GCF_037953065.1). Taxonomy (NCBI): domain Bacteria; kingdom Pseudomonadati; phylum Pseudomonadota; class Gammaproteobacteria; order Alteromonadales; family Shewanellaceae; genus Shewanella; species Shewanella chilikensis. Next base: position 208,730 of record NZ_CP149966.1, on the reverse strand, counting down.
CACTTGTTCATGAATACGATGATGAAAGGTACACCTACCTGACGAGACAGCAGGATGTGCTCACGAGTCTGTGGCATTGGGCCGTCAGTAGAAGCTACTACCAGGATTGCGCCGTCCATCTGGGCAGCACCGGTGATCATGTTTTTAACATAGTCAGCGTGACCTGGGCAGTCTACGTGGGCGTAGTGACGAGTTGGAGTGTCATACTCGATGTGAGAGGTATTGATGGTAATACCGCGCTCACGCTCTTCTGGAGCGTTATCGATCGCTGCAAAGTCACGCGCCTCACCACCGTAAGTCTTAGACAGTACAGTTGAGATAGCAGCAGTCAGAGTGGTTTTACCATGGTCAACGTGACCAATGGTGCCCACGTTAACGTGGGGCTTACTACGTTCAAATTTAGCTTTAGACATGGTATTGCCTCAATCTAAGATTTTCTGGTGGTGAAACCATATATAGTGAAAAAGTCCGATGCAAATGAATGTCATCGAACAGATTATAAAGGTAAAAGTAGAATTTAAGAGAGGCTGGTGCTGATAGGCAGATTCGAACTGCCGACCTCATCCTTACCAAGGATGCGCTCTACCACCTGAGCCATATCAGCATGCAAATTTGGAGCGGGCAGCGGGAATCGAACCCGCGTTATCAGCTTGGAAGGCTGGAGTAATACCATTATACGATGCCCGCGCAACCTACTTAAGGCTACCTACTTACCTTGAAAATGGTGGAGGGAGAAGGATTCGAACCTTCGAAGGCGGAGCCGTCAGATTTACAGTCTGATCCCTTTGGCCACTCGGGAACCCCTCCAATAAAATTGGTGCCGGCACCAAGAGTCGAACTCGGGACCTACTGATTACAAGTCAGTTGCTCTACCAACTGAGCTATGCCGGCACTTCATTTCGGTAGCGGATATTAGGTAAATGTTGGGTCGAGTGCAATAGTAAATTGGTTTTTTTTCGCAAAAAAGCCCTGAATGGTGTTTTTTTACGCTGGCACTGCGTAGCGATTAGACTTCCCCCTAACCCTTTGTACACGGGATAAACAATTCGGTCTGGCATAGGGATTTTTTATTGTTCACGAATAATTCATGGTGTACTGTGCCTTGCCTGAGCAGAGGAAATCAGATGACAACAGCCAACTCAATTCAACAGGCATTGTATATGCCTTTTCACCGCCAGCAATGGGCCGAACTTCGTGAGTCTGTGCCTTTGACCTTGAGCGAAACCGAATTGAAGAAGCTGCGGGGGATTAACGAAAAAGTTTCCCTCACAGAAGTTACCGACATCTATCTGCCCCTCAGCCGTCTGCTTAACTTGATCGTTGGCGCCAAGCAGCAAAGAGGTTTGGTGTTAAATGAGTTTTTGGGGCAAACCCCAGCGAAGAGCCCATACATTATCAGTATTGCCGGCAGTGTCGCCGTAGGGAAAAGCACTACAGCCCGTATCCTGCAGGCACTGTTGAGCCATTGGCCCGAACACCCTAAAGTCGATCTGATTACCACTGATGGTTTTCTCTACCCGCTGGCCGAGCTGAAACAAAAAGGGTTGTTGCAGCGTAAGGGCTTTCCGGAAAGCTATGACATGAAGCTATTGGTGGAGTTTATCGCCGCCATTAAGTCAGGCGCCGAGTTGGTCGAGGCTCCTCTATATTCCCACATCAGTTACGACCGGCTTCCCGAAGTGCAGCAGGTCAGACAGCCGGACATTTTGATCCTGGAAGGCTTGAATGTACTGCAGACAGAGCTGGATTCTCCAGTGAGTATCAAGCGGCCTTTTGTTTCTGATTTCGTAGACTTCTCTATCTATGTAGATGCGGACGAATCACTGCTGAAACATTGGTATATAGACAGGTTCCTGCAGTTCCGGCATACAGCTTTTGCCAATGAACGCTCCTATTTCCACCACTATGCCAAGCTGAGCGATGCCGAAGCCGAACATATAGCCGCCAATATCTGGGACACTATCAACGGCCCGAACCTGAATCTGAATATCGAGCCCACCCGCGAGCGGGCACATCTTATTCTGAAAAAAGGTCAGGACCACCTGATGGATCAAGTGCTACTGCGAAAATAATCAAGCACCGCGTAAACTGATTTCCCCACCAACAAAATGCTGTGTGCCTGTATCTGTCTGCAGGATAACGCCGCCTTGCTCATCCACTCCCAGGTAGTGGCCGCTAATCTGCTGCTCACCCAGCAGCAGTTTGACCTGTTGACCGGCAAAGATATCGGCACTCTGCCACCTGGTGCTGAATGCCGCCAATCCTTGAGTTTCAAACAGCTTAATATCTTTCAATAACTGTTGGTAAAGATTGATAGCCAACTCCGTCTTGTCCGGCATAGAATCAAGGCCACTGAGATCGCTCCAGGGTTGATCCAGTTGCTCACCCAGTTCAGCAGGCATAGCCATATTCAAGCCTATTCCGATCACTAGATCGCATTCGCTGTCGGCAGTACCACTCATTTCAATCAGTACACCGGCAAGTTTACGGCCATCGAGATAGATATCATTGGGCCACTTCACTCCCAAACCTGTAATACCGAAAGACTCCAACACACTAACCAGAGAACAGGCGACCACCAGACTTAAGCCCATCGCCTGGGAAAGACCTTGAGAGAACTGCCAGTACAGGGAAAAGTAGAGGTGACTGCCGTAGGGCGACAACCACTGGCGTCCTCTACGCCCTCGTCCAGCCGATTGATACTCGGCAATACAGAGATCACCATTACTCAATTCATCGACATGGTTGAGCAGGAAGGTGTTGGTACCAGCCAACTCATCAAAGTAAAAACAGCGGTTATCTATAGCGGAAAGCAAACGCGGCTTGTCGATAAGATGCAAACTTCTCGCTAACTTATAACCTTTGCCTTTCACGCTGAAAATATCGATCCCAAAGGCGGCCAAGGCGCTGATATGCTTGCTGACGGCGGTACGGCTGATACCGAGCTGTTCGGCCAGTATCTCGCCGGAAACAAACTCACCCTGCTGCAACAGCTGTAATATTTCCCGCTTGCGCTTCCACTGTTCGGTCATCGTCAGAGACTCCTCTCTCCTGTTGCCGCAAAAATTCGCGGCTCGGGTAGTAATTCAACACCGAAACGCGTTTGCACTTGCCTGATAATTTCCCGCGCCAAATTAGCCACATCTTCACCGCTGGCGCCGCCTTTATTCACCAGCACCAAGGCTTGCTTATCATGAACTGCGGCAGCTCCCATCTGGAAACCTTTCAAACCTGCCTTATCGATAAGCCAGCCCGCGGCCAACTTAACAGTACCATCCTGCTGAGCATAACCCACCAAATCAGGAAAGCGTTCGGCCAACTTAAGATAGTCGGCAGCAGCAACCACTGGATTCTTGAAAAAGCTGCCGGCATTGCCAAGCACGGTAGGGTTAGGCAGTTTTTCCTGACGAACCTGACATACCTGCTTAAAAATCATAGGCGCGGTCACTTTTGTCTCTTCAGCAAGTGACTGCAACGGCCCATAACTCAGTTTGGGCTGCCAGTCTTTAGGCAGTTTCAAGCCGACAGAGGTGATCACAGCCCTGCCCTTGAGCTCGTTTTTGAAAATTGACTCTCGATAGCCAAAACCACAATCAGCGGCCTCGAGACGAGTTATCCCCCCGGTTTGCAGATCCAGATACTCAACCCAGTCACATACCTGGCACAGTTCAACCCCATAGGCACCTATGTTTTGAATCGGCGCAGCACCAACCGTTCCAGGGATAAGAGCCATATTCTCAAGTCCCGGCATCCCCAGCTTAAGCGTTTCACAAACCAATTCATGCCAGTTTTCACCGGCGGCAACCTTTAAATAGAAATGCGCTTGGTCCTCACTGACGTCGATTCCCTTGGTAGCGACTTGAATCACGCTCCCTTGATAATCCTCAAGCAACAATAGATTACTGCCGCCACCGAGGATCAGCATAGGGACATCATCATCCTTGTGCTGCATACAAGCCCGGACAAGCTCAGCGGTAGAACTCACTCTGATGAGTTCCCGACAATAACAATCGATTCCAAAAGTGTTCAAGGATTTAAGGGAGTGGACTAGGGCTGACATCTAAAGCTTTCACTGCAAATAAAAGCAGCATTGTAACGGGATTAACCGACTATTTCAGCCTTCAGCGGTTAAACATACTCAAACAAGTCAATCGTCTATCCAATAGAACTGATATCACACTTTAGCGTTCAACAGGAAACTCATTAGGGGGACTATGATGTAGCGATCATAGTGGTAAAAAGCTTCCGGTGTTATGACAGGCAATTGCAGATTAACTTTACCGGGAATGTGTCTGAATCACTGTGCTCCAAGCAAGACAGTCAAACAACAAGAAGCGTTGTTTGACTGCCATGAAAGGATTAACCGCCGAAACCGACATCCTTGATATCGACCCGGGTCACCTCGCCATACTTGGCCGCTATCGGGGCTATCTTGTCGCCACTGCCAATCAGCACCATCTGCAACTTATCCTTGGGGAAGTAGTTGTCAACCAACTGCTTGGTCTGCGCCAGAGTCAGTCCATCCACCCGTTGCTGGAATTGATTGATATAGGACTCATCAAAACCGTACAGGTACATGTCTGACAGCAGACCTGCCAACTGGCCGCTGGTTTCAAACTTGGGCGGGAACTGGCCTTTGACGTAGGCCTTGGCCGAATCCAGAGTCTGCTGATCTATCCCTTTCTGCCACAGGCGGCTGTAGGTCTTGAGTGCCAAGTCAATGGCTTCCTCTGTAGTAGCCGACTTGGTGAAAGTACTGATCATAAACACCCCTGAGTCACGATAGGGGACGAAACCCGAGCGCGCGCCATAGGTTAAACCGGCATTCACCCTCAGCTCATCGTTGAGCCAGGAGGTAAAACGGCCACCGAGTATGGTGTTGACCACAGTCAGGCCCACATAGTCAGGGTTATCCTGAGTCACACCCAGGCCACCTATGGTGAAGGTGGTCTCTATCGCGTCCGACTTATCCACCAGCAAGACTCGGCTGGCAGACAGAGTCGGCAGCCCGTGCTTGAGGTCGACGGCACGCAGCGATTCACTGTTGCTCCATTGACCGAATGCCGCCTGCAGCTTGGCCTTCATCTGCGCCGGGTCGAAATCGCCCACCACGCTGATAGCGGTATTGGCCGGTTGATAGTAGCCCTTGTGGAAGGCTCTCAGCTGGTTGACCGTCAACTGGGACACAGACTCACTGGTTCCCGAAGTGGCATTGCCATAAGGATGCTGACCGAAGACCAACTTGTTGAAGTAGCGCCCAATCACAGACTTGGGACTCTCTTTCTCCTGCGCCAGCTCGGCGACTCTGCGGTTCTTGAGTTTATCAAACTCGCTAGCATCAAAGTCGGGACGGGTCAGCACATCGGCAAACAATCCCAGCATGGTATCAGCATCTTTGGCCATAAAATCGGCACTGAGGTAACTGCCCTCACGGCCGGCATCGGCATTCAGACTGGCACCGAGAAAGTCCACCTCCTGCTCTATGCTGGCCTTGGTGCGACCGGCGGCGCCAAGCAACAAGCCCTGAGCCGTCACCTCTGCCACACCGGCTGTGGTGTCATTGACGCTGCCGACTTTCACCACGGCGTTCAGGGTGATCAACGGCACCTCTTTCTGCGGCATCAGCATCAGCGTCAGGCCGTTACCCAGAGTGACTCTTTCATAAGTTGGCAGTACAAAGTGGCCGGTATCCTGGCTCACCTTCACCTGGGTAGACTGACAACCTGAAACCATCAAGGCTGCAGCAATGGCCACGGCGCCCAGAGAGGCCTTGAGAGAAAAAACCTTGCTCATTGATCCGCCTCCTCTTGTGCAGCCAGTACCCCCACAGTGCGGTTGGCCCGGCGCAGGTATGTTTCTGCCACCCTTTGAATGTCGGCCACTGTGACCCGGTTATAGGCATCCGGTGCCTGGAACAGCTTGTCGAAGCTACCGAAATAAAGTTCGTAAGTGCCCAGGGTATTGGCCTTGCCATTGATGGTTTCCATACTGCGATAGAAATCCATCAGCTTGATATTTTTGGCTTTTTCCAACTCTTCAACCTTAACGCCGTCACGGGCAATACGGTTGACTTCTTCAATCAATGCCTGTTCCAGAGTGGTGGCGCTGACACCTGGGGCCGCCACCCCAAGGATGTACAACAGGTTGGGGTCAAAAGACATGGGCATATAAGTCTCGGCGGCAATCGCCAACTGCTTGTCCACCAAAGCCTTGTAGAGACGCGAGCTGTTGCCCTCACTCAGAATCGAGGTCAGCAGATCCAGCGCGTAATAGTCTTTATTGGTGGTGGCCGGTACGTGATAGGCCAGCATGATATTAGGCGTGCTGACAGACTCTTTCTTGACGAAGACCCGTCGTTCCCCTTTTTGCAGCGGCTCGACTGTCTTCACCGCCTTGGGTGGCTCTTGCACCGGGATAGGGCCAAAGTAACGCTGGGCCAGACGCTTGACCTCGGCCAGCTTAACGTCACCGGCAATCACCACAACCGCATTGTTGGGGGCATAGTAGGTCTTGTGATACTGCACCAGATCTTCCAAGGTCCAGGCCGCAATATCAGATTCATGGCCAATCACTGACCAGCTATAAGGATGCGCCCTGAAGGCCACACCTTTTACCTCTTCCTGCAGGGTACGCCAGTTGGAGTTTTCCAGCCCTGTGGTACGTTCTGAGGCAACTACGCCGCGCTCACTCTCTACCATCTCGGCATTGATATCCAGCGCCGCAATCCGATCGGCTTCCAGATCAAAAATGGTTTCCAGCGCATTGGAAGGGAACCAGTCGGTATAAACGGTCACGTTTTCAGTAGTGTAGGCGTTATTGGCGCCACCGGCCGCTTCCATGGTGCGGTCAAACATCTTGGGGCCGTATTTCTTGGAGCCATTGAACATCATATGCTCGAAGAAGTGGGAGATCCCTGTGATCCCGGGCACCTCGTTGCGTGAACCCACCTTCCAAAACAGATACATGTTGGCATTGGGAATGGATGAGTCTTCCAATACCATGATTTTCATGCCGTTATTCAGGGTAAAACTCTGAATATCTTCGGCCGTGGTCGCCTGTGTTGTCGCCGCCCCAAGAAGGCTGGCTGACATCAGCAGGGCGGTCAGCGTACGCTTCATTGGGTCGCTCCTTGGCTGATTGCTGATTTCAAAAGATCCAATATCGGGTAAAAAAGCACTGCAAATCAAGTAACAAGTGATACGGAATTGTCAGATTTTGTAAGCAAAGTGCTTTATCCCGTACGGTTTATTTGTTGCTTAAGCTGGAGAGTGCCAGTGTGGTCAACGCCTCTACCCCCGTATTGAACGCTGCTTCATCGGCATAGAAATAGGGGGAGTGATTGCTGGCCGCCGTTGCCGGGTCAGTCCCCTTAGGAGTTACCCCAAGAAAGAAGAAAACTCCCGGGGTTTCTTGCGCGTAGAAAGCAAAGTTCTCAGCCCATGTGATAAGCCCGGGTTCCACCAGCCTCTCCCCTTGCCGACCACTTGCTCAAGCAATGGCCTGACTTCGGCCACCAATTCAGCACTGTTCACCAGCACAGGATAGCCTTGGACTGCCTCTGTCTTCGCCTCAGTGCCATTGGCTTGCGCTATCATTTCAGCGGTCTTGCTCAGTTGCCGTTTAATATTGGCTCGGCTAGAGGTTCTACTAATAGTAAATTGAGCGTCAGCCGTTATTGAAGACCTCCAAGTTTAGTTAAACGGCAAACACTTTAACTTGGGGGGCTGAAGTACAGATTTGGCTTAAGGCTCTATTTTCTTCTGTTTCAGCTTCTTCATCTTGGGCTCGTCGATTTTACGCTCTTTGGCCGCCGCCTCTTTGGCTTCCTGCAGGTATTTCTGCTCTCGCTGCGCCCTCTCATCAAACTGTTTACTGGCCTTCAGCCTCTGCTCCTCCTGCCAGTCACCGGATTGCTGGCGCTTGAGCACCTTCTGCTCCCGCTCGGCAGTTTCCTTGGCGGCAACCCTGGCCTTTTCCAACTGTTCCTGTTCCAGACGTCGGGCATCTTCACTGGCCTTTTCACTCAGCTGCGTCAAATCGGTCGCACTCACGCCAAAGGCCAGCAACCAGCTCAATAACAGTATTAATCTCGCCAAAATTCGCTCCTGCTTAGAGAGAACAAAAATTCATCTTCCAAGGACTATCACACATTTTTTCACCAGTTTGACCGATAATGAAGGTTTTTAGCAACAAAACGAAATTTTGATTGAGCCAAAGAGTAGATCTGTTTAGCTTTAAACTAACGGATTGAAATGCTGTTCCACATAACCGTTTGCCCAACCAATAAGCTATAGGGTGCAAGGCAGGTCACCACATAGTCGGAAGTGTTAGCTTCCTTCCTGTTGGTTGAAAAGCCGAATATGCGGAGCTGTGTAAACATAACAAAGGGAAGTGGTTCTCAACGGAGAACGACAAGGGAGTATCCTGGATGATCCGATGGACACAACTGTTACAGAGCCTGGTGGCCGACACAAAACTCGGCCCCCAGTTGCAACTCTGGCGCAGCGAGCCTCACTCGACACCTCTGGCCTTATTCATGGGGTGCAAAATTTTTGCCGCCAATCAGGCAGCATTGGATTACTTCGCCTGTGTTCACCAGGAAATTCTCGATGCCACTCTCTACGACTTTGCTCCCCGACTGCAATTAGGCGGTCAGAGCAGTATAGAGTTGGCCAAAAAACTCATGCAAGCGGCGGCGGCCAGCTCTCAAGTACAGGAGTGGTTACACCTCAATCGCCACGGCAAAGAGCTGCCAACCCGCCTCTACCTGGAACCCGTCAGAATAGATAGTAATAAGATGATCTTGGTGAGGTTCGAAGCCTTGGATCGTCGCCTTAGTCCCAGAGGTGAAGCTCAAGACGTATTCGGCCTGCTGCCCCGCAGCGTATTGGCGGGCATTCTTGAAGAAAGTGCCGAAGCCGTTGTCATCAGTGATACCTCGGGCAAAATCCTTGCGGTCAATCGAGCCCTCTGCCGTCTTTGCGGCTTTAGTCAGGCGCAGTTAATAGGTCAGCAGTTGCAGATCCTCGAAACCGCAAACGATCCCAAGCAGAGAGAATGTCGTGCTGCGCTGGCGCAGCGGGACTTCTGGCAGGGAGAGGTCAGTCATACCCGGGTCGATGGCAGTCACTTCCCCGCCTGGCAGAGCAGTCGCAGGTTGCAGACTGAATCCGGTTGTTATCTGGTCACCATCTTCAGCGATATCAGCGAGCGTAAACAGCTGGAATCACGCCTGACAGAACAAGCCATGTTTGACATGCTGACAGGGCTTCCCAATCGCCGTCATATGAAGCGCAAGCTGCGCCAGGTTCTCAGAGCCAGTCTAGAGGCCTTCAACCAAGGAAAGCCAACCACGGGAGCCTTGATGTTTCTGGACCTCAACGGCTTTAAACATGTCAACGACAGTTTCGGTCATTCCATGGGGGACAGAATACTGCAACTGGTCGCCGCCAGGCTGGAAGCCGGTTGTATAGAGAGAGCCGATATCGCCCGTATGGGCGGCGATGAATTTACCCTGGTGTTGCAAGATTGCCGCGACAAGGAAGATATCTACCTTTTTGCACAGCAGATATTGGCTCTATTCGAGACCCCATTTGAACTGGAAGGACAAAAGTTTTACCTGGGTACCAGTATAGGTATCAGCCTTTTTGGCAACCAGGAGATAGACCCTTCCGAACTGCTGAGCCAAGCCGACACCGCCATGTACAGTGCCAAACGCAGCGCCAGCCATATCAATTTCTATGACAGCTCCATGAGTGAGGCCGCCGAACATAAACTTAAACTGCTCGGCGATCTGCGTCACGCCTTGGGTCTGGGACAACTAAGCCTGTTTTATCAACCCATAGTCAGGCTCAAAGATAACCATATGGCCGGTGCCGAAGCACTGCTGCGCTGGCACAAGAGTCCTCATGAACTGTTGGAAGCGGCCGATTTTGTACCCTTGCTTGAAGAAACCGGTCTAATAATCACTGTCGGCAACTGGGTGGTAGAGCAAGCCTGCCGACAACTGGCTGTTTGGCGGCAACAGGACAACGACTTTATTATTTCAGTCAATATATCGCCGCTGCAATTAGAGCACCTGGACTTTTACCAACAGGTAAAATCTGCACTGCAACATCATCAGCTTCCCGCACAAGCCTTGATTCTGGAGATCACCGAATCGGCATTGCTGGGCCACCCACGTCAGGCCAAACAAACCCTCAAACAGCTCAGGGCACTGGGCGTCAAAATAGTTCTCGATGATTTCGGTACCGGGCTGTCATCATTGAGTCGTTTGGGCAGTCTGCCACTGGATGGGCTAAAAATTGCCGGTGAATTTGCCGAGCAATTGCAACATCAAAAAGGCAAACGTTTGTGCCAAGCCATAGTACAGCTGTCACAAGCACTTGAACTCAAATTTGTTGCCGAAGGAATAGAAACCGAATATCAAAATAATATGGTACGACAAATGGGGGATGGACTGGCTCAGGGATTCTTTTTCGGTTACCCCTTACATCCAGAACAGTTTGCCTTAGCGCATTTTGATCTATAAGAGCTCGATACTAAGAAGGGTGAACAGAACTGTCGGCAACAGAGTTACTCTGCTACCACTCCCCTGCAAAAGCGGTAAGCCGACAGTCCCACTCCATCATCAAGGATGATGTAGGCTCATTAAAACCGGATTCACTTATAAATGTCGTGATCTACACGGAATTTTCGCGACTACTTACTCACTTACTCAATACCGCTCACGCACTTTGGCCGGCATCCGCCGTAGCCTCTGCTCCACCAGCTCAGCAAGTAATGCGTACATAGGTGCCACATCCAGCCCAGGCTCCAACTGAGACAGAGCTGCAGCTGCAGCCTCGAGTGTCGATAAGCTATCACTGCGATTAGCCTTGCGGATGCGATACGCTGTCGGCACCGCCAGTGGCAAATGCCTTTGAGGCAACGCCTGTAACCAAGGGTTAAGCCGATACATTTTCAAGGTTTTGCGCCAGGTGCCGTCCAGCAGGATAAGCCTTACAGCTTCTGATGAGTCATCCGCCTGCAACAGCTGACTGTTATCAGAAGGATAGAGCAAGAAAGTCGGCATGCTATCTGTTGTCAGTTCAGCTCTCAACTCGGCAAAATCCGCCTCGGTTTCTCCCACTATCACCCGGGTGTCCGGCACGGCCAACTGCAACAAACGCACACTATTTTTGGCATGCTCGACCTCCGAAGGATGCTGCAGCACCAGCAGATGGCTACCAGGATATATTGCAGACACTGCAGTACAAACACAGGCCGTTTCTGGGTACCCACATTGTTCACAATAACAGCGCGACATACCTAATATCTTTCCTTAATCAGCACTTGCTCTCTTCAACGCCATCTTGCTATTTATAGTCAGGCTGATAGTCGATCATCTGCCAAGACGGCAGCTCAGTAATGCCAATATTAACACATGCCCCAGGTTAAATTCGGCTCAGAGTCCGATGCCAAAATGAAACGGTTAATGAGAGTCCACTGTATGACAACAATGCTTTATAAATAGAACAACTCTGTCCTCATCGCCTTTGCTTCCAGTTAGGTGACTAACAGAACTTGTCGAAAATCCGACCTCAAAAACAATGGTAAAAGATATAAAAAAGCCCCGCTCAAAGAGCAGGGCAAGCCAGTTAGCACATAAATAAGAAGGGAGAAACCCGCAGAGCCCTTAAGCTCTAACCAAAGATCGCCAGCAAGATTAAGCACTCTTGATGACAGCAGCATGACACTGATGCGGGATTTTTATGACAAGCTCAATCCTGCTGTGCTTGCAGGTACTGACGTAAGGCGTCTCCCGGAATCGAGGTTTCCGAGGCAACCGCGAAAGCCGCCCACTGAGCGGCTTCATTCATGGCCTGTTCCACTGCCATTCCCGATACCAAACCATGGATAAGCCCGGCGGCAAAGGCATCACCGGCACCCGTGGTATCCACCACTTTCGCTGGAACCGCCGCTATCAGCGTCTCACCATTCTCCTGGTATAACACCGCGCCCTGCTCGCCTTGAGTCACAATAAAGTATGTAAGTGCATCACCGGCTATCTGACGCCCAAACTGCCAGGGGCTGAGCTCGCTGCGCCCTTGCATATCGGTTATCGAAGACAGCAATACATGGCAGGGTCTTGGCCTGTCATCTTTGGCCAATTGTGCCACCACCAGAGTGTGTTCCAGCGCGGTTCGCGCCCAACTGACCGCCCCTTCGGCAGAGGAGTTGATATAGAGCGCATCCCACTGCGACCACTTGGGCGGCGCCGGCAATTCAAATATCGGCCGCTGCGGCCGGATAATGGTGCGCTCGCCATCCGGGGTCATCACCAACAACATTTCACAGGTATTGCCTGCTCGCCGCTGCACCCTGCGACAATCCAGCCCTTGGGTACTGGCTTCGGCCAGCAGCCAATCGCCCATCTCGTCTCGCCCAACCTGACTGACCAGAGCCACATTATGACCGGCCCATTCCAGCCCTATGCCAGTGTTGGCGCCACCACCACCCAAGCGTTGGCCACCATCCTGATAATGGAATCTACCTCCGGTACGCAAGGGTTTATCCAGCAATAAGATTCGGTCACAGTTAAGGTTGGCAACGAGCAAAATCTTGGCCATAGAAATAGTCCACAGAAACGAATGACCCCATCTTACCCCAGGGCAAACACTAAATGCAGCGCAGCCAACAACAAAGGCCACAAGAGGTGATATTGCCAAACGGCTAAAAACACCGTTTTAACTCAGCAAAAATTGCCGTTCAAGCGAGTTTTTATTTACATTTATTCAAAGTTAAAACAGACTATTAAACATCCAGACTTTGGTGAAATTTTCTTTCCAAGACAACAAAATAAACTCACTTTACCCGAGCGTTACAGACTCCTATATTCGCGGAAAATTTCACCATTCAGACTTTTTAAACTGATCTCCGTTTAAAAGGTCGTTTTTCTATTTGGAGTCTGAGTTGTCCCAACCTCACGCCACCGCTCACAACAACAGTGCCTGGGTACCTGTTGCGGGTTTGACCCTGTTTGCTCTGGCTTCCGGCTATCACATGAGTCTGCTGCCGCTGGCATTGGACGGTTTTGGCTTAGCGACAGATCTGGCGGCTTGGCTGGCGAGTATTTTCTATTTCGGCCTGTTGCTCGGGGCAACTTGTATTTCACCTGTCGTGGCACGTCTGGGACACAGAGGTGCCTTCATCCTGTTTCTATTGCTACTGGCGGCGACAGTGGCTGGCATGCCCTTGGTGGTTAATGGTCAGTTTTGGCTGGCGGCGCGCTTCATTGCCGGGATTGCCGTGGCCGGCATCTTCGTAGTGGTGGAGTCCTGGTTGTTGATAGCCGACACCGCCAAGCAGAGAGCCAAGCGTTTGGGCTTCTATACAGGCTCACTCTATGGCGGTAACGCCCTGGGACAACTGGGTGTGGGACAGTTGGGTGTCGATGGTGCCATGCCGCATATTTTGGTGGCTATAGTACTGGTGTTGGCCGTATTGCCGCCACTGCTGGCCAAGCGCTGCCAGCCACAAAAAATACAGCATCAGAAGATTAGCTTCAAAGAAGTCAGGCATGTCAGTCGCCCTGCCATCATGGGCTGTCTGGTTGCAGGTTTGGTATTGGGCCCCATCTATGGCCTGATGCCTGTGTTTCTCAGCGAGCAGACAGGTGACCACCAGCTGACGGGCAAACTGATGGCCATAGTGATCCTGGGAGCCATGTTGGTGCAACCCCTGGTCAGTTGGTTGTCTCCCAGATTCAGCAAGACTCTCTTGATGGCATTTTTCTGTTTGTTGGGCGCCGCCGGGGTTGTGGGTATTCTGCTGAGTCACAGCACTTTAGTGATGGGCTTCAACCTGTTGCTGCTGGGGGCTGCCGCCTTCGCCCTCTACCCTATCGCTATTACGCTGGCCTGTGACAGCCTCGACAGCAGCAAGATAGTGGCGGCAACCGAACTTATGCTGCTCAGCTACTCTGTGGGTTCAGTTATCGGGCCTCTGGTGGCCAACGGCTTCCAGCAACAGCAGGGTCTGCCTATGTATCTGGGCTTGTGTCTGACCACAACTTGTATCTATATGCTGTTGTCCAGTGTGCGACCAACCCGTGGCCGGATGCCGGCACTGCGTCCCTGAGCCGCTGCTGAGGCTCAGGATCCTTGGCCGGACTCAGGCACTCAACTCGGCCTTGGGCGGCCAGACAAGATACATGCCCTCACTGGCCGGTGAACTGAAACTGAAACCAAATTTGAGGTACAGTTGCGGCACATCGGCCATCAAGGTGATATAGGCACCCTCGAAGGCGTGAGCTTTCAGATAGTCCATCACCTTTTGCATCAACAAACGCCCCAAGCCTTGTCCCTGCCAGCGGGGATCGACAGCCACATCCACCACTTCAAAATTAATTGCGCCGTCCCCCACCACCCTGGCCATGGCGATACACTCACCCTCGAAAACAAGTTGCACACCATAGAGGCTGTTGGGCAGCGCCTTTTCGACACCGACTCTCGGCCTAGGGCTCAGTCCGGTAATCTGCCGCAAACGGATAAAGTCCTCCACAGCGGCGGTTTGCTCCAGAACTTCAACTTGCTGTTTCATTTGGATAACCACTCCTTTGCCAACAGGGCATATTGATACTCACAGCCCCAGCGTCCCTTAAAGAAAATATTGTCGATAAAATGCCCTTCGCGGCGAAAGCCCAAGGCCTCAAGCAAGCGCCAGGCAGGGCGGTTCTCCGTGTCGGTAATTGCGATCACCCTGTGCCTGCCAAGCTCACGAAACAGGTAATCCAGCACGGCGAATACCGCTTCCCTGGCGATACCCTGCCCCTGGCAGAGTGGATCCAGGCTGAATCCCAACTCCACTTGCTGCTCATCAATGAAGTGCAAGGCCAGATCGCCGGCCAGAGTGCCGTCGGTAAGCTCAATAGCCAGTTGATACCAATGACCGCTCAGCGCCCAAGCTTTTGGAATGGCTTCATACAAGGTCTTGGCTTGTTCGAGACTGAAGGTGTCCCAGCTTTGATAACGAGCCACCTGCGGCTCCTGCCGATAACGGCTGAAGGCGGCAAGATCTGACGCTCTTAAGCGGCGCAGTGTCAGGTTGGTGCTTGTAATTGGCTCCATTCGCTATCCAGCCCTTTGCTTTTCACCAAAACAACTGAACTCCTGTACAGCCGGTAGCGCTTCACGGCCATCGGCCAGCCCTAAATGATACACAGCCTCTACCTTGTTGATGTCGCGCTCCAGCCTCGACAAGTCCAGCGCCATCTTGGGTTGGATCACCATGGCACTCCCTTCAGCAACCGCCTGTTGTAATTGTTGTTGTGCCTGGTTGTACACCTGATGGCGCCTCAGCAAAGCCTCGGCAACCTTGGGGTAACGCCGATAGGCCTTTTGTGCCAACCATTTAAACTTAAAGGCTGACTTACTGTAATCCGCGGCCTGGGTCAGGATAACCAGCTGTTTTTGATAGCCGTCAGCTCTGGCTTGCTGCAGCGGGATAGGAGCCGCAATGCCACCATCAAGATAAGGCACCCCATTGATGGCGACGGGTTTGGAGATAAAAGGCAGGCTGCTTGAGGCAATCAGTATCTGCAACAGCTCGTCGTGGCCACCAAAATCACTCATGCCAAAGAAGTCGGTTTCACCGGAAAGGCAGTTGAAAGCACCTATTTTGAATTCGGCCCCCGAGGACAGGAAGGTCTCAAAATCGAACGGCAGCAACTCGTGAGCCATACGTCTATAGGTGAAGTCAGTATTGACATAATTGCCCGTCTTCAGCAGATGCCTCATGCCCATGTAGCGCTTATCTGCAAGATAACGCTGCTGAATTAACAGGTTACGCCCTTTCTGTCTGGAAAGGTACGAAGCCGGGTAGATGGCTCCAGCGGAAACCCCTACCTGATAATCAAACATGACTCCGGCTTCCAGGAAAGCATCCAGCACCCCGGCGGTATAAATGGCGCGCAGGCCACCGCCCTCCAGCACCAAAGCCGTGCCTTGCAGTTGCCTAAACTCTGTGACCATTATGATTCCCCCAATACAGCCAATAGCGCAGCATAGCCAAGCAAGGCCCACAGGGGAAGCCACTCTTGAAATACCCATACTTTAGCAGTAAGAAATTTGCCTTGGATTACTTAAGCTTATGCTGATTTTTCATTAAGAAATCCGCCAAAAACATTCAAATTTATTGTCAACTCACCCTTGGCAACCCCTGGTGGCATAGGGCTTGCCCCAGCTTGGCCGGGTCCAAATGCCGCCGATATCAGTCGAGTCGGCACCATCAGACAACTGATTAAAAAGTAACTTATCTGCAGTGGCAGGAAGCCACGCAGTATCGCCTGACAGGAGTTAAAGGAATGGATGCTAGCAATCAAGGAGAAATCTGCTTACTGCCGCAGTTGGCCAACAAGCACAAACTCAAGCTCTATCGCTGCTGTCTGGAAGAATTTCGACAGTTGGGCTACTGGGACCAATATGTGCAACAGGTGCAGGATGAAATGAACAGGCTACAGGCCTTGGCGGAAGAGTAAACTGCATTACACCCGGTAATAGGGTGACACAAGTCAAATTTAAGTTGAATTTTTCCCCGGAACAGGCTGCAATAGCGACGCAAAATTTCACCTTGGGCGGTTTAGCCACTCAAAGATGCAAAGCCAACTTCAATTTGGCCAAGGATGCCGAAATACTTAAGGGAAAAAGATGAAACGCTTTGTTTTTTATTTTATTTTTGGTTATGCCTGTTACCTGAGTTGGGTAAAACTCAGCGGCAATGAACCGCAACAGCTGACCGACATTCACCAGGACACCATAAGCAACAGCATCCGCGAAGCGGCTCAAACTGCGCCACGCTATGCCAGTAAATCTGTGGATATGGATGCCAACTTCCACTGCGATGGACGCCAGTACTGCAGTCAGATGACCTCCAGAGCCGAAGCCGAGTACTTCAACCGTTACTGCCCCAACACCAAGATGGATGGCGACAATGATGGCCGTCCCTGTGAAAACGACAGCCGCTGGTAAAGCAATAATCCGTCTTGGCCTGTAGCCATTTCCCCAACTGGCAATGACAATCCACTGGTAATGACAACCCTGAGTCAAGCGGCAACCAGTGGACCATCTTCTGCAAAACAGGCACTCAGGGTTGCTATGGCTTCGCGGATCTTTGGCGCCTGCGCCTCTCGTCCCGCAGTCAGAGCGTAAACGCTGTACTGCGGCAGTTGCCAGTCAGGCAATAGAGGCAACAAAGTGCCCTGCTGCAAAAACTGCCGTACTTCAGGCTCCGGCAAGGCCGCATAACCCAAACCATCCAAGGTAAAGCGGATCAGACTCTGCATATTGTTGACCGCCAGACGCCCTGGCCCCAAAGACAGCTGCTCACCACTGACGGTATGACTCAACATACTGTCCTGCACCATACTCCCCTTATGGCACAGACGCTCCCAGTTCTGCAATTCACCGGGATGCATGGGCATTGAGTTCCCTCGCCTACGCAGAAAGTCCGGTGCTACGCACAAGAGCATCTGCCAATCGGCCAGATGATGAGCCACCAGCGCCGAATCGGCCAAAGGCCCGATACAGATAGCCAGGTCTAGGGCGCAACCCACCAGATCCACAGTCTCATCCTGCAGCTGCAGCGACAATTGAATGCCGGGATGCGCTTCCAACAGACGCCTTAGCGGCTCACTGAGAAGACCGCCACCAAATCCCACAGGGGCGGCTATGCGCAACTCACCGGCCGGACCGTCCTTCAAACGACTCAACTGCAGCTCTGTCTCATCGGCAAGAGCAATCATCTGTACACAGCTCTGGTAAAAGAGCTTACCTGCCTCGGTCGGTGTCAACGCCCTGGTGCTACGATTAAGTAGCCCAAGCCCAAGTTGCTGCTCCAGCTTGAAGATCTGCTGGCTAACGGCAGATGTACTCATGCATAACTGCCCGGCGGCGGCATTCATGGTGCCTTTCTCAACTGTGGTGGCAAATACCAGCATCGCCTTGACCATCTGCCTATTCATCTTTAAGCCCCATCACAACAGCAAAAACATCTCAGTTACAGCGGTCGCCATAAAGCATTCCTTAACTGTGTTTCCAGAAAAATGCGCTTGAGAGGATTGTATCATCGGCGTAAATTCTCGCCATTGAAAATCATTCTCATTTACCAAATTTGCAATTATGCATTCAGGAGTTTAAAGCCGATGTCTTTGTGTCGAATCAGCCCTCTGGCCAGCGCCATTGCCGCACTCTTCCTCATACCTGCAGCACAGGCCGATGAAGCGCCCCAAGACATGGAAGTCATAGTGGTTACCGCCTCCGGCTACGAGCAACAACTCAAGGATGCTCCCGCCTCTATCAGCGTACTTACCCGAGAACAGCTGGATAGCCGTTTCTATCGCGATATTACCGATGCCATGCTGGATGTTCCCGGTGTCGTGGTTACCGGCGGCAGCGATCGCCGTGACATTAGCCTGAGGGGCATGGGAAGCCAATACACACTGATCCTGGTAGACGGCATGCGCCAGTCATCCCGGGAGACTCGCACCAATAGCGATGGCCCGGGAGTCGAAGGCGCCTGGACTCCGCCACTGTCGGCAATAGACAGAATCGAAGTGGTGCGCGGCCCCATGTCATCCCTGTATGGTTCTGACGCCATAGGCGGGGTGATCAATATCATCACCCGCAAGGTTCCGGAAAACTGGCAGGGAGAACTCAGACTGGACAGCACAGTTCAGGAACACAGCGAATCCGGCAATATTTATCAGGGCAACTTCTTTGTCAGCGGTGCCCTGATCCCTAACTGGCTGGGGTTACAACTTTATGGCCAGTACACCAAGCGTGAAGAAGACCAGATAACCGGCGGTTACCGCGGTCGAGATGCCAACAATCTCAGTGCCCGTTTCTCGCTGACCCCGAGTGACGACCACGACATCATTTTGGAAGTCAGCAATGCCGTTCAAGAGTTGGACAGCACCCTGGGCAAAACCGTCGCCCCGCTCGCTCCCGGTGAATCCTGCGGTCGTTACGGCTGCCCGGCGTCCTCCACCACTGAATATGAGAGCCGCAAATACTCCTTGGCACACTCGGGCCGCTGGGAAATAGGCACGAGTAATACCTGGGTCAAATATGAAGAGTTCGAAAACAAAAGCCGAGAGATGACCATCAAGAACACTGATGCCCAGACCAGTCTGGTCACCGGCTTTGGTGATAGTCATACCACCACCTTTGGGGCCGCCTTCAACTACCAGGATCTCAGCGACAAGACAGGTAACCAGATAGGTGACCGTAGTGACATCAGCAGACGCCAATGGTCGGTATTTGCCGAAAACGAATGGCGCATGAGCGACACCTTTGCCCTGACGGCCGGTTTACGCATGGATGATGACGAAAACTTTGGCGAGCACTTCAGCCCCCGTATCTACGGAGTCTGGGATCTGACCGACAGCACAACCCTCAAAGGTGGTGTTTCCACCGGCTTCAGAGCCCCAAGCCTGAGACAAACTGTGCCGGATTGGGGCCAGGTCAGCCGCGGTGGCAATATGTATGGTAACCCGGATCTCAAACCCGAGACTTCAATCAACTACGAACTGGGGCTGCACACCGGCTTCGGCGACAATATCACCACGGCCCTGACCGTCTTCTATAACGAGTTTGAAGACAAGATCACCCGGGTACCCTGCCCCGAGAGTCAGTGTACCGACGGTCCGAACCAGTTTGGCTCCGATCCCACCACTTACGTGAATGTGGATGAAGCGGTAACTCAAGGGTTCGAGCTGGATTTCAACTATGACATCAATGATGACATCCAGCTTTCGGCCAACTACACCTATACGGACTCAGAGCAAAAGACAGGGCGCTATCAGGGCAGTCCATTGAATCAATTGCCCAAGCACCTGCTGCAAACCTCCCTGAACTGGCAAATCAACGACAGCTGGGGCAGTTGGGCCAGAGTGCACTACCGGGGTGAAGAGAGCCAACCCACCACGGGCCCCTCTTCGTCGACTCTGGTGGCCCCCTCTTACACTCTGGTGGATATAGGTGCCAACCTGCAGCTGATGGAAAACCTCAAACTCAGCGCCGGTATCTATAATCTACTAGACAAAGAGATTACCCAGGAAGAATACGGCTATATCGAAGACGGCCGCCGCTATTGGCTGGGGATGACCTGGAGTTTCTAACGAGGAAGCCTTATGCCGTTTTTATAAGCCAGAACAGTTCTGGGATATACTGGCGCCGTTCAACTCTCTCACTCCAAAGACCGCGCACCGCCGCGGTCTTTTAATAGCTGTTGCAAAAAACGCCATGACAGCGTTTACTGTGTCCGCGCCAAATTCCCAAGGTTAAGGAAAACAATGAAACTGATACTGATTATTATCGCGTTTGTGGCCTTCTTTATTGCCCTGAAAAAGTGGCAACGAGCCCAAGCGGTAAAAAGCGGCGACCCGGATGCCATGGCCAATGAAGGCTTGAGACTGATTGGCAGAAATAGAGTCGATGAAGGCATAGCGCTGCTGGAACAGGCCGCCAATAAAGATCATCCCGCCGCCGCCCAAATGCTCTATGAGTTCTATACCCGTCCCGAGCTGGAGATGGTGCCCAACGATGCCGACAAGGCGATGCATTGGGCCGCCAAGGCCTCGTCATTGGACAATGAATTTGCCAAGCTCCATGACCTGATGTTGGAGCTACGCCAACACCCTGCTTTTGGTGACAATATTCAGCTGCTGGAGCAAAACTTACTCCCCAGAGCCGAAGCCGGTGATACTGAGAGCCAGAGCCAACTGGGACGGGTCTATTCCCGTAACCCGATACTCGATAAGGACGGCAGTAAGGCGATGAAATGGCTCGAGTTGGCCGCCGCCAAGGATGATCCCGAAGCCTGCTTTCATCTGGGGATATTGCTGCAGGAGCCCAGGCAAGGGGAAGCCGATTTGCAGCAGGCCAGATTCTGGCTCACCAAGGCACACCAGCTGGGTGAAGCGGCCAGCGCCGGTCATCTGGCGGAAATGATGTTGCAAGGCCTAGGTGGCCCGGTGGATAAACGCCAGGCCGAGCAGCTGTTGATAGAGCAGGCTCAGGACAGCAGTTACTCGCAACTGACATTAGGGCAGCGCTACCTGAACGGTGACCAATTGCCCCAAGATCTGCACAAGGCCAGAGAATGGTTGGAAAAGGCCGCAGCCGACGAAGAAAACAGCGTGGCGGCGACTATTTGGGCCGGCTTCCTACTCGAACACTCCCACGACAGTCAGGATCATCTGCGTGCCAAGGCAATACTTGAACCCCTGGCGCAAGCCTGGGATCTGGGTGCCCACTTTCAGCTCGGCAAACTCTATCAACAAGGGCTGGGCATCAATCGCCAGCTGCCGCTGGCACTGATGCATTTCGAGTTTGCCGCCATGGCTGAAGAAGCCGAGTATATCGCCGCCAAAGAGACTCTGACGGCACGTCTGAGCCAATCGGAAAAGCAGCAAGCCCAAGCTCTCAAACAGGAATATTTGACCCTGCACCCCATAGATAACCTGGCCCAGGCCAGATTGGACCTGCTCAAGGGCCAAGCTCTACTGTATGCGGATGAGCAAGAATACCAGGAGCTGCAACAAGCGCTGCACTGGCTGGAAAAGGCCGCCTTCGGCGGAGAAACTCTGGCCTATGAAGAGCTGTATGAAACCTGCCTCAAGCTGGATAAACGGGTAGATGCCGCCGTATGGCTGTATCTGGAACTGGCAGAACATAACCAGTTTGGTTTTCAGGGGAATCTAGTGCTGCAGCAACAGGAACTGCTGCAAAGCTTTACCGAGGCCGAAACTGCCTGGTATGAGCAGCGTCTCGAAGAGATTCAGGCGCAACTGCCGCAAAACAACCCCGCGGCCGCTTAAAGCCTGTTTATATGTTAAACCTTGAAGATACAGACCCAGGCCAAGGCTTGGGTCTGTTGTTTCTGAGAAGATTGGCAAAATCGCTAACCCAGCAGTTCAGCCTTTATTCTTGATGGTCCAGTAGGCCGCGTTGACACCATCTTCACGAAATTCAATATCCACCGGGTACTCACGCTCACAACCTTCTACTATCCAGCGTTCATGCCAGTAGCGCTCACCGACTTCGCCTTTGGGCATCGCCAGCACAAAGGCAAAAAACTGCTCCGGCACCTCGCAGCCGCGGCGAGCCACTTCGGCGGCCACGCCCGGCATAGCATTCCTGAGCAGGGTTTCATTGGCTAAAGTGCCTTGCTGAACTATCTCCTCAGAGAAGTATTCCCCTTCGGCCGCGGCTACCGGCAGTGACCCCAGCAAACCACACAAGATCCCAATCCATTTCATCTGCTTTCCTCCCTGATAGTTTCAGTATCAATATTAGCCCGTCATCCCGCCACAGGCTCAACCAGCCTAGTCGAAGATTGCCATGCTTTAGGTCACCGGAGTGTGAACAAAGCTGTAGTTTCATGTAAAACAATATCTTAAGCTTTAATGTCTTTGGATTTATGCACCGAGGCAAAATACCATTAAGGAATCCATGGCAGCGACCTTCCCTATATCCACTGCCACTCTCAGCTTGCCAGACGTCAGAGGCTTGGCTAGACTGCCGCATCGGCGACGATTCAGTTGGCAATATCTCTATTCTATAAACCGGGCGATATAATGAAAGCAAAGCAGTATCAGGGCTTTACCCTAATTGAACTTGTAGTGGTGATTATTATCCTCGGGATCCTGGCAGTGGTGGCCGCACCCAAGTTCCTCAATCTGCGCGACGACGCCACAGAGCAGGTACTTAAAGGCCAGTATGCCGCCTTTGAATCTGCGGTGAAACTCTATCACAGTGGCTATCTGGCCAAAGGATATCAGGGCGCCATCGACAACCTCGCCAGCTTTGGTGATGGCAGTGTTGATTCCAGTGCCAACGGCTGGCCCTATGCCACAGCAGGCAAAGACACCCATATTTTCGACGCCTGCGAACAGTTGTGGCATGGCCTCACAGATACCGACCTCAGCATCGCCTATGTGGAAGATGCCAATCTGCCTACAACCACTGTCGACGTGGCCTATACCTATAAGCAAACGCCCAATACCTGTATCTACCGCTCAGTGTATTTTATCCAGCAAAATGAAGAGACACTGATCATGGAATATCTGCCGGATACTGGTGAGGTCTCGGTTAGCAAAACCTTCTGGAGTCAGCCTTAGAGCCTGGCTGTTTCCCCCGGACTCTGGTCAAAGTAACGCTTGAACTCCCGACTGAATTGGGCCGGGCTCTCATAGCCCACTTCCAGTGCCGCTTCCTTCACCTTGAGGCGCTGTCTTTGCAGTAGCTCTTTGGCCTTATTGAGGCGGATCTTCTTCAAGTACTGAATGGGCGATGAGGCGGTTACCTCCTTGAAACAGCGATGAAATGCCGAGGGACTCATGTTGACCAACTCGGCCAGCTGCTCTACCTCCACACTTTCACGATAGTTCTGGTGCAGATATTTGAGCGCCTTCTCTACCCGGGATAAACGGGTATGACTGAGCGCCAGCGCATATAAAGGCGCCGCATTGTCGGAAGCCAACACCCGAAACAGCAACTCCTGCACCATGGCCTTACCCAAGATCTCGGCTTCCAACGGCGACTGCAGAGCCAGCAGCAAACGCTCGACACAGCAAAGCATATCTTCGCTGTTGGCGGCAACAAAGAAGCCGCTCTGACGAGCATCATCGAGATCCTTGGGCATCTTGTGGTGTTGATCCATCATGCGGATCAACTGGTTCAGTTGCTGCAGATCTATATCCACCATCAGCACCAATACCGGTTCTTCCTCGGAAGCAAAGGTTTCACACTCCACCGGCATAGGCACTGTCATCACCAAGGTGTTCTGCGGATCATAGTCGTAGATCTTATCTTCGAGATAGACACGTTTACGCCCCTGGCCGACTATCATGATCCCTTGGGAATAACACATGGGGCCACGGCTGCCATAGGCCGAACTGCGAAACAGATGCACCCCTGGCAGGCTGGTGCTGTTGACCCCTTCATGCACCGCCAGGGCCGCCATTAAAGCTGCAATATCACTCATAACACTCTCCAATCATCAGGGTTTTGATACTAGCACCATCACAGAAAAAAGCATCAAAATAGCCAAATTTAAGCCCCTATTAACCAAACCAGGCAGGAATAGGCATAAACGCTCCAGCAATGTGTATTTCAATCCAAGCTGAGAGGACTAAGATGGCAACCATAGTTTTTCAGCTGTAGAAGAGAGATATATCATGCTCAATTTCGACTATCGTAACCCTACCCACATAGTATTTGGTAAAGACAGACTGGCAGAACTGGACCAACTGGTACCGGCCAATGCCAGAGTGCTGGTGACTTACGGCGGTGGCAGTGTCAAACGCTTCGGCACCCTGGACAAGGTCATAACCGCGCTGGGCGACCGTGTTGTATTTGAATTCGGCGGCATTGAAGCCAACCCCAAATACGACACCCTGGCCAGGGCTGCCGAGCTGGCGCGGCGCGAATCCATCGACTTTCTGTTGGCCGTCGGTGGCGGTTCAGTGATGGACGGCACCAAGTTTATTGCCCTGGCGGCAAAATTCGATGGCGACAGCAGCAGCTTGCTGCATCACGGTTTCAACCCGGTTCCTGTGACAGAGGTACTGCCTGTCGGTACAGTGGCGACACTGCCGGCCACAGGTTCAGAAATGAATGCCTTTGCCGTGGTCAGCCATCAGGGTGGCAAGTTTCCCGTGACTCATCCACAGAGTTTCCCGGTATTCTCCATGTTGGATCCCAACCTGACCTTCAGTTTGCCGAAGATCCAGGTCGCCAACGGCGTAGTCGACTCTTTCGTGCACGTGGTCGAGCAATACGTCACCTTCCCCGTGGATGCCAGAGTTCAGGACAGAATGGCCGAAGGCATACTGAAGACCCTGATTGAAGTGGGCCCTGTCACTGTGGCCGAGCCGGAGAACTATAATGCCCGCGCCAACCTGGTGTGGAGTGCCACCTCGGCGCTCAACGGTATGATAGGCAGCGGCGTACCTGCAGATTGGACCACTCATATGATAGGCCACGAACTGACAGCCATGTTCGGCATAGATCATGCGCAAACGTTGGCCGTAGTCCTGCCCTCTGTATGGCGGGTGCGCAAGGAACAGAAACGCGCCAAGCTACTGCAATATGCCGAGCGGGTTTGGGATATCACTTCGGGTGATGAAGACAGCCGTATCGAGCAAGCCATTGCAGCCACTCAGGCCTTCTTTGAACAGGTCGGCCTCAAGACTCGTCTGCGCGACTATGATGTGCCGCAAGAGCGTATCGCCGACGTTGTTGC
Source organism: Shewanella chilikensis (assembly GCF_037953065.1). NCBI lineage: Bacteria > Pseudomonadati > Pseudomonadota > Gammaproteobacteria > Alteromonadales > Shewanellaceae > Shewanella > Shewanella chilikensis. The sequence continues at coordinate 183,443 of NZ_CP149966.1, read as the reverse complement.
CGCACTGGAAGCTCACGGCATGACGGCCTTGTCTGAAACCGGCGATCTTGGTCTGGACAGCAGCCGTGAAATCCTTGAGCTTGCCTGGTGACCGACCGATAAGACTGAACTTTGAGTCAGTGAATTAACCCACTCAGCTAAATCAAAAATCAGCAAAAGGTGCGAGAAATACCGAGATTATCCAGGTACAAAACGTCTGGATAATACTTTAAACGCCCGTCAAGAAAGCATAATGCCGTTCACTTGAGGTGAACGGCATTCATTAGCAATCAAAACAACACACTAAATAAGTTAGGTTATACGTCCATACAAGCCTTGAGCTTGTTCATGGCGTTTTTCTCCAACTGGCGGATCCGCTCGGCAGACACCTGATAGGTATCGGCCAATTCCTGCAGTGTGGTCTTTTCATCGTCCAACCAACGGGCCCGCAGAATATGCTGGCTGCGCTCATCCAAGGTCTTGATGGCAGACAACAGCTTGTTCTGGGCATTGGATTCCCAGTTGTCATTTTCTACCTGAGCCGCCAAGTCGGAAGAGTGGTCTTCCAGATAAAGCGCCGGGGCAAAGTCATGATCATCATCGTGATCATTGGTCAGGTCGAAGGCCGGATCCTGCGCCGCCATCCGCGACTCCATCTCGGTCACATCCTGTTTGGATACGCCAAGATTTTCGGCCACCATGGTGACTTCTTCATCGCTGAACCAACCCAGACGTTTCTTGGCCTTACGCAGGTTGAAGAACAATTTACGCTGTGCCTTGGTGGTGGCAACTTTAACTATGCGCCAGTTCTTCAGCACATATTCATGAATTTCTGCCTTGATCCAGTGCACGGCGAAAGACACCAAACGCACACCCACATCAGGGTCGAAGCGCTTGACCGCCTTCATCAGGCCTATGTTGCCTTCCTGGATCAGATCTGCCTGAGGCAGACCATAACCCGCATAGCCGCGGGCAATATGCACCACAAAACGTAAGTGCGACATAATCAGTTGCTTAGCCGCCTGCAGATCACCGGTTTCCTGCAAACGCTTCGCCAGCTCATACTCCTGCTCGGCGTCCAGCATGGTCATGCTGTTTACCGAATGGATATAGGCCTCGAGACTGCTGCTCCCTTGGGGAACCATCAGTGCCATTGATTGCGTTTGATCAGTCATTCACGCTCCTGTTTCTTACTGCTTTGATGCTCATTTCGGGTCGAAAAAAATGCTGATGAGCCGATGCACTATCGGTCAATTGACATATATTGTCAACGCCGTATCCAACACCCGGGGTTATTTTTACCCCGAAAATAGGACAATGCAAGTGAAGATAAGTTCATTTTTACATCAGTGAGGCTCTATGGCTCGCAGGTGTTGGCGCACCGACAGGAAAGACCCCAGCCAGCCCAAAAATGACGCCAGTGCCATCATCTGCAGCAGCTCGACAAAACTCAGGGACTGCATCTCAAGTTGGCTGCCATATAGGCCCAAAAGCGAGGCCAGCGCTCCATCCAGATACCAGACCAAGAGGTTGATTATCACCCAGGCGAGCATACCGCCGATAACACCATACCAGATGCCGGTATAGAGAAAAGGCCGTTGAATAAAGGCTTCTGTGGCCCCGACCAGCTTCATGACCTCAATTTCACTGCGCCGATTCATGATAGCCAGGCGAATCGTGTTGCCTATGACCAGCACCACAGCCAGGATCAGCAGCGCCGCCAACGCCAGCACAGTACGTTCCAACAAGCGCACCAGCGCCTGTAAGCGCTCCAGCCACTCGATATCCAGACGGCCAAAGCTCACCTCTGGCTCACGCTCCAGCTTGGTCAAAAGCTCTCTGGCGCCTGTTGGGCTGGAATACTTTTCGGTGGGGATCACGCTGATCACCGCCGGCAAAGGGTTGCTTTCCAGATAGGAGAGCGCCTCGCCGAAACCAGACAGCTGTTGGAACTCCGCCAGTGCCTCGTCACGATTGATATAGTCGACCTCATCGATTTCCGGGTAGACCTTAATCCGCGCCAGCAGGCTCTGAATACTCTGCTCTGAGCGGTTCCCCTCGATAAACAAGGAGATCTGTGCCGCGCTGTTCCAGGATTGGGTAATGGTCTCGGCATTTTTTACCAGCACCTGCAAGGCGGCCGGCAAACTCAGGCTGACCCCCAGCACTGCCATAGTCATCAGCGATGAGATAGGGTTGCGCCACAACTCACCCATGCTGGCCATGGCATGCTGTATATGGCGGATAAAGAACATCACTATCCGGCCGGAAAGCGGGAGTTTACTGCGGGTCAATGAAGGCTGGGCAGACATAGCTTATTCCTTAGCGCTCATGGGGCTGGTCCCCAGTTCTTCACCACCTATCATCCGCCCCTGCTTCAGGGTCAGGGTGCGGTATTTCATTCTGGCGATAAGACCGAGATCATGGGTGGCAATCAGCACACTGGTGCCCGCATCGTTGAAGGTTTCAAACAGCCTGAGAATATCCATGGATAGCTTGGGGTCCAGGTTACCGGTCGGTTCATCGGCCAGCAATAGAGGGGGTTTGTTGACTATCGCCCTGGCAATGCCTACCCGCTGCTGCTCACCGCCCGAAAGCATGATGGGATTATGGCGCTCTTTACCATAGAGCCCCACCATATCCAGAGCACCGGCTACCCGCTTGCGGATCTCCCCCAGGGTAAAACCTTCGATAACCAAGGGCAGCGCCACATTGTCAAACACGCTGCGATCCATCAATAGATGGTGGCTTTGGAAAATCATCCCGATATCGCGGCGCAGGTAAGGCACATGGCCGCGCTTGATACCGGCGATATCATGGCCGTTGATCCATACCCGGCCGGCGCTGGCGCGCTCGATAACAGTGATCAATTTGAGCAAGGTACTCTTACCGGCCCCGGAATGCCCGGTAAGAAAGGCCATTTCACCCCGCTGAAGATGAAAACTCACATCAGACAGTGCCTTTTGGCCCCCGGCGTAAATTTTGCTGACCTGCTCAAATCGAATCATATATCAGTTATCCGCCTTCTCCTGACTGAACAGGGCTTCGATAAAGTCTTTGGCATTGAAGGTACGCAGATCGTCTATCTGCTCTCCCACGCCTATGTAACGAATAGGAATACCAAATTTATCGGCAATGGCAAAGATAACTCCGCCTTTGGCGGTACCATCCAGCTTGCTGATACTGATACCGGTAACCCCGACTGCTTCCTGGAACAGTTGCGCCTGACTGATGGCATTCTGACCCGTACAGGCATCCAGGGTCAGCATCACTTCATGGGGAGCGTCCGGATCCAGTTTCTTCATCACCCGAACCACTTTCTTCAGCTCTTCCATCAGATGGCTCTTGTTCTGCAATCGACCTGCGGTATCGGCAATCAACACATCGATATTTCTGGCCTTGGCAGCCTGCAAGGCATCAAACAGCACAGAGGCGCTATCGGCACCTGTATGCTGGGCAATCACAGGAATATCGTTGCGCTGGCCCCAAACCTGCAGCTGCTCAACCGCAGCCGCGCGGAAGGTATCACCGGCTGCCAGCATGACAGACTTGCCTTCGCGCTGATACTGTTTGGCCAGCTTGCCTATGGTGGTGGTCTTGCCAACGCCGTTGACACCCACCATTAAAATAACGAAAGGCCCAGCGGCATTGTCCGGCACCAGAGGCGCACTCACAGGCTCCAGCGTCGCCAGCATCTCCTGCTGCAGCAATTCATATAAGGCTTCGGCATCCTTGAGCTGCTTGCGTGAAGCATGATCTGTCAGGCTGGAGATCAACCGACTGGTGGTTTCCACCCCAACGTCGGCAATAAGCAGTTGCTCTTCCAGCTCTTCAAACAGGTCATCATCAATCTTTTTACCACGAAACAGCCCGATAAAACCGCTACCGATATTTTCGCTGGTGCGCATCAGCCCCCGCTTGAGGCGGGCAAAGAAGCCCTCTTTAACAGGTTTTGCCTGTGGCTCAGGTTGAGCTTCTTCCTCGGCAACCTGTTCAGCCTGGGCTTTTTCAGCCGCCAAACGTTCAGCTTCGGCTTGCTCTGCCTGTGCCTTTTCAGCCGCCAGACGCTCAGCTTCGGCTTGCTCGGCCTGCGCCTTTTCGGCAGCAATACGCTCGGCTTCAGCTTGTTCTGCCTGTGCCTTTTCGGCAGCAATACGCTCGGCTTCAGCTTGTTCAGCTTGTGCCTTTTCGGCAGCAATACGCTCGGCTTCTGCCTGTTCTGCCTGCGCCTTTTCGGCAGCAATACGTTCGGCTTCTGCTTGTTCAGCTTGTGCCTTTTCGGCAGCAATACGCTCGGCTTCTGCCTGCTCGGCTTGTGCCTTTTCAGCTGCCAGACGTGCTGCTTCTACCTGCTCGGCTTGTGCCTTTTCAGCCGCCAGACGATCAGCTTCGGCTTGTTCGGCCTGCGCTTTTTCAGCAGCTAAACGTTCGGCCTCTGCCGCGGCTTCTGCGGCTTGTTGTTCGGCGAGTTTGGCCGCCTGCTCGGCTTCGTCGTTGCGTTTGTCTTTACGAAACCAGGAAAAAAAACCTTTCTTTGCCATCAGTGCTACCAGTGCTCAACATCGTGGGGGATCTTCAGGAGCCGGGCTCCCGCTTGAGGTCGCAACTATTTCCCTGGAGCAACGGGGCCTGTTACTGGCATTCCCGAGCGATAAAGGGCTTTAGCTTCATCTCACCTTTTCGGCTGAGTTTGTTATAAAATAGCGACGCTTTTAAGGTGGCATAGTCTACCACTTTCTTTCTTCAGGCAAAATCACGGGGGCAAGATGGCCAAAAATAGACCGGGCAGCGGTCAGGTTCGTATTATCGCAGGCCAATGGCGCTCGAGAAAATTACCCATCCAAGATCTGGAAGGGCTGAGGCCAACCACAGACAGAGTGCGGGAAACCCTATTTAACTGGCTGGCAGGAGAACTCAGCGGCAGCTCGGTATTGGACTGTTTCGGTGGCAGTGGTGCTCTGGCATTGGAAGCCCTGTCTCGCTATGCCGCTTTTGCCAGAGTCTATGAGCTGCAAAAAACTGCCGCTCAGCAACTGCAGCAGAATCTGCAAACCCTAAAATGCGATAGTGCCGAGGTCATTAACGGCGATGTATTGGCCGGTTTGGCGCGCCCTGCCGATCGCCGTTTCGATATCGTGTTTATCGATCCCCCTTTTCGCAAGGGACTGGCCGAGCAAACCCTAACCCTGCTGGCCCGGCATCAATGGCTCAACCCAGGCGCCCTTATCTATCTCGAAGTGGAATCAGAATTGCAGCAGTTGCCGATACCGGCTGACTGGGAAGCATTGAAAGAGAAGCAGGCCGGCCAGGTCAGCTACCGCCTGTATCGCTTCCCGGGAGGAGTAGAGTCATGAAAGCCGTATTAGTGTTGGGAAAACTGGCGACCCTATTGGCCTGGGTGTTGATGTTTTTCAACCTGTTCAGCCCGTTTGAAGGCAATATCGGCGTGATACTCACCATACTTCTCGGGGTAACCGCCATGATGCATGGGCTGCAGGTGCTGATATTTCACACGATATTTTGTCAGTTGTTGCCGCTCAAGGCTAAAGACTATCTCAACGCCTTTCTATTCGGGGTGTTTGCCTTGCTGGATTACCGCCAACGAGCGCTGAGTCAACTGGCTGCAGAAACCTCGACAAACTCTCAGGATTGAGGCGGCAAAGGCGCCTCTTTACCCTTGGCCAATATTTCCAGAATTTGCTGCAAATGCTGGCTCAAAGCATCAGCCTCAGCTGCCGCAAATCTTTGCTTAAGGGATGCATCGAGTTGAGTCGCCAGCTCAGCCTTCACAGCAGAGAGAGCTGGTTGGTTCTCTTCAACCTGTAACTTGGCAATGCTGAGAGCCAACAACTTAAGCTCAGGCAACAACTCTATTTGCTTCAATGGTGCCAATAAACCTGGGTCGTCATCACTGAGTCGTTGATCCAGAGTCATCAGCAGTTGGTCGACCCGCGCCAACGTCTGCTCTCCGCGCTGATACAGAGGGGTTATGGCAACATCATTGGCAAAGCCAGTGAGTTGATAGAGGGTCACGCTCAGCGTCAGCACGATTAACAACAGCGGCAGTGACAACCCGAACACCAGACCGACCCAAAAGTTATTGATACCGGATAAAAAGGCTCGCATTGCTCCTCCGCTGTCTGCAACAAGGCCATCCAATGGATGGCCCGGGTTCACAGGAATTTGATTGCCAAGGGGTACTTGTATTCCACCCCCTCACTGGCCTTGACCGCTGCGACTATGGTCACCACCACATCGAAAATCGCCAGTACAGCCACCAGCACCAAACCTATGCCAACAAAGATCAGGATCAGGCTGATGATGGTGTAAATGATCATACTGATTTTGAAGTTCAGGCAATTACGGCCGCAAACATCGACAAATTCAAACTCTTCCCGTTTCATCAACCAAACGATCAACGGCCCCAAGATAGTGCCGAAAGGGATCAGGTAACCGGCAAAACTCGCCAGGTGCACCAACATTCCCATGTCTCTTTCCTGCTTTTCCATGCTGTTTCCTAACTTTTTCAGTTCAAAGCCAAACTATCCGGGCCATAGAGGCGCATCTGCCAGTCTTCTATGCTGCCCCGCTCCAGTCGGCGCTGCAAGCTGCCTACCCAGCTGGCCGCCAAACCTTCACAGCTGAGCAGCCTGTCATAGGCGGCCGCATCAAATTCGGGGCGAAAATACAGCTTCATCGCCTCGGCGACACTGATATCGGTACGCCTTTGTTTCAGTATCAGGGCATCCTGACAGCTTATGATGCCAGGCTTAAGCACCCGATAGAACCAACCTGACATACCTGTTTGCTGCATGGCAAGGGCAAAGTCCCTCTGGCCATATTGGTGATTGAGCTTAAAACAGGGTGAACGTGGTTGGGTGACCTGCAGCTCGACTTCGCCAAAGCTGAGGATATCGCCGATATGAATATCTGCCTCGGTCAGGCCAACACTGCTGATGTTTTCTCCCATGGCCGGAGCATCCTGCCCCGCGGTTATCAGCCCCATGCGCCGGTAGTGGCCATAGTGCTCGCGAGGGAAATGATGCAGTACCCTATCCGGGCCACCATGATGTTTGGGATCCGCCTGGGCATCACCCGCAACCCTGTCGCCGAAAACCTCCAGTGTCTCCATCCGAGACTTGTTATCTATCCCGCTTGCCAGCTTGTCCCTGAATGTCAGTTTATCACCGGCATACAGCCCAGAAATCTTGTCAGTCAAACACTTGGTCACGTTACGTCTCCCTTCGGGTGCCAAAGCCCGATCATACTCCAAGCTTACGGGACAGATCACGGACATTTCCATACAAAGCGGCACTATTGTATGGCCGCAGCGCCGAGGACAATGCCCTGGATTTCTTATGTATTCAGGAGAAGTAATATGAAAGCATTCAGATTCAGCGCCCTGGCCCTCATTGGCGCTGCAGTAAGCAATGCCGCCTTGGCGGACAACACTGACGTTTATATCCGTAATGGCCAGATTTACAGCCATGAAAACAGTTTCTTTGTCTCTGCCGGTGCCTATCAGGGCAGCGAACTCTATCAAGGCGTCGATTCCAAGCTGCGTCCCTTTGGCAACCTGGGTTATAACGGCAAGGACTTCAACGCCTCACTGGCCAATATCAACTACCGCTTCTTCGGTAATGATAAAGATCTGTTCAACCTGAGTCTGTATCTGGGTAGTCCTGGTATTGCCTTGAAAGGCTCAGACGCTGCAGCGCTTGGCGGCATCCATGAACGTAAGCTGAGTGGCGATCTGGGTATCAATCTGGATACCCAACTGGGATTCGGTACTCTGTCCACCTCGGTACAACATGACGTAACCAACAGATACAACGGCTTTATCGGCCAGGTCCGTTACGCCGTACCACTAAACCTGGGCTGGGGCACTGTCGTTCCCTACGCCGGCGTCAGCTACTTAAGCCGTGACTTTACCCAATACTACTTCGGAGTCAGCAAGGCTGAAGCCAATAAGCAGCATAAGGACTACCAACCGGGCAAAGCCTTCACCTACAACGCAGGTTATAAGCTGATTGTGCCTCTGAGTGAACATCTCGAACTCAGCCAAAGCAGCAACTTCAACTACCTGGATTCCGCCATTGCCGACTCGCCGATTGTCGATGGCAAACAACAGTGGAACGCCAACCTGGCACTGACTTATTACTTCTGAATCTGAGGCCATTGGATGAAATCGCTTAAAAACCTCTTGCTTACCATAGGTTTAGCCATAGTAGTCAGTGGCTGTGCGACCCATTATGACACCCAGAAATTTTCCTGGGATCTCGACAAAGACTTAACGAGAACTCAGGTGGACTCAAATACTTGGTGGAATAACTATGTTAACAACCATAACGACAAATACATAATGGCAGCACTCTGTCAGAAACACCGCTACTCCCAGTACTGCAAAGGTTAATTTATAGCGATCTATAACTTGGATTTTCGGCTGGCTATATTTTCAATACTGTCAGCTGCATTACTGGATGTTCGTGGGTAAAGGGGTGACCAAGTCCCCCTTTATGTCAATTGAGCTGTCACTTATGTAACCGGAGTGATAATTTTGCTTTATCTAAACCCGCATGCTTATCGGCAGGAAATGGCAAACACTCGCATAACACTCGTAGAAGACGATAATAAGATCAGTGACCTTCTGACAAATTATCTCAGAAACCAACATTTTGATGTAGAGCGAATAAACGATGGTAGTCGCGCAGGACAACTTATCCTCGAGCGTCAGCCTGAACTGGTGATCCTGGATCTTATGTTGCCGGGAAGCGATGGCTTGAGTATTTGTCGTGAAATCCGCGCCCAATACCAAGGCAAGATACTGATCCTGACCGCCAGTGAGGACGACATGGATCAGGTGGCCGCGCTGGAGATGGGCGCCGATGATTTTGTCAATAAACCAATCCAACCCAGAGTACTGCTGGCCAGGATCCGCATGTTGCTGAGACGTCAGGAAAATGTGCCAACGGAAAGCAATCGCGAACGCCAGTTCGGAGAACTCTACCTGGATAATGCCCGCAAGCTTTGCACCATCAGTCAGACAGAAGTCAACCTCACCACTGCCGAATTTGACCTGCTATGGCTGCTGAGCTCACATCCGGATGAAATACTGTCGCGAGAGTATCTGGTCAAAGAAACCCGCGGCATAGAGTACGACGGAATAGACCGTAGTATAGATAACAAAGTAGTGATTTTAAGAAAGAAATTAGGTGACAACCCCAGCTTGCCGCGCAAGATAATCACGGTAAGAGGCAAGGGTTATCTATTTGTACCGGATAGGTGGTAATGAAACGGCTGTTTATCTTCTCCTACCTGGTGCTGGTGTTTCTGTTTTTCACCTGCTTCATTTTTGTCTTTCAACTGGACTTCTTTTCCTCCGATGAGTGGGAAGCCGACTATCAGGATCGCTCCTATATATCACTGAGCCAGTTGTTATCGGATATCTCGGCGGCCGAGGGCGTTGCCAGTGCCGAGTCATCACTTCAACAAGTACTAGGCAACCTGCACAAACAGCTGAGGGTCATCTCGCTGGACTCGGATGAGCTGTCGGCTGACGAAAAACAGCGCCTGAGAGAAAACCAGCGTTATATCAAAGATGTGGAAGAGGATATCTCCTACATCATGTTCCAAGGCTCAGACAAGGTGTATGCCATCAGCCGCGATGAGTCCGCCCCCTTCTGGCAGGAATACTACTTCAAAGAATCCATTGCTTTCTGGGTGCTGTTTCCGGTACTGGCTTTTATCAACTTTGTGCTGCTCTACCTATTGGCCCGGCGTCTGCGCCGCTTGGAGCGGGTTCACAACGCCTTTGCCAATGGTAATTTCAAAGTTAGAGCCAAAACAGGTGTTTGGCACAAAGTGGGGCACCTGAACCAATCCTTCAACCAGATGGCTGACAAGATAGCCAAACTCATCGACAGCAACAAACAACTCACCAATGCCGTAGCCCATGAAGTGCGTACACCTATATTCAGGATCCGTTGCAATCTGGACATGCTGGACGATTCAGGCGTTCGCCCGGAGCAAATGCCCTATCTGGAAGGCATACATCAGGATCTGGATGAACTTGGCACCATGGTGGACGAATTGTTGCATTACGCCAAGATGGAACGGCGTCAGGCGCCATTACAATTGAGCTGCCAATCATTGAATACCTCGCTACAAGAGCTGATTGCCCACCTGCAGTTTGAAACCGATATCGCCCTTGAACTCACCACCACAGAACCACTGGAGGCCATGGTAGACCTGCGCCTCTGGCACAGAGCAATCAGTAATATCATCCGCAACGGCTACCGTTATGCCAGCCAAAGCGTCAGCATAAAGCTGAGCGGCGACACTGACAGAATCAGGCTGCATATTGCCAACGATGGCCCGGGGATCCGGGATGAAGACAAACAGCGCATTTTTGATCCCTTTGTTCGCATCGACAAGTCACGGGATCGCGACAGCGGCGGTCACGGCCTGGGACTGGCCATCAGCGCCCAGATCATTCGCCAACATGGCGGAGACATCACCATTAGCGACACCGCAAACGGCGGCCCAAGTTTCGATATCTGGTTACCTAAACCGACAACAAGCTGCCAAAACAGATAAAAAAAGCCCCGTTAAAAAACGGGGCACCAGCAAATCAGTGGGGAATCAGCGAGTGAATCACCGCGCCATAAAGAAGACTCGCAATCGAGATTAAGCCCATCACATGACAAGCTTGTTACTCTAATAAGACATTGGTATGAAAATAAAAAATGCCCGCTGCAGCGGTCAACTGCAACGGGCCAAGGGTGAAACCTTAATCTGTTGAAACTAAAGCTCAGTGATGCGCACACTGTTGCTCCTGATGCCAAGCATTAAAACGGCTCTGGGCCATGACCAGCAGCAGCACCATAGACAGGCTGCCCATCACCAAAGTCACGGCAAATGGCGCACCGAGGTCGGTTTGCTGCACCAGACCGGCCAGCAAAGAAGCGCCGCTCATCTGAATGAAACCAAGCAAGGCCGCCGCAGTACCGGCGCGCTCACCGAAGGCCGCCAACGCCATACTGGTTGCCGGACCCAGCAGGAAGGCAAAGCCGACACACAGCAACATCATGGGCAACATAAAGCTCATGGCGGCAGCCATACCTTGCTGAGGACCATAGATCTGCAGTACAGGTTGTATGGCGGCAGAAGCCAGCAACAACCAGAGCGAAAACACAACAGTCGTGCGATTTCCAAGGCGTTTGGTGACCACTGGCGCAGCAAAACAGGCAATAATATTCACCAAGGCGTTAAGGCCAAACAGGCCACTGAATGCCAGTTCTGACATACCCAGATGATCAATCAGCCACACAGGAGCGTAGGACACATAACTCAATATTGAGGCCATACCCGCCATGCAGCAGAAGGCATAAAACAGGAAGTGGCGTTCGGCCAATACAGGCTGATAACGGCCCCAACGGTACAGCGGCCCACTGCTGACGGTATTCTGCGGCCGGGTTTCTGGAAAACGCAGGCTCACCAGCAGCAGGATCACCAAGCCGTAAACAGCCATCAGCCCAAAGGTAGAGCGCCAACCGAAGTGCATCGCCATCACGCCGCCAATCGTTGGTGCCAGTGCGGGGATGACGCAAATCGCACCGTTGAGATAGCTGTAGATGCGGGTACTTTCAGCCGGTGTGTAACAGTCACGCACCGCGCTAAACACCACAATAGAAGTGGAGCAAGCTGCCAACCCCTGCAATACCCTGGCAATCTGTAACCATTCGAACTCCATGGCAACCACAGCCAACAGCGCACTGAGCACATAGAGAGCAATTCCTCCCAATGCCACAGGCCTGCGGCCAAATCTGTCTGCCAAGGGGCCTATGAGGATCTGTCCCACCCCCATGGCGAACAGGAAAAGCACCAGAGTCGACTGGACTTCGCCGGCACTGACGCCATATTCACTGGCCATGGTTGGCAGAGAAGGCAGATAAATATCGATGGCCAGCGGGCTTAGCAGCACCATGGCCATCAGCATAGGCAGGAGTCTTTTTGCCATAGGTTGTCGTTCAATCCTGAGTGAAAACTGAGATGGGGCACATTCTAATGAACTGGTGGTATGAAAAGAAATGATATAATCTCACAACATAATTTCCTCTGAGGAATATCAGGGTGAATCTGGATAACCTGGCCCGTATCGACCTCAACCTGTTGGTCATGTTGCAGGTGCTGCTGGAAGAGCGCAGCGTGACCCGCGCCGCCAATCGGCTGCACCTGAGTCAATCTGCATTGAGCAAGAGTCTCAACCGTCTGCGCGACATGTTGGGCGATCCTCTGTTTCAGCGCACCGCTCACGGTCTCAAACCGACAGCGCACGCCGAACAGTTAGCACAACATCTACCTATCGCCTTACAAAGTTTGCATCAACTGACCCAACCTCCCGTGTTTACCCCGGCCAGCAGCAACCGGCAGTTTTCGCTCACCATGGTAGAAAGCGCCTATGAAACTCTGCTGCCCAGTTTTATCGGTCGCTTGCTCAGCAACGCCCCCAATGTCAGGCTCGACTCCTACGTCTGGACCGAAAAATCCATGCAGGCACTGCAGCAAGGGCAGATAGATTTGGGTATTTCGGGAAGGGATCTGCAGCCCAGCTCCAGCTTTCACTTCAGCCAGTTGCCGGAAGGGATCCTGTATCAAACTCTATTTCAGGATCATCAAGTGTGTCTGGTACGCGAAGGACACCCGGCGCTGCAAGCTCAAAAGAACAAAGTCTGGGATCTGGCGGCCTACCTGGCGCTACCCCATGTACAGGTGCGTTGTGAGGGTAATGATTGGTGGGCGCTGGACTACTTTCTGGCGGATCTCGGTCATCATCGCCGCCTCAGTGCTACAGTGCCCGACTTCTACGGTGCTGCCAGTATTTGCGCTCACAGTGACTTGGTATTTACCCTGCCCTCCAGTTTTGCACTGCACGCCTGCAAGCTTTACTCGCTGCAGCAATTGCCACTGCCGATAGACTTTATGCCCATGGCTTATGTGCTGCTCTGGCATGAGCGCAATAACGACGACCCCGGCCACCGCTGGATGCGGCAGCTGATAGGTGACAGCATGAGCAGTAAAAAGACCGCCTGAGCAGCGGTCTTGGATTAAATGTGATTAGAGCACGAAGGTCGCAACCTTGGCATTGAGATCGGTCGCACGCACCTTGAGCGCCTTGGCGTGTTCAAGGTCGTCCATGGCGGTGGCGGTGATCTCATCGGTAACATCCTTGATGGCCGTGGTGTTTTGGGTAATCTCCCCTGTTACCTGAGTCTGCTCTTCCGCCGCCGTGGCTATCTGCCCCGCCATATCGGATATCTGCGCCACAGCAATAGCTATCTCTTCCAGCGCCTTGCTGGCCTCTTCGGCATCGCCGACACTGCGACCTGCCATCTGGCGACTGTTTTCCATGGAGGCAACCGCCCTGGCAGTGGTATGCTGCAAAGCCTCTATGGTGTCGTGGATTTCGGAGGCCGATTCCTGAGTACGCTGAGACAGAACCCTCACTTCATCGGCCACCACGGCAAAACCGCGCCCTTGTTCACCGGCACGGGCAGCCTCGATGGCGGCGTTCAACGCCAACAGATTGGTCTGTTCGGCCACCCCTTGAATTGCGGTGAGAATACCGCTGATAGCCTGGGCATGACGATTGAGCTCATTGATCACTTCGGTGGTTTGGCCGACTTCCTCGGCCAATGAATGTATCGAGTTTCGGGTCTGCAGTACCAAACTCTTACCCTGCTGCGAGCTGCAGGAAGATTGCTGCGCTGCAGTAGCGGTCAACTCGGCGTTGGCAGCAATCTCCTGGGTGGCACTGGCCATTTCAGTAACTGCGGTCGCCACCATGGTCACTTCCTGCTGCTGCCTTTGCAGCTCAGCAACCGAGCTCTGGGTGGTGTTCAACCCCCGCTCAGCATCCAGATCCAGTTCGGCCGCCAACTGACGTATATGGCTTATCAGCTGATGCTGGGCCGAGACAAAGCGGTTGAAGTTGTCGGCCAGCTCGGCCACTTCATCATTGCTGTCGACCGTGATCCTTTGGGTCAGATCGCCATTGCCGTCGGCAATCCGTGCCAGCGCCTGGGATACCCGCCCAAGGGGAGCCAACAAGAGTCCGAGAAACCAAGAGATAGCCGCCGTACTCACCAGCAGCACAAGCGCCGCCAAACCAACCTGGGTCCAAAGCAATTTGCCGAGCGGTGCTTCAAGTGTCGCCTTGTCCAGCAGCAGCAAGAGCTGCCAGTCGGTATCCGGAATAGCCGTTGCCCAAACAAGTTTGTTCCGACCATCGGCATCAAAATACAGGGATTGCAACTGCGCCGTTTTTTGAATATTGGCCAAAATGCCCGCACCGAGATCATCATCAATTTCGGCAACCGGACGCATCGCCTTGCTGCCATCCTTATAAGCGATTACGGTACCGTCGTTATGCATCATGATGGCAAAACCAGCAGCCGGGATCGCCATGCTGTTAACCTCAGCCACCAGAGTATCAATTGCCAAATCGCCACCTATCACCCCTTTGGCGGTTGGCTGCGCCAAAGAGATCACCTGAATACCATAGCCGCTGTCGATATAGGGTTTGGTGATAATGGCCCGGCCTTTAGCCATGGCGTCCTGATACCAGGGACGACTGCGGGGGTCGTAATGACTGTTGTCCACATTGGGGTCGGCATCCTGCATTTTGCCATCATTGCCACCGAAGTAGACAGACTCCAACTTGCCGGCTGCACGGGCCTGCTGCAGTGCAGGTACAAAGTCATCACTTATGTATTCCTGCAAGGATGAAACCACGTTGGTGCGAATCGCCAACCACTCGGTGACCCGCTGAGCCTGCATCTCACCAATACGCATTAACTCTTGCTGACTGGCTTGCAGCAATTGTGTTTTCTGAGTGCTGTAGCTTTGCCAGGAAAGCAGCACCACGATCAGAGTCAATGCCAGTGCCACACACACCAGCAACTTGTGTTTCAATGAGCGGAGTTTCATCATCAACAGGGTCCGATATTTGAGAAAAGCCAACAGCTATAGGCGCGGTACGATTTGGTCGAGATGATTACATATTCTGTCGCTGCAGTTGAGAGTTAGTTCACAATCATTTGAAAAACCAGCCTAAGCCGCAACAAAAAACACTTTTCAAGTATTAAATCACAGTTGATGAATAAATATTTATTCGGGGAACTCCTACCTCTTAACGCTTTCTTAATAAAGCGGTATTAAACATGATAAATAATGAAGTAGATTTAGACCTGACCTGAGCCAAGCACGGGGTCATACTTGGACCCAAGCAAGTCCGGAGGAAGAAACATGTATCGACAGTTTGTGCAGAATCTGCCACTCAACCCCAGAACCTTGACGGGAGCATTGCTGAGTCTCTGCGCTTTTAGCCTGGCCCTCTTGCTTATGCCCCTGGTATTGATATTGGCAGCAACCACACTCCTGTGTCTGAGCCTGTTTGGCCGCAACTACTTAAAGCGTCAATTGGCTAGTATCCAGCAGTGCCGCCACAAAGGCAGACAAAGAGATCTCTATGACTTGTATCCCAACCTGTGCCGGGATTCTGGATTGGGTTCAAGAGGTCGAATCCTAGAACACGAACCGGACTAATCGGCGAGTAGTTCCTGCGCCCGTTTCAGGGCACGCCGCTCATCCGCAGACTGGCTCAGTTGCAATACGCTCTCCACCTGTTGTTGCAGTGACTGCCACAAGGGGCCTATCACCTCCAGTTCACGCTCATCGGCACGCTCTCGCGCCAGTCGCAACCAGGCAACAGCCTCCACTACATCTATGCGTCCAAGGCAACCATCGGTCAGGGCTATCGCCAATTCAATCATGGCGGTCACACTGTGACCATAGCGAATAACCTGCCTTAAGTAACTCTCCGCCTGAGACAGATCCGAACCAAATGCAGCATCATCGTTAAGCATATGCTGCGCCCGCGCCAACATAGCATCCAGTTGCCCCTGCTCTGCCGCTTCAGCCAACCATTGTTCACTGGCCCCAGGGTCGGCTTCACAGCCTTCGCCACGGGCCAACATCAGGGCTAGGTGGTATTGAGCGTGGGGATCTCCGGCTCTGGCCGCCCGGGTGATGTGTTCAAAAGCTTGTTGCAGCTCGCCGCGTTGATAGCAGAGCACCCCGAGATTGGCCATAGCCTCAGATTGTTCGTTGGCGGCAGCAGCACTGAGGAAACGCTCTGCCTCGGTTTCATCTTTAGCCAGCTCACCGCTACCTACCAGATAAAAGTAACCCAGGAGTGCCATGGCATCGGTCACGCCGGCCTCGGCGGCTTGGCTAATCGCCTGCTGCCCGGCGGCGATATCAACGTCGCCGCGATAGCCATGAATTAGGGCGACTCCGTGCTCAAACAGTGCCTTGGGTTCGTTTGCTGCCGCCTCGGCAAACCAGTGTGCTGCCTTGGCCAACATGCGCGCCGAATCGCCGGCAAGCGGCTCGTCAGCCTTATCTTGCAGGGCCTGCTCCTGGCCCCGAGCAATCAGAGCACGATTCTTGAGCGCCATCCCCAACAGATATTGCGCCTCGGCATCATCTTTCATTACGGCCCGATAACAGAGCTCACGTCCGGCCTGTAAATCAAAGTCATCGAAACGGTATTCAGGAGCTTCCCGGCCCTTTAGCCTGGGATAGGCCAGTTCCATCAGTTTCAGCAGATCGCCGATGGCTTTTTTGGCCAGCGCCAGCAACTGAGTTTCGGTAAGGTGAAACTTTTCCGGATGGGCACCGCGGTTGCCATCGGCTCGCAGCCTATGCAGCGCCCGGGTGATACGCACATCTATCAGCCGCAGGCGATTGAGCTGTTCGATACGATCATAAAGGTTAGGGCTATCAAAAGTGAGCTCGGCGGACTCGGCCAACAGCCCAGTCAATTTGTGGGCAAAACTGCGAACATGCAGCAACGCCTGGGTTGGCACATCCTGCACATAACGCTTGGCAGTCCGGTACTCCCGGGCCAAGTCTTCTGACACACTGGCAATAAAGGCAACATCATCCAGCACAGTCTAACCTCACAGGGCCGCAGGAGCGGCCGGCAGAGAGTTGATGATTAGCCCTTGCGGGCAACGCGATAGAGGCGGAATAAGGCCACATTGACGAACAAACCAATGAAAGCCACCAAGGTATCCACCACCAACTGCAGTGGCATACCACCTGCCTGCCCCAGTTGCGACAGCACACTCCCTATAATAAGCAGCGGAAAGTAGCTCAAAAGCACCAAGATTGTCTTGCCGGTGAGACCGCTACTGAACTCAAAACTGGCCTTAATCGCCTGTAGCGGGGTCAGACGCTCGACCACCACCATAAAGTTAACAAAAGCCAGGCGGGCAAACAGATACAGACTAATCCCCATCCCCAGGATCCATACCGGCCCAATGGCTGCCAGGATCATGGTCGGTGCAGCAATCGCCATGCCGGAGAACACCCCGGCCAACATCAACCCCGGCACAAATGCCAGACTGGACTTTAATACCTGACCCGTACTGGGCTGCATTCCTTCGGTACGCAGTTCCATAAATAGTGTCAAGGCCGCAATAAGCACAGAGAAGATCACCATCAAGGCGATCACAGCCAGCATATGAGGGGTACCGAATTGTGGGTTTTCAGGATCGGCACTTTGCAACTCGGTACCGAGCCACATTTGAATACCCACCTGCAGTAGCAGCAAGGGAACGGTCAGCATTGCCAGCTGAACGATATGATTACGGAAGAAGTTATAAGCTTCGGTCAGGATGGCAGACAGAGACATGCAGCTTTCCCAAAAAGGTTGTAATTAAAGGATCAAGATAGACGCCAAGGATACCCAAATTCCCACGCCAATGCACAAATGAAATACAGCAAAACGACCGCCTGTCACGCAAAAGCCGTGCATCAACGCCTGAGATAAGACTAGAATATGGCCCCAGAAGACCTTTTATATGCACAGGAAAGCAGAAATGAAAGCTTATATCACAGCAGCCGTAATCATGGGCTCACTGTTGGCGACACCAGCGCAGGCCGGTTGGTTCGACAAACTCACCAACAACACCCAGACCCAAAACGATACGGCTACCAATAACCAGACCACCACTCAAAACAGTGAACTGGTTGGCACCGTGATGTCACAGCTGGGTCTGACTCAAACCCAGGCCGAAGGTGGCCTTGGCAGTCTACTAGGACTGGCCAAGACCTCATTGGGGCAAGAATCTTTCTCCCCTATTGCCGACAGCATTCCCGGTATTGATGGCTTGCTGGCCGCGGCGCCCAAACTGGATGGCAACTCAGGGATGACGGGCCTGCTGTCCAAAGCCGGAGACCTGGGTAACTCTCTACAGGGCAGCGCCATGGTCTATGATGCCTTTGCCAAGCTGGGAATTTCCAAAGAGCTGGCAGCACCCATGATAGATATAGTCAAAAACTACCTGCAAAGCAGCGGCGGTGAAGGCACAGCCGATCTATTGACTAAAGGATTGGGCTCACTGCTGTAAAGCAGCCCGCACTATCAGTGGGAACCTGCAGCCACTGATAACGTCTAAAAAGTGTGGCCACTCGGTTTAAGCGTGCATCGGCAGGGCCGGATTTTATCCGGCTCCAAACCGCAAACCACGTGGCCCGACACGTTTAGAACCTATACTGAACCAACTGACAAGAGAAGCCTATGATCGCCAAGCTCAAGCAGTTTTTGAATGCCCACCAACAAAGTCAGTCCCCGCAGGAACAACAGAAACAACTGGAACTGGCAGCCGCCAGCATGTTGTTGGAAGTGGTTTATGCCGATGAGGAGATGTCCGGCACCGAATCCCAGCTGTTACCCGAACTCCTTGAACAAACGCTGGGTATCGCCACCGAAGCAGCGGCCGAGCTGATAATTGAGGCGAAACAAAGCCGTCACGATGCCACTTCACTGTTTGAGTTCACCTCAGCCATCAATGATAGCTTTACCCTTGATCAGAAGCAGCAGCTGATCCTGGCGATGTGGCGTGTGGCCTATGCCGACGGCGAACTGTGCCGCTACGAAGACCAGATCATTCGCCGCTGTGCCGACCTGCTGTATCTCAAACACTCTGAGCTGATCCAGCTGCGCAACCAAGCCATGACTGGCGGCACAAACTGAGCCCGTCCTATATTGCATGCTTTATTGCACGCTTTTATTGCATAGGGATCACCGGCGGCAATTGGCGTTTCTGCCACTGCTGCTGCAACGTTAGCAATACGGCCAGCACACACAGCAACCCCAGAGCGTAGGCCATGGCGCTGCCGAGTGCAAACGCCAACAAGACACAAAGCGCGCAGCTTAGCAGTACCAAAGGCAGGTAGCGTTTGCTCAGCAAGCGAATGGCAGCCAGCATGGACAAAAGATAGATCACCACAAATACCCCGTTGCTCCAGGCAATCAGCTGCTCGAGTTGTTGGCCTGAAATATAGGTCAGCACTATCACCAGCCCCATCACCCCCAGCACTGCCGACAAAGCCCTGACCGGTACCTGATAACTGTTACGCTCACGGAACCAGGCCGGCAATATTCCCTCGGTACTGAAGCTCCAAAGCAGCCGCGATACACTGGCGGCATAGACGTTCACTGCCGCCAGACCACTGGCAATACCCAGCACTCCTATCACCTGAGCACCGTATCCGCCGAGCAAGGTATCGAATGCGCCTATCATGGCGACCTTGGTATCCACTTCCACCAGCAATAACAGCAAGGTACAGACCAGATAAACCGCACCGACCAAAATCACCCCTATCACCATAGCGGGAATCAAGTCCCGATCCGGGCGCCGAAAATCGTTGGCCAAGTGAGTCATGGCCTCCACGCCGAGGAAACTCCAGAAGGCAATGCCTATCGCCAGCATCACACCGTCATAGTCAGGAGTGGAATGAGCGGTCAAAGACACCAGCTCACCTGCCTTGGCACCACCGGCGCCGAACATCATCACCACCACGGCAACAATCCCCAGTGTCAGGGCAAATTGCGCCTTGGCCGACACTTGAATGCCCCTGAGATTGAGTAGCCAAAGCCCGAGCAGAACCAAGAGTTCACAGCCCACCTGCACCCAACCGGACACGGGAACCAAGGCGTTAACGAATTGGAAAGTCATCAAAATGGCGGCGGGCGCGCCGATAGGCACAGCCATCAAAAAGCTCAGGCCTATGGTGCGGCCCAGGGTACGGCCAAAGGCTCGTTCGACAAAATAAGCGGGGCCAGCAGCGTGAGGGAAACGGCTGGCCAAACGGGCAAACACCAAGGTCACCGGAATAATGGCTAGGGTCAACAGAGCCCAAGCCAGCAAGGCGCCACTACCGGCTTTGGCGACTGTCATCTGTGGCAAAATAAACACCCCGGTACCCAACAATGTGGTGGCCATTAAGCCAGCACCCTGCCAGCGTCCGATAGTTCCTGTAACTTGATTCATCTGCTAAATTATCAGTATCTTGAATGGCGCCAGTATAGTCGTTCTCCGGCAGAATTTCTGTCATTCGTTTCCGTCAAATACGGCTTTTAAGCCGACGAAATGACGGCAAATCAGCAAAAAACACACAAAACGTCAGGTAGCATGGATAAGTTCGATAAAGCAATCATTAATGCGCTTAAAAAAAACGCCCGCCGGAGCATTTCAGATGTGGCAGCCGAAGTGTCACTGTCCCGCAGCGCCGTCTCGGACAGGATCAAGAAACTCGAGCAAAATGGGGTGATCCGTGGTTACCAATTGCTGCTCAGCGAATCCCAAAAAGAAGCTGTGAGTGCCTACTTTGAAATTCAACACAAATGCCCCCGCTGCAGCGATGTGGTGCATGTATTTCATGCCATTCCGGAAGTCGTGACCTGCCATGGTATCTCCGGCGACATGGATCTGCTGGTGTTTGTCAAAACGCCATCCATGCGACGACTACATGAGATCCGCGAGTATATCGATACTCATACCGAGATAGTGAAGATTAAAACCCATGTGGTGATGAGCGAGTGGATTAATAATCAGTGAGCTAAAACCAAGAAAAGCCACCCGCGTGCTCAATAGGTGGCGAGTCCCGTGGAGGATCGGGAAATGCGTCAAAAGCGCAATAACAAAGTGGCTTCCTGCCCAATCACTTCCTTGTCTGCAACGTAATAACGTTGCTTCAGGATGCGGCGGTGCTTGTTCTTGACTGCAAAGCCGCCGCATTCCTTAACCTCTTATTAGTGGCAGTCTTTGCAACCCGCTGCCGGGTCTTTTTCTTCGTGAGCTGTGTGACAGTCAGTACAGCTGAGCACGCCATCATGTTTCTTGTGTGCCTCACCTTCGAGCGACTTCATATCACCGTGACAGGAAGCACATTGCTCGTTTTCAAAGGCATAATCGGCGGAAGGCGAACCATCTTTATGGCAGGCTTCGCAGCCGGACATTTCCGTGTGAGAATCAGCTATTGGGGCTGCCAGCAGTGAACCGGAGAAACCCAGAGCCATCATCAGAAGCATTTTTTTCAACATCACATTTTCCTTTTTATGGGGGTTAAGCAATCGTCATTTGTCCTGTGTACAGGATGAAGTGGCGCAGCAAAATGACCCCCAACAGACTCAGGGTTGCTGTCGCTGCCACATAAGACCATTTACGCTTGGCCGTGGCGGTCATAAACAGATTCATGGCTAATGGGATAGAGAGACCACAACCCAGGATACCGAGCCAGAACACCCAACCCCAGAAACCTTCCCCTATGGCATTGAAGGCCGCAACCTTGCTTTGGCCACCGGTAAGCACCAGCCCGACAAAGAAGGTGAAGATCACCGCAATTTCCACCAGGATCAGTGGGATCTCTATCTTGTGAATAAAGTGCACTTCTTTGCCATCGGGGTTACCCTTGAGCAGCACACCACCGAGCAGAGACGCCGCCGCACCGGAAGATAGACCGGAGATCAGGAACAGCAGCGGTAATACCGGATTCTTCAGCATGGGGTAACCGGGCAGAGCCGACAGCAGGAAGCCGGTATAAGCCCCCAGCGCCAGAGACAAGATCACCAATAAACCTGTTAAACTGGGTTCATGTTTGGCCAAAAATCCGGTCACTTTGAGCACCACGGGGAAGCGCTGCTCACACCAGTCATCTATCGGTTGACGGAACACCATGGCAATCCAGGCGAACATAAACACCATATAGACCATGAGGATCATCACCCCGATGGACATCACCGAAGTGGGGTTATAGAACACCAAAATCTTCCAGAAATGGAACGGCTTGGTCAGGTCAATGACCAAGATCCCCAAACCCGCCATCACAGTAAGTGGGGCGACCAAACAAGCGGCCTGGACAAAGCCGGAACGCCAGGCATCCTGTTTCAGGCAACGGTTTTTCAGCAATACGGCAAAGAACATGGCGCCCGCCGATACCCCGGCGAAGAACAGATAAAACGCAATGGGCCAGTGCCAAACCAAAGTATCAAAATGAAAAGGACTCATAGCTTAATCTCCCCCTGTTTGGCCACAATCTTGAACAGCTTGGGCCGGGTGCCGAGATCAACCTTGGATCTCTGGGTTGGGTTGGCCCGAATCATCTGCACCACTTCTGAACTCGGATCTTTCAGGTTACCGAATACCAAAGCCTTGGTTGGGCAGGCTTCTACACAGGCCGGCTGTTTGCCCTGCTTGAGTTGAGTCTCACGGCAGAAATCACATTTGTCGGCCGCCTTGGTAACCGGGTTAATAAAGCGCACCTGATAGGGGCAAGCCGCAATACAGTACTGGCAACCAACACACTTCCAGGCATCCACAGTCACAATGCCGGTTTTCTTGTCTTTAAACGCCGCACCGGTTGGGCAAACGTTGACGCAAGGCGCGTCTTCACAGTGCTGACAAGACTTACGGCTAAAGTGGTAAAACTGGTTCGGGTATTCACCATATGGGCCAGTGCGAATAATCTCCAACCGGGAAACCCCTTCAGGTACCTGGTTCACTTCCCGGCAGGCATCACTACAGGCATTACAGCCAATACACTTGGTTTCATCATGGAGCAGGGCATAGTTGATGCCAGAGTCATGATCGGCGCTGGCAACCGCCTCATTGCCACTCAATGGATAGAGAGAGGCACCGGCCATCAGGGCACAGCCCCCTTTTAAAAAACGTCTTCTGGAATTTTCCATTACTCTTACCCCTTAGTTGACCGTATGACAGTCACGGCACAGCTTGCTGTGCTGTGTGCCAGTTGCTTGCTTCATTGGATCGTCCAACGGGTGCAGCTTGTGGCAGGCGGCGCAGCTCAACTTGTCGGCGTGAACATTGTGGGTCCACTCTTTCTCAGCCAATTTCTGTGGCTGGTGACACTTGAGACAAGTGGCATTCTGGGTTGCAGGAGCAATCCCTTCCTGAGGAGTAAAAACTCTTAAATCATTAGGTTTTCTTGGATGTTTTCCTTTTTCCCCATGACAGGTGCTGCAACTCATATTGAGCTGGTCCTGACCATGGTGTCCCTGCATTAAGCCATTGCGTTTGTGACACTTCACACAGGGATCACTGTTGATTTTCAACGCGGTCTCGGCATATGCAATGCCGCTTACCCCCAACAAACAGGTCATAGAGGCCGCGCCTAATATTGCACGCCATCGAATACTGGACATCTCGGGTCCTCACTTTCAATTGGATATAACAGGGACTAAAGGGTAGCGGTCTAAACCGCCACCCGTTATTGCAGCCTAAGCCGTCAACATCTGCTCAAGGTGCTGTGCATCCAGAGGATTAGAGCGTTTCATATCGATGAGGCGAACGTTGAGCTTTTCGAGTAGGCTCTTTGAGTTGGCGCTTTCAGCATCACTGAAATCTGAAATTACCATTTTTATTTCTGAAGAATTCTGATCTATCAATACATAGTCCAGGCGCGAGTGGCTCGCGGTCGCATGTGGGTCAATATCAACCACTGACTCCAACGCCACATTGCTACAAACTTCGTATCGACCATTGGTTAAAGACTTCAGAGATTTAAAAAAGTCTAAACTCTGCTTGTCAAAGAACCGATTTTTGAGCTTTATCTCTTCGGCGTTTTTTTCGTCTGACTTAAAGAACTTGATACAAGTCATTACAAATACCACCAGCACGAATGGCACTGCAATAAAAAGCACGAAATAGATAAAGGCATAACTTAGAATAACTGAAGTATCCATATAATAACCCTCCAAACATCATTTTTAGTTTTAATACGCTTAATTGCGCAGTTGAATTATTACTATCTACAGCAATATGAATTTTGATCACCATCAAATAACCGTTGAGGAAAAGACTGAAAGTTCAAAACATAAGACACTGACTACATTACCATTTTAAAGAAAACGCACTGCTAAAAATTAGAAATAACATTTAGACAATGCGATATTTGAAAATGTACTATTTCACTATTTGAAATATACATAGTTAAGGAAGCTGCGATTAAGTGGTCCGCAGCTCCCGATATGACGCCCCAAACCGTCCTTTATCGACGTCCTGTGGCTCAATTTTCCAATTTTCAGCCCAAAATCGTCTCTTCGTGGCTGATTTTGGCCCTGTTTCAGGCCAATTTCCTCATTTCAGGTAGATCTCGCCTGTGCCCGTATCAATTGGTCAACTCGAACCAGGTTCGCTAGGGTGAATAACATCGCCAGTTGACTGTCGTTTTTAGCCAGCCCCTTGTACCTGGCTTTGACGAAACCAAACTGACATTTTACTATCCGAAATGGATGCTCAACCTTCGCTCGGATACTCGCTTTCAGGTATTCGTAACGGATGGCCAGCTTGTTCTTGCGCGGGTGTTGCTTCAATGCATTCACTTTGCCGGGACGCTTGGCGATAAGCCAGTCTGCGCTGACATCGCTGAGCTCATCGCGCTTTTCGGCCCCCTGATAACCAGCATCGGCTGAGATAAATTCTTCATCGCCATGCAGTAACTTGCCAACCTGATTGAGGTCGTGCTCGTTAGCCGCCGTGGTCACCAGACTGTGGGTCAGGCCACTTTTGGCGTCCACGCCAATGTGCGCTTTCATGCCGAAGTACCACTGGTTACCTTTCTTGGTCTGGTGCATGTCTTCATCACGGCTGTTGTGTTTGTTTTTGGTAGAGCTGGGGGCTTGAATGATGGTGGCATCCACCAAGGTGCCCTGGGTCATTAGAACGCCACACTCTGCTAGCCAGTGATTAACGGTACTGAAGATTTTGCGGGCCAGTTCATGCTGCTCCAGCAAATGCCGGAAATTCATGATGGTAGTGCGGTCTGGAATGGCTTTATCCAGTGACAGGCGAGCAAATTGTCGCATGGAGGCGATTTCATAGAGGGCATCTTCCATGGCCTCATCGCTCAGGTTGTACCATTGCTGCATGCAGTGAATACGCAGCATGGTTTCCAGCGGATAGGGCCTGCGACCATTACCGGCCTTGGGATACACAGGCTCGATAACGCCAAGTAATTTGTCCCAGGGAAGCAAGTCATCCATTCTGCCAAGGAAAACTTCTTTGCGGGTCTGGCGGCGTTTACTGGAAAACTCACTGTCGGCAAAAGTCAGTTGCTGGCTCATCCGGTTACTCATTCTGGGTTCAGGTTACAACACGATGATCTCACATCTCGGACTTATTCGCACCTTCCTTAATGAGAACCTCTCTCACAAACCTCCTTGAATCAGTCAAAAAAACAGCATTTAGTGATCTAGAATACAGAATCGGAAATAGCTTCGAATAAAATTATTCTTTCTGAAAAAACAGGTTAATATAGATGTCGGATGTACCACTAAAGGAGTATTGCAGATGAACCATATTGACTTTGAAAAACTGGATATTTTAAGTCTTTCCATTCTTGTTAGCTTATACGAGAACAAATCTGCAACACACGTTTCAAAACTTTTAAACGTACCCGCACCTAAAATAAGCCGTTGTTTAAAAACAGCCAGATCTATTTTTGGTAACGAACTATTTTTAAGAAAGAAATATGGCCTTATTCCCAATGAATTTGCGGCCAAGGTTTACCCTATTGCAAAAGAAATAGTGAACTGTGCCAAGGGCTTCAATCAGCTTGGCAATCCAGCATTTGCAGGCAACAAAAACTTCGAGCTGGTCACCCCTGGGCTTATCTCTTACGCCTACCCCAAGGCGTTGATGCAGGCCATTAAACAACAGAACAAGCAGTTGCATATCAATTTGAACTCCTGGGGCTGCAACTCATTGCAAGGGATAATAGACGGCAACATCAGTGCAGGACTCTGCAGTTGCCATTACCCTCAAGAGTTGCAAGCTATCGGCAGCAAATTACAGATAGAAGCTCTGAGAAAACTGGATAGCCTCTACCTTATCTGCAACAAAAATCATCCGCTGCTCTCCCGTGAGCTAACCCTGGAAACCATTGCCGAATATCCCTATATCAATACGGATCTGGGCCTTGGGCCCAACAGTCTTAGCCCATTTGAAGACTACTGCCGGATCAACAATCTGGATCTGAATGTTGAGATGACTATCACCGGGATCTCATCTCTGAGTGCCTATCTGGAAGCCTCACAGGCGGTGGCCTTGGTGCCCTATAAGGCGGTATTCGATCTATTGGGCGAAGAGCCCCTGTTACACCTTTGCAAGCTGTCGGAAATGGAAACCACCCGGCTGTTCAATGTCACTGAGCCACTGACACTGACACTGCTTAGCCCCAGCGGCCAACAAGACCCGGATCTGGAATGGATTCGTTCACAGTTGCGTTTGGTGATCGGGACCTTGCTGTAGACTTGTGATAACAATCTAAACAGGATCTCAGCCTGCTCTTTACGACTTGAAGTATACAGACAGATTTGCCCAAGAGTTCATACAATAGCGTTGCCAAAAGCGGTACACTAATGAGCATTCGATACTGGGTAAGCTGTTTATGCAAATCAATTCTCACGCCGAACTCAATCTCCTTTGGGGTTCCCTCATACTTGAAGAACTGGCACGCCTTGGGGCTCAGCATGTGTGCATGGCGCCGGGCTCGCGCTCCACGCCTCTGACGCTGGCAGCCGCCCGCCAGGACAAACTGAAACAACATCTGCACTTCGATGAGCGAGGACTGGGCTTTATGGCACTCGGACTCGCCAAAGCCAGTCGGGCTCCGGTCGCCATTATCACCACCTCGGGAACAGCCGTGGCCAACTTGTATCCGGCCATCGTTGAGGCCTGGTTGACTCAAGTCCCCTTGGTCGTGCTTTCCGGCGACAGACCGCCGGAGCTGATAGCTTGCGGCGCCAACCAAGCCATACTCCAACCGGCAATATACGGCCAATATGCCAAGCAGTTGAACCTGCCGACACCGGATCTGGCCATAGCCCCTCAGGCACTGCTGACTCAGATTGATGAAGCCGTGGCCAACCAAAGCATGCCGGTCCACATCAATTGTATGTATCGTGAGCCGCTTTACCCAAGCAGCCTGGATGCCCCCAGAAGCCAAGCCGTAGAGCACTACCTGCAACCTCTGGCGAGCTGGCAACAGGCAAGCACACCCTATAACCAATATGCCACCAAAGGCATGGGACAAGTCCCAAGTTGGGATACCATGGCGCGTTTTGTTCACGGCAAGGGGGTTATCATCGCCGGCACTCTGGACAGTGCCGATAATCCACAAAAGTTGGTCGAACTGGCCAGCAAACTCGGTTGGCCGCTGCTGACAGATGCCCAGTCTCAGCTGCGCCAACATCCTGCCGCGATAGGCAATGTCGACCAACTGCTGCTCAACCCCAAGGGCCGAGCCCTGCTGCAACAGGCCGACCGGACACTGGTGTTTGGTGGACGCCTGCTGTCGAAACGCTTGATAAGTTATCTGGAACAGCAGAACTGGCACCAATATTGGCAAGTATTGCCGCAGCAGATGCGCCTGGATCCCAGCCATAAACCCAAGCAGATCTGGCTGGCAGAGCTGCAACAGATAGCCGCCCTTGAGTGGCCACGCTCGTCCTCCGCCAATTGGGCGCTGGAGCTCACCGCCCAGAATGAGGCGCTCAATGAGCTCTTTGTACGCCAAATCGATAACGGCGAGTTCGGTGAGGCTCAGGTGATAAGAGCCATAGCGGCAACCCGCACCGGTGAGCAGCAGCTGTTTATCGGTAACAGCTTACCGGTACGGCTTTATGATATGTTCGCGCCCATCAGTTGCTGCGCCGCCATCACCTATACCAACCGCGGTGCTTCGGGGATAGATGGCCTGCTGGCCAGTGCCTGCGGCGTCGCCCACCACAAGGGCCAGGCCACCACCTTGGTGCTCGGCGATCTATCGGCGCTGCACGACCTCAACTCTCTGGCATTGGCACGCCAGGCTCAGGGGCCATTAGTGATAGTGATACTCAACAATGATGGCGGCAATATCTTCAATATTCTGCCGGTACCAGATGAGCAAGTAAGGGCTCACTATTACCGATTAAGCCACGGGCTGGAGTTTGGTTATGGCGCGGCCATGTTTGGCCTACCCTACAATAGGGTGGAAGACTTCCAGGGCTTTATGGATGCCTACAGTGAAGCGCTCAACTATAACGGCGCCTCGGTTATTGAGGTTTGCGTCAGCCAAACCCAGGCCAGCGACCAGATAGCCAGCATAGGCCAATGGGTAAAGCAAAGCTAATGTTAGCCACAACGACTCAGGGTTCAGCAACCCAGCCGCCTTTGGTGCTGCTGCACGGTTTTCTCGGTAGCAGCCATGATTGGCACGAGTTGCTGCCGCACCTGAGTCAGGACTACTACTGTATTGCGGTCGATCTCCCGGGCCATGGCCGCAGCGGTGATATCCAAATCGACAGCCCAGGCTTCAATGACTGTATTGCCTTGCTGCGTCATACACTGCTCAAGGTTGGCATCCCACGTTTTCACTTATTGGGATACTCGCTTGGCGGCCGTATCGCGCTGCATCTGGCGCAAACCTGGCCCGAAGCACTGCTGAGCCTGCATCTTGAGTCCTGTCATCCTGGCCTGTTATCCCATGATGAACGTCACCAGAGGGCGATGGCCGATAAGCTGTGGGCCGAACGTTTTAACACTATGCCGATTGAGCAAGTGCTGGCCCTCTGGTATCAGCAAGCGGTATTTGCCGACCTATCAAGCGCCGAGCGAGAAGGTTTAATCGAAAAACGCCGCCATCAGCAGCCACTGGGCCTAATTAACTGTTACCAGGCCACCTCACTGGCACTGCAACAGGATCTGCGCCAAGTGCCGGCCAAGCTTGCCTGCCAAAGCCACTACTACCTAGGGGATCTGGATTCCAAGTTTAGCGCTCTTGCCAAGGCCTGGCAGCCACAAGCCGGATTCAAGCTGCATACCATTGCCGATGCGGGCCATAATAGCCATCAGGCCCAACCCGGCGCTTTTGCCATGGCGCTCAAAGGCGCCCTGAACGCGATTTCAAGGGGTGAATGATGCATCCAGACTCACTGTCACTGGCCCGCTATAGGCTGCCGCTGGAAACCTCACTACCTGTGGGCAAGCAAAGAATCGAACAGAGAGCCGGGCTGGTTATCAAGGCCAGTTGCGGCAATGAAGAACATTTTGTGGAAGTCGCCCCCTTGAGCGGCCTGGATGCCAACGGCGAGCCACTGCTGGGGTTCAGCCGTGAATCACTGACAGAGGTGACAGAAGCAGCCTTGGCGCTGATGCCAGCACTGGCCGCCAAAGAACTTAAGTTGAGTCAGGCGGCCGATGCCTGTCAGTATCCCTCGCTCGCCTGGGGGCTAAGTCTGCTCGATGCCAAACTCAAGGGACAACTGCCACAGCGTTGGCCGGCCTTTGAAACCATTCCACTCATCTATCACAGGGAAGAAGAGCCACTGGCGCTACTGCAACAAAGGCTGGCGGCGCTTCCCGATACGGTTCTCAGAGCCAAGATCAAGGTCGCCCAGACCAGCATGGAGCAAGAGCTCAGACTGATCCATGCTGTATTGGCCGCCAAACCTCATCTCAAACTCAGGCTGGATGCCAATCAGGGCTTTGAGTATCAACAAGCTGTGGATTTTTGCGCTTGTCTGCCCAAGGCCTGCATTGAATATATTGAGGAACCCTGCCGCCGCGCCGACGATAACCCTGCCCTATTCAAGGCCACAGGGATCCGCTATGCCCTGGATGAAACTCTGCTGCAAAGTGAGTTTGTACCTGACTGCAATGACTTCGCAAGCGGTCTCACGGCGCTGGTGCTTAAGCCGATGTTGCTCGGCAGCTTAACCAGACTGCAAACCCTGATCGAACAGGCCGAAGCGGCCGGCGTGCGCGCCCTATTGAGTTCCAGCCTGGAATCTTCTCTGGGAATTGCCGATCTGGAGGCGGTCAGTGCCCTCTTGACCCCCAACGAAGCCCCCGGACTGGATACTCTGGCGCCTTTCGGACGCGATATTATCGTCGGCCAAGGCCATAAACCCCGTCTGGACTTTGCTGAGCTGGAACTCTTGGGTCAATGGCCCTGTCTGTAACCGCCAAGCTCTGACAGCCTCTGCAACCCCCAATTTCAGTAACAGGAAAGCACATGACCTACTCGCCCCTTCACCTCAGTGGCCAACAGACTCCGGATGCCGTCGCCTTGGTAGAGGGCGGTATCAGCCATAGTTATCAGGCAGTAAGCCGGCAAGTATTGGCACTCGGCGCTAAGCTTCGAGCCTTGGGGTTGCAGCGCGGGGATAAACTGGCCTGTGTGGCCGCTAACTGCCGCGAGCTGATGTTGTTGTATTGGGCTTGTTTGGATCTGGGGCTGCTCTTTTGCCCGCTGTCACCCAAGTTTCCGGATAGTCAGCTCCAGGAGCTGCTTGAACGTTTACATATTCGCTTTATCTGGTGTCCGGATAACGCCAGGAATAAGCTTTGGCAAACGCGGGATATCACCCGAGTGCAGGCGGATTTTGCCATTCTCGAATCGAATTGTATCCCAGCCGAGATAGCCACTGTCTCGGCCGATACGCCGCTCAATATTATTCTTACCTCGGGCTCCAGTGGCTGCCCCAAGGCCGCAGTCCACTGCCTTAACAACCATATTGCCAACGCCAATGGTAGTCGGCAGTTGATCCCCTTGGCGAGTGGTGATGCCTGGTTACTCTCGCTGCCGCTGTTCCATATCGGTGGCCTGGCCATTCTCAATCGCTGCGCCCTGGCGGCCGCAGCCGTGGTGCTGCCGGACAATAAGCTGACTATGGCGGCGCAGTTAAGGCGTGATGCCATCACTCATCTCTCGCTGGTAGCCACCCAGTTGCAACGCCTTTTGGACGACAGCCCGGAAAGCCTTATGGGAGTGAAGTGCCTGCTACTCGGCGGCGGCGCCATAGGCCAAGGCCTGCTGGACAGGCTATCCCCCTTGAAGGTGAAAGCCTTTACCAGTTACGGCATGACAGAGATGGGCTCGCAGATCACCACGGGAATGGCCCGCAGCGATGGCAGCAGTGGCAGCCTGTTACCCGGGCGCGAGCTCAAAATAGAACAGGGAGTTATCTGGGTCAGGGGCGAGACCCTGTTTATGGGTTACCTGCAGCCGGATGGCAGCATAGTTAAAGAGACCCAAGACGGTTGGTTTTGCACCAAGGACAAAGGCTTCTGGAGTCAGGATGGGCTGCTGCATATTCAGGGGCGGGTCGACAATATGTTTATCTGCGGCGGCGAGAATATTCAACCGGAAGAGGTGGAAGCGGCGCTGAAACGGCACCCTGCCATCCTGGATGCCATCGTCTTTGGTGAAGATAACCCTGAGTTTGGCTTACTGCCGGCCGCCATTTTGCGTTATCGAGGCTCACAGGCGCCGAGCGAAGCCGAACTGACCGCCTTCCTGGCAGACAAGCTGGCTCGCTTTAAGCGCCCGAGACACTATTATCCCTGGCCGCAACAGGTTGCCGAGGGGCTCAAAGTGCAGCGCCAGCAGCTTATTGCGGCGCTAAATTCAACCATGAAGCCTTAAAAGTTCATTTTGTAAGAAGTGTTTACAAAAGTCAGCCTCGCTCAATGGATGAGAAAAGTAAAACCCCTGGCCCAGATTGCAACCGAGGTTTTGCAATAGCTTGAGCTGGGCAGCCGTTTCAATACCTTCGATAACCAACTGCATGTCGAGCGAGTCAGATAATGCTATCACACTGGATATCGCAGCTTTGCATCTGGGCTCAGTATCCAGACCGGCCACAAAACAAGCATCCAACTTCATTTGCGAAAAAGGAAGTTCACACAGGCGAGCCAAAGATGAATAAGCAGCACCAAAGTCATCTATCGCCAATTCGCATCCTAGCATGCGTAAACG
Organism: Shewanella chilikensis; assembly: GCF_037953065.1. NCBI lineage: Bacteria > Pseudomonadati > Pseudomonadota > Gammaproteobacteria > Alteromonadales > Shewanellaceae > Shewanella > Shewanella chilikensis. The sequence goes on along the minus strand of NZ_CP149966.1, from coordinate 151,292 downwards.
GATTAAGTTTTCCATATTGAGGGCCGGCGCCAATATAAGGCCTGATTCCGTTATCTCTATAGTGACCAGTTTCGGTGGAAGTTTATAATCCCGGATCAATTTGGAGATTTGATATACGAGCTCAGTGGAGTTTAATTGGGAAATGTCCAGGTTGTAGGCGAGTGATAAGCGATAGTTCTGTTCCAACAATCGCTTTTGCAATTTAATCCCCTGACGGAATAATTGGAGAAACATCTCATCCAGCAAGCCATAACGAATGAGAGGTTCGATAAACAGATTAGGATGTAATAACCCGAACACGGGGTGCTGCCAACGCACCAAGACTTCCGCTCCTTCTATTTGTAAATCCGTGACACTGAACTTGGGTTGGTAGAAACCAACGAACTGATGTTCAGTGACCGCTTCCTTAAAATCTCTGAAATTCAAAGAGAACCAATTTGGAAGCAGTTCTGGTTCAGGTGATACCGTCTGCGGTTCGTTCAGTTCACGATAACATTCGATCATAGCGCTCAAGTTTTCAATCGTCGGTGATTTGGCTAAATCACCAAGATACTGAAACCCCAACAGTTTAACCATCTGGGAGACAGCCCGGCGCAGATCTTTGTCGACATCACTATAAAGGGCTACCCCACGGATCTTGAACCTGGCTCTAGCCTGGCGCAAAAAAGACAAACCATCGGTTCCAGCCAACATCAAGTCGCAAATTACGATATCGACTTCCCTATGCTGCTGTAGCCAGGAAAAAGCGGCTGTCGCGCAGCCAAAGCTGAAGACTTCCACACAAGTTAACGACTTGAGGTTGTGCTCCAGCACAGTGCGTTGAAAAGGATGATCCTCAAGCACCAACACCTTGCATTTCTTCATTATTTAAGCCAAAAAAACTGATATGGATATAAATAGCAGTTAGCATCATTTATCAGTAAAAATAACTAAGAATTCTTTTATTAAGTTTATATAAAATCCTATATAGCTAAATTTACGCCAACACACCGTAAATGGTCTTTCTCACACTATTCCTAATTTATTTTGAAATAATATAAGTCCGCTAATATTATAATAAATGCAAAACCCAACAGAAAAGGCTGAAAGTTCGGTAGGAAACATCCTACTTACATATGAAAATTATTCTGTAACAATTGATTTGGAATGATTAGAGGGACAGAAGTTTATAATATGAAGAACATTATTGTTGTCGATGACCATCCAGTAGTGATTATGGCTATAAAAATCATACTCGAGCAAAATGGCTTTCATGTCACAGCCACAACAGATAATGGAGTAGATGCGCTAAAACTCATAAGAGAGCACCAACCTGATGCCGTTGTTCTGGATATAGGCATACCACAACTAGATGGTCTTGAGGTTATTAACCGATTGAATAGTTTGGATTTACCACCAAAGATACTGGTGCTGACGGCACAGCCTTCTGAATATTTTGTCACCCGCTGCATACAGGCCGGAGCCTCTGGTTTTGTCTCTAAACAAGAGGATCTAACAGAGGTTCTGGGAGCGCTGAGAGCAGTATTATCCGGATATTCATACTTTCCAAATAACGCCTTCATCCATCATAAACAAAATAAACAACTGCCGGAGTCAGATAAATTGGCACAACTATCTGGCCGAGAAATGATGGTACTTCAACAGTTGTCACACGGCCTATCCAATAAAGAGATTGCCGATCGCATGTTACTCAGCAATAAAACCATAAGTACATATAAGACCCGTTTACTGGAAAAGCTTAACGCCCGTACCCTGGTCGATCTTATCGAAATATCCAAGAGAAACCATATCATATGAAAAAAGCCCCTCTTATCCAGGCGCTCTACTTAATATTGATTTTTTTATCTTTAGTTTCACAGCAGGTCAATGGGACAGAGTTGAATACTCCAGGCATTTCTGGCCATGCCGGCATGAGTAAAATTAGGATAATCCTGACCGATGAGCAGTGGCAATGGTTACAACAACAGCAAAGTATCCGAGTAGGAGTTGTTACTCCGGATAACCCACCATTCGATATGACCATGGATGGTAACAGTGACTACTATGAGGGCTTGAGTGCCGATTACCTGCAGCTTTTGTCTGAAGCCCTTAAGCTCAAAATAGAACTACGTTTATTCAATACCAAAGAGGACGCTATCTTAGCTATCAAGGCCGGTAAACTGGATCTGCTAACCGGGGCCTCCGGTTACGAAGCATCCCAAGGGTTGCTGCTAAGTCAGGCTTATGTCGATAATCAAGCTGTATTATGCACTTCAGAAAAACTAGCTGCAGAGCAGACTCCAACCAATATTGCTATGCCTTATGATTATCTGCCGGAGGTCGACCTTGCCCCCCTTCTCCCCAAAGCCCAAATCACTCGATATCCCTCCAAACTAAAAACAGTAGCCGCTGCCGTGTTCGGTAAAGCTGATGCCGTAATCATGGATCTGTTCTCAGCCAACTACATAGTTAACAACTATTTTGCCAAGAAGTTGCGGATAACGAAATTTTTGCCCGTTGAGCCCCAAGGCTTAAGCTTTGCCTTAAGTAATGATAAACAGCAACTTAAAGAAATAATAGATGAAGCATTGAAGCAACTCCCGGAAAGTGAACATTGGGCCATCAAAAAACGTTGGAGTGGAGGCGGCCTGAATCTGTCCAGAAAAAAGCTCGATCTGGATCTGAGCGAAACGGAACTGGCTTGGCTAAAGCAACATCAACCGATAAGAATTGCGGCCAATAAGTTCAATGCACCTATGACCTATTTTGATCAGAATGACAGGTTACACGGTTACGCGGCTGACGTTTTGGAGATCATCAAGCTTTATAGCGGAATTGATACCGTCATTATCAAGACACAAAATTTCCATGAAATTGAGCAGCGTCTGCAAGATAAAAGTGCCGATCTAGCATTGTTATCTCCTTCGGATAAGCGCCAAAAAGAACTGATATTCACTAAAGAATTTTCTAATGCGCCTTTTGTTTTTATCTCCCAAAAAGGTCTTCACTTCAATCAGGAAAAAACCAACTTAAAAATCGCCCTCCCAGTAGCACATATCTCCTCGGAAATACTGCCTAAAGTGTTACCACAAATAGAGGTGGTAGAAGTAAGCAACTACATGGATGCCCTGGAAGCCACCTTAAAAGGTAAAGTAGATGCCACTATAGCTCCACTTGGAATCGCAGACTACTATGTCAATCACTATTATGGGCACAAACTTGCAATACAAGGCATTATTGACGAGTTACCACCGGCAACTGCGGCCTTCGCCACGAGTAAGAGCAACCCTCAATTAATCAGTATTCTCAATAAGGTTCTGGCCATAATCCCTGCCGATGAATTGCAATCTATAGGGAATAGATGGCGCAGCAATGCCGTTCCCGGACAAGAGACTTGGCGCGATTACAAATATACTATTTATTCAATTACTGTTGCTGCAATACTATTGATTACTGCATCTTTAATCTGGGCCTGGTTTACCCGCAGCCACTATATAAAACGGCTTATGATTAAAAAGAAACTACAACAACAACTTATATTTATGCAAGAGGTGATCGACAGTATTCCCCACCCTATCTATGTCCGTAATACAGAACGCCAACTAATTCTCTGCAACCAAAGTTATTTACAATTCTTCCAAGTATCAGCTCATGACTTGATAAATAGAACTGTGTTGGAACACAGTGATAGGCTAAGTGATGTTCACTTGATAGATCAAAATTATACCCAAGCTATTAGTGAAAACAGAGCATGTTACGAAGACAGGCGCATATATTTGGATGGAAAACTTATTGATGTTTACCACTGGTTCCGACCTTATAAAAACGAACAAAATCAGATCCAGGGTATTATAGGTGGATGGATAGATGTCAGCGACCGCGTCGAATTAATGCAACAGTTAAACTTGGCCAAGGAACAGGCAGAGAAAGCCAGTGTCGCCAAGACTCAATTTTTGGCAACCATGAGCCATGAAATACGTACACCTATGAACGCGATTATTGGCTTGCTGGAGCTATCGATGAAACGATCTCAGAAAAATCTGTATGATTTTAAGTCTATTCGTGTTGCTTATGATTCAGCCAAAGGACTACTGGAACTCATAGGCGATATTCTCGATATAGTTAGAATTGAGGCAGGACAGCTAAGCTTGAACCCAGTACAGACGGAGCTGAAGCAAACTCTGGATTCTGTAATTCGTATCTTCGAAGGTATAGCGATTCAAAAAGGCTTACAATTAATACTTGAGATGGATCCTGAACTACCTAAGTATGCACTGTTAGATCCTCTAAGGGTTAAGCAGATTTTATCCAACCTAATTGGTAATGCCATTAAATTCACCGACCAAGGTAATGTTTGCCTCTCAGCGCTTAAATCGCAAAATTCCAAAGGTCAAACCGAGCTGGTTTTCAAAGTCGCTGATACTGGAACAGGTATGCCAATAGAGGAACAACAAGACTTATTTAAACCTTTCGTTCAGGTTCAAAATGGTGCCCATAATAAAGGAGGGACAGGTCTGGGGCTCCCCATATGTCGCTCCCTGTGTGAAATGATGGGCGGTTCAATTAACTTGGTCAGCGAACCGGGTCAGGGGACTTGTATCAATATCCGAATACCTTTACAAGTTACCAATGAAGCTGCAGCTGAAGAAAGCCCAACATTCCCTTCCTCAGATGTAATCCCTACGGCACAAGTACAGCATGTGTTGATAGTGGATGATCATCCGGCCAACAGGCTGCTGTTGTCACAGCAACTTAAATATCTGGGGCACAGCATTGATGAAGCGAACGATGGTCAGGAAGCTCTCCATCTCTTCAACCTACACCCCTATCGAATAGTCATTACCGATTGCAATATGCCGGAGATGGATGGTTATGAGCTTAGCCGCAAGCTAAGACAATTGGAACAAAGCCGTAATCTTTCACCGGCGATTATCTTAGGTTACACAGCCAATGCCCAATTGGAAGTCAAAAAAGCCTGTATCTCTGCAGGCATGAATGATTGCCTGTTTAAACCTATCAGTTTAGCTGAGTTGAAAAAAGCCTTGGATAACCTCCACCTGGTGCTCGAGCAAGAACCGCTCAAGCCTAGCTTCCTGCCAAGCACTTTGGACAAATTAACTGGCGGAAACCTGGAGCTAACAGAGCAGTTATTGCTGGAACTGTTAAATGCCAATGAGGCAGATTTAATAAAATTACAAACGGCACTGAATAAGGGGGATGAAGATGATAGCAAAAGCGTAGCCCACAAAATTAAAGGTGCGGCAAAGATTATCTCAGCTACCTCCATCGTCAAACATTGCGAGCAGTTAGAACATGCGGAAACCATAGAGGAAGCCCGTGTAACTTTGGTTTCGCTCAGTGATTCATTGGAACACCTTGCTCGAGATATAAAAGCATATCTAAACTCAGAGAAAAGAGAACCAATGGATTTTATGCTCTAAAACAGACTTAAAACTTTAAAGTTATTGAAATGGCACAATACTATTGATTGAGTTAAGTAAAAGCTATTGTGATTAAATAATAAGCTGTCACTGACTTATATTGTGACATTCTCTGTATCAACAACTTATCAAGCTTGCTTTTTACAGTACGCCAGCATAGCATAAGGATTAAATACAGACATTTTAAATCGCACCAAAGACAATATAATAATAACCAAACACTCAAAAAAGTGTCCCTAAAACATAAAGCCCAGTTCAACAACAACAAACCCTGTAGGACTTTTCCTATAGGGTTAATGTTATTTCCGATCTACCCCCCTCCCCCTTTCATATTAGCAACAATTAATTGTAGTATCACCTTCGAAGTGGTTCGAGCTTAGCTTGAATAATATAGAGCTCAAAATTTTATTTTGAGATTTTAGGTTTTACCTAGGTTTCTAAATTCTGCAAGTATACAAGCGCATACCACCTATTCTTTAAATCTTAAGGATTAATAGGTAAACATATGAAGAAAATAATTGTATTAGCGGTATCTTTAGCTGGTTATGCTTCTTTGGGAACTGCCAATGCAGCATCAACAGGTCAAATTCAATTCGTTGGTGAAATCACTGGAGCCACTTGTAATGCTACGGTTAATGGCACTAGCAACGCCACTGTAACACTGCCAACTGTCAGTAATAGCCAACTTCAATCGGCTGGTAATACCGCCGGGAAAACCAGCTTTACCATTGAGTTAAGTGAATGTACTGCAATAGGTACTATGACTCAGGGTTCTGCTTTCTTCGAGTCGGGCTCGGCAGTCAATATAGCAACTGGTCGTCTTAAAAATACAGCGCCAACTAATGCCGCAAGTAACGTGACATTGCAGTTACGTGACGCTTCATCTGATGCAGCAATCAAAGTTGGCGACTCGACTCAAACAACATCAAACACTTATGTCAACTTGCCGACCACTGCCGGAGGTAAGGCTCAACTGCCTTACACTGTAGAATATTATGCTGAGAATGCAGTAACTGCTGGTAAAGTTAATTCATCAGTAGTTTATTCAATCCAATATAAGTAAACCTTTTATTAAATAGAGATATAGAGGGGGGAGCTCCCCCCCTCTATCATCAAAAAGGACAACACTGTGTTTCGCTTCTTTTACCTTATTCTAATTATAGTTTCATTAATATTTACTATAGGAGTTGCACCACAAGCATTAGCCAGTGTGGTCATTACTGGCACTCGTGTAATCTACCCTTCTGATGCGAATGAGGTGAGTGTAAAACTGGATAACAGGGGAGAAACTCCTGTTTTGGTTCAAAGTTGGATTGACAGCGGTGAAGTTGATACAAAGCCTGACTTTATCAATGTTCCATTTATCATTACTCCTCCAGTTAATAGAATTGATCCAGATAACGGACAAAATCTAAGAATACGTTACACAGGAGATATTCTTCCAACTGATAGGGAGAGTTTATTTTGGCTAAACGTACTTGAAATCCCCGCCAAGCCAAGTTCCGAAAGCAATGAAAATTATATACAAATGGCATTTAGAACAAGAATAAAGCTGTTTTACCGACCAATTTCATTAGAGTTGGATGTTAAGGACTCTATGGAAAAGATTAGTTTCAACCGACTTGACAATGACACTATCAGAGTTGATAACCCAACCCCTTTCCATATTTCCTTTGCAAAAATTGTATCCAATAAAAAAGAAATAGATGGCGAGATGGTATCACCATATTCATCTTTGGATTTCCAATTACCTAATCAAGCTGGAAATAAAATTGAAGCAACTTATATCAATGATTATGGCGCCATGAAACTTTTGGAATATTTAGTTAAATAATTATCAGGCTAATGTGGACAACAATATTAGCATTAGCCAAATAACTAAATCGAGGTCAAATTGAAAAAGTTATCAATAAGTAATTTCATTACACTGTTAGTCGTAAGCTATACACTATCATTTGGTTGTAGGATAACTCTTGCTGAGACCTCCACATCTGTTGGCGCATCATCTACTAGCGTTACCTTTGATTCATCTCTATTGAATATGGTTGGATCAGATAGCTTCGATTTAAGCTATTTTCAAGATGGCGCATCTGCCCTTCCTGGTAATTATAAGTCTGCAGTATATATCAATAAGATATTACTTGGATATTACAATATTGAATTCAAGGTAAACAATAATAAAAAAGTATACCCATGCCTGAGTCGAAACTTGATAAAAGATATTCAACTCAATCCAGATGAATTACCCATATCCATTGATAAAAACATCGACTCATGCATTGACTTGAAAAGTTATATCACCACGGCAAACGTTAACTATGATAGCGGAACTCAACACCTTGATATTATTCTTCCTCAAGCGTATCTGTACAATAAAGCAAGGGGAGAAGTTAGTCCTGAACTATGGGATGAAGGCATCAACTCCGGTATTTTTGGATACAATATCAATGGTTACAGCAGCCGTTCCCATGGTGAAGATTACAACTCTTTATTTGCAAACTTTAGAACAGGAATCAATATTGGGGCATGGCAACTAAGACATAATGGTAACTACTCTTCAGTTGAAGGGGGAAGAGAGAACTATAACGCTATCAATACATATATACAACGTGATATCCCTTCATGGAGAAGTAGTGCTTTAGTCGGACAATCAAATACTTCTGGGCAAGTCTTTGATACCTTACCTTTTGTTGGCCTTCATTTGGCAAGCGATAGAAGAATGTTACCTGAGTCTCAGCAAGGCTACGCACCTCAAATAAGGGGGGTAGCGAAAACGAACGCACGAGTTTTTGTCCGCCAAAATGATCAAATCATTTACGAAACTAATGTAACTCCAGGTGAATTTCTGATTAACGATCTTTATCCTACCGGATTTGGTGGGGATCTTGTTGTTACTGTTAGAGAATCCGATGCCAGTGAACACTCATTTAAAGTACCTTATGCTTCTGTAACTCAGTTGTTAAGGCCGGGTACAATACATTATGAATTTACAGCAGGTAAAATTCATAGTGATAACTTATTAAGTGATCCTGATATTTATCAGGCAACTTATCAATATGGTGTTAATAATGCCTTCACTAGTTATGGTGGATTTCAGGCCAGTGACGATTATTACGCCGTGCAACTTGGTGGCGCAATAGGTTCTTCTATCGGTGCATTTGCTATGGATATTACCCACGCAAGAACCCGCTTAGGAGACGGCGTTGAACCTATGGATATTAATAAAAAAGTAGAAAATATAACAGGACAAAGTTATCGACTAAGCTACAGTAAGGCCATCAGCGAAACAAATACCAATCTATCATTGGCAGCATATCGATTCTCAACCGATGGATATATGGACTTTATGACAGCAATGCAAACCCGTGATGCAGTCTCTTTAGGCTATTCACCTGATTTGATTTCCAGATCCAAGAATCGATTTACTATTACAGCAGCACAGAGTCTGCCCGAAGATTGGGGGCAATTTTACCTGAGCGGTTCAATACAAAACTATTGGAACCAACAAGGAACTGAGAAACAGTACCAACTTGGATACAATAACCGTTATAAATTTTTGTCTTATGGTTTGAGTATAAACCGTAGCTTTTCCAGTATAGGAACAGAAGAAACCAACTATTTATTGAGCTTGAGTCTACCCCTTGGGAAAAGTAACTTTTCGCCACAGATGATGGTAGATCTTTCCCATAACACCAATGGCGATAATAGCCAGCAGTTAGCAGTATCAGGTGTATATGGTGCAGAGAGTCAATTAGGTTATGGAGCAACTATTACCAAGACGGATAAAGGCGGAACCAGTCATTCACTAAACGCCAATTATCGGGGGCATGCAACCACAGTGACTGGTAGTTATAGCCATGGAGATAACTACAACAGCGCTGCTGCAGGGATAAATGGCACTATCATAGCTCACTCAGGCGGATTGACTCTAACACCCTATGTGGCAAACACCTTTGCTTTAGTTGAGGCTATAGGTGCTGAGGGGGCAAGTGTATCTGCATATCCTGGCATTCACCTTGATAGCAATGGTTATGCTGCAGTTCCTTATTTGAAACCTTATCAGATAAATGAAATTAATATCGATCCAAAAGGAACCCCGGCCGGGGTCGAATTGGAGTCTACCTCTCAAAAAGTAGCCCCTCATGCAGGAGCTGTGGTGAAGTTAAGCTATAAGACCAAGCAAGGTAGTTTGATTCTAGTCAAAGCAACTTATAACGGAAAGCCATTGCCATTTGGGGCTTATGTTACAGATAGTCAAAATAATCATATTGGCACTGTAGGCCAAGGGGGCATACTCTATGCCAGAGTTGAGCAAAATAGTGGAAAATTGAATATCCAATGGTCTGAACTGGAAAACTGCGCAATTGACTATCAAATCAAGGAAGAAAAACAAGATGGAGTTCATAAACTCAACTCAATTTGTCATTAGAAATAACTCTACCAACAATAAGGGTCAGTTTAGCTTAAAGAACCTGGTGAATCCAAATGAATAATATACAAAAATTTATTGGTATTTTTTTTATTTTCTTAAGTCTTGTGATGCAACCTAAAATGGTTGAAGCCGTCGATTGCTCGCAAACTTCAAATTTTATTGATTCCCAAATGCCTTTGGCTGTTAACAATTTAACAGTTAACCCTGACATGCCTAATGGTACTGTTATTTTTAAGCAGAATTTCTTGTCAGGACAAACGCTATCAGCATATTGCAATGCTTCAAACATTTCATATCAAGCTTATATAGAACATAGCTATAGCTCACGACCATACTCAGCTTCCCCGTGGAAGGGAGGGCCTTATCCGCAAGCCACCATTTATCAAACTGGAGTACCAGGAATTGGTGTAATGATGGCTGCTAATAACAGTCCATTTCCAAGTGATAAGAAGTTTAAAACTCCCACCCACGAAAATATAAATCGTGATTACCGCTATAACAATTCTCATATAACTTTGCTGTTAATTAAAACAGGAAATGTACGGCCTGGTACAATTAGAGGGATGAACTTACCTACCGGTATTATAAGGTTCAAAGCACCCGGTACAAATTTTTTATGGGCAAGAGTTAAAATACAAGGCACCATCAATATAGTATCACAAACTTGCAATGTTTCGAATGTAAATGTTCCCATGGGACAACATAAAATAGGGGATAAGTTAACCACAACCGGAGCAACAACAGGCTGGGTCGATGCATCTATCAGGCTAACTAATTGTCCGAGGTTTTACGGCACCCTCAATGATGGCAATAATACCTACTATAATTACACTACTGGTGCATCCAATACTGGAACTTACACTAAAAACATCTTGGGCGTATCCATATCCCCGAATACAAGCATAATCGATAATAGTCAAGGCATTATGAGCATAAAGTCAACAACGAATAGTGCTAAAGGGGTTGCCATTCAGCTTGCCGAGTTCTCCAATGGGTTTAACCAATATATAAAATTTGGAAATCTTTTAAATTATACTTTATTAAATAACAATAGAACAACTTTTACCATTCCACTGAAGGCAAGATATATCCAAACTGAATCCAAAGTCACTCCAGGTAGAGCTGATGCCACGGCCACCTTCACCTTGACTTACAAGTAATATCACTAAAAGCATAATTGTGAGAATGGCAGTCATCGGACTGCCATTTCTATCAATTTTCAATCAAGGAGCATACTGAAATAACCTTAAGAAAAGTAAGATTAACAAATCAATCTAATGTCATAATCAAAGAGGCTCGCCAACGACGATAATGATATGGCAAAATAGGTTGAGGTAAAACCCAACGAGACTCACTGTCACTCTTGTAAAGTGGAATATCTTGGCTTCTTAAGAAGCTCTCCAAGCGAAAAGGGTGTAAACGACAAAAAATAATGTCACAACCTGCCAACTGCTCAACGTATAACTCGTCTTTTGAAATATGGAGTCCAGTATCCATCAGCCAGTAGAGTGTCTGATGATAAATTTCATATTTATGTTGTTTCAGAAAAGCTATCCCCCAACCTGGTTCAGCTGTTAATGCCAACTCTCGGTAAGTTCTGAAATCCATTGACAGCCTCCCAAAGATAGTTTAGGCAGACTATAAAGACTTGTTTAAAGAATATCGTTAAGAAAAATCCCTATTAATGTACGAAAATTCTGACATTGGAATTATGTCAAATGGCTATTACAGTTCTCTTTTCCAGGCAACTCTCTTTAATGGCATTGTTGGCTAAAACAAATTAAATATATTTCATAGTAAGCTAATAGCGGGTTTTCTAAACTACTACAAATTCGGTCTCCAGGTATCGCAGAAAAATCATCGTCCAGCTTGAAGGCTTAGAGCACTATACCAAAGGCTTATATTCAACGATTCTCTATCCACTAATAATAGCTTGCTTAAAGTAAAACATTTAGAAACGGACCTGAGGAGGGAAAAGTATTATAGGGTGTACCAAATCTAAATAGGTCAGGTTTATCTATTCAGATTTGGTTGACCGTTATTTTTTCCAGAAAAATCTACATCCGCAATTTAGCGGCTATCACGCTTTTGCTGCAGCGCTTCGGCACCCGTTGCCACCATTCGCAGTTGAGTCACCAGTCGGTCGGCCAGGATCTTACGATCAGCACGTTTCATATCCAGGGCGGCGGCGCCGGCATTGAACACCAGAGTCACCAATGCCTCAGCCTGTGCCCTGGCCAACTCAGGGCTGCGGCCGGCGGTGTCCTCGGTGTAGTGCGCCAGTTCCGAGATAAAGTGTTCAATCTCCCGCGCCACGGCGGCACGAAAGGCTGCCGAGGTGCCTGAGCGTTCATGCAGCAGGATCCTGAATACGTTGGGGTTGGATTCCAGTACTTCCATAAAGGTGTCGACCGAGATGCGGATAACACTGCCACCGGCCTCGGCGCGCTGACGTCCCTTACGCATCATCTGTCTCAGCGTCAAGCCACCTTCATCGACCATGGTCAGCCCCAGCTCATTCATATCCTTGAAATGACGGTAGAAAGAGGTTGGCGCTATATTGGCTTCCCTGGCCACTTCCCTAAGACTCAGGCTGGAAAAGCTGCGCTCGGCACTCAGTTGATTGAATGCTGCATCCACCAAGGCGCGGCGGGTTTTCTCTTTCTGCTGTGCTCTGATACCCATCTTTATTCCATTCACTGGATCTGTTGCGCAAATAATACAGGCTTTACTCAATAATCACATCCTCGGCTGGTGTCACTGTGATTGTGCTCCAATAGCAACTTAGCGTACACTTGTTAGCTTAAAGCGTTTTGGAAGTCATCATAATGAAAAAACCTCCCCTCATCTGGACCAACCTGATCCTCTTCCTGCTGACGTTTGCCGGTGCCTGTATTCTGGTGCCTTGGCGAGGCATCAGCCATGGCTTTGAGCTCAGCGAGTGGCTCACCTTCGTACTGTTGGCCTTCGCCAGTGGCTTGTCTATCACCGCCGGTTACCATAGGCTGTGGTCACATAAGGCTTATAAGGCTCACCCGGCCGTGCGTTTCCTGTTTGCCCTGGGCGGTGCGCTGGCGTTGCAGAACAGTGCCTTGCATTGGGCTTCGGATCACCGTATCCATCACAAGCATGTGGATGACAATGACAAGGATCCCTACTCAGCGAACATGGGTTTCTGGTATAGCCATATTGGTTGGATGCTCAGGGAATATCAGGCACAACGTTATCACGACTATAACAACGTCAGAGACCTGCAAAACGATGCCATAGTCATGTGGCAGCATAAGCATTATCTGCTGCTGGCGCTATTGATGAATGTGGGCCTCCCCGCTCTGCTTGGCTGGTTGAACGGCGATATCCTGTCGATGTTGCTGCTGGCTGGTCTGCTCCGCCTGGTGGTAGTGCATCACTGCACCTTCTTCATTAACTCGCTGGCGCATATCTGGGGCAAACAACCCTATACAGATCGCAACAGTGCCAGAGATAACGGTGTGCTGGCGCTGTTCACTTATGGTGAAGGTTACCATAACTTCCACCATATCTTTGAAAACGATTACCGCAATGGTATCCACTGGTGGCATTACGACCCCACCAAGTGGTTGATCCGTTTCCTGTCCTGGTTTGGCCTAACAAAAGACCTGCGCAAGAGCCCTCAGGAGCGCATCGAAGCCGCCAAACTGCAGATGCAATTCAAGCGCGCCCAGCATAAGGTGGCCCATCTGCCCAATTGCGAGGAGATCCTGGAAAAGCTGCAGGCAGAGTACGAGGAATTGAAGAGCCACTTGCTGGCCTACTTTGAAGCCAAGAAGGCGCTGCTTGAGGCCCGCAAGCAGCAGTTGGCGGATAAGCATCTGCTGTCTCAGGTAACGGAAATGCGTTTACGTTTTCACGCCCAACGAAAACAATGGCGCCAACTACGAGCCAGCATAGCTTAAGACCTTATCGTAGCCTTGCGAGGTTTGGCGATCGGCTTAACAGAATTTACCTGAGTTGTGAAACGGTCGGCTTGTACTGCGACCGTTTCTGTTTATGATCAGGGGTTATTTCAATCACTCAGGGACCCGGCTATGTCAGATCAGTCAGTAAAACTCACGGAATACAGCCACGGCGCAGGTTGCGGTTGCAAGATTTCTCCCAAAGTCCTCAGTACCATTTTGGCGTCTCAACTGCCGGACTTTAAAGATCCCCGCCTGTTGGTCGGCAACCAGAGCCGGGATGATGCGGCCGTGTATCAGTTGGATGATCACACCGGCATTATCAGCACCACAGACTTCTTTATGCCGATAGTCGATGACCCTTTCACTTTCGGCCGTATCGCGGCAACCAACGCCATCAGCGATATCTACGCCATGGGCGGCAAGCCTATTATGGCGATTGCCATTCTTGGCTGGCCGGTGAACAAGCTGTCACCCGAGATAGCCCAGCAGGTAGTGGATGGTGGACGCCAAGCCTGCATGGATGCCGGGATCATGCTGGCCGGAGGCCATAGCATAGACGCGCCTGAGCCTATCTTCGGCCTGGCGGTAACCGGCACAGTGGCGCTGGAGCACCTCAAGCAGAACGATACCGCCAAGGCGGGTGATAAGCTCTATCTCACCAAGCCCTTGGGAATTGGCATACTGACCACGGCACAAAAGCAGAAGAAGCTGGCGCCGCAGGATGTCAATATCGCCCCCGAAGCCATGTGCCAACTCAATAAGATAGGTGCCGAAGTCGCCAAGATAAGCGCGGTTCACGCCATGACAGATGTGACAGGCTTTGGTCTGGCAGGCCACCTGCTGGAGATGTGCCAGGGCGCCGACCTCAAGGCCAGCATAGATACCGCCAAACTGCCACTGCTGGAAAAAGCCTCCGAGTATCTGGCCATGGGTTGTATCCCGGGTGGCACCCACAGAAACTTTGACAGCTACGGTGAGCACCTCCCCGAGGTTTCCGAGCAACAAAAAGCCTTACTGTGCGATCCGCAAACCAGCGGTGGCTTACTTATCGCCGTCAGCGCCGAGGGTGAGGCCGAACTGCAGCAACTGCTGACCAGCCAAGGGCTGGAGCTACACTGTATAGGTGCGCTCGACCATCGCAATGACCGTCAGCAATGGGTGGAGCTGGTATGAGTCGACAGATAATCGCGCCCGCAGAGTACCGGGAGATATTCCTATCCGATCGTCCCCTGGTCGATCTGCGGGCGCCGGTTGAGTTTGCCAAGGGTGCCTTTCCTGCCAGCACCAACCTGCCATTGATGAATGACAGCGAAAGGCAGAAGGTGGGCACCTGTTATAAAGAGCATGGACAGGCTGCCGCCATAGAGCTCGGTCATTCGCTGGTCAAAGGCAAGCTCAAGGCCGCGCGTATTCAAGCCTGGCTGGATTTCTTCAGCGCCCACCCAGATGCCAACCTCTACTGTTTTCGGGGTGGCCTGAGATCTCAGCTGACCCAGCAATGGATCCGCGAGGCCGGTCTTGAAGTGCCCTATATTCAGGGCGGCTACAAGGCAATGCGCCAATACCTTATCGATACCATAGATAACACCCCGCAGCAGCAACAGCTGTTGATCCTCAGCGGCATTACCGGCTCAGGCAAGACAGAGTTTATTCTCAGTCGCAGCGAGTCAGTGGATCTGGAAGGCACTGCCAATCACAGAGGGTCAAGCTTTGGCAAGAATGTTACTCCGCAGCCCAGTCAGATCAATTTTGAAAACAGTTTGGCTCGGGAGCTGTTGAGGCATCAAGAAAGGCAAGAGTCCTGTCTGCTGCTGGAAGATGAAAGCTTCCTGATTGGCCGCCGCGCCATACCCAAAGTCTTTTTCAGTGCCATGCAACAGGCCCAGGTTTTGGTGTTGGAAGAGCCACTGGAGGCCAGACTCCCTCGTCTTCTGGATGAATATGTGCACAAGATGCAGCGAGGTTTTGAACAGCATTATGGCGCAGAAGAAGGCATGGCGGCGTTCGGCGCCTATCTGCGTCAGAGTGTCGAGGGCATACGTAAGCGTATGGGGCACCAACAAACTGATCAACTGTTGCAGTTGGTCGACTCAAGCTTGCAGACCCAGCTGCAACGCAACACTACAGAGCAACATCTGGAGTGGATCTCGCTACTGCTGGAGAAGTATTACGACCCCATGTATCAGTACCAACTGGAGAAAAAGGCCGAGCGGATCATCTTCCGCGGTGACCGTCAGGCCATTCACCAGTGGCTGGATGAGAGGCGGTCAAACCGCTCCAAATGAATTCAAAAGCAAGAGAGATTCAATCTGAAGAGCCCGGCAACTGCCGGGCTCTTTCGTTGACATTACCTCAGCTGTCGGGTTTGGCCAGCAGATCGGCTACCCGCTGTTGCAGCGAGTGGCGGCTCTCCTCCGCGCCGGGTACCTGAGCTGCAATATTGACCTTAAGCCTTGACCAGAAACGTCTTGGACGGGTCGTCAGGGCATGGCCATCTTTGTGGCTGAAGAAAGATCCCCACAAACCTTTGAGCGCCATTGGCACCACAGGCACAGGATCCTTTGCCAGTATCTGTTCGATACCGGGCCGAAACTCATGTAACTCACCATCAGGAGACAACCTGCCCTCAGGGAAAATACACACCAACTCCTCATTGGTCAGCGCCTGGTGAATACGCTCGAAGGCTCGGGTGTAAGTATCAGCGCACTTTTTCGGTGAGCAGATAGGGATCACCCCGGCGTGGCGGAACAGATACTTGAGCAAGGGCATTTCACTTATGCTCTTGTCCATCACAAAACGCACCGGACGAGTGGATGCTCCCAGCAACACCAAGGCATCGACGTAACTGACATGGTTACACACCAGCACGGCGGCCCCCTGCTTGGGAATGTTTTCCCGGCCTTCAACCTTGAGACGGTACAAGAGATGGCTCAGCAGGTAGCTGATAAACCTCAGCGTAAATTCAGGCACCCTGCTATACACATACAACGCCACCACGGCGTTGAATACCGCCAGCAGAGTAAATAGCTGAGGGATCGACAGACCCACCAGCTCCAGCAAGATGATTGACAATATCGCCGAGCACACCATAAACAAGGCATTGATGATATTGTTGGCGGCTATGGCCTGGGCACATTCACCGGGGGCCGAACGCGACTGAATAAAGGCGTACAGAGGCACAATAAACAGGCCGCCACTGACGCCCACCATAAACAGTGCCAACATCAACCTGAAGTGTTCACTGCGGCCGACAAACTCGGCTATGTCGTAGAGATATCCCGCCGGCAGTTGGCTGTAGTCAGGAATGGCCCACAGCAGATCCAGGCCAAAGAAGGTTAACCCTGCTACCCCGAAAGGCAACAATCCCAGCTCTACATGGCCAAAGGAGAAACGCTCACAAACAAAGGAGCCGACCGCAATACCTATGGAAAACAGCGCCAGCAGCAACGACACCACAGTGGCATCCGAGTGCAGTGAGCCTCTGGCAAAATTGGGGAACTGGGTCAGGTAGGTGGCACCCAAAAACCAGAACCAGCTGATTGCCAGAATCGCCATCCAGATTGACGGCGTTTGCCGTACCCGCTTGATACTGGCCAGAGTGCCGGACAAGGGCGCAAAGCGTACCTTGTCTATCGGCAACGGCGCCGGCAGTGATGGAATCGCCCGGCTGGAGAGGAAACCGGCCAAGGCCAGCACAGATACAGTTATCGCCGCCCACATCAGGCCGTTGTCACTGGTTACCAGCAGCCCGGCACTTAGAGTGCCTATCAAAATAGACAGGAAGGTGCCCATCTCTACCCAGGCGTTGCCGGTTACCAACTCGTCCTCTCTAAGCGCCTGCGGCAGCAGCGAGTATTTTACCGGACCAAAGTAGGCCGATTGGGTGCCGGTAAGAAACAGCAGCAGCAACATCAACAGATAACTTTGCGCCATAATCGCCGCGGCGGCGCAGGACATGATGATAAGCTCCAGCAGCTTTAACCTACGGATCATCAGCGCCTTATCCATATTGTCGGCTACCATGCCCGCATGGGCGGAAAACAGAAAGAAAGGCAGGATGAAGATCCCCGCCGCCAGATTGACAAACAAATCCACACTCATCGGCAGGTTATCGACCTGGCTGTAGGTCACCAGCAGCAGCAACACATTCTTGTAGATGTTGTCGTTGAGCGCCCCCAAACATTGAGTGGCGAAATAGGGTAAAAATCGTTTGCTCAGGAACATACGCCCTCCTCCTGTTGCATTGCCGTCCACCACAAGTGCACCTGAAATGTCAGTAACTGCAACCAAGAAGCCTGACTGAAAAGCTTATCGTCCAGCGCCAGGCCGGTTAGCCCATGGATACTGCTCCAGAAGCTACGACTGGCGAGCGCCAGCTTGGATGAGGGCAAGTTTGGCAACAAGTCACCGAGTTGCTGTTCGAGCAAGCCTATCAGCTCGGCAATCAGCTGTTGTTGCGATTTGGGCAGAGGTTCTTCCGGCCCCAGATGTAAGGCAAACACCAAACGAAATGCCTGGGGTTGGCTATGGGCAAACTCGGCATAAGCCTTGGCCAGTGCCAACAGCTTCAGCTCGCCGGTTGCGAATGTTTGTTCACACACCAGCTGTATTTGCTCAAGCAGGCGCTCCAAGACCCTGGCGGATACGCTCAGGAGCAGATAGTTGTAGCTACCAAACAGGTTGATTAGGGTACTGGGGGCATAGCCCACTTGGGAGGCGATCCGTCTAAGACTCAGGCGGGTATATTCCTCCTGCGTCAACAACTGCTCGACGGCATCCAGTGCCATGAGCCGGATCTCTTGATGACTGTGTTCCTTGCGTCTTGCCATAGTGTCCATTCCTGAAAAGAGATGGCAGCAGACTAACAGCCTTCAAAATAAAAAACAATGTTCACAATGTGATATTTTTTAACCAAGATTACGGAAGGCAATTGATATCTTCTAAGGTAATCACTACCTACAAAGTACACCAAATAATATGGCTTCAGCGTACTCTCTCTAATAGGGGCAAAACTAAAATAGGCCAGAAGCACTGCTTCTGGCCTATTTTACCTGCGATATGCATCCACTTGTTTAACGCATAGTAACAAACTCTTCTGCGCCCGTTGGATGGATAGCGACTACGGCATCAAAGTCAGCCTTGGTGGCGCCCATCTTGATGGCAACGCCAAAGCCCTGAAGGATTTCATCCATACCAAAGCCGATACCATGGATCCCGACGACTTTTTCATCGGCGCCGGCACAAACCAGCTTCATCTTACAAGCCTGACGGTGCGCAGTAACCGCTGTGTACATGGAGGTAAAGGAGGAAGTGTAGACCTTCACCTGATCCTCACCGAAGCGCTCTTTGGCCTCAGGCTCTGTCAGCCCCATGGTGCCAATTGGCGGGTGGCTGAAGACCACAGTCGGGATGCAGTCATAGTCCATCTTGGCATCCGGCTGGGCGCCAAAGAGACGCTCTGACAGCAAGCGACCCGCCTTGACGGCAACCGGTGTCAGCTCTACTCCGCCCGCCATGATGTCACCGACACAGTAAACCCCTTTAGCGCTGGTGTTTTGCTGGGCATCAGTTATCACATATCCCTTGGGATCCAACTGCACATCGGTATTTTCAAGGCCGATATTGCCTGTGGCCGGTGCCCGACCAATGGCCCAGATCAGGCAGTCCACTGTGTACTCTTCAGCGTTTTCCAGCACCAGAGTCAGGCTGCCATCGGCATTTTTACGCACTTCCTTGGGAATACTCTGGGTATGCAGCGAAGGCCCTTCGCTGGCCATGGACTCCATCAGTGTTTCATAGAGCATGGGGTCGAAGTTACGCAGCGGCGCATGTTTGCGTACAAACAGATGGGTTTCACTGCCAAGGGCATGCAATACACCGGCAATTTCCACCGCGATATAACCGGCACCCACTACGGCTACCCGCTTGGGCTGTTCACGCAGGGCAAAGAAACCGTCCGAGTCTATGCCATATTCTGCCCCGGGAATGGCGGGAATGCTGGGCGCGCCACCGGTAGCTATCAGAATATGCTCGGCACTATAGTGTTCGCCGTCGACCTCAATGGTGTGGTTATCAACAAAGCGGCCATAGCCGTTAACCACAGTGACTTTGTTGTTGGCCAGACCGCGTTCATAGGAACCATGGATCCGTTCGATATAGGCTTCACGACTGGCCACCAGAGTGTTCCAGTCAAACTGGTTGACGCTGACATCAAAACCATAATCTTTGGCATAGAGATGCATGGCTTCGGCCACTTGGGCGCCATACCACATGACCTTTTTGGGCACACAGCCGACGTTGACGCAGGTACCACCCAGGTGTTTGGCTTCAATCAGCAAGACCTTGGCGCCACGCATAGCGGCTCTATTGGCTGACGCAATACCACCGCTGCCCGCACCCAGGCAGATATAGTCAAAATGTTGTGCCATGTTTATCTCCGTAGATTGATACTGACTAACTCGCCCAACAGGGCGACCTCCCGTCTGACGGGATACTTGTGAGCCATTGTAGGGGGATTCAGATCAAGTGACCAGACCAGAGTCTGCCGGTAAAAATTTCAATGATACAAGCGGCAGCGGGAATAATCCTGAGTCTCAGGCCCTGAACCCGAGCACTTGAGGCAACGAAACTGCTGTTGATGCTCACCGAGTTCAGCCTGCAAATATCTGGCAGTGTGGGAATCTTTCTGCCTGAGGCGCCGCTCCAGCTCTGTCATTCGCTTATCCAACCAGCGACAACTGGGATCATCGGCGATTTGGCGGCGAGGCTTGGATGCCTGCTTTTTTCGGGATTTGGTTGGTTTACTGTCGCGCGAGGCCTTGGGCAAGGGTGCAGACTCATATTCAAGCGCGGCTTCAAACTGCTGTGGAATGGCAATAGGATTACCTTCGCTGTCGAGCACCAATCCCAGAGGGAGCGAACCTGACTCTTTGCCCGGGTCGCTGAGTTGCTTATCTATTGAGGGCTCTGAACCCGACACTGGATTCAGGTCTGGATTCAAGTCTGAGCTTGATTCGGCCTGGGATTCAACCAATGGGGCGACTCCCAACCAAAGGAGCAGGCAGCAAAGCCCGCCGATTCTGTAGGTTAACATTCCCTGTCCCTCCGCATCGATCCGTCGATGCTGTTTGTCTTCACATCAGAGTCTAGAAGCTGCGGTGAATGTTAGCCAATTTAAAACTGCCACTGCAGATGCAAGCCGGCATAAGACTGAGCCAGATCGCCATGCCAACCCTCTGCTTGCGCCTGCTGCTTGATATCGTCCTGCGCTATGCTGTGGCTCAAATGCAAGGAAGCCACCAAAGAAGGGGTTAATGAGTAGCATGCCTCTACACCAAGCTGCAGATGATTGGGGCCATCATGGGTCTGGCTGGCATAGCCAAAGTCGAATCCCTGGGTCACATAAGGGGTCAGAGTCAGTTGCTCGTTCACTTGCCAGTGGCTGTGCAGGCTCAACTCAACAAAATAACCAGAGGCTTCAGTAGCATAGGTATAGTTAATCGATGGTGTCAGCCAGCTCAGCCCCTGATAGGCGAGATAGGCGTACACCTCATTGTCATGGGCGCGCTCATCACCGTAAAACTCCAGTCGCTGCATGCCGACACCGGCTTCCACTGATTCGAGTGGATTGAAACAGTATTCCACCCCGGCATTGAGCTCGGCGTAGTTAACACTGTCGGCTCGGCCAAACAACACGAAGGCCCCCAGGCCATCACGGCTATGCTGAATGCCACTCCAGGCAATCCCTCCCGCAGACAAGTTGTCCCGCCCCTCAGAAACATAGTGACTGTCCCACCCCAGCATGAGTAGGGTTTCGGCAGCCTCATCGGCCAATAATGTATTGCAGCACAGGAGTGTCAACAACAAGAACGGATAGCGCATAAAACGTACCAAACTTACAAAGTAAAGCTATTTTATTTCACCAGCCATGCATGTAAATGATAATGAATCGTGTTTTGGATCCAGTTATCATTTATCGCTTTTTTGTGCATTGTTCAACAGACTCTTTCCGGCGACCCGATAAGCGCATATTTCATGGATGTGTTTCTCACCTATGACAGCAATCGCTTTGATCACCTTGATAATTCAAAGCAGAACCCTTATCTATTAGCCACGCCCCTGAATATTCGCCGCCATGGCGGCAAGACCAGGCATCCAATGCAGGCCCTATGGCCCACGCCCAAAGAGAGGACAGACAATGACCAATCCGCTGCTGACAGCACAGGAGCTGCCACCCTTTTCCAGTATCAAGGCCGAGCATATTCAACCGGCGGTCGAACAGGCCATAGCCAAATGCCGCGATAAAATAGAGGCCGTGCTGGCCGCCGGAGGCCCTTACACTTGGGAGAAGCTGGTGGCACCTCTGGAGCAGGTAGACGATGAGTTGAGCCAGATCTGGTCGCCGATTTCCCATATGAATTCTGTACTCAGCAATGAAGAGTGGCGCGCCGCGCACGATGCCTGTCTGCCATTGTTGTCTGAGTACAGCACCTTTGTCGGCCAACATCAGGGCCTGTATCAGGCCTATAAAGAGCTCAAGGCATCGGCGGAATTTGCCCAGCTCAGTCAGGCGCAACAGACTGTGATAGAACATAGCCTGAGAGACTTCGAACTGTCGGGAATAGGCCTCAATGATGAACAAAAAGCCCGCTATGGAGAGATTGTAAAGCGCCTGTCCGAACTCAGCAGCACCTATTCCAACCAACTGCTGGATGCCACACATGCCTGGAGCAAGCTGGTTACCGATGAAGCCGAATTGGCCGGTCTGCCAGAGTCTGCCATTGCCGCCGCCAAGGCGATGGCCGAGGCCAAAGAACAGCAAGGTTGGCTATTCACCCTGGATTTTCCATCCTATCTGCCGGTCATGACCTACAGCGACAACCGCAGTCTGCGTGAAGAGTGCTACCGCGCCTTTGTTACCCGCGCTTCGGATCAAGGCCCCAATGCCGGTGAGTTCGACAATGGTCCGCTGATGGACGAGATCCTGAGCCTGCGCCATGAGTTGGCACAGTTACTGGGCTTTGATACCTATGCCGATAAGTCCCTGGCCACCAAGATGGCGCAATCGCCCGAGCAGGTTATCGCCTTCCTCAATGAGCTGGCGCTGCGCTCCAAGTCTCAAGCCAAGGCCGAGTTGGCCGAACTCAAGGAGTTTGCCAAGGAGCATTATGGTGTAACCGAGTTGGCGGCCTGGGATCTGGGTTACTACGGCGAAAAGCTCAAGCAGCACAAGTATGAGATATCTCAGGAAGAGCTACGCCCCTTCTTCCCCGAAGACAAGGTGCTCAGCGGCCTGTTCTACACCATCAAGCGCTTGTTCGGCATGGATGTCAAAGAGCAGCAGGATTTCGACAAGTGGCATAAAGATGTGCGCTTTTTCCACATCCTGGATGCCGAGGGCGAACACAGAGGCAGCTTCTATCTGGACCTCTATGCCCGTGAAGGCAAGCGTGGCGGCGCCTGGATGAATGATTGCCGAACCCGGCGGATGACGGCCACAGGCCTGCAAAAGCCGGTAGCCTACCTCACCTGTAACTTCAATCGTCCTGTGGGTGACAAGCCGGCGCTGTTTACCCATGACGAAGTCACTACCCTGTTCCACGAATTTGGTCATGGTATTCACCATATGCTGACCCGCATCGATGTCGGCGGGGTTTCCGGCATCAACGGCGTACCTTGGGATGCCGTGGAGCTGCCAAGCCAGTTTATGGAGAACTGGTGCTGGGCCGAAGAGGCGCTGGCGGAGATCTCCGGCCATTATCAGACCGGGGAGCCGCTGCCCAAGGCGATGCTGGACAAGATGCTGGCCGCCAAGAACTTCCAGTCCGGCATGATGATGCTGCGGCAACTGGAGTTCTCTCTGTTCGACTTCCGCCTGCATCAGGAGTTTGATCCGGCCAAGGGCGCCCATATTCAGCAGATGTTGGATGAGGTTCGACGCCAGGTGGCAGTGGTCACACCGCCTGAGTTCAACCGCTTCCAGAACGGTTTCGCCCATATCTTTGCCGGTGGTTATGCCGCTGGCTACTACAGCTACAAGTGGGCCGAGGTGTTGTCTGCCGATGCCTTCTCCCGTTTCGAGGAGGAAGGTATTTTCAACGAGAGTACCGGACGCGACTTCCTGCACAACATACTTGAGATGGGCGGCAGTGAAGAGCCTATGGTGCTATTTACTCGCTTCCGTGGCCGCGAGCCCAGCATAGACGCACTGCTGCGTCACTCAGGGATCCAAGCCTGAGGCAGAAGCAATTGATTAGGCGCCTGCGGGCGCCTTTTTTGTGAGCCAGTTCTCGCTTGCCGTCTGGTATGACCTTTGATAGCCTTTAATGCCTCTCAACTCTTGGACCCTTTGATGAACCTCTACTTTCGCCTGTTTTGGCTGCTGCTCTGGCGAGTGCGCCGGGCAAACGATATCGGTTTTCTCGGCACCAGCCGCATCCGTTATCGGGCTTTACCGAGTGACTGTGACATCAACCTACACCTGACCAACTCCCGCTATCCGGCATTTATGGATCTGGCCCGCACTTATATGATGGCCGAAATGGGCTTGCTGAAGCGCTTTCTAAAACTGAAATGGATGCCGATAGTCAATGCTGCTGAGTTCACCTATGTAAGGGATATCAGGCCATTACAGCAGTTTGAAATTGCTTCTCGCGTGGTTGGCTGGGATGAAAAGTATTTCTACATAGAACAGCGTTTCCTGTCGGACAGAGGCCTGCATGCCATAGTGCATGTCAGAGGTTTGTTCGTCTGCAAACGCAAGCCTGTACCCACGGAAAACCTGTTGACGGAAGCCGGGTTCGATGAGACCACGCCCGAGTTACCGGCAGAGATCATCAAGTGGAAGTCGTTCCTGGATCTCAAAAAGGCCCGCAACAGCTGAATTCTTGCTCAGGGGATGGGCCTGAGCCCGCTGCTGGCCTCCTCCTGAGCCAGAGTCACTTCATCCTGCACCAACATCCAGGAACCCCGCAATTGCGCCTGCAGCCAGTAGCGCCCCAAATGCTGGTAATCCAGTAAATTGAAACTGCGCTGCAGGTAACCAAGACAAGGGATTAAGGCACAATCGGCCAAAGTGAACCCATCTCCGCAAAGCCAATGATGCTCAACCAGACGTAAATCCAACGCCCGCAGGCAAAGCCTGAGACGGTTTTCAATTTGACGCTGCACCAGAGAAAGTTGCTGCTCTTCCGGTAAGCTATATTGCTGCTCCAGCTGATAGAGACTGTTGTTGAGGTCGTTATCGGCAATTCTGTCATAGAGACGCACTTGCAGATTGAGCTCGGGCTCCTTGGGCAACAGCCTGGTGCCGGCGTCCATTTTATTGTCCAGATACTCTATGATAATGCTGGATTCAGGCAATAAGCTGCCGTCCTGGCACACCAAGAGTGGCAGCTTCCCGGATGGATAGAAATGCAGATAGTGTTGGCGCTCCAAAGGATCCTGCAGATCCGTTACCCGGGGAAAGAAGTTTGCCTGCTTTTCATAAAGTGCCAGCAGCACCTTTTGCGAATAACGCGACAATGGATGGTAGTAAAGCTCCATAGACAGGGATCCCCATGGTTACCAACTTTAACTTTAGTTGCTGGCTACCGCTTAGGGAAGCCGTGACCCGTTACCATGAGTGCCGCGAGGCATTATCCACCCTCTGTTTGCCCCCACTTCCGCTTGAAAAGTCCAACGTGGAGAGATGTGATGGGCACCTTTTCAGGTGGTAAACTTATTATCTGAATTCGGGCATCAAACGTCTGTTGGGGCTGAACATTCACTGAAAAAAGTCCTGCTTGATCAGTCTTGGAACCAAGCCTCAAGTATTGCTGTTAATCCGCTGCCATCTTTATCCCGATTGGTATTACACTGGTGCGGCAGCAACTGAACCAATCAAAAGGGAAAAGCACATGAGCAAGCCGGAAGATTTTGCCACCATCTATGCCAGAGCCTGCGAGCGCAAAGGCGGCGCCGAGCGACTGGAGAGCCTGTTACCCAGGGTCTGTTCCACTGAAGAATTGCTGGAATACACAGATGCCGAGTTGCTTTCAGCACTCAGCAAACAGGTATTTCAGAGTGGTTTTGTCTGGAAAGTAGTGGAACACAAATGGCCGGCCTATGAAGAGGCCTTCTTTGGCTTTGAACCCATGAAAGTGTTGATGCTCTCCCCCGAGCAGTTGCAGGCCCGAGCTGAGGACAGCCGCCTCATTCGCCACCAGAAAAAGACCCAAGCCATTTATGACAACGCGCTCATGGTGCAGGATATCGCCAGAGAACACGGCAGCCTGGCCCGATATATTGCCCTCTGGCCGGTGGAGGAGATCACCTCACTGTGGCAGGAACTCAAACGCCGTGGTGCACGCTTGGGTGGCAATACCGGCCCCTATTTTTTGCGTGGCATAGGTAAAGACAGCTTCCTGCTGACCGCTGATGTTCAAAACTATCTCAAGAGCCACAAACTGGTGGATGCAGGCTTCAGCTCAAAGAGCGGCCTGGCCCAGGTACAAGCGATATTCAATCATTGGCAGCAGAGCAGCGGCAGGAGCATGGCCGCCATCAGCCGCATCCTGGCTTGTAGCACAGGGGACAATCGCATCTGAGGCCTGAGATAAATTTGACTTAGATTCAGACAAAA
The DNA here is from genome assembly GCF_037953065.1 of Shewanella chilikensis. Lineage (NCBI taxonomy): Bacteria > Pseudomonadati > Pseudomonadota > Gammaproteobacteria > Alteromonadales > Shewanellaceae > Shewanella > Shewanella chilikensis. The sequence goes on along the minus strand of NZ_CP149966.1, from coordinate 124,880 downwards.
ACAGTTGCAATCGAAAATGAGAACCATTATCATCTGTTTTGCGTTCCAAAACTCATCCTTAACTGAGAGTCAGTTAACCGCTAGTCGACTGAGATTTGCTTGAAGTTATGGTGTTCCTGAGTTTGCAAAGCACGACATTGCTCACACACTCTTTTAGGCCGGGCTAATTACCCGGCCCTTTTTTTGTGTCGAAGCTTTATGCTCCTTCTCTCCATCAGCGCTTCCCCATGCCGTTCGGCTATTTCTGAATTCGATATTCCCTCTCTACGAGCCTGCTTGGGGGATCCGGCACTAAGTAAGGGGCGTTAGTCTGGATTTAACACCCAAATAGCTAATGACTCCCGGCCTGAGAAACTAAGTTTAAAGTAATTAAAAATCATTACCTTAAGGGATTTTCTGTTCAGAAATCTAAGGTAGGAAAAATTAGGCTGGAAAATTTTACCGCGAAAAGCCAAAAAACAGTTGCAAACATAAATGAGAACGATTATCGTTAACTTGCGTTCCAAAACTCATCCTTAGCTTTAGGCCCGCAGTACCCGCTGAGAGTTATGGTGTTCCTGAGTTTGCAAAGCACGACATTGCTCACACACTCTTTGTGGCCGGGTTAATTACCCGGCTCTTTTTTTGTTTGTAAACCAATAGCCTACCCGAATAGCAAACCATCATAGGGGCCAGACTGATCCTCTTTGGCCATATGGTAAATACTGACAGTAAACTGCGTCCCCTTACCCAAAGTCGAGCTGACTTCTATGGTACCGCCAATGCGTTTGATAATACCGTAGCTCAGCGACAAGCCAAGCCCGGTACCATCCTTACGAGTGGTATAGAAGGGATCGAATATCCGGCTCAACTGCTCCTGTGGGATCCCTGATCCCTCATCTTCAATCTCTATCTTGATCCCCACAGGCTCATCCTGCTCCACCCAGTCATAGGTGCGGATCCAGATCCGTCCCTTACCATCCATAGCGTGAGCAGCGTTGACCACCAGATTGATCAACACCTGCAGCAGTTGCGGACGATTCACCTGCACCGGATAACTGGCATTCAGCTCAGGCAACAACACCACTTCCTGTTTACCCAATGAGTGACGTACCAACAGCTGCATCTCTTCGATAATAGGCGTGATTTGATGCATCTCCAGCGGCGCATTGAATTCACCGGGACGGCTGTACTGCAGCAAGCTGCGGATAATAGTGCTGATACGCCCTACCTGCTGGATGATGAGGTCTATCTCCTCCTCAACGACCTCAGCATTGTCGCCAAGCTCCACCCGCAGCAGTTCCATATTACCGAGGATTACGGCGGTAGGGTTGTTGATCTCGTGGGCAATCCCTGCGGTCAGTTCCCCGAGGGCAGTCAACTTTTCATTGGTTACCAACTGCTGACGGGTTTCGTTCAATAATTGCACGTTGCGCTGCAGCTCTTCGGTTTTTTCCTGCAGGCTACGGGTACGTTCCTCGACCTTCATCTCCAGTTGCTCGGCCGCCGCTTGAATTTGCGCATTGCGGCGCTGCAATAAATCGAGCATACGGTCGAACTGCTCGGCCAGGTTGGCCAGCTCATTGTCTCTGTCCAGTCCCAGCTCGCCGATACGCAGATTACGCCCGGACTGCACCGCCTTAACCACTTGGTGAATACGCTCTATCGGCTGCAACAAACTGTAAGCGCCGCGATAAACCAAGAGTCCGGAAACCAGCAACACCAACATCAAAATGGTGCCCAATTCTATGATATTAAGCAGATAATTGTGGATAAAAGGCGACTCGGAAAAACCAGAATAGATCATGCCTATCCGCTGGCCACGAATATCGGTCAGCGGCGCATAGGCCGAGATAAACCAGTCGTTGTACACAAAGGCTCTATCGACCCAGAGTTGGCCTTTAACCAACACCTGCTGACGCACCTCTTCAGACACCAGAGTGCCCAATGCCCGGCCGCGATTCTCATCCTCTTTGGGGAAGAAATGCAGAGGCACATTGGTGCTGATGCGGATATTATCGAGGAAGATAGTCACAGTGCCTATGGAACGTTCCGGCAATGTGCCCTTGTCATAGACCAGATCGCGAATATGATCGACGATACGAGTGTTGCGATTAAACAGGATCCCGCCATCCAGATACCAGCCGACCTTGCCGTTTTCATCGGCTACCGGCAGCAGGCTGCGGCTAAGCATGCCCCGTTCTTCCACTTCTCTGTCGGGATTTTGTGCCCTCAGGGTCATTTTCACCGGGATCTTGGCACGTTCGGCCAACTCGGGATCGATTCGCGCCAGCCGCGAGCTGGACAGCACCATCAGCCCAGAATAGGCGCTTTGTCCCTGAACCAAGGGCAGCATCTGCCGCAAATCCGGATCGGCCGCAGCATCAGCGATTCTAACCAAACGCAGAAAATCGAGATCCAACGCCTTACGTTGCTGATCCAGAAAAACACTGAGCTCTTTCTGCTTCAGTTGCTCCCCTTCGAGTATCGAGCGAAAATGGGTCTGGAAGTCGAAGGACTGCATCACATGTTCCAGCTGCTTTTCCTGGCGCTCCTGCACCGCAGCCAGTGTATTGTTGGCCACAGTCAGGTCGGCTTTGACCTTCATAAACAGCTGTTTGCCTGTGTAGCTGATGTTCCAGTAAATGGTGATAAACACCAGGCTCACCAGCGTCAGCAAGATGGGCAACAGAGTCAGGATCAGAATGCGATAACGCACCTTTGCCTGCAGCTGCTGCCAGCTCAGGCCAAAGAGCCGTTTAAACAGTGACAAGCTCAGACCTCCGACTCGCAGTCAAACCACTCTTTATATTTACGATCCAGAGTCTTGCGAGACACTCCCAGCACCCGGGCTGCCGCCGACTTATTGCCGCCGTGGGAATCAACCACGGCCGTGACATGGTCTTTTTCCACATCCTTGAGCGCCCAGTCGTGGGGATAGCCAGGCTGGGCATTCAGTTCGGCCTTGGGCTGTTCTTTCCAGTATTCCGCCGGTGGTTTACCGAGCAGAATGCAGCGCTCTATCATGTTACGCAATTCGCGAATATTCCCAGGCCACTGATGTTGCTGCAGTTTGAGCAGGTCTTCATGGCTCCAGACCACCTCTTTCACCCCGAGCTCTGCGGCCAACTGGCGGGTAAAGTGATGGGTCAATTCCACCACATCATCCGGTCTTTCCCGTAATGGCGGGATAACTATGTCGAGCACATTGAGACGGTAGAAGAGATCGCGGCGAAAATGCCCGGCTTCAACCTCTTCAGCCAGCTTACGGTTGGTTGCCGCTATCACCCGGACATCAATATTAACTTCTTTTTCACTGCCAACCGGACGAATCGCCTTTTGCTCCAACACCCGCAGCAAGGCCGTCTGCATTTTCAGCGGCATTTCCCCGATCTCATCGAGGAAGATGGTGCCTCCGGAGGCAAAGCTGAATAGACCTTCGCGATTGCCCTTGGCACCGGTAAAAGAGCCAGCGGTATGACCAAAGAGTTCACTCTCCAGCAGCTCGGGAGCAATGGCGCCGCAGTTAACCGGCACAAACGGGCCCTGACGACCACTGAGCAGGTGAAGTTGCCTGGCCACCAGCTCCTTACCCGTGCCGGACTCACCTTCGATAAGCACCACCGCATTGGTTGGTGCCACTCGCTCTATCACCCGCTTGACCTCCATCATGGCATCACTGTTGCCTATGATGGTGGAGGAATAGCCACTGGACACTTCCCGGCGCAGCATTAAATTTTCCCGCTTCAGCAAGCGCCGCTCGATGCAGCGGTCGACCGCCTTCATCATCTGCTCTAGATGGAAAGGCTTCATGATGAAGTCGGAAGCGCCGGCCCTGAGTGCCTGAATCGCCACTTCCATATCGGCATAGCCCGTCATAAAGATAATGTCGGAGCGCCGCTCCTGATCATCCAGCGCCTCACGCCACTCAATACCTGAGCGGCCGGGCAGACGTATATCCACAATCAGCAGGTCGAAGTGACAACGACTGCGCAGTTGTTCGGCTTCTTCTATGCTGGCGGCGGTTTCTACCAGGGCAAATTTCTTTGCCAGCGCTTTGTTGAGAAAACTGCGCATACCGGGCTCGTCGTCGACGATCAACACGGACACGGCAGAAGGCATTGGCTTAGACTTTAGTGGCTTTTCTATCTGGCTCATATTGTCGGCTTCAGGACATTTTGACTCAATTGAAATAGATTCTATCATTGATACGGTAAAAATTGGTCACTATGAACCAGCGAAAAAGCCGATTGGGACAATTTGTCTGACACTTATTTACCAAGCTTGGGATCCAGTTCACATATTGGATCCCTCAATATCGGTTTAGAGCAGACATTCATCTTTGGCACCCAAATTGCTTTATTGGGTGCGAGTACAAGGCCGTGGCCCGCTGGCTTATGGGTTCGGCACACTTATAAAATCATGCCAAGGAGCAATAATGTTGAACTTGAAACAACTGCTGGGTCTTGCCATTGCGGCAGGCCTGATGATCTCTGCCCCGGCTTCCGCTCAGGAAACCATCAAGCTGGCCACCACCACCAGTACTGAAAACTCAGGTCTGCTGGGTTACCTGCTGCCAAAATTCGAATCAGAATCAGGTTACAAGGTACAAGTGATTGCCACAGGTACAGGTAAGGCTCTGAAACTGGGCTCTCAAGGTGACGTGGATCTGGTAATGACTCACGCTCCTGGCGCAGAAGCCAAGTTCGTTGCCGACGGTTTCGGTGTTGAACCTCGCGGCATCATGGAAAACGACTTTGTTGTCCTAGGCCCCAAGAACGACCCAGCCAAGGCTCGTGACAGCAAGAATGCCGAAGAAGCCTTCGCCAAAATCGCCAAGTCAGGCGTACCTTTCGTTTCCCGTGGTGATGATTCAGGTACTCACAAGAAAGAACTGCTGATCTGGAAAGCTGCCAACGTGACTCCAGACTTCAAAGGCTACACTTCTGTAGGTCAAGGCATGGGTAAAACCCTGCTGATGGCTAACGAACTGCAAGGTTACACTCTGTCTGACCGTGGTACCTTCGTGGCTTACAAAGCCAAATTGGACTTGGGTATCGACTTCGACGGCGGCGCCACTCTGGCCAACCCTTATCAGGTAATCCTGATCAATCCTGCCAAATACCCTGATCTGAATCACAAAGGTGCACGTGCCTTCAGTGATTGGTTGATTAGCAAAGAAGCACAAAGCATGATCAACAGCTATAAAGTTCAAGGTGAACAACTGTTCAAGGCAACTTACGGCAAATGAGTGAAGGCTGGTTAGCCCTTATACAGCAGGCCCTCGGCCTGCTGTTTTCCAGAGACCCCGAAGTCTGGTCTATTATCTCCGTCTCTTTCTCGGTATCTTTCGCGGCACTGCTGATCACCTTGCTGCCGTCAATGATACTGGGGTTCGCCTTGGCGTTTGTTCAGTTTCCCGGCCGCTGGCTGGTGACTAATCTGGTGCAAACCCTGCAATCCATTCCCACTGTGGTGGTGGGCCTGCTGGCTTACCTACTGCTGACCCGTAACGGCGCCCTGGGCGACCTGCGCTGGCTCTTTACCCAAAAGGGGATGATCCTCGGACAGATGATGATCTGCGCCCCGGTACTGATAGCCATGAGCCATGCCGCCTTCACCAGTGTCGACCGCCGCGCCTGGGAAACCAGCCGCACCCTGGGTGCCAGCTGGAGCTCGGCTATCTGGGTGGTTTGCCGCGAACTAAGAGTACCGCTGTTACTGGCGATTATCGCCGCGTTTTCCCGTATCATTACCGAAGTCGGCTGTTCCATGATGGTTGGTGGCAATATAGCCCATGTTACCCGTAACATACCCACCGCGATTTCGCTGGAAACCAGTAAAGGGGACTTCGCCCAGGCCATAGCCCTTGGCTTGGTACTGCTGGTGCTGGCACTGATACTGAATTTTGCTCTGGGTACTCTGCGCGGCAGGGCCAGTCCCAGAAGTCATTAGGACGCTTGATGATAAAGCTGATAGCCCAAGATCTTGAGATGCGTTTTGGTGAACGCCTGTTATTTCGCGCCCGGCAACTGGAGTTTTGTCAGGGTGAAGTCATCTATCTGCAAGGTGACAATGGCTGCGGTAAAACCACTCTGATGAAACTGCTGGCCGGTTTACTCAAACCCAGCGCCGGTACCATCTATACCCAAGGATTTCCAGCGACACCCTGGTGGCGAGGTGATACCTTGCTCGGTAAGGCTATTTACCTGCATCAGCACCCATACTTGTTTGAAGGCAGTGTCAGCTACAATCTGCAACTGGCGCAAAAATACAGCGGCTTGAATAAAGCCGAGCAGCGCACTAGGATGCAAAGCGCGATAGAAAATGCCCAACTGGGGAAACTACTCAAAACCAACGCCTCAACGCTGTCCGGCGGTGAACGGCAACGGCTGGCACTGGCCAGAGCCTGGCTGTTGAAACCCAAGTTACTTATGCTGGATGAACCCATATCCAATATGGACAGAGCATCGCAACAAACCGTTTTTGCTATGATTGCCGAATTGAAGCAACAAGGCACAGGGCTGCTGATCAGTAGCCACCAGCATTCAGAACTGACAGCACTTTGTCACCAACATTGGCATATAGAATCACAACAACTGACAACCTCAGCCAATTTGACCCTGGCCACGGAAGAACTGCAGGAGGAGAACTATGTCGCAGCGCATTGATGCGGTGATACTCGCCGGAGGCATGGCCAGGCGTATGGGCGGAGAAGACAAAGGCCTGGTAGATCTGCTGGGGCGCCCCATGATTGCCTACGTTATCGACAGGGTAAAACCTCAAGTGAATCAGATCCTGATCAACGCCAACCGCAATCAAACACGTTATGCTGAGTTCGGTTTTCCTGTCATTGCCGACCTGGAGCAGGGCTACCCTGGGCCATTGGCGGGGATGATTAGCGCCCTGGACAAAACAAACGCCGATCTGCTGTTGGTGGTGCCTTGCGACTGCCCTTTGCTGCCCAAAGACCTGGTCGAGCGTATGGCGCAAAAGCTGCAGGCGTCAGAAGCGGATCTCGCCGTGGCATCCGATGGCGAGCGTGAGCAGCCAGTGGTTATGCTGCTCAAACCGACGGTGAGGGATTCGATGCAGGCCTTTCTCGATTCCGGCAGGCGCCGTATCGATCTCTGGTACAGTGAACACCCGGTAGTGGTTGAATCATTCGCCGATCAACCCAGCGCCTTTATTAACGTCAACACCAACGAACAAAAACAACAACTCGCGGCGGAAATATCCCAAGCTTAAGAGGTTTTTATGAGCACTGTCTTTACCAATCCCCTGTCCATTCCCGTGTTGGGCTTCTGCGCCTACAGCGGCACAGGCAAGACCACGCTGCTGAAGCAGTTGATCCCTGAGCTGAATCGTCGTGGTTTAAGACTGGCAGTGATCAAGCACGCCCATCACAACTTTGATATTGATGAGCCGGGTAAAGACAGCTATGAGATGCGCAAGGCCGGCGCCAGACAGATGTTGGTGGCCTCCCATGTGCGTTGGGCCTTGATGACTGAAGATCCGCTGGACAGAGATCCGGACCTGCTGCATCTACTCGGCCAGTTGGAACAGGACAAGGCCGACCTGGTGTTGGTGGAAGGCTTCAAGAAACTGGCGCTGCCCAAGATTGAATTACACAGAGCCGCCCATGGCAAACCCTTTATCCATACCGAGGATCCCAATATCCTCGCAATCGCCTGCTGTGATGAAACCAAGCTGCCGGGGGAGATCCGCCGCCTGGATCTCAACAATGTGGCGCAAATTGCTGATTTTGTGCAGCAGTATGTTCGCGAGTATCGCCCCGAATTCAAGTCCTCTTCAGCAAGAGCCCTGCCCTTAAGTGCCTGTGAGCTCGGCAGCGAACAAAATCTGTCGGTACGTCAGGGCATCGACCATATCCTGGAGCAAGTCAAACCCGTCACAGAGACAGAGCTGTTGACGCTCGATGAGGCCGACAACCGTATTCTGGCCCAGGACGCCATATCACCGGTGAACGTACCGCAGCAGACCAACTCGGCAATGGATGGTTACGCCTTCGCGTTTCAAGACAATATGTCACAATCCTTTGAACTGAAAGGAGAAGTGCTAGCCGGTCATCAATATTCTGGCCAGTTGCAGCCGGGTGAAGCGGTACGAATTATGACAGGTGCGCCGGTTCCTCTTGGCGCAGATACCATTCAACCCAGAGAGCTTGCCACCGAAACCGATGGCAAGGTCAGCTTCAGTGGCAAAATCTATCGCGGCCAGCACGTGCGTCTGGCGGGTGAAGATATAGCCCAAGGTGCCGTGGCCCTTGGCAGTGGCACACGTTTAGGCGCTGCCGAACAAGGCCTGCTGGCTTCACTGGGACTGTTTGAGATGCCCCTCAAACGCCGCCCCAGAATTGCCGTATTTTCCACCGGCGATGAAGTCAGCCAACCCGGCACTGAGCTCAGGGCCAACTGCATCTACGACTCCAACCGCTATACCATCAAGGCGATGGCCAAACGCCTTGGCTGTGAAGTGCTGGACTTGGGGATCATCGAAGACTCGGAAGCCGTTCTGAGCCAAACATTGAGCCAGGCGGCGAATCAGGCCGATGTGATTATCAGCTCGGGCGGGGTGTCCGTCGGCAATGCCGATTATATCAAGACAGTGCTGGCCCAGCTGGGGAAAATCAACTTCTGGCGTATCAATATGCGCCCGGGACGCCCATTGGCGTTCGGTAAGATAGACCAAACATTGTTCTTCGGCTTGCCCGGCAATCCTGTGGCCGTGATGGTCTCTTTCCTGATGTTTGTTCAACCGGCATTGCGTAAACTGGCCGGTGAACCAAGCTGGCAGCCAAGACTATTACCGGCGATTGCCGATGAAGCCATGCGCAGCCGCAGCGGCCGCACCGAATTCAGCCGCGGCATCATGACCCTGGGAGATGACGGCCAATTACACGTACGCACGACCGGTGCCCAGGGCTCAGGCATGCTCAGCTCCATGGTCAAGGCCAACTGCTTGGTGATCATCGGCGAGGCCGATGAACGCATAGAGGCGGGTGAAACCGTCTATGTACACCCGTTTGCAGACCTGCTCTGAGGCTGCCCTTGAACAGCCTGAGTGACGGCTTTGGCCGCAAAATAGAGTATCTGCGCCTCTCCATTACCGACAGGTGTGATTTTCGCTGCATCTATTGCATGAGTGAAGATCCCTGTTTTCTGGAGCGGGAACAGGTACTGAGCCTGGAGGAACTGGCCTTTATCGGCCGCGCATTTACCGAGCTTGGCGTCAGCAAGATACGCCTCACCGGCGGCGAACCCTTGGTACGCAGTGATTGCGACCGCTTGGTGGCGCAGCTGGCGGCGCTACCCGGGCTCAAGGATCTTTCCATGACCAGCAACGGCTCCAGGCTGGCCAAGCTGGCTCCGGCGCTGAAAGCCGCCGGCTTGAACCGCCTTAATATCAGCCTGGATACTCTAAAGAGCGAACTCTTCACCACCCTAACCCGTAACGGCAAACTGGAGCGGGTGCTCAAGGGCATAGATGTCGCCAAAGCAGCCGGCTTTGACAGGATCAAGATCAACGCCGTGATCCTCAAGGGACGCAACGAAAACGAAATTATCGATCTGTTGGAATATTGCCGTCAAAAGCAGCTGGACATCGCCTTTATCGAAGAGATGCCTCTGGGTGTGATGGAAGAGCGTTCTCTGCCAAGGCACATGAGCAGCAGTGATGTCAGGGAAATTATCAATCAACGCTGGCCACTGAGCCTGTCATCCAAGCGTACCGGCGGCCCGGCACGTTACTACAGCATGGCCGACAGCCCTATCCATATAGGTTTTATTTCACCCCACAGCCATAACTTTTGCCATGAGTGCAACCGGGTCAGAGTCACGGCCGAAGGCCGCTTGCTGCTGTGCCTGGGGAACGAACACTCACTGGATCTGAAGCAGATCATCCGCAGCCATCCTGGTGATATAGACGTATTGAAGCAGGCTATCTTCGAGGCGATTCAACGCAAACCCAAAGAGCATCACTTCGACGATCCCAATCAAGTGCAGATCCTGAGGTTTATGAACAGCACAGGTGGCTGATACCTGCCACCGTGCTACACTGGCGATTCGACCTCAATCAAACTATTTTTGCCCATGGCACTGACCCGCAAACAGTGGAATAACATCATTATTCTGGCCTCCATCCTGATGGTGTCGGTACTAACCTTGCTGGATAAACGCATGAACTCAGTGCCCGATACCCGCGAACTGTTTGACAGCCATACTGAACTGCAGCAGCTGCAACTGGGCGGGATCTGGTTGGCACAGGCCGCCAATGGCCAATGGCAGTGTGATCCCAAGGTGCTCAATTGCGCCGACTGGAGTCAAGCCTGGCTCAGTATTCGGGTATCACCATTAGCCAGTAAGCCTGAACTCACCCAAGATGAGCGGCCACGAGAGTTGCTGTTGAAAGTCAGCGGCGCTGCCGAGCCACAACTTTGGCTGTTCTACCCCCATCAGGGACTGCTTAAATCTGCCGCCGGGAACTGGTATCTTATTCCCCCTAGCCTCAGAAGTGGTGTTATACCTCTGCTGAGTGTATCCACAAGCTGATAGAGCAGAAAGCCTTATGCCAGAATTGCCGGAAGTGGAAGTGACCCGCCTCGGGGTTGCGCCGTATCTTGTTGATCAGACCGTCAGTAACCTTATCGTTCGTAATCCTTCACTGCGTTGGCCGGTACCCGAAACGGCCCGCAATATCATAGGACAGACCATCAGAGCCGTGCGCCGCCGCGCCAAATACCTACTGCTGGATACAGATGCAGGTACCTGCATAGTGCATCTGGGGATGTCCGGCAGCCTGCGGATTTTGCCCCGTAGCACACCGGCGGAGAAACACGATCATATAGATCTGGAGCTGGAAAACGGCCGGGTGCTGAGGTTCAACGATCCGCGCAGATTCGGTGCCTGGCTCTGGTGCGAGTTGCCGGAAACGGCACATCCGCTGCTGGCCAAACTGGGCCCCGAACCTTTAACGGATGCCTTCAATGTCGAGCAACTGCACGCGGCGCTCAAAGGCAAGAAGAAGGCGATAAAACTTTGTCTGATGGACAATGCCATTGTGGTGGGTGTCGGTAATATCTATGCCAACGAAGCCCTGTTTGCCGCCGGGATCCACCCGCAGGCCGAGGCCGGTAAAGTAGATAAAGAGCGGCTGACAGTGCTGGTCGCCGAGATAAAGCTGATCCTGGCTCAGGCCATCAAACAGGGCGGCACCACACTGAAAGATTTCACCAATGCCGAAGGTAAACCGGGTTACTTTGCCCAGAAGCTGCACGTCTATGGCCGCGGTGGGGAAACCTGTACCCAATGTGGCCATATGTTATCCGAAATACGCCTGGGACAGCGCACCACAGTGTTTTGCAGCCTGTGCCAAACGCGCTGACTCAAGACTATTCCCGCATCCACTGTCCCGGATGCGGCGTGTAGTAACTGACCATGGTCTTGGGTGCCTGACACTCGGGTAAACTCGCCGATGCCGCCAGCAAATACCAATCTTGCCTGTGAGCCGAGCCCATGTTCTGACCCTTACTCAAGTCAAAGCATTCAAGGGTTACCCACCCAGGAACCAGGAGATAACGTTGTTTACCTTGTTGCAGCCACTGCCAGGCCCGGCGCTCCTGCTCGGCGGTGGATGCCAAATAGCTAAAATGGGTAATACTTATGGGAGAAAACAGAATAAACTGCTCCTTGAAGCGGATCAGCCCAAGCTCGGCTTCCTCACCTATCACCTCGGCAGTATGCTGCATCAAGGCCTTGGGAGTACGTATTTCATCGAGTAAAAGATAGCCCCAGGTACTGACCAGAAGCCATCCCAGGATAGTTACAGCGCCAGCCCTGAACAGCGAAGGCTGCTTCCTTAACCACCAAATCAAAATTAGCCAGGTGGTTCCCAGCACCATAAACAGATAGCCGATACCTGTGAGATCATCGGTATAGTCCGCCAACCTCTCGAGCAATTTGGGATGGTGCAGCAATGCCAGCACGCCTAAAGTCAGCAGCAAGCCCCCCAACAACCACAGCAAGGCGGAAACCAAGCGCTCAAACCACAGACACAAGTGTGCCTTCTGCAGTGCAGCCGCAATGGCCAGCGCGGCCATAGGCAGTGCCGGCAAAATATAGAGGTTGCGCTTGCCGGGGCTGATACTGAAAAATACCACCACCAACAAGACCCATAACAGCAAGACGGCAATGCCTGGATCTGCCTTAATAGCTGCCCAGAGTCGCTTTCCGTAAGCCAATGCCAATAAAGGCAGTGGGAACCAGAGCCAGGGAATGACACTGAAAACAAAGAAATACCAAGGCTTGATATGATCCCAGGCATTAACGTAACGCTCACCCGTCTGCTTAAACAGAATATTGTTCATGTAAGCCAGGTGCTCCGGGCTCGCGGATGCTTGAACCGTCAGTATCATGGGAACCAACCAGAGCGCAATTACGGCTAGCATAACAACCGGCCCCAATAGCGCCCGCCAGCGCCAGCTCTCTCGCCATAAGCCTCGTTGCCAGCTGTAAAATGCCAACGGCAACAGCAACAGCAGAGGCAGAAAGCCAACCCCCTTGGTGATAACCCCCAACCCCATAAAGCCCCAGGCGGCGAAATACCAGCCCCAACTCGGCCCTTTGAGGAAATGGCGCAATAGACCATAACACCCTAAAGTAACCCAGCACATCACCATGGCATCTATCTGGGCATTCTTGGCCTGCATCAAAAATTGCGGCACCAATAGCAGCAGCAGAGCGGCATTGCGCCCGGTGCGAACATTCCAAAGTCTGGCGCCCAGATCGTAGACCAGCATCACTGTCAACAAACCACACAGAGCATTGGGCAGCAAGAAAGCCAGCTTGAGATCACCAATCAAGGCGTAGCAAAGTGCTATGGCCCACATGAAAACCGGCGGTTTATCAGGATAAAATTCGCCGCCGCGACTGGGAAACAACCACTGACCGCTACTGACCATTTCTCTGGCGACTTCGACAAATCTGGGTTCGTCAGCAGGCCAGGGAGAGCGGAATCCAATTCCCAGCAACATAATAAACAGGGTCAGCCAGAACAATGCCCAAAACACCCTGGTGTAACTATCACTGTCAAAGTAGCTACGCAGCCAATTCATCAAAGCTCCTGTTTATCTGTGACCAAATCATCCACCTGACGACTCAGGCGATTACGGTAAAGGTAAGTTCCTATAAAGCTGGAAAGCAGCAAGAGCACCAGACTGATGCCAAGTTGATACTGATCAGACAAACCCAAACCGGCCCCGGCATAGGCAAAGATCAGCATCTGCGGTAAATAACCAATGAAACTGCCAAGCAAAAAACCGCCGACAGGAACCCGGGTTGCCCCGGCGAAAAGATTAGTCAACAGGTTACTGCCCACAGGTAACAGCCTGATCATTAATACTTTGAGCCAGGTGCGATGGATGATCATCCGTTCAAAACGTTGCAGCCGTATACCAAAACGTTTTTGCAAGAATTCGCGTACCGTCAAGCGGGCGCAGTAAAAGCTGAGAAGGCAACCCGCCAAGGCGGCAAAAGTAGAAAACAGGGCGCCAACAGCCCCCCCCAGAGCAAAACCGAAGACAAAGGCAATGATCTGTCTCGGCCCCCCCACGGCAGTAAACAGGGTGCCCACAGCAAACAGTAACGCCAGTCCACCACTCCCTTGGCGCTGAATATAGTTGGCAACCCAATTACTGTCGGTGAGATGCTCAAACCAGCCTGCCTGAACGGCCAACATCAGCCCAAGCAAGACAGAGAGCAACAACAGTGTCTTTAGCAAACGCTTCAACTTAATCCCGGCGGCTGTGTTCAATGCTGTCTATCTCGGCAATTTTGGCCCGGCGGATCAACCACATCACCCCCAAGATGTCGACGATTCCCACCCAGAGTCGATTCCAAGCAGTATATTTTGAAATACCGGCTTGTCTGTCTCTGTGATTAACCACGGAAATGCGCACATCTCCCCCCATGCGGCGGATAAGCGCCGGAATATACCTGTGCATATGGTTGAAATAGGGAAGTTTCAGAAAACTGGCTCGTGGAAACAGTTTAAGGCCACAGCCGGTATCCGGAACGCCATCGTGCAACAAAGCATCGCGTACCCGGTTGGCAAAACGGGATTGAAAGCGTTTCCAAGCTGTGTCTTTACGGTGTTTTCGATAACCTGCGATACAAAAATCAGCACTGCTCATTTGCGGGATAAGCCGGATCATAGCGGGAATATCGGCAGGATCATTCTGCCCATCGGCGTCCAGCGTCACTATATATTCCCCCTTGGCCTCGCGCACTCCCGTGCAGATAGCCGTGCTCTGGCCTGTACTGCGTTTATGACGGATAACTCTGGCATCACAGCCATTTTGCTCTGCGGTTTGTAACACTTCTTCAGCAGTGTTATCGCTGCTGCCATCATCCACAACCAGAATTTCAAATGGAATTGTACTTGCCAAGGCCTGACAGATTTCGTTAATGAGAGGGCCTATATTGCCGGCTTCGTCTTTGGCGGGTATTACGACTGAAATCAAAAATAAGCTCCCGGGATACTGACCTAAAAACAGTTCAAGCCTATGAAACATAGGCTTGAACTGCAGCATAGAAGTCGTTTCTTAAGGCTAAATTATGTCAACGCCGCTTTTTACGCAACCATTAAAACCAACATTGATAACATTTCAATTACAGACATAAAAAAGCCGGCTAAGCCGGCTTGGGGAAGATGTTATTTCTCAGAATCTGTATTCGTAACTGCCAAATAGGCTGGCATCGGTATCGTTATCAGTATCGAATTCCGAACGGGAAGCGGTTCCCCCAAAAGTCATCATTCCCTTCAGCAAGGGCATTCGATAGCTGAGCTCCAACATCAATAGGTCTTCCTTGGCAGGCTGAGGTGCCCAACCATGAGCAGGAGACTTGCCGTCTTTATTGAGTTGAGCATAGCGCAGGTAAGCGTTGATGCCGTGGCTGTCGGCAAATTGCCCCACCAAGCCCAACACATAAACCTTGGCATCGCTGTCATAGGTGGAGCCCAAAGAACGTTGATAGTAACGTGAACCACTCAGGTAAGTGCTATGTTCATAGAAACAGTTAAACACATTAGGGTCGCTGCCACAGGCTACCATTGTATCCGTATACTCGAAGAACAGCTTATATTGTTGCTGCGCCAGGTTGAAGCGGGTATCAGCACCCACCAGCATGGCACAATCGGCAATCTGCCATGGCGCCGAACCGCTGGAGTCTTCACAGGTGCGCTCCAGATAAAGGCCGAAAGGCACGTTAAACAGAGTGTCGGCATAACGAATATCGAAGCCCGCCATCTGGTTGCCCACCTTGGAATTCATAGAAGGGTCGCAGCTAGCTTCTCCATCGGCACACTCGGTCCCCCCTGAAATAGCATCCCAGAACGAACTAAGATCACAATCCTGGCCTTCACCACAAAATTGCGTGGTCCAGGAAAGGCCTATTTCCAACTGTTTGAAGGGTCTGACACTGCCGCGCATATTCCACAGCAGGGTATCTTCGATGGCCCTGTCGTCGTTCATCCAGCTGATGCCGGTAGTCAAGGTCCAGGGGCCAATCCAGGATAACCAAGGGGTTTCAAAGCCAGCGGCATTGTTGCGACTGAGCATCACAGACGGCATGGGCCTGGCATTATTTGATTTATGCAAGGCCGAATCAAACCCTGGGCCCCACCACTGCTGCACAGTGCCTGCGGTCACTATCCAATTGCCCAATACCACAGCCATGTAGGAATCATCCGGACGAGCGTTCTCATCATCCTGAGCATCATATGCCCCGGTTCCTGCAACCTTGAAGGCAAAACGTTCTCCGACATATTCATAGGAGGCACTCAGTTGTCCCTCCTCACGATAGTCAGAACCAAAATGTTGAAACCTGGCAGCATCGGTTGCCGCCGTTGCCTTGATGGCCGCATTACCGCGACTGTCTATCGCCTGACGATAGTAAAAATTCACTCTGGAAAAGGCGTCGGTCAACGCCGGGGTCAGGGTGGCCGGCTCAACTTTGGCCAAGTCGGCACCGATACCGGCCCACATCAAGGGATAGGTATTGACCGGAACCGTGATTACCCCGGCATCGGCCAGCGCTTGTATATCGGCTCTTAAATAAATGTCAGAACTATCAACCCAAGGCGCCGCTTGACTCATAGTACTCATTCCCAGGCCAATGCCCAGTACCAAGCTTTTGTACAAAAAACTTCTCATTGAAATTAACTTCCTTGCTTTTTGATTCGGGTAACCAAGGCCTTGGCAACATCCGGATGAACAAATTGACTGACATCGCCCCCGTGCAGCGCGACTTCCTTGACCAAGGTCGATGAAATAAAAGAGTTTTCTTCTGCCGGAGTCAAAAAGACACTCTCCAGTTCAGGGTGGAGCCGACGATTCATATTGGCCAGTTGGAACTCATATTCGAAATCAGACACAGCGCGCAGCCCACGAACCAACACATTGGCACTCTGTTCTTTGGCAAAGTCCACCAGTAGCCCGGTAAAGCCAACCACCTCGACATTGTCCAGATGTGAGGTCACCTTGTTGAGCATGGCGACCCTTTCTTCCAGAGTAAAACAAGGCTGCTTCGATGGACTGGCCGCCACACCTATCACCAAGTGAGAAAATAGCGCAGCGGCACGTTGGATAAGATCCGTATGCCCATTGGTGACAGGGTCGAATGTTCCGGGATAGATGGCTTTCGTGTACATGACTCTCTGCCCTAAGTTGATGGTGTAATCGCGCCTAGTTTACCGAGTTCTCTCCCAGGATTGAACCATTGACATCGAATCGGTGTGGTTAATCCTTAACAACGGTTGTACCCAGGAGAGTCTGAGTTCAAGGCATTTAGCGACCCATGCAAATCTTTCAGACGAAACCTGATTATGAAAGACGAAAACACAGATCTATGGAGTTTAAATTGGTATACTGACACGCCTTTTTTCGTGAGTGATCCATTGATGTTCGCGAGGATGTAGACATCAATGGACCACTTAAGTTTTTACAATGAGTTGATTTTTTCATATGTTAAAAAGAGTATTGGTCATCAAACACGATAAAATTGGCGACTTTGTCCTCATGTGGCCTGCACTGTATTTACTCAGGCATGCTTTACCGCAAGCCAGTATTGAAATGTTTGTCTCTCCAGCCGTAAAGCCATTTGCTGAAGTATGCCCTTATGTTGACCATGTCATTGTCGATAACGGCAATGACGAAGAGAGTGGCGAAGCCATCACCGCCAGGCAATATGACGCAATTCTCATCTCTCAATCCGAATACCGTATCTACAAAATCTTACGTCACATAGATGTTGCCTATAAACTCGCTCCTAAGCATAACTGGTACCAATATCTCTATAAACATAGAGCCAACGTTCAGTATCGTAAGGGAGAGCCCTGTTGGCGTGGAGCTTGCCTACTGGTAGAGCACTTCCTTAATCACTTTGGATACAGTATCCCAGCACTTCCCAAACAATATTGGGATAAGCAAGCCGTGCGAGACAAATGGCAAGCCTATTACGAACATTCTGCAGGTGAAAAGTTAATCTTTGCTCATCCGGGTACAGGCGGGTCATCCGGTGCGCTCGCCCCAAAGGACTTTGCCTACCTATTAACACAGATAAACGCCAATACTAAAATCGACTGTAAGTTTGTACTCACCTTCAACGGTGACGAAGAAGCATTAGCGCAAATAATCAATAAAGATTTACAAGCTAATGGAGTCAAAGTGGTAATGGCTAAACCTTTAGCCGGCCTTGCCGACTTTGCCGAATCACTGGTCGCTGCCGACATGTTTATCGCAGGTTCAACAGGCCCTTTACATATCGCAGGGCTTCATGATGTGCCAACTGTAGGGTTTTACGCTGGGAGGCGTTCAGCGCCCAAGATTCGCTGGCAAACTTTGACCCAGAGCCACAAGCGTCTAGCCTTTACTCCACCGATAGGCAAAAAAACTGGCCGAAATATGGCACTAATCGATTTTGACGCTGCGGCACAGGAAATTGCACAGTTTCTAGATACCTTTTATGGTGAGCCCCAACCACTCACCTCGGATTTATAACATTTAGCGACTCAAAATTGATATGAGTCACACGAAAATTGGAAAATACTTATGATAGTAGTCACAGGTGCCGCAGGCTTTATTGGAAGCAACTTAGTTAAAGCGCTCAATAACTTAGGACGTAGTGATATTATTGCCGTAGATGACCTGACCGACGGCACCAAGATGTTTAATCTCGCCGACTGTGAAATCGCCGACTATCTGGATAAAGCAGACTTCATCGAACAGATAACCCAAGGACAATTCGATAACAAGGTTGAAGTGATCTTCCATCAAGGCGCCTGTTCGTCGACCACAGAGTGGGACGGCAAGTTTATGATGGCTAACAACTACGAGTATTCCAAAACCCTGCTCCACTTTTGTGAGCGTACCGGCAGCCAGTTTATCTATGCATCTTCGGCCTCTGTTTACGGCGGCAGCGATAAGTTTGTCGAGCAGCGGGAGCTGGAAAAGCCGCTCAACGTCTATGCCTACTCCAAGTTCCTCTTCGATCAATATGTCAGGCAACATAGCTTCACGACTCAAGTGGCCGGACTACGTTACTTCAACGTTTATGGACCAAGAGAACAACATAAGGGCGGCATGGCTAGCGTAGCCTTCCACTTCAACAATCAGATCAAGGCGAATGGCATCTGCCGCCTATTTCAGGGCCACGACGGCTTCGAAGATGGTAAACAACTGAGAGACTTCGTGTATGTCGAAGATGTAGTCAAGGTCAACCTCTGGCTATGGCAAAATCCGAGTGTCTCAGGGGTGTACAACTGTGGTACGGGTCAAGCACAGAGCTTCAACGATGTGGCCAATGCGGTGATCGCTTATCACGGTAAGGGGGAAATCGAATATATTCCTTTCCCGGATAAGCTCAAAGGCGCCTATCAAAGCTATACCCAGGCGGATCTCACTCGGCTTAGGGCTGCTGGATATACTCAGGCCTTTAAAACAGTCGAGCAAGGAGTACCCGAGTATTTGGACTGGCTGGCCGCGCAACACTTTATCGGTCAGTAATTAAGCCTTGAGGAGCCCATTTGTAATGAAAGACAATCAATTGAAAACAGCTATTTTTACGCTTGCTATTGGTGATGAAAATCCCATGTACCGTGCCGCGTTACTCAGTTTCGAAAGATATGCCGAAAAAGTCGGTGCTGATCTTATCGTTTCAAAGGAGCTCCATTACCCAATCACCATCACAAATCCAAAACATACCGCCAGCCCTGCATGGACAGAGAAGTTATATATCAAGGAGTTATTGAAAAAATACGATAGGGTACTGTACCTGGATGCCGATATCATTATTACTCCAGATGCTGACAACATTTTTGAAGTTTATAATGAACTAGATACTATTTATCTATTTAATGAAGGACAGTTGCTAGAACGTCAACCTGTGATAGACAAAATCTCTGCGATCATGGGTGAAATAAAAGACTGGCCAAAAGTAAATGGACGCCCTGTCTACTATAACCTAGGCTGCATGCTAATTTCACGCCAATGTCCGGTATTTGACATTGCCTCATTATCTGATCTTCAGAAACTTTGTAATCACATAAAGTACTATGAACAAACTTATGTAAATTACCTGATACAACGTGATAATCTCAAAAATAAAAGCATATCTTCACGGTTTAACCGCATGGATGTTTTAGGGGCAGAAAATTATAAACAAGCCAGCTTCATCCATTATGCTGGTAGAGGCTATACTAACTCTTCTTTAAAACGTGAAGTCAGATTTGTAAACGACTTCTGCGACATATTTGCTAACCAAATAGATGCTGACATTTTAAAAGAAATAAAAAGTGACGGCTGGGACTTGTTTATCGACAAAGCACATAAGCGTTATAAGCTACCGAGAACGATCATCAGTGCCTTGGCTAAAGCCTTCGTCACCATTTAAGGAAATAGCTAAAACTCATGATGAAGTATAAGGTTTTCGTTATCAATCTAGCCCGCTCTACTGAGCGGATGGCCCGCATTTCCGAGCAACTCAATCGTGTTGGAGTCCCCTTCGAACGCATAGAAGGTGTTGATGGCAACCTACTAACAGATGAAGAAATTGAACAGGTTTCTCCTGCCAAATTAGTGCAAAAAAACTATTACAGGGCGCTAAGTAAAGGAGAGGTCGGTTGCAGTCTTAGCCACAAAAAAGCATGGCAAAAAATTATCGATGATGACTTGGATTTTGCCTTCATCCTTGAGGATGACATCTACCTAGAAGACAATTTCTCCGAAGTGGTCGACTTAATGCGAAACCTACCCACAAAAGAATGGGATTTCATTAAGCTTTATCCACTCCGCAAAGGTGGCCAGAGTAATATTAGGAATGCTTATACTTACCATAAGCACAAATTTATTAGCTATCATAAGTTTCCAATTAGCGCTGTAGCACAGGTAGTGAGTAAAAAAGGAGCGAAAGCACTTATCAAAAACATGCCTTATGTGGTACAGCCAGTTGATGGGCACCTAAAATCCTGGTGGACGCTAGGTATTTATCCTTTTGGACTCATCCCATACTGCGTTTCAGTCGATCTGACGGGCCTATCGGACATCAACCCTCATGGGGGGCTTGAAAAGATGAAGCAACGTAAATTAACCAAGCTATATCTTAACTGGCAACGTGCCCTGGCGCGGCTTTTTGCAACGCCTAAGCTTGACAAAAAATTCACACAGTTTACCAACTATCTAAAATAGAGATTCTTGTGTCTGTCATAATTGAACATTCAAGCATACTGAAAGCTAAACGTGTCTTGTACATGACACACTTGGCCATTGGTGACTTTGTCTACCAAGGTGTTTGGTTACGCGCCTTTAAAGCAAAATACCCTCATCTTAGTATCGATATCTGGTTTGATGACTGTCGCAGTAAGCCCCACGATTGGGCCAAAGGCCGCAACAAAATTCTATCGGAATGGATAAATGCAATAGGGGATTTCGACGACGTCTATCCCATAGTGAGCAATTTGAATCAACGTCAAGCAGCAATCCAAGCAGCTCGAGAAAAAAACTACGATATCATCATTTTCGTAGGGAAGAATCGTAGCGAACAATTTGCAAAGATTGCACGTCAAATCTCATCGACAGCCGTAGTTGTCGCCACCATGAACTACACCCTAAGAAATCTATTTAGCAGTAAAATCCATGCTGGCAAACTCGATGGTATTCTCAACTACCGTGATATAGCTAAAAAAAGCTCACATGTTACAGAGTTCTATGGTCATTGCTTTAATCAATTTCTAGGATTAGATACCAAAGATCTCATTAACGGCAACAAACAACTCGATATTAATATTAGTCCAGAATATCAATCTAGTGTCCAACCCGTGATAACCTCACTCACACAGGGTGACTCAAATAAACTCATTATTTTTATCAATCACCTATCAACGGCGACGAAAAAAGACTACCCTTGGCTTCAAGTGAAACAACTGATCCAGCTGCTTAATTCAAAATATGCCAACCTGGTATTCATAGTCAACACACCGCCAGATAAGCTTGAATCTGTCACGGCAGAGATAAGAGCAGATAGAGATTTAAATCCAAAACAGATCACGACTTTTACTGCACTGAATAATTTCTTTGAGCTTCCTGCTATCATAGGTCTTTGCGATCTAATTATAAGCGTAGATACAGCTACTGCTCATCTAGCTGTATGTATGTCTAAGCCTCAAGTAACCCTAATGGCCAGCGACTTTAAGCTCTGGCAACCACTGGGGGATAGCATCATCCTTGAAGGTACAGGTAAAGCAAGCTCTATTGCCCCACACCAAGTCGCAAATGCAGTGGAAAAGCAAATCCTAAACTTCTATGGTGAAACAGAAAAATTTCAGCCTTTAATCAACAATTGAGCATATGTTGAACATAAATCTAGGCAGGGAAAACTTTATAAAGCATTATTTATTAATGCTTTATATTTAGCCCACCAACAACGAGGCTGTAATATCAGGGTTTGTAAAACGATTAAACAAGCAAGAACTTAAGTAAGTAGGCTGCAAGTAGTGAAAGTTCTATTCCATTACCCTTAAGAGGACTCACAGAGGCTCAGATAATCGGCAACAATTTTGTCGATAGTCACCTGCGTAAGGATCTGACTGTCGGCAAAAGGCGGATAATACTCCAAGGCTTGCTCCAACTTCTGACTTAAAGCCTTACTATCCCGTCTTGGCACCAGATATTTAGCCAATTCACCCGTTAAAATCTCATCAGGTCCATGGGGACAGTCGGTACTGATCACAGGTGTGCCGCACAATAACCCCTCGACCAGGACATTACCAAAGCCTTCATAATCGGAACTTAGCACTAATAGGCGCGCCGCCTTTATCCAGGGAAAGGGGTTGGCCTGAAACCCGGGACAGATGATGCGATCGGCCACGCCGTATTTTCTGGCCAGTTTCATCGCCTTCTTGGGATTGTTACAAAGCAGCACCAGCGGCAAAGGCTTATGCATCTTGGCAAGAGCCTGAAATAGTATGTCATGACGTTTTTGCCGTGCGACACGACCAACATGGATCAGATAGTCCCCCTTGGGAATATCCGGGTGTTCCTCTGCAGCCTTTGCCCTTATCGCTTCTATATCGAATGGATTATATATAGTACGCATACTGCGGGGAGAAATTCGCCCGCTCTGGCGAATTTCCTGAGCGATCCCCTTGGAGACTGTGATCAACGCCTGGCCGTTCAGTGCCAGCTTGGTTCTGAGCATTGCAAGGTAAGCTAATAGTCCGAGTTTACGCTCACGCTTCAACTCCTCTTCAATAGAGTTATGCACCACAATATAGAGCGGTGATACGCCGGCACGAGTTAGCAATAAATTGCTCTTGTCCAAATTAGACAAAATAAGGTCAAAACCACCATAAGTCTGTTCGAGTTCATCGAACCATTGCTTTACCCTGGCAACCGAGCGACCCAACCGCCACCAGGCAATGATATGCCGCTCACCTTCATCGAAGCAGACATGCAAGGGAATTTCCTCGGGGACTGCATAATCATAATGAGGGGTCAGCACCAAAAGATGCGGCTCATGTCCCAAACGTTTCAGTTCAGTCGCCAGGGTTAAGACTATCTTCTCTGCACCGCCACCGGCGAGGCTGTCTATAGCTAAGCCGATCCGTTTACTACTCATAATCAAGCCCCAATAGTCGCGCAATCTCCATTATGCAGATATCCAACCCCTTGGCCTCCCCCTCTTTATCCATATTGACAACTAACTGCGCTACAGTTTGTGGTTCCAACAGGCGCTGTACCTGAGTACACATGGTATCGGTCTCGATATCGCTGCTGATGGCTAAGCCCCGCTGCACACAGCTATCAATCCGCTTGGGTTGATCCTTGGAAACAGCCACAGCCAACGTTGGCACCTTAAGAGCTATCGCCTGCAGCAGGGTATCGCCACCGCTTAGCACAGCGCCCACTGCGCCATCAAGCAGGTTGATAAACTCCACGCTGGAGAGCCGATCTATACTCACTACACCCTCTAATCTAGGCAGAGGTTTAGGATAATTAGGGCCAAACACCATGACGCTGGGTATTCCCATCTTTTGATAACAGATTTGCGCCACTTGGGCAAAACGCTCAGCCGCCAGAGTTGCGCCGACATAATGACCGCCAGATCCTGCGCTATAGAGGAGATAGCCCTTGGGATTTAAGCTATATTCTTGCTGCAACTGCTGTTGCAACACTTTATCGGGTCGAGCGAAGATAGGACCGGTAAAGATGGGCTCGGCCCGCTTAATCAGGTTTAACTTAAAGCGATCGAAACGACTAATATCGCCAATCACAAACTCAGGCTGTACCACCCAATGACTGTCAGTGACCAATGCCCGCACAAGCTTCATGCCACGAGCACGTTTGCGTTTGTGTTGGCTGATAAAAACTACCTTGGCACCGCTGCGATAAGCATGTTTCAGCTGTGCTTTACGTCCTGCGGCATCGAAGACCACTAAATCAGGCTTTAACTTTGAGATCAGCTGGTTCACCTCTTTCACTCGCTTGGTGGGAGTGTCGTCAACCAGATGCGTTGGATAGGGGCAATACTTGGCATAGGGGGCGCGACTGTTAAGCACAAATTCAATCTGTGCTCCGGGCCAACGCTGCATGATCTCGTCGGCCACTATGGTGGAACGCATATATTCACCTATTCCCTCTTCACAGGAGACAGGTACAAACAGAAATTTTGGCGCCACGGACATCGACATTATCCCTAAAATAAAATGGAAAACCCCATCCTCCCTCATTGCATCACTCAACTGATGTTTGTCAGCAGATGAGCCCATCAAGCCTGAAGTTTACCATTAATCAGAAGCTCCTTACTATTGACCGGAGTATTGTTGTGGATCGCTTGATTAAGTGCTTTCGCTTGCTGGCAACA
Organism: Shewanella chilikensis; assembly: GCF_037953065.1. Classification (NCBI taxonomy): domain Bacteria; kingdom Pseudomonadati; phylum Pseudomonadota; class Gammaproteobacteria; order Alteromonadales; family Shewanellaceae; genus Shewanella; species Shewanella chilikensis. Next base: position 100,467 of record NZ_CP149966.1, on the reverse strand, counting down.
GACGATCCAATTGGGCAATTACAGGAGCCACCGGGATCATCTCCATCAGATGCGCGCCTTTGGCGCGTGTCCCCCAGGGAACCTCACCTGGATATTGCAAGGCAATTACCTCATCATAGACACTGACCACGCTATCCAAACAGGTATAAGGCCCAGTGCGTCCAGGATTGGAGTGGGCGTATAGGCCGATCACCGGTGTTCCTTGGGTCACAGCCATATGAGCAGGACCGGTATCCGGCGCCAGGACTATGCTCGCCTGTTTCAAAAGCGCCAAAAGCTGCGTCAGCGAAGTCTTACCCACCTGGTTTTCGATGCGCGCATCGCCATGTTCAAGAATGGCCTCGGCAAGCTGATACTCCATAGGAGCGGGACCGCCGCAAAGCAACACACGATACCCCTTTCCCAGCGCATGATTGGCTACTTGAGCATAACGTTCTGGCAACCAATTTCGCTCTGCCTTACTGGCGGCAGCGCAAATAATCAGTGCCTTATCCCCATCAGGGATCAACCGACGGGCAAACTCAGTATCGGCGGAGGGCACAGGAATGTTCCACTTAGGCTGAAGATCTGTCACCCCCAAAGCCTTAGCGAAGCCCATAAAGCCTTCCAATACATGGGGTGTGGCCAACGGAGCCACCTGTTCATTGGTCACCAACCATTGTCCCTCTTTGGCCCTGGCCCGGTCAAACCCTATGCGCACCTTGGCGGGGATCATCAATGAGGCTATGGTAGCCCGCAGCGCCACCTGCATGTGCAACAGCACATCGAAACGACGCCCCTTGAGCGCTCGCCGCAGATTGAAGTAACTCTTCCAGCCTTGGCCTTTGTCGAACACCACAAACTCCACCCCGGGCAGGTGTTTGAGCAGTTGATATTCTATCTTACCTATCACCCAGGTGATGGCCAGTTGCGGATACTGACGCTGAATCGCCTGCACCATGGCGACGGCATGGCAAACATCACCAATCGCCGACAGGCGCAGCAAGCAGAGAGATTGAATTTTCGCTGGGTCAAGACTCATGGACAGAATCGGCTTCTTGGGTGCAAACCCCAGATCTTAATGTAGAATAGACCCAGGTTCCAAGCTTATAACGAACAAATAGCCGATGCAGATTAAAAATACCGCCAAGGGTTGCCTGGCGCTGAGTCATGCCGCCCCACAAGCCCTGGATGAAACCTGGTTTGACGAGTCTTTTTGGCGGCAACAGCAAGCGATTGTCGGCTCATCCAAGGGGCGTTACACCACCTGGTTTGTCGAGCATGGGAAACAGCAGTGGGTATTGCGCCACTATTGGCGCGGCGGCCTGATGGAAAAGTTCAGCAAAGATGCCTACCTATTCACCGGCGTCCCCAAGACCCGTGCTGTAGCAGAACTGGCGCTCTTGGAGCAACTCTTTGAAGAAGGTTTACCTGTGCCCGAGCCAATTGCCGCCAAAGTGGAACGCTTCGGTCTCTGGTATCGGGCCGACATTCTGATCCGCCGCATTCATGGTGCCGAGGATCTGGTGGCTCTGCTGCAAAAACAGGCCATGTCGCGCCCTCAGTGGCAACAACTCGGCGCCTTGATTGGCCGTTTCCATCAGCGTGGTGTCTACCATGCCGATCTCAACGCCAAGAATATTCTCAGCAGCGACCAGGGCTTTTATCTGATTGATTTTGACCGAGGAGAGCTGCGAACCCCGGCCGACGGTTGGCAACAGGCCAATCTCAGTAGGCTGTTGCGTTCCTTCAACAAAGAAAAACGCAAACAGCCCGAGCTGCAATTTACCGAAGATAACTGGCAGTGGCTGCTGGAAGGCTACCGCGGCTCAGCTGACAACAAAGCCTGAGCCAACCGCAATTGCTTCTGCAGTGCTCCTCTGTTGCTGCTAACCACTTCCAAGCCGGCTTGGGCGGCACGATGTCTCGCGTTGCTGTCCTGCAACAGTGCCGTTATGCCACTCGCCAGCGAGGCGGCATCCTCAACTTGCAGCAAGGCCCCGGCATCTTGCAACATGCAGGTTATCTCGGCAAAGTCCCAATGATGGGGGCCGACAAAGACCGGCAAGCCCAAGGCCGCCGGCTCCAGCGGATTATGCCCGCCATTGGTAATCAAGGTGCCGCCGACAAAGGCCAGATCGCCGCAGGCATATAACCCCAGTAACTCCCCCATGGTATCCCCCAGCAGCACCTGAGTCCCGGCAGCTAGCTCATGACCACTGCTGCGCCGCACATAGGCAAGCCCGGCCTGCTTGATTGCCGTGGCGGCATTATCGAACTGCTCCGGGTGTCTCGGTACCATGATCAACAAAGCCTCGGGCCACAGCGCCAACAAGCGTTTATGGCACTCCAACATGGCGGCAAATTCCCCAGGATGAACACTGCCGGCAACCCATACCGGGGACGAGGCGCGCCCCCACAACTGCCTTTCGCCTCTGGCCTTGGTTATCTTGTGCTGATCCAGCTGCAGGTCGAACTTGAGGCTGCCGCACACACTCAGCTTGTCGCCGGCTATCCCGAGGGCGATAAAGCGTTCGGCCTCGGCTTGAGTCTGCACGGCCACCTTATCCAGCAGTTGCAACATGGGCAGGCTAAGCCCGGCCCACTTTTGGTATTTGGCGGCCGACTTGGCCGACAACCTGGCATTGGCCAGCATGATGCCGGCACCCTGTTTTTTGGCCTGATGCAGTAAGTTGGGCCAGAGTTCAGTTTCCATCACAATCAGGTTTGCAGGCTTGAGCCTGTTTAGAAAACGCCGCACACACCAGGGAAGATCGAACGGCAGATAACAATGCTGCACTGTGTCACCAAATGCCTTGAGCACCTCACGGGAACCTGTGGGACTGGTGGTCGTTACCGTGACAAATAGATCAGGGTTGGCTTGCATCAATGCCTTGATCAGCGGCACAGCTGCCAGGGTTTCCCCCATGGAAACAGTATGGATCAACAGGTCTGTCGGTTTGGCCTTGAACAAGCCGAATCGTTCACCCCACCGGCCACGGTAATCCGGGCTTTTCAAGGCCCTAAATGCCAGATACAGCAGTAAGAGTGGCGACAACAGATACAGCAAGAGTGAGTAACGACTAAGGTTCATTGGCGGGATAATTGAGTTTTGCCTGATGGATTGTCACAATGCTAGCATAATACCCGAAGCAGCATAACCAAGAGCCATTCGCCGGATTGCGGATGATGCCGCAACCATTTAGGACTCAGATGAAAACCCGCGATAAAATCATCCAGGCCAGCCTGGAACTCTTCAACGAACACGGCGAGCGCTCCATCACCACCAATCATATCGCGGCCCATCTGGGAATAAGCCCAGGCAATCTCTATTACCACTTCCGCAACAAGGAAGACATTATTCGCTGCATCTTCGCCCAGTATGAAAATCATCTGGACCTGGGGTTTCAACCCTATGAAGACAGGCAAGTCGATGTCGAGTTATTGATTGGCTATTTCGATGCCATGTTTTATACCCTGTGGCAATTTCGCTTTATGTACGCCAACCTGGCCGACATCCTCAGCCGCGATGAGGCCTTGAAAAAGCGCTATCTGGAAGCCCAGCAAAAGGTGTTGACCCGCTCTAGTCACGTACTGCAACAGTTGTGTCAGGATGGCTTTCTGCAGCTGGAGCAAGACAAGATCTCCAGCCTGGCCGATACTATCAAGATGATAGTCAGCTTCTGGATCAGCTATCAGCTGACCCAATCCAGCATAGCCAATATCACCAAGTCTTCACTCTATGAAGGCCTGCTCAGGGTGCTGATGATCTTTAAAGCCTACGCCACCCCCAGTTCCACCTCGACCTTCGAGCGTCTGGAGCAGCACTACCAAACTTTAGCCCACCAGCAAGACTAACCCTACTGTCTTTGGTCTTTGGCATCTGTCATTCAGATGCCTTTCTCCTTCTCGGATTCCCTAGTTTTTCTCATCTGAAACAAGCACTAGCCCTAATCTGATTTATCCCTGCCGACCCAGCTCAAAAAAGAGTGTTGAGCCATTGGCTTTAGGGTTAAAATGCCACCACTCCAATAAACAGAATAATCCAATCAAGGAGACTTAAGGTGGCATCTACCTCATTCTACGATCAGATCAACCAACAGCTTGCTGACGTCAAGGCCGAAGGCCTGTACAAGAGCGAACGTGTAATAGTTTCTCCACAGCAACCGGCCATTCGCGTCAATGAAGCAGAAGTTATCAACTTTTGCGCCAACAACTACCTGGGGCTGGCCAATCATCCTGAATTGATCAAGGCGGCGCAGGCCGGATTGGCAGATCATGGCTTTGGCATGGCCTCGGTACGTTTTATTTGCGGAACCCAGGATATTCACAAACAACTGGAAGCCAATCTATCCGAGTTTCTCGGCATGGAAGATACCATCCTTTACTCCTCCTGCTTTGATGCCAACACAGGTCTGTTTGAAACCCTGCTGGGCCCGGAAGATGCCATAGTGTCGGATGCCCTGAACCACGCTTCTATCATTGACGGTGTTCGCCTGTGTAAGGCCAAGCGTTTCCGCTACGCCAACAATGATATGGCCGATCTGGAAACCCAACTGATCGCCGCCCGCGATGCCGGTGCCCGCCATATCTTGATAGCGACAGATGGAGTGTTTTCCATGGATGGGGTTATTGCCAACCTCAAAGGTATCTGTGACCTCGCCGACCAATACGGCGCTCTGGTCATGGTCGATGACTCCCACGCCGTTGGCTTTATCGGCCAGAACGGCCGCGGCACCCACGAATATTGCGATGTGATGGGGCGCGTCGACATCATCACAGGCACCTTGGGTAAGGCGCTGGGCGGCGCTTCCGGCGGCTTTACCGCGGCCCGTAAAGAAGTCGTCGATTGGCTGCGTCAGCGTTCACGTCCTTACCTGTTCTCCAATTCACTGGCGCCTTCCATTGTCAGCGCCTCGATTCGGGTGCTGCAGATGCTCAAAGAGGGCCAGGAACTGCGCGAAGCGGTATGGGAAAACAGCCGTTATTTCCGTGAAAAAATGGCTGCAGCCGGATTCACCCTGGCCGGAGCCGACCACGCCATAGTGCCGGTCATGCTGGGTGATGCCAAGTTGGCCAGTGACTTCGCCAACCGCCTGTTGCAGGAAAATATCTATGTTATCGGCTTCTCCTTCCCGGTTGTACCCAAGGGACAGGCCCGTATCCGTACCCAGATGTCGGCGGCTCATAGCCGTGAACAGCTGGACAAGGCCATCGAAGCCTTCACCCGAATCGGCAAGGAGATGGGTATCATCTGATACCTATCCCATGGAGTAACATGATGAAAGCACTGAGCAAACTCAAGCCTGAACAAGGCATCTGGATGGTAGACGCGCCCAAGCCAGAAATGGGCCATAACGATCTGCTGATCAAGATCCGCAAGACCGCCATCTGTGGTACCGATGTGCATATCTACAACTGGGATGAGTGGTCACAAAAGACCATCCCGGTTCCTATGGTTGTCGGCCATGAATATGTCGGCGAAGTGGTGGATATGGGCCAGGAAGTGCGTGGCTTCAATATTGGTGACCGGGTGTCAGGCGAAGGCCATATCACCTGTGGTCACTGTCGCAATTGCCGTGGTGGCCGTACCCATTTGTGCCGCAACACTGTGGGTGTTGGGGTTAACCGCGAAGGCGCCTTCGCCGAATACCTGGTGATCCCGGCCTTCAACGCCTTCAAGATCCCCGATGATATCAGCGACGATCTGGCCGCTATCTTCGACCCCTTCGGCAACGCGGTACACACTGCGCTGTCGTTCGATCTCGTCGGTGAAGATGTGCTGATCACCGGAGCCGGCCCCATAGGCATTATGGCCGCCGCGGTTTGCCGCCATGTCGGTGCGCGCCACGTGGTAGTTACGGATGTCAACGAGTACCGTCTGGAGTTGGCCCGTAAACTGGGGGCGACCCGAGCCGTCAATGTGGCCAAGGAAAAACTCGAAGACGTAATGAGCGAACTCAACATGACAGAGGGCTTCGATGTCGGCCTGGAAATGTCCGGTGTGCCGTCAGCCTTCCACTCCATGCTGGATACCATGAACCACGGTGGCAAAATTGCCATGTTGGGGATCCCGGGTGGCGATATGGCGATAGACTGGAGCAAGGTCATCTTCAAGGGTTTGGTGATAAAGGGCATCTATGGCCGGGAAATGTTTGAAACCTGGTACAAAATGGCCAGCCTGATCCAGTCCGGATTGGATATTGCACCTATTATCACTCACCATTACAAAGTAGATGACTTCCAGCAGGGCTTTGATGCCATGCGTTCGGGTCAATCCGGCAAAGTCATTCTCAGCTGGGATTGATCCCCAAACAGGGCGCTGTACTCATGCAGCGCCCTGATGCACACTGTTAATAAGCACTACCTCTTTTACAGGCAAACTATGTCCAGTTACCAACACCTTTCTGTCGTTCAACTCCAGCAAATGATGGCCGAAGATGCCGAGCTGCAGATAGTCGATATCCGCGATCCGGCCAGTTTCGAGACGGCCCATATTCCCGGCGCCGTTCGCCTCGGTAATGACAATCTGGCCGACTATCTCAGGGACGCCGATATGGATAAGCCCTTGGTGGTTTGCTGTTATCATGGCATCAGCAGCCAAAGTGCCGCGGAATATCTGCAACATCAAGGATTCGATGAGGTCTACAGCCTGGATGGCGGTTTCGCTGCCTGGCCGAGGGACTGAGACATGGAAATCGGCCGCCTCCCCAACGAACGCGCCGCCCAGGCGCTGGTAGACTACCTCAAGGGTGAAGGGATCCCCTGTCGCATCACACATCTGGAACAGGGGGTGGCCATCCATGTTATTGAGGACACAGACCAAGCCAAGGGGCGCAAAGCATTTCTCGACTTTGTCCAGGATCCGTTAAACCCCAAGTACTTGCAGGCCTCTTGGGATCATGGCGACAACCGAATCCGCTTTGACTATGGCGCGCCATCGCTGCAACTGCTGAGTCAATTTATTACCGGCGCCGGACCGCTGACGCTGATCATTCTACTGGTCTGCATAGCTATCTTCGCAGCCATGAACCTGGGCTACGGCAATCAGGTTTTCGAAGCCCTGGCTTTCTTCGGCGCCACTTCGGATGCCGGTTTCAGCCAATTCTGGCGCTTATTTACCCCGAGCCTGCTGCACTTCTCGGCGCTGCATATCACCTTTAACCTGCTCTGGTGGTGGGTCTTGGGTGGCAAAATAGAAAACCGTATCGGCATTGCGCCACTGCTGACTCTACTGCTGGTCGCCGGCACTTTGCCCAATATAGTGCAGTACTATCTCAGTGGCCCCAACTTCGGCGGTCTTTCCGGGGTTGTATATGGCCTGGTGGGTTATACCTGGGTCAGCGGCCGCATGAGCCCAGAGAAAGGCATAGGCCTGCCACCGGCCATGATGGGCTTTATGCTGCTGTGGCTGGTACTTGGCTTTATGGATATGTTTGGCCTTTCGATAGCCAACGGCGCGCATCTAGGCGGGCTCTTGGTCGGGCTGGCCCAAGGCTGGCTCGACAACCGCAAGAAAAGCTAATCCTATGTGGCTCAGGTTTGTACACGCCAAAGTCATTCTGCACAGCAGGTTACAGTAAAAAGAGGGAGCTCAGGCTCCCTCTTGAATAGGTTCAAAAGAACTTGGACAGGGCTTAGGCCAGCTCCAACACCTTAGCCACCAGCTTTTCAATACCACTATTGGCCTCGGCAATGGAACCTGCCAGCATGTAAGCTGGGGTGCTGACTATCTTGCGCTCACTGTCGACCACAATTTGATCTACCTTGGCATTTTGATGTTCACCGCCCATGGCAGTAAAGGCCGCTGCGGTTTCGGCGTCCGTCCCTATGGTGCCTTTGGCCCCCTTACCATAGAGGCCCGGGATCATCACAGGCGCGATACAGATAAAGCCCACCACCTTTCCGGCACTGATAAAACGGCTGATAAATTCACGCACCGGGGCGGCAATCTCACTATTGCTGCCATTTACGGCAAAGTTACAGAGGTTTTTGGCGGCCCCGAAGCCTCCAGGAATGATCAGGCCGTCGAAGTCGGCCAGATTCAACTCGGACGTCGCCTTGATATCACCCCGGGCAATTCGAGCAGCCTCCACCAACACATTGCGCTGCTCAGTCTCCACGACTTCACCCTTGAGATGATTGACCACATGCATTTGAGGAATATCAGGGGCAAAACATTGGTACGCTGCGCCGGAGCGAGACAGGGACAGCAGGGTCAACACTGCTTCGTGGATTTCACTGCCGTCGAAGACACCGCAACCACTGAGAAGAACTGCAATTTTTTTCATTAAAAAATCCCTCTTATGTCATTTAGGTTTAACAAACCAATTACAAACTGGTTGATCTGATTAAAAAACATGCTAACTTAATTCATCGTCTCTGCTAAGAGGCGATTTTTACCGCTACCAAGGTGCAAATCTGGAAAAGGAATTTAAAAAATCCACAACCGATAAGATTTGGTAAAACTTTTACCTGACTCACAAAAAAACAAATAATAAATAAATATCAACAAGTTACAAAAACAACTTCGAGTTGTTCTCTACAGTGTTTCTCTATGTTGATTTTTTCACTCACAGACTTATCCACAGGCTGAGGGTGATTTTGTCATGGCCGAAAATGCCTTGGTATGGCATGCTTAGCAGCACTTAAGACAGCTTAGATTGAAACAAAACTATGCCAACAATAGCAGAAAACCCCCTCGTCCTTGTGGATGGTTCTTCCTACCTCTATCGGGCCTACTATGCGCCGCCTCACCTGACCAACTCCAAGGGTGAAGCAACCGGGGCGGTTTACGGCGTAGTCAACATGTTGCGCAGCTTGCTGGGCAAATACAAGCCACAGCAGATGGCGGTTGTGTTTGATGCCAAAGGCCCCACATTTCGCAACGATATGTATACAGAGTATAAGGCTCATAGGCCTCCCATGCCTGATGATCTGCGTAGTCAGATAGCGCCTCTGCATGCCATCATCGAAGCCCTGGGCTTACCACTCCTATGTATTCCCGGCGTAGAAGCCGATGACGTGATAGGCACTCTGGCCTCCCGGGCCAGTAAAGAAGGACGTGCCATTCTGATCAGCACAGGTGATAAGGATATGGCGCAACTGGTGGATGACAATGTCACCCTGATCAACACAATGACAGACACCATAATGGGGCCGGAAGAGGTCACCAGTAAATTTGGCGTCGGCCCCGAGCTTATCATCGACCTGTTGGCACTGATGGGCGACAAGGCCGATAACATCCCGGGATTGCCTGGTGTGGGTGAGAAAACCGCGTTGGCCATGCTGACAGGGGCCGGTGGTGTCGCCAAGCTACTGCAGCAACCGGATTGTGTCACAGCTCTTGGCTTCCGTGGTGCCAAGACCATGGCTAAGAAAATCATCGATAATGCAGAAATGCTGCAACTCTCTTACGATCTGGCGACCATCAAGACAGATTGCGAGCTGGATCTGGACTGGCACCAACTCAATATTACGGCCCCCAATAAAGACCAACTGACACAGCTTTATGGTGAGATGGAGTTCAAACGTTGGTTGGCAGAAGTTCTGGATAACAAGATACCGCATCCGTTGGCGGTCAATACTGCAATGGCTGAAACCCAGGAAGAAACTGCACCCCAACTCGCCATAGAGACAGAATACGAAACCATACAGACCGAGGCTGCCCTGGAAAAATGGCTAAAAAAGTTAACCGAGGCCGAACTGATGGCGGTAGATACCGAAACCACCAGCCTCAATTATATGGATGCCGAACTGGTAGGACTGTCTTTTGCAGTCAAGGCAGGAGAGGCAGCCTATCTACCTCTGGGGCACGATTACCCGGAAGCCCCCGAACAACTACCTAGAGAACAGGTATTAGCGAAGTTCAAACCGATCCTTGAAAACCCTGAGATCAAGAAAGTCGGTCAAAATCTAAAATATGACATCAGTATTCTGGCCAATGCCGGTATCAAGCTGGCCGGTGTCGCCTTCGATACCATGCTCGAATCCTATGTCTTCAATTCAGTGGCATCCAGGCACGACATGGACGGGCTGGCACTCAAATACCTGGGGCACAAATGCGTCAGCTTCGAAGAGATTGCAGGCAAAGGCGCCAAGCAGCTGACATTCAACCAGATCCCACTGGAAACAGCATCGCCCTATGCCGCAGAAGATGCCGATATTACCCTTAGGCTGCATCAACACCTATGGCCCAGGCTCGAGCGGGAGCAAGAGTTAGCCAAGGTTTTCACTGAACTTGAGTTGCCGCTTATTCAGGTGTTGTCACAGATGGAGCGCGACGGCGTGCTGATCGACAGTATGCAATTGTCGCAACAGAGTGATGAGCTGGCGCAAAAAATAGATGCGCTGGAGCAAAAAGCCTACGAGATCGCCGGAGAGAAATTTAACCTCAGTTCCCCCAAACAACTGCAGGCGCTGTTCTTCGAAAAACTGGGCTATCCGGTAATCAAGAAAACCCCGAAAGGTGCGCCATCCACTGCCGAGGAAGTCTTGATAGAGTTGGCTTTGGATTATCCATTGCCAAAGATTATTCTCGAGCATCGCAGCCTGACCAAACTCAAGAGCACCTATACAGATAAGTTACCGCTGATGATAAATGGCAAAACCGGTAGAGTGCACACCAGCTACCATCAGGCCAACGCCGCTACCGGCCGTTTGTCATCCAGCGACCCTAACCTGCAGAATATCCCTATCCGCACCGAAGAGGGGCGTAGAATTCGTCAAGCCTTTATCGCACCTTCAGGACGCAAGATTTTGGCCGCTGACTATTCACAAATTGAGCTCAGGATCATGGCTCACTTGTCCCAGGATGCCGGGCTACTGGCAGCATTCGCCGAGGGTAAAGACATTCACAGAGCAACTGCGGCTGAAGTCTTTGATGTGGCGTTTGAAACTGTCACCCCAGAACAGCGTCGCCGCGCCAAGGCGGTTAACTTCGGTCTGATTTATGGCATGTCGGCCTTTGGCTTGGCGCGCCAACTGGATATTCCCCGCGCTGAAGCACAAAGCTATATGGATACCTACTTCAAGCGTTATCCCGGCGTGCTCAAGTATATGGAAGAGACCCGAGCACTCGCCGCCGAGCAAGGCTATGTCTCCACACTATTTGGTAGACGCCTGTACCTACCGGAAATCCGTGATCGCAACGCCATGAGGCGTCAAGCTGCGGAACGGGCTGCAATCAACGCTCCTATGCAGGGAACAGCCGCTGACATCATCAAGAAAGCGATGATCAAAGTTGCCGACTGGATAGCCTCTGACACCAAGGGGGAGATCACCATGATCATGCAGGTTCACGATGAATTGGTGTTTGAGGTGGATGAAACGAAAGCAGAAGAGTTGCAACAACAGATCTGCAAACTCATGGCTGAAGCCGCTACCCTGGATGTCCCTTTGCTAGCCGAAGCGGGCCTGGGTGATAGCTGGGATCAGGCACACTGATAACCCACCTACTTCATCAAGAGCCATCCTTCGGGGTAATGCCGTTCACTTAGTGTGAACGGCATTTTTCTTAGGCTTAATGGGATACTTGTTTTTACTCATTTTTAACGCACGTGGATAGGCTCTATCCCGTTTCCCATCAAGCTTGAACTGCCTCGCATTACGCACTATGTCCAAGACATCTCTCGGGACATTCCCAGGCGTTTGAGATGACAGCTGAGTCAGTTTAAAAATGATATAACTCGACGCATCTCTAAAGCTTAATTGGTTCGGATGTAACGACGGTAAGCTTTTAGCCATCAACACCATCTTGTATCTGATGAGGTTATAGGCCAACAGTACTCCCCACAATTCTTGGATAACCAGCTCTGGCAATTGACTGCGTAACGTAAAGCGACTCTCCAGAAGATGCTGCTTCATCTCCCGATAGCCCACTTCTATCTCCCATCGATGGGCATATAAATCCGCTATCTCTGCCCCCGGATAACGCAATGGGTCCGTTAATGACGTCAAAATGGAAACCGACTTACCTTTTATCGTCTTCGTCAGTAAGCGAGCTTCAATATTGTCAGGCAGCATAGGCCACTTCTTTCTGGCTTGAGGCGTGGTGGTTAACCGCACCAGTTGGTCGTGTTTTCCTAAAGAGCGTACCACTTCATATTGTGTCCCTTTCTTCAACGGCAGCAGCCAGTGACTGTTAGGTTGAGCCTGTTGCCAGGCGTGCAAAAGTCCCAACGAATAAAAGCCTCTGTCAAACAGCGTCAGGCTGTTATTGGGGATGCTTGATATCAATTCGGCGGCTAAATTCATTTCACTGACAGCAACAGAATCAAAGGCACTGTTCAATACCAAGTGGCTGCTTAGCTCCATCATGCAAACCATGCGAATTTGCGGATAGGCTGCATCACCAGAAGCGTTGGCAGTTTTGGCAAAGGCCTGATTGTTTTGCTCGCTATCAGGTGTTCGCCACACGACACCATCGACCCCATAGAGGTTAAGCCCACACCAATGAGGATGCTCTGCTCTTTCATGCCAGGTCTTGGCACTTCGCTTAAACACATCCCGAACAACATCAGAGCCCAGCCGTTTGCGCGCTTGCGTGACAGCACTGCGAGCAACGTAATCCACCTCTTGAGGTAAGACGATATCAAGCTTATTGATGAGTGAACGGACGGACTCGCCTCTGAACAGAGCCATACCAATCACCGCCCAAATCATGGCATCCATAGGTAACTTACGTCGCCTTAAACTGGCAACACCATGTGAATCAAGGCACGACTGAATTAACTCAGGCTCAAGCACATCGGCCAGACAGGTGAATTCGGTAAGACGATTGATATGAGTACGCGCCAAAGCTTCTGAAAGTTGCATAAAAAAATCCGATGACATGGGGTCATCGGATTTTGATCCTTTCAGTGAGATCGTCAAGCGATCTGTCTTAACTGATCGGCATTATCCTTCGGGGTGGCTTTTTCGTATTTTGAACACAACGCAGTAATTATTCCCGCTTATTATCGTCACTAGCCAACCTATCTGAACTGAAAACAACACTTTCCGGCAATTAATCGACAAATGCGTGCTAACAGATTGCATTTTAAGCTCATTTCTGTAATTCACAGATCAAAAATTGCTGTTTCAACCAAGATTTCTTGTGATCGACTCCACATTATTGTCGTATTTTTGAAAAAACAGTTTTCCCATTAAAGATAAATGCAGTATTATTCTCGGCGTAGGGTACAGAGGTTAAGATGTTCTATCTTTCAGACCTTTATTTCACTTTTAGTGATCAGCCAAATTCTGGCGCCCCAGCAATCATTTGCTGGGGCTTTTTTTCGTCTACAGTATTTTTTAGAGCAATTACTTTAAACCTGATTCGATTCGCGCTATGCTACCGTCATTGAGAGCCATCGAAGTCCAAGTTTGATGGTACTTGAGTCTTGTTGAAATTTTAGCTTCTCCCCAAAAGAGCTAAGTTAACCGGTGACTGAGTCACCGGTTTTTTTTGTCCTGATTCTCCCAGCACAAACAACAGATACAAAAACGGCAGCCTCCATGGCTGCCGTATAGTGGTTTGGGTCCATCATCCTTGTTCGTTGTCTTCTAGCTCCAACCAGGCTGGATGGCACCACTCATCCAGAATTGCCAAAACCTTAGGTTTCCCGGTGCCCTTCAATGAAGAAAAAGGCTCGACTCTGACCCAATCACCAAAGTCAGCCAGCGCTTTACGTACCTCATTGACCGTTTTCATCTTGGCACTCTGTGGCAACTTATCTGCCTTGGTCAGCAGCGCCAACACCGGGATTTCACTGGCAACAGCCCATTCAATCATCTGCAAATCCAAGTCTTTCAACGGATGGCGAATATCCATCAGCACCACCACACCACTCAAGCAAGCCCGCTTTTGTAAATATTCACCCAAAGACTCCTGCCATTTAAGCTTCATGGCCAATGGTACCTGAGCAAAACCATAGCCGGGTAAATCCACCAAACGGCGCTGCTCATCGAGCTCAAACACATTAATCAGTTGGGTACGGCCAGGAGTTTTACTGGTTCTGGCAAGGTTTTTCTGCTCGGTCAAAGCATTCAAAGCACTTGATTTACCGGCATTTGAGCGACCAGCAAAGGCGATTTCCACGCCGGTATCGCCAGGTAAGTGCTTGTCCAAATGGGCAATATCAGGCGCGCTGATAAGGAATTTTGTCTTGCGAAAATCGATACGAGTTGCTGTCACTTCTGACTCCGGAATTTTGCTGGGTGATAGCATAAATATTGAAGACTTGCTTACTTTTCCACGTTTTCGTGTAAAATATTAGCCCGATCACATTATTTGTATTTTACCACGCTTGCGGGTCACCCTAGTAAGCTCAGGACAATAATTTAACGAAAGAAGTTGGAACGCCATGAAAAAGTTAGCCCTTGCGCTGTCTGTAGTCGCCGCCATATCTTCACCTGCGATTGCTGAAGGTAATGCTGAAGCGGGAAAAACCAAAGCCATTGTCTGTTCTGCCTGCCACGGTCTTGATGGCAACAGCATGATCGACATGTATCCCAAATTGGCCGGTCAGCATACAACCTATCTGCAAAAACAGCTGCGGGAGTTTCGTAGTGCAGCTCAAACCGGTGGCAAGGATGGCCGTATGGATCCTATCATGGGTGGGATGGCGGTAGCCTTGAGCGATCAGGATATTGCCGATGTTGCAGCTTATTTTGCCAGTCAAACATTACAAGTTGCTGAAGTAAAAGATGTTCCTGATGCCGGCGAAAAGCTGTTCAAGGGTGGTGATATGTCTCGTGGCATAGCCGCTTGTTCTGCTTGTCACGGTCCTGAAGGTAAAGGCAGCGAACTGGCCGGTTTCCCGGCTGTTGCTGGGCAGCACGCCAACTACATCAAGATCCAGTTGAATAAGTTCCGTGACCAGAGCCGTCATAATGACCTAAACGGCATGATGCAGGACACAGCGAAAAAGCTGAATGATGCAGATATTGATGCACTGGCCAAGTACATCTCCAGCCTGAAGTAATTTTTGCTGTAGCTTGGAAAAGGGTGAAGTTTCACCCTTTTCTTAAGCCACAATGTTTACGTTTACGTAAACTGAGAACATTAATGCTTGACACAGATCACAGATTTAGGTTTAATGTGCCCGTACCGAGATAAACCCATCTGTTTGTATAAAAACTTTACCAACAACATTCAGGTTTCGGTATAATTTACATTCAAGATATAAGAATAAAGCAAGCCAATAACAATAAGACTACTAAGACCACTCGCAAATAATAATAATGAGTCGAGATTTCAGTTTGAAATCCAGGTCAATAAAAGTAAGGAACCGGCGATTTTGCCAAACCGCTTTTTAGCATTGTCCTTACGAATTAACAGGGGAACTTGCTCCAACAGGAAGATGTTTGCAGGACTCAAACATTGGCACGGGAAGCAACGCGCTTTGGATGCACTGGCTGGAAGCTTGTTATCACTGGAAGGTACTTGGTAGACAAGGATGGTCTGTTAGGCGTCACAGAAGACGACTGAATAATGATGAGTCAATTGGCCATCGCTATTTGCAGGAAACCCAAGAAAGTGTCTGGAAGACCGATAACGAGAAAAACTGCAGGGAAAGCTGTCAAAAAAAGAAGGATATCGACCGGGAAAGTCGCATAGCAAGTAAGGAAACTTGAAATCAGAATAGGGTGTTAGTTAGCACCATCATAAGGCGGCAGCCATACTGCCGCCTTTTTTTATGGCATAATTTATTAACCACCATTGAGCAGATCTGAATTAGTCCATGCGTCGCTGCCCCCTGTGTCATAACGATCAGGCTGAACTCAGCTTTCAAGATAAGAAACGAGGTTTTTATCTCTGCCCTGAATGTCGGCTGTTGTTTGCAGACTCCAGCAGTTACCTGTTACCCGATGCCGAAAAGCAGCGTTACGGCCGAGCCCGCCAAACAGGAAAGCAAAAGCAGTTGGCTCGCTTTATCCACCCCTTGTTGGATCAGCTGCAATCTTTGCAGCCAACGCCTTTATTTGGTCTCAACTTTGGCCGAGTGCTAAGCGAGGATGGCCTGAAACAGATCCGCGACGCCGGTCACCATTTACAACAGTTCGATCCCTTTTTTGCAGCAGACCACCAGTTACTACATCACCAATATGACTTTATCTGTTGTTTTCGGGTATTCGAACACTTCAGGACCCCGGCCAAAGAGTGGAGCTTAATAGAAACCCTTTTGAAACCAGGTGGTTGGCTGGCCATATCCACCCCACTACTGACCTCTTTAGCCGCGTTCCCCAAATGGCATTACAAAAACAATCCAACCCATGTCAGCTTTTATCAGCAGCAGACATTTGCTTACTTGGCATCTCAGGGCAAATTTAGGCTAATATTTGCAGCGCAGGACTTCATCTTGATGCAAAAAACATCAGGATCTGCTATAACACGCGACCTTGATGCAGAACCGCCGCTTGTAGACTGAACCCGGCACGGTTCGGACGCAACCAACTACTTTTTATCGAGAGAATTATGTCCCGTAGTAAAAAGACCCGCAAAGTCGGCGAGAACAACCCCAAACTGGCCCCCAGAAGCAAGAAATCTGAGCGCGCTCCGGCCCGTAAGAAGCAGGACTCTGGCAATAAGGCGGGCAGCCGCCAGAACCCTGCTGCTCCGAAGGGGCAAAAACGTGCTGGCACTGACAAACAAGATATCCGCCTTGGCAGCAAAAAACCTGTCGCTCTGGATATAGTCAAAGAAAAGGTTGCACAGCCCAAACAACCCAAACTGACCGATGAACAGTTGCTGCTGCAACTGGAGGAAGATCCGCGCCTGAATAAGCTGCTGGATCAGCTGGAAGAAGGACGGGAACTGGCCGCCGATGACCAGCAATGGCTGGAGCGGCAATTGGCCAAGATTGAAAAGCTAATGGAAAAACTCGGCATTACCGATTTGGATCAGAGCGATGAAGCCCCAGGCAAGGGTCATAGCGATGACGAGTTGCTGGAAAAATTCGAATCCGGTGCTGAACTTCTGAAACAATACCAAGACAACTAACGGAGGCCGGGATGCAGTTTATCCTCATCATCTTAGCCATGTTGATCATCATAGGACTGAGCGCCTATGCCACAGTGTTGCTGCTGCGTCTGAGGAAACAAACCCAGGCCAGAGAGCTGGCTATGGCTGAACAAAAGGCCGCTATGGAAGCGAAACAGGCATCCCTGCTTGCAGATATCCGCTATATTGCTGCCGCCATGACGGAAGAACGTTGTGAGTTGTCTGAAGGGGTAGTTAGAATCGTCAAACTGTTCGATCTGCTATCGCTGACAGAGAGAGTCAGTGGTGACTACCCGGATGTATTTACCCATTTTGAGCGTATCAAGGATCATCCCATTCTGGAGGCTAGGGCTCAGTTACCCAAGCAAGAACGGATGCGGCTCGACCTGGCCAGGATGAAGTCTGAAGCCGAGTTAGAGCAAGGCATATTGGCCGACGCCAAAAAACTCTCCGAGTTTCAGCTCAAACCAGCTCATTAGGCACCAACTGCCGGCTTGCTCTCAGCAGTCGGCAGCACTTTATTCCCCCCCCTAACTCTTCGCCCCCAAAAATCAGCCCCAAACATCGGAGGCCTGTGTTTTGCTTACGCCTGAGTTCGCAGCCTTGTTTTGCCGTCTCAGCCAAACAATAATCAAACCTGCTGAATCTTTTCTCTGGCGTGAGTCGGTGCACAAAACCTCAATAAGGAAACAGACATTGAAAGCATTTTCAGGGATATTTCTTAACGTTTGCTTGTGTACATATAATTTTTACAACCTGGATCAAGGTTATTTGAGCAATAACCCTGCATACTTCGCTCATTGCTAATTTACTGTCGGAGGACACGCCTTGAAGCAGCCCACTCATATCAGCTGGGATCAATCAATGATCGAGAAATATAACTACAGCGGTCCCCGTTATACTTCCTATCCAACGGCGCTGGAGTTTGACGACTCATTCACAGAAGGCGATCTATTGTCGGCCATAGCCGGCAGCAAAAGTGACAAGCTATCTCTGTATATTCATATCCCCTTCTGCGCCAAACTTTGCTATTACTGCGGCTGCAACAAGGTGATCACCCGGCATCAGCACAAAGCCGATCAGTACATAGAGTACCTGGCAGCCGAAATCGTCAAGCGGGCACCTCTGTTCAAACACTACACTGTGACTCAGATGCACTGGGGCGGTGGTACGCCGACTTTCCTTAACCCAGAGCAAATCATCAAGTTATCGTCACTGTTGAAAAGTCACTTCAACTTTGCCGAACAGGGTGAATACTCTATCGAAGTCGACCCTAGAGAAATCGAACTGTCTATGCTGGATGCCCTTAAAGAGGCCGGCTTCAACCGTATCTCCATCGGAGTGCAGGACTTCAATAAAGAGGTTCAGGTAGCAGTTAACCGTGAACAGGATGAAGACTTCATCTTTGCGCTGATCAAAAAGGCCAAAGAGATGGGCTTTGTCTCTACCAACGTCGATTTGATTTACGGCTTGCCTCATCAAACACCGGAAACCTTTGCCGAAACCATTCAGCGAATTCTGGATCTGTCACCCGACCGTCTGTCTGTATTCAACTATGCTCACCTGCCGGCCCGCTTCGCGGCGCAGCGGAAAATTAAAGATGAGCACCTGCCCAGCCCACAACAGAAGCTGGACATGCTGCATCAGACTATTGAGACCCTGACCGGCGCCGGCTATCAATACATAGGCATGGATCACTTCGCCAAACCCGATGATGAGCTGGCCAAGCTGCAAAGAGAAGGCCGATTGCACCGTAACTTCCAGGGTTATACCACCCAAGAAGAGTGCGACCTCCTTGGACTAGGGGTGTCATCCATCAGTCAGATTGGTGACTGTTATGCGCAGAACCAAAAAGATATTCGCCCTTACTATGAAGCCATAGATGAGCAGGGTCACGCTCTGTGGAAAGGCTGTAAACTCAATCGTGATGATGAAATCCGTCGCGCGGTGATCAAGCAGCTTATCTGTCACTTTGAGCTTGATATGGCCAAGATGGAGCAACAATTGGGGATCCAGTTTGAAGACTACTTCGCCGAAGATCTCAAGCTGCTGCAAACCTTTATCGACGATAAACTGGTTAACATTGAAAACCGTCAGATCAGCATCAGCCCAACCGGGCGTCTGTTGATCCGTAATATCTGTATCTGTTTCGATGTCTACTTCCGAGAAAAGGCACGTCAGCAACAGTTCTCCCGGGTAATTTAACCCTGAGTAGAATAAAAAAGCCGATGAATGATTCATCGGCTTTTTTGTGTCTTAACCAAACTTTTATGCTTTAGCGGCGTAAAGTTCCCGGCGCTCGCTGTCTGAGAGGAAGGCCATCTCCACGCCATTACGCTGCAGCTTGGCCAACTCAGCGTCGGTGAAGCCCATCTCCTGCTTAACCACACGATATTCATGCTTGATATCTATGGCACTGACGCCTGGATCATCGGTATTCAAGCCAATCAGCACACCGGCTTCCATAAAGGTGCGCAGTGGATGCTCCTGATAGCTGCTCACAGTGGAAGTATGTAGATTACTGGTGGGACAGGACTCGATACCTATCTTATGTTCCACCAGATACTCCATCAATTTGGGATCATGAATGGCATTGACCCCATGGCCTATGCGAGTCGCCCCCAACTCCTTGATGGCTTGCCACATGCTTTGGGCACCGGCGGCTTCTCCGGCGTGAGCCGTTATCTGAAGTCCGGCATCACGCACCCGCTTGAAATGCTCGTTAAACAACTCACCGGGGAAACCCAATTCATCACCGGCCAAATCAACCGCGACCAGAGACTCCCTGTGCGCGAGCAAGCCATCCAACTCCTGAGTACAAGCCTGCTGACCAAATGAGCGAGACAGAATACCTATCAGTTTTATCTTAACTTGATAGTCCTTGAGCCCGGCTTTTACACCATCAACAACGGCTTCCACCACGCCTTCTATCGGCAGCTTGTGATTCATTGCCATGTAGTAAGGGCTGAACCTTAATTCGGCATAATCCAACCCGGACAATGCCGCATCGGCGACATTTTCATAGGCCACCCGCTTTACCGCATCCAAATCGGCCAGCACGGCAACCATCCAGTCCAGCTTTTTCAGGAAAGCCACTAAGCTGGATTCTTTGCCCTGGATCTGTACATAAGGTGCCAAATCCTCAAGCGAGGCCGCCGGCAAGGCAATGCCATGTTGGTGACCCAGTTCCCATATGGTCTCAACCCTGACATTACCGTCCAGATGGCGATGTAAATCGACCAACGGAATTGAAGTATCAATCATAAAAATAACCCCTGTATGAACTACCCCGCCAATGTAATTATTTTTTGGTCTGGGGACGCTTAAGTGTAACACGCCTTTTGTTAGCACCTCTTGGTCTACTGACAGGCTTTGTTACCAAAAGGTGACGTTAAATCTCTGGGGGTCCATCCGGGCTTGAGGCATAATCCGTCATCAAGGATAAAAAAGGAACAAAATCAAATGAAAAAACTCCTGCTCCCCCTATTGCTCACCGGACTCTTGGGCGCCTGCCAAACCCCTACTCATGAAACCAACACGCCAGAAATAGGCAAGCAGCAATCCCAAGCCGATAGCCAGCTCCAGCAGTTAATAACCGATGCCTGGCAGCAACGGCTGGCAGAAAGCCCACAGATGGCCTTCCAGTTTGGCGATGACTCGGCCGCGGGTAAATTAGCAGACTTGTCAGCTGAGGCTCTGGCGGCCGATGCTGCGGCCAATTCAGCACTATTGCAACGGCTAAAGGCGATACCCAGGGAACAGCTGAGCAAAGAAGCCGCCATCAATGCCAGTATTCTCGAATACCAATTGCAGGAGAATGTGGATAGCTTCAGGTTCAAGGCCCATTACCTGCCGATTACCTCAGAGAGTGGCTTTCACGCTTACATTGCTTCTATGGCCTCAGGGCCATTCAAGACAGAAGCCGATTACCGTCGCTACCTGCAGAAGCTGCAATCTCTGCCGCGCTACTTCCAGCAACAGATACACTGGATGCGCCAGGGGCTTGCCGAGGGCATCACTCAGCCGCAATCTGTGCTGAAAGGGTTTGAACAGAGTATTCAGGCCTATATGGTACCAGTGCAGCAAAGCAGCTATTCCAAGCCGTTTGAGACGTTTCCAGAACACTTTTCTGCCAATCTTAAACAGGAACTGAGCCATGCCGGGTACGTCAGTGTCGAGCAGCATGTGTTACCGAGTTATCAAGCCTTCTACGACTTTATGACCGAGGAATATATCCCCGGCGCCCGCCAGAGCATTGCCGCATCAGAGCTGCCCAATGGCCGGGCCTTTTATGAAAACAGGGTCAAGTACTACACCACTCTGAATATGACGCCTGAGCAAGTCCATCAACTGGGGCTGAGTGAAGTAAAACGGATCCGCGCCGAGATGGAAAAGATCATCAAACAAACCGGTTTTAAAGGCAGCTTTGCCGAGTTTCTGCATTTTATGCGCACCGACAAACGCTTTTATGTAGACTCGCCGGAGCAACTGCTCAAAGAGGCCTCCTATATTGCCAAAAAAGCCGACGCCATGCTGCCACGCTATTTTGGCAAGCTGCCACGCAAACCCTATGGCGTAGCCCCTGTACCGGCAGAAATTGCCCCCAAATATACAACCGGACGCTATTCCGGCTCCAACTCGGAGACTGTGGCGGGTTTTTATTGGGTAAACACTTATGCCTTGGATAAGCGTCCTCTCTATGAGTTGGAAGCACTCACCCTGCATGAGGCTGTTCCGGGTCACCACCTGCAGATTTCTCTCAATCAAGAGTTGGAGCAACTGCCCGATTTTCGCCGCTACAGCTATATCTCGGCCTTTGGTGAGGGATGGGGACTATACAGTGAATATTTGGGGCTGGAAGGGGGTTTTTATCAGGATCCCTACAGCAACTTTGGACGCCTGACTTACGAGATGTGGCGCGCCGCCCGCCTGGTAGTCGATACAGGTATGCACACCCAAGGCTGGAGCCGTCAGCAGGCAATAGACTTTATGGCCGGTAATACGGCTCTGTCGCTGCACAATGTCACCACAGAGATAGACAGATATATCTCCTGGCCTGGGCAGGCGCTGGCCTACAAGATTGGCGAGCTGACTATCAAACGTCTGCGAAAGCAAGCAGAAGATGCCCTGGGGGAAAAGTTCGATATCCGCCAATTCCACGATGCAGTATTGGCGCAAGGCTCTGTGCCCATGTCTGTACTGGAACAGCAGATAGCCGACTTTATCGCCTCACAGCAATGAAACCCTGTTTCTGATACACTCGGCCAGTGCCTTTGAGCACTGGCTTTTTTAGATCAGGAAATATTGGATGGTAACGACCCAGGCCCGCAACACAGAACCCGCTTCAACCCAGTCTCAATTGGAGACTTTCTGGCAAGGTGTCACCCACGCCAAGCTGGCGGTGGGATTCGGTAAAGAGCTGGCCTATGGTTATATTTGCCATCCAAAGGCGAAACAAGCCGTCGTCATCAGTAATGGCCGGGTCGAGAGTTATCTCAAGTATCGGGAACTGATCCATGACTTCTATCAGCAAGGTTATAGTGTCTACGCCTTGGATCATATGGGGCAAGGACTATCCAGCAGACTAACCGCCAATCCTCACCAGGGGCACATAGATAAGTTTCAGGACTATGTGGATCACTTGCATAGTTTTGTTGAGCAAGTAGTGGTTTCAAACCAATATGAACAGTATTTTCTAGTAGGCCACTCCATGGGCGGTGCCATAGGAACTCTGTATTTGCAGCAATATCCCCAGAGATTTACTGCCGCAGCCTTCTCTGCACCCATGTATGGGATCCGTTTGCCAATGCCGCGCAACTTCGTGCGTTGGTTGGCGGGAAAACTCAATAGCTATGGCCCGCATACCGAGCCCAACTATGTGTTATCCGGCCATGATTATCGTCCGCTCGCCTTTAAAGATAATCAACTGACCCACAGCAAAAGCCGATATCAAGCCTTACTGGATTTATGTCAGCAACATCCTGAGATCCAACTGGGCTCACCCACCAATCAGTGGTTGATAGAAGCTTTGGATGCTTGCGAGCAGACTATAACCGCAGCCAGAGAGTCAAGAGTGCCAATCCTCATTATTCAGGCTGAGCAAGACACTATCGTCGATAACCAGGCACAAATCGCCGCCCTTGGCCCCAAGGTGACATTAGAAAAGATCATGGGAGCCAGGCATGAACTCTTTATTGAAATCGACACATTACGTGAGCAGGTGCTGAATATTATTTTCAACTTCCTGGCGCAGCATACGGTAACTTACGCCTCGGAGGCCGCAGCAGAGCTGCAAACTCAACCTCAGGCAGAGGCTGACTGAACAGATACCCTTGGAAGTTGTCACAGCCGAGCTGATTCAAAAAGGCTCTTTGTTGAGCGGTTTCAACCCCTTCGGCAACCACTTTCAATTCCAGACTGTGGGCCATTTCGATTATGGCTTTAACTATGGCATCGGCACTGCGCCCAGAGCCAATCTTCTGCACAAAAGAGGCATCTATCTTCAGTCTGGATAGAGGCAGGTTCTGTAGATAACTCAACGAACTGTAGCCTGTGCCAAAGTCATCTATCGCCACGGATATCCCCGCCTTCCTCAACAGATCGATTCGGGTATTCATGATACACAGATTGGTCAACAAGGCGTATTCGGTCAACTCCAACTCCAGCGCATCTGTAGCAATCCCCTGAGCCTTCAGCAAGGCGATAAGACGCTCCACAAACTCGGGCTGATTGAACTGCCTGGCACTGAGGTTGATGGCAATTTTAGGCACCCCAATTCCCCTGGCCTGCTGCTCGCGAATGAAGCGGCAAACTTCAAGAATGACCCAATGGCCAATCTCACTGATAAGGCCGCTACCTTCAGCCACAGGAATAAAATCCGCCGGCGAAATATTCCCCTGCTGCGGATGCTGCCAACGCAATAGCGCCTCAGCCCCAGTCAATTTCCCCTGGGCATCAACTATTGGCTGGTAAACCAAAGAGAGTTGTTGCCGTTCGATGGCATAGCGCAATTCATTCTGGATCAGCAGATTTTGGTGAGCCTTAACCTCCATCTCGGAGTTGTAGATCATGCAGTTATCTCGACCGTCTTCCTTGGCCTGGAACATGGCCATATCGGCTCGCTTCAAAAGCTCCTCGGCATCAATATCATCCTGATCATCAAACAGACAAACACCAATGCTGGCAGACACATGCAGCTGCTTGTCACTGATATTGAAAGGCCTGGCAACCAACTGCCTGATCTCACTGGCCAACGCCAAGGCTCGCCTTGCTGCCGTAGCTCTGTCTTGGGTTAGATCTTTCGCCAGAATAACGAACTCATCCCCCCCGAGCCTGGCAACCAAAGTATTGGCGCTAAAATAGCCCGAAAATCTAGCCGCCAGTTGGATCAATAACCGATCGCCCAAATGATGCCCGAGAGTGTCATTGATAGTTTTGAAATTATCCAAATCTATAAGGAACAGCGCTGCACACTGCTGGCTGTTGCGACAATGCTTTTGCTGCTCATACAAGGCATCCATCAAAGAGCGGCGATTGGCTAAATTAGTCAGGGCATCATGGTTGGCTAAATGGGCCAGGGCTTGCTGATTGCGCACATCATCCGACACATCGGCATGAGTACCTATAATCCGGCAAGGGCGGCCCTGTTCATCCCATTCAACCAGCATTCCTCTATCCAGCACCCAGATATAGTGCCCCTCTTTATGGCGCAAACGGTGAACACTCTCAAACGCCTCAGTTTCACCATTGAGATAAGCCTGCAAAGACGACAACACGGCTCCTTTATCGTCCGGATGCAGTCGGCTTTCCCAAGTAGAATAAAGCCCTTCGAGTTCGTGTGGGCCATAACCTATCATCTCTTTCCAGCGGTCCGACAGAAAAACTTCGCCGCTGGCTATGTTCCAGTCCCAGATCCCATTGCGAGTCCCTTCCACCGCAAACAACCAGCGTTGTTCATTGTCCCTCAATTGCTTCTGGGTTCGCTGCAACTTCTGTTGGCTCCGGTGCAAATAATCCTTTAGCACCCGTATTTCACTGAAAACCCAAGTGTTATCCATATGAAAAGGGATGTTCTCGCCCCCTCTGGCCTGCCAAGCCAGAGCCCTTAAAGGGCGGATTAACATAAAGTGCAACACCAGCATAAAGCCCAAAACAAATAAGGCTCCCAAGCCCCAAACCCGCATAAAACGCAGATTGAGGTCATCAGTTACCTTGGCCATTGCAGGCGATAGATCATACTCGAGATAAAGCAGTTCGGCCTTGCCCCCAAAACTAACGGGAGCCTCGGTGATGACGGGATAATATGCCTGTATTGATAGCCTATCCATATTGGCAAATATCCGTGGCTTTCCAGAATCAACCACTTGCCGGTGTAACGCCATTGAATAGCCATCGATCACTTGCGAAGCCCGACTGTCGCGCCAAACAACATGATTGGCGTAGCGGATAAGACTGGTGTCATCTAGCAGTATGTACACCATGATGTTGAAGTCTGTCGCCGCCAGAGATATCTCCTCGGCCACACTGTCTAAATTTTGATTGTGAATCGCCCTCTCAACAAGATGTTGCATCCTGAAAAGTTCTTTCTCAAGCTGCTTTATCTGGGCCGTAGACGCCTCGGATTCCAAAGACTGGCGTTCATAAAAATACTCTCCGGCAACCAGGCAGAGATAAATAAAAAAAACACAAAAAGGAACAACATAGGCCATGGCAGGCCTTGGCATCTTCACAAATGAAATCCTTGATGTTCATGACAAAAAGGCACACACAATGCTTAATGCTAACGGTAAATTAACCTACAGGCAAAGAGTCTGCCGCTAAAATTGTTTTCATGTTTTGAGTACACATGTTTTGAGTACACATGTTTTGAGTACATAGAGAAGATGCGTTACAGAGAAAACATTTGTGTGCAACTTCTTCTCTAGGTCAAAGTGACGAGATAACTTGAACCACAAGGAACCAGACTAAAAGCCAATGTGGCCAGGTAAGGGGCAAACATGCCCCTTACCTGAACATAATTTACTTCTTGGCAGCCACTCTGGCGCGGGCGGCGTGCAGCTTCTTGTAGCTTTCGATCAGTCGCAGGTGTTTTTCCAGGCCTTCGAGCTGCATATTGGTTGGGGTCAGGCCGTAGAAGCGCACTGTGCCATTGACCGAACCTATGGCGGCATCCAGGGTTTCCTGGCCGAACATGCGTCCTAAGTTGTACCGGTAGTCGTCCAGCTCGAGTTCATCGTCCAGGCTGATCTCCAACACCGCCTGCAAACATTGATAGAAGAGGCCGCGAGCGACGGTATTGTTGTTATACTGCAGGAAGGTTTCGGTCAGCTCCAGCGCTTCTTCCAGCTCACCTATGGCCAGGCAGATCAGCAGTCTGAGCTCGAGTATCGTCAGTTGGCCCCAGACGGTGTTTTCATCAAACTCTATGCCTATCAGGGTGATGATATCCGTGTAGATATCCAATTGGCTGTCTTCGAGGCGCTCGGACAGGCTTTGCAGTTGGCTGTCACTGAGGCGATGCAGGTTAAGAATATCTTCTCGGTAGTCCAGCGCTTTATTGGTGTTGTCCCAAATCAGATCCGATACCGGATACACCTCGGAGAAGTCTGGCACCAGGATCCGGCAGGCGTTGCCTATCTCGGTAAACTCGGCGATGTAGACCTCTTTGCCCATCTCTTCAAGAATCCCGAACAGGCTCTGGCTCTCTTCGGCGTTGCTGCCGGAGAAGTCCCATTCGACAAACTCATAGTCCGGCTTGCTACTGAAGAAGCGCCAGGAGATCACCCCGCTGGAGTCGATAAAATGTTCAACAAAGTTCTCCGGCTCCTGCACCGCCATGCTGTTGAAAGTAGGCTTTTGCACATCGTTTAGGCCCTCGAAACTGCGGCCCTGCAGCAGTTCGGTGAGGCTGCGCTCCAGCGCCACCTCAAAACTGGGGTGGGCGCCGAAGGAGGCAAATACACCGCCGGTGCGGGGGTTCATCAGGGTCACACACATGACGGGGAACTGGCCACCGAGGGAGGCATCCTTGATCACCAGCGGAAAGCCCTGCGCCTCCAGCGCCTCTATGCCGGCCACTATCGAAGGATACTTGGCCAGCACGGCTTTCGGCACCTCAGGCAGAACCAGCTCCTCTTCTATGATGCGGCGCTTCACCGCCCGCTCGAAAATCTCGGACAGACACTGCACCTTGGCCTCATCCAGATTGTTACCTGCACTCATGCCGTTGCTGAGATACAGGTTTTCAATCAGGTTGGAGGGGAAATACACAGTCTCGCCATCGGACTGACGCACATAAGGAATGGCGCAGATGCCGCGCTCGACATTGCCCGAGTTGGTGTCGATAAGGTTGGAGCCGCAGAGCTCGCCATCCGGGTTGTAGATTTCCAGGCAATAGTCATCAAGGATCCCGGCTGGCAGCTCATCGTTGGGGCCGGGCTGGAACCACTTCTCATTGGGATAATGAACAAATTCGGCGTTGGCGATCTCGGGGCCGAAATACTGGTCGTTGTAGAAGAAGTTGCAGCTGAGACGCTCGATAAACTCGCCCAGAGCCGAGCAGAGCGCGCTCTCTTTGGTTGCGCCCTTGCCGTTGGTAAAACACTTGGGCGAAGCGGCGTCACGGATATGCAGCGACCAAACGTTGGGCACCAGGTTACGCCAGGAGGAGATCTCTATCTTCATCCCCAGTTCGGCCAAGGTGTTGGTCATGTTGGCTATGGTCTGCTCCAGCGGCAGATCCTTACCCAGAATAAAGGTGCTGTGGCTGTCATCCGGCTTAAGCATCAGCATCGCCTGGGCGTCCTGATCCAGGTTATCCACGGTTTCCAACTGGAACTCGGGGCCGGTCTGAACCACTTTCTTCACAGTGCAGCGGTCGATGGAACGCAGTATGCCTTCACGGTCTTTGTCAGAGATGGTGTCCGGCAGTTCCACCTGAATCTTGAAGATCTGGTTATAACGGTTTTCCGGGTCGACTATGTTGTTTTGCGACAGGCGTATGCCTTCGGTAGGAATATCGCGGGCGACACAGTACACCTTCACAAAATAGGCGGCACACAGCGCTGATGAAGCCAGAAAGTAGTCGAACGGGCTCGGCGCCGAGCCATCACCCTTGTAGCGGATTGGCTGGTCGGCAATGACACTGAAGTCATCAAACTTGGCTTCGAGTCTAAGGTTGTCGAGAAAATTTACTTTGATTTCCATTGGATAGTTCCGAGTTCCGGCGGGGTTTCCCGCTCGCCCTATGACACTCGCCGCAGCGGTAAAACCAGCGACCGGCTGTGATCTGGGTCAAATTGAGCAAAATTGGGGGAATTATCCGCTTTTTAGCGGCAAAAGTCATTGTTGGCCACTGACGGCGACTTGGCACCGGCACCAGAGAAGCGAACAAGCCAGAATCAGTATCCAGATACGATAAAACATAGACATGCCTCACCCACAAGAGTGTTTTTGCAAACCATACTGAATACCTGATAGATCTAGTCAGATTTTTTATTGATCCAAATCAAATACATGTTTATTTTATCGCGGAACATATAACTTAAATAAATCTTTGAGGTTGTCGTTATGTTGGATCAACACACTATCCAAGTGGTCAAGAGTACTATTCCCCTGCTGGTTGCCGCCGGCCCAGAGCTGACCAAACACTTCTATCAGCGCATGTTCCACCACAATCCCGAACTGAAAGATGTGTTCAACCTGGCTCATCAGCATAAGGGCGATCAGCCGGTAGCCTTGTTCAATGCCGTCGCCGCCTATGCCCAACATATCGACAATCTGGCTGTTCTCGGTGAAGCCGTGGAAAGAATTGCCCAGAAACACACAGGCTTTCTGATCAAACCCGAGCAATACGCCATAGTCGGCAAGCATCTGCTTGCCACCCTGGAAGAACTCGGCGGCGATGCCGTCACGCCAGAGGTACTGGGCGCCTGGGAGAAGGCTTATGGGGTGTTGGCCAATATCTTTATTGGTCGCGAAGCGCAGATTTATGCCGATGCTGCAGGCAAACAAGGGGGGTGGAGCGGCACCCGCACCTTTGTTGTCAGCAACAAACGCCGCGAGTCTGCCGCCATTACCTCTTTCGAACTCACGCCCAAGGATGGCGGCCCTGTGGCCGATTTTAAGCCGGGGCAATACCTGAACATCAAACTCAGCCATCCGGCGCTGGCACATACCGAGATACGCCAATACTCACTGGCGGATGCCCCCAACGGCCGCAGCTATCGCATCGGCGTTAAACGTGAAAACGAAGGATTGGTTTCCAACCTGCTGCACAATGAATTCGATATCGGCAGCGAGCTTGAGCTAATCCCGCCGGCGGGGGATTTTTTCCTGAATACTGAGCCTGAAACCCAGGTTGTGCTGCTATCTGCCGGAGTTGGCCTGACGCCTATGCTGAGCATGTTAAACAGTCGCCTGCAGCAAGACTGCGCCGAGACACTATGGCTGCATGCCTGTGAAAATGGCGCCCAGCATGCTTGTGCCGAAGAGATACGCCGCAAGCAGGCCGAGCAGACAAATCTCAAAGCGCTGACCTGGTATCGCCAGCCGCTTGAGACTGATATTCAGGGACAGGATTATGACCTGAAGGGCACCATGGTGCTGGAGCCGATAGCGGCCATGCTGCCGTCCGAGGGCCAATTCTACTGCTGTGGCCCCATAGGCTTTATGCAGAGCATCAAGGCGCAGTTGCTGGCCCTGGGTATTGAGGAAGCGCAGATCCACTACGAAGTGTTCGGTCCCCATCAAGGGCTCTGATGCAGCCACGCGGGCGCCGCTTCAGGCGCCCTGTTGCAGTAAGCCTTCTTCTTCGGGCTGCTCTTCCAGCGGCTCCACATGGATAAACACCGCCGCATGGGGAATGGCAGCCATCAAGGCCTGCTCGATACGGTCACAAATGGCATGGGAATGGCCAACGCTCATCTCCTTGGGCAAGGTCAGGTGGAAGTCGATATGACGCCGTCTGCCCGCCTGACGGCCACGCAAGTCGTGAAAACCGCCTTCATTGGGACAGTGGTGCGCGATTATCTCGGCGGCCTGGTTCAGCTCCTCTTCGCTGATGCTGTGATCCAGCAGCGGCTTGAAGGCCTGATCCAGCATGCTTATCGCTTCTTTAAGAATAAACAGTGCCACCCCTATAGCCACTATGGGATCCAGCAGCGCCAGGTTATGGCCAAAATAACCGCCCACCCAGATCAGCAGCAGCCCCACGGCGACCCCGAGGGAGGTGAGCACATCGGCCTTAAGGTGCAGGGCATCGGCCTCAAGCGCCACCGATTGCTCTTCCCTGGCCACCCGGTAGAGATAGGCACTAACGCCTGTGTTAACCAGCGCCGACAACAGCATCACCAATACCCCCCAGCCTAGGCCTTCCACCTCTGAGGGGCTGAGCAACTTGCCGACGGCCTCGAAAATAATCCAACCGGCCGCCGCCAAAATCAGCAGCGCCTCAATAACCCCGGAAACATTCTCTATCTTGTCGTGGCCGTAGGGATGATCCCAGTCCGGCGGCACATCGGCGCGGCGCACGGCAAACAGGGCGATCAAGGCCGCCACCAAATCCATGGCGGAGTGAATCGCTTCCGAAATGATACTGACCGAGCCACTGACAATACCCGCCGCCACCTTCATGATGATCAGCGAAATATTGGAGCAGACCGAGATCATGGCGGCCCTGGCTTTTCTGGACATCTATTATTCTCCCTCAATACGGCTTGGGACTTGGACTATCGTCAGTCAAAGGTGATTACCTGGGCTCGTGCGCCCTCGCCCCGGTCAATCAACAGCAGAATCAGGCCAAACAACACTTGTGTAGGCAATAGCAGCACTAGCCAACTGCTCCACAGCAGGCTGTCGTCGACCCGAATAACAAACTTGAGTTGCAACGCCAGCAAAGCAAGCAGCCAGAGCGCAAAACAACGAAAACGGCAAAAGAAGCTGCCAAGGCCCATGAGCCACAGCAACCACATAGGCTCCGGCCACCAACCGGCCCCCTCTGGAGTCAATTGCCCGGGCAGTTCGGCGCCGCTGATATAGAGTTTTCCGACCACTACCGTGTCGCCTATCTCGGCGGCCAGGGTAAAACTCGTGGCCAACCAAGCCATTAGCAGCAACAGACGTGCAGATGAAAAACGCATGCGGGCCCAACCAACAAACCAAAGGGCCCGATAGTGTATGACAATAGAAAAAGTTCAACAATAGCTTATAGTTAGAACAAAAACGGAACCATTTTCGTCCTCATTTACATAGTTAATCTCCGCCTTATGCTGTAAACAAAAGGGGCCAAAACTGTGTCCATTCGCGAGTGAGAGAATGACAAGCAATATTTTCAATACTTCTCTGTCATCAACTTAAACTTAACCTCGCCCATCGCATTAACTTTCCATTAGAAGTTTACTCACTCCCCCAGACAATCCCTAAATAACGGTTCCTATTTGTGCTACACCTTGCAGAACCCTTGTAGCGCAAGGGTTCCCGAACATGTGCTCTTGAAGCCCAGCTCACCAAGCTTGATGTTATAACTGCGTCAAGTTACTACTCAGAAACGATATAGGTGCAATGATCTACTCATCTAGGCAAAAAAGATGCTTACCCTGATCCGTGGCGATAGGAGTTGCAAGCATTCATCATCGATTGGCCGTAACCCATGTATAAACCATGTTCCATAGCACTAAGGCCGTTGGCTCCGGACTCTAGTTATCACCGGCACACGATGACAACCGCTAGCGTGTTTTGATGGTGATATTATGTATCTGTCTTGCCTTGTCATAACACCTCAAAGCGGAAGTTTTTCACATTTAAAGTACGTCATATTGATTGGGCAATTTTTTGCTCAAGTTCGGGCAATTTTTTGCCCAGCCAGTTGGGCTATTTTTTAAACAGTAACGAAATCAATTGATTAAATTTTGGCGCGAAGGTTGCTTTAGCTAGGAAGGTTAATCCAAACCTCAGTGAATTTTAAAAAGGAATTTATCATGCCAACACCATGTTATATCTCTATCGAAGGCCAAACTCAGGGCAACCTCACTGCCGGCGCCTTTACTGCGGAATCCGTCGGTGACATCTTTGTGGAAGGCCATGAAGACGAGATGCTGGTTCAGGAGTTCAACCACATTGTGACTGTGCCAACCGACCCTCAGTCCGGCATGCCTTCCGGTCAGCGTGTGCACAAGCCGTTCAAGTTCACCGTCGCGCTGAACAAAGCCGTTCCTCTCATGTACAACTCACTCTCTTCCGGTGAGAAACTGACCAAGGTCGAGCTCAAGTGGTACCGCACTTCTATCGAAGGTAAGCAAGAGCACTTCTTCACCACCAAGCTGGAAGGCGCCACCATCATTGATATTAACTGTCATATGCCTCACTGCCAGGATCCCAACAAAGCCGACTTCACTCAGCTGGTTGAAGTGTCCATGGCCTATCGCAAGATAGACTGGGATCACGTCAGCGCCGGAACCTCTGGTGCCGACGATTGGCGCAAGCCCATCGAAGCGTAATTCAGTCAACGACTGATTTGCTTGAATGTATGCGGGCAAAACGCTCGCATACATTTTGCTATCTGCTACAAGGTTTTTCCAAGTAGCGTCTCAATGGCAAGAAAAGAGTGATTCTAGCGGATTAGAGTCAGGACGAACTCGAACAAGGATACCGGCTATGTTTTATCTTGGCAGTGGTTTGCGGTTTCATTTCAAGGCAGAAGCGGAGGCGGACGATAGTTTCAACCTGCTGTCGTTTGATTTTGATGAACAGTTGTCCTCGCCCTTCAAGGGAGAGTTGATATTACTGAGCCGCAGGGATGATATTACTGCCGAGCAGATAGTCGATAAGAATGGCGTCTTGAGTATTTGGCAGGATGGTGTTCGAGTCAGACGTTTTCACGGTATAGTCAGCCGCTTTGCCAAGGAAGACTCAGGCCATAAACATACTCAATACAAGCTGACCATGGAACCTGCCATGGCGCGGCTGCGGCTGCGGCAAAACAGCCGTATCTTTCAGGAAAAGTCCCTCAAACAGATTTTCAGCACCCTGCTTGATGAAATGGGTATCAGTGATTATGCCTTCAGTTGGGATGCACGCTACGAGTCGGAAAAGCGCGAATACTGTGTTCAGTATCGGGAGTCGGACTTTGACTTTATCACCCGTCTTTCGGCTGAGGCCGGGGTGTTTTGGTATTTCGAATTCAGTGACGACAAACATACGCTGATTTTCTGTGATGCCACCAGCAAGCTGCCGGCGGCCAAACAACTATTCCCCTATAACGCCTTGAGCGGCGGCGACAGCGAAGTGCCTTTTGTCCGCAGCTTCAGTTACGCCAAGCAACTGGCGAGTGCCAAGGCCGAACTCAAGGATTACAGCTTCAAAAAGCCTGCTTATAGCTTTTTGCAGGATGATATAGCCAATCAGCTCGACTTCCAGCAAGCGGGATCTGAAGTGCTTTATGAGCACTATGATTATCCGGGGCGTTACAAGGATGACGCCCAAGGAGAGCTTTTCACC
Organism: Shewanella chilikensis; assembly: GCF_037953065.1. Classification (NCBI taxonomy): domain Bacteria; kingdom Pseudomonadati; phylum Pseudomonadota; class Gammaproteobacteria; order Alteromonadales; family Shewanellaceae; genus Shewanella; species Shewanella chilikensis. The sequence continues at coordinate 67,010 of NZ_CP149966.1, read as the reverse complement.
CGCGCCAGATTGCAGGCGTTACGGAATGAAACCCAAATGGCATCGGCAATGTCCGATATTGCTGATGCCGGTGCCGGTATCAAGTTCAACTTGGGCGAACATCCAGATGCGTCGTTTAACCGTGACTGGTTGCTTGTGGGGGTAAAACACAGCGGGATACAGGGTGCAGCGGCAGAGGAGGGGAACAGTAGCACCCCGACTCAGTATCAAAACCAGTTATTGGCAATTGAAGGGCACCTTCCCTGGTTACCGCTTCCGGCCACCAAACCCTTGGTGACAGGGCCACACATGGCTATTGTCGTGGGGCCGGATAATGAAGAGATCTTTTGTGATGAATTTGGCCGGGTCAAGGTGCAGTTCCCTTGGGATAGATATGGCCAGGCAAATGAGCAGAGCAGCTGTTGGATTCGAGTCAGCCAGGGGTGGGCCGGTGGCCAGTACGGCTTTATGGCGGTTCCACGCATTGGTCATGAGGTCATAGTCTCTTTTCTTGAAGGCGACCCGGACCAACCTATCATTACCGGTCGCACATACCATGCTGCCAATCCTGTGCCCTATGTATTGCCGACCAACAAAACCAAAACCGTGCTCAAGACCCAAACCCACAAGGGGCCGGGATTCAATGAGTTGAGTTTTGAGGATGCCGCCGAAAATCAACTCATCTATTTGCATGCCCAGAAAGACCATAAGCTGGAAATCAACCACGACCAGCACTATCAGGTGGGTAACGATAGAGAAAAGCACATAGGACGGGATCAGCGCCTGAACGTGGGGCAGGATGAGTTTCTGGAAATAGGTCGAGATCAGCAGGCATTGATTGGTCAGGATCAAAAGCTGGAAGTGACCAGAGACAGGCAAACCCTGATCAAGCGTCATTATCGCCTCGAAGTCATGGATCGTCGTCACGAGTACTCCAGAGCCAATCACGATTTGGAAGTGGGCGGCCACTACACCCAGAAGGTTGAGGGAAAGGTGTTATTGGAAGCCGGTGAAAGTGTGCTGGTGCACACCAAGTCGCTCACCCTCAATGGCTCGGAGAAAGTCACTATTCAGGGGCCAGGAGGCAAGATACTCATAGATTCCGGCGGGATCACTCTCGAAGCTCCCAATATCAAGCTCAAGGGGCCAGTGGCTGTGACAACCGGGGCCAAGCCCCAATTGGCGACACTGAAGAGTGCCGCAGAAGAGGGCAACCCGATAGTCGATCTTTGTCCCGATTGCGGAGAATAACAGTATGACTATGGTGAAGGAAAATAGCCTCAAGGCGTTTGGGCCCAACTACTTGGTCTTGGATGCAGCGCTATGCCCAGAGCCCCTGTGGTTTGCCAAAGGGGCCGGAGCCGAGTGTCATAGCCTGTTTGATTACAGGGATCAGGCATTGGTGGATAACGGCCCTTGGTTACTCCATCTTGCGGGACAGGACGAGCTGATAAAACTGATGCTGGAGAAAGACACCCATGGTCACAGCGCGCTGTGGTGCAAGAGTGAGCTAGCCCTGCAGCCACTGAAAGAAGCACTGGGGCAAAGGTTGTATGCCGTCAAGCCTGATGGTGAAACTACTCGTTTTCGTTTCTACGACCCCAGGGTCTTACATCACTATTTAACCGAAGAAACGCAAGCCAGAAGGGATGTATTTCTGGAGCCTTTGGGGTCAGTGCTCTATGCATCGCTTAACCCCTTTCGTTTCAATAGCCATTGGCTGAATTGGCAAAGGGAGCCGGACGGATACGGCTGCCAGGCGATATCGATTAAGGAGGATTAATATGGGGACTCCGGTTGCATTGAAAGGACATCAACATATTTGCCCTATGTTCAGCGGCAATACCCCTCATGTTGGTGGACCGATAAACCAGGGAGAAAGTGCTCTAACGGTCAACGGTATTCCTGTGGCCTTAACCGGGCACAAGTGTGACTGCCAGGTTGGCGGGCCAGATACCCTGGTTCAGGGACATCCGAGTTTGACGGTCAATGGCATCGCCGTGGTATTGCAGGGTGCGTCCACGGCCCATGGTGGCAAAGTCATTCAGGGAGATGCTGCCTTGACAGTGTCTTAAGGAGAAGCGAATGAGCTGGGAATTAAGTCAGGAAATCATGGATGCGATGCCAAACTGGCAAAGGCGAAACCAGATCCATGCCCTCGCACGTCACCTATTATCACTGGAAAGTCCACCAACAGATGAGCAGGCATGCTATGACTGGCTCGAGCAGCAAGTCAGGCTTATCAATATGGATTCACCGAGCTGAGTCATCTGCGCTTGGTGGCCGAGGCCTTGTTTTTGGCACAAGTGTCACTCGATGACCTGGAAGTGAGTGCCATAGTCACCAAGACCGGCTTGCCTTCAGGACGAGCGGCTATCTTGTTGCAGTGGGCCAAAGAGCGGCAAGCGACCGTTAAGGAGTCTGGTTATGAGTTGTAACGCCGATTGTAAATGCCGCAAGGGTATTGTGGCGCTGGTGTTCGTCCCCGGCATTATGGGCACCCGCTTGATGAATAAAAAGAGTGGCGACTCAGTATGGGATCCTGCTGCCGGGGGAAAGTTCAGTGGTCCCAGCAGTACCGCCATGGAGCTGAAGGCCGAACGTGAAGCCGAGCTTGCTGCGGCGCAGGCGGACGATGATGATGGTTTCTTTGAGGGGATAGGTAAATGGTTTAATCGAAAGTGGATAGGGATAAAGGAAAAGGGACGCGGAATAGCGGAAACCGGCCGTAAGTACCGAACCAAAGCCGCCGCCTGGCCTCGGATCAAAGATTTGATTTTTGCCGGTCCGGTACAGCGTAAAGCATTGTTGGTTAATGGTAAAACTAAAAAGAAAGGGGATCCGATAATCGATCGGGATGATCATTTATTGGTGGAAGACCCAGGCACCGATAAGTATTTCAGGGTCTATACCTCAGTACCCAAGTCGCAAGTGGAACTCAAAAAGCGTCGGGGTTGGGGCGAGGTGTTGTGGGACAGCTATGGCCCGCTGCTTCGATATCTTGAGTCGAAGGAGCCGTTATTTAAACGCCTGTATCCCGGGCTGCAATTCCCGGTATTTGCCGTAGGCTATAACTGGATGCGCAGCAATGAATACGCCGGGAAGCGACTCAAGGATAAACTTGAGGAATTCAGGACACAGCTACTCAAGGAAGATAAAGAAGGCGATAACCTGGGGCTGACCAAGGACGATATTAAGTTTGTGGTCATCAGTCACTCAATGGGCGGATACGCCTCCCGCGCCGGCTTTATCCTAAGCGGCTTGGAATCTCAAGTCGAAGCCGTTATCCATGGCGCTATGCCAACCCACGGCAGCCCATCCACCTATTTTCAGTTTCGCTGCGGCGCCGTCGGCCACGGTGCTGTGGGGCAGGTCGTCAAAATGGTGCTGGGCAAGAACGCCGCCGATACCACGGCAATACTGGGCTTTTGTCAGGGCGGGCTGGAGCTGATGCCCAATAAGCTCTACGTGGATGCGGCCAATAAGGGGGAGTGGCTGTTTGTCAATAAGGACCCGGCGAAACAGACAGACAAACGGGAATTGTTGCAGATAGGCTATGGCAGTGGCATTTATGATTTCTACCGCCGTTTCGATGCTTGGTATAGCCTGGTGCAGCCTCCCTTGTTGGCACCCGAGCTGGGCACATCAACGGATGAGCAGTTAATAGAACATAAGAAAGCATTTACAAAACGTATCACTGATTGTGAGAAATTTCATGACCAACTGGCGGCTAACTTTCACGCAACGACCACACTGCTCTACAGCAATAACCCGGACACCAAGGCGTTTGACACCTGTGAGTGGCAATTGCAGAACAGCTTGACCCCGGGGCTGGAGACGGCGGCGGTGGAGCGCTGGCAAGTCATAGGCGATGAAAACCATGACTGGCTCTCGGTCAAGGGCGAAGTCAAGCTGCTGAGCCGCAGTGAGCTGGCCGAGCATGAACGCAAGTTAAAGAGCTGGATGGAGCAGAACCGCTATGGCCATCAGCATGCCCACATGCCGCCTAGGGCTCAAAGCGCCAGCTTCAGGTTGGGTAGCGAGACGGCCAAGGGTGATGGTACCGTGCATGAAGGCGCGGGCAAGTATCCCAAAGGGGTGCAGACTATCGGCTTGGTGGCGACCCAGGATCACCAGGGGTTTTACAATTGCCCCGATGTCAGGGAACTGATGGTCGGTGTGCTTCAGTCTTGGCTGCCGGATATTCACCAGAAATTCAAGGGGTAGAGATGGCAGAGGGTTATCGCAAGATTATCAAGCAAGGGCTGCTCGGCAGTCTGGTAATGGTTTGTTTTTGGCAGGGAGGAGTTGTGATGGCGCAAGCGGAAAAAATGCAGCAAGGACCGGCGAGTATGGTTTTTACCAAACACTGCGTGGGCCGTTTTGAGTTTGAGTTACCCCAAGAGATGCAACTGCTCACCTCGGGTTATGGTCAACCGCAGTTCTCTATCGATATCTATCATCAGGATGATAAGGCAGAAAAGAAAGGGGTGATCACCGGTGAGCATAGGCTTGAGCAATGGCTGGAGTATGTGGAGGAATTGCGTAGTAAGGCTGCGAAATATGGGCCTACCAAGTACGTGATTAGAGACCTGGAACCTGAACTTAAGACATTAGTTTATAACGAAGATTCCAGAGTTTTAATGAATGATCCTAATGCTAAGCATGATTTCTCTAGCTTTTTCTTCAAGGATTTTCCGGAGCAGCAGTTGGGGCTCAGCATTGATGGCCGTGCTAACAAATTCATTGCCCGTAATGCCCCCAATGTGGATGAGATATTGCAGCAGCGGCTGCAATGGATGCGTCAGGCGATAGAGAAGATTGAATATCAGCCCTGGCCGCATAAGCAGGCGGGTGTCTGTTTGCAAAGAAATATCTTGATCGCCAATCTTCAGCCACCGATTACCCCTTCAGGGCCTTATCCAACGAGCGCGTATAAGGAAGGCTCTTATCACGAAAACTATCAGGCGGAGTTTTTTAACGGAAAAGATTCACTGTTTGAGATCATCGTAAACGTGTATGGCAAAGGCGAAGAAAAGGGCTTGAAAGAGGAGCTGAGCCGCTACAGCGGGATGATGGCCTTTTTCGCCAGCAGCAAGACCAAGGTGGCCGGGCGGGAAGGGCGGCTGTTTATCAGTGATGGTAAATACTCGGATACCCAGCGGGAGTTTACCTGGGTCAGCACCGACAGCAAAATCAACAGTGTCCGTTATGCTCATATGGAGATCAGCGGCAAGATAGAGATAGAAGATTTTCCGGCGATGGCCCCCTTGAATGCCACCGAGATGATAGTAGGGCTGCTCAAAAGCGTGCGGGTGCGGGAAAACGGCATGGTCGGAGTGAAGGACTAGCGAGTGGAATGAAACTTGATAAGAGCATGCCAGAAGTCTTTAAGTGTACTAGTTCAGACTTGATCTGGTGATGCTGAATTAGTTCCGACCAGGTCTGACACAGCTTCTTGAAAAGTTGAGAGTTATCCGTTTTGATTATTTGGTGATAAAAAGGCAGATTTCTCTGCCTTAGTAAACGTTATACACACTTTTAGTTACTGTATATAACCTAAGCCCCTTCCCACTAAAATCCTCAGTCATTCACTGTTACAGACTATCAGCCCGCCGGTGAATAGTAGGTAGCTGCACCAGGGCCAACCGGCAGCCCCAGGCCGAATACCCAAAGGAAGAAGAACAGGGTCCAACCGACGAAAAACACCAGCGTATATGGCAACATGGTGGCCACCAGAGTACCTATCCCCAGGTCCTTCTTGTAGCGCGCGGCGACCGCCAGGATAAGACCAAAGTAACTCATCATGGGCGTGATAAGGTTAGTCACTGAGTCACCTATTCGATAGGCCGCCTGAATGGTTTCCGGCGCATAACCCACCAACATCAACATGGGCACAAATATCGGCGCCGTCACCGCCCACTGGGCCGAGGCACTGCCGAGCATCAAGTTGATGAAGCCGCACATCATAATGAACAGCAGGAAGACTATCGGCCCGGTCAGCCCCAGGGCGCTGAGGGCATCGGCGCCTGTCACCGCCAGCACGGCGCCCAGATTGGTCCACTTGAAGAAGGCCACAAACTGCGAGGCGAAAAACACCAACACGATATACATGCCCATGGTGCTCATGCTGTGAGACATGGCATTGATCACATCGGTATCTTTTTTCATGGTGCCTACTACCTTGCCATATACCAGCCCGGGAATGGCAAAGCAGACAAAGATAAACACCACGATTCCCTTGAGAAACGGCGAACCGGCCACCTCCCCCGTCTCTGGGTGACGCAGTGGGCCCCACTCGGGTACCACGGTCAAGGCCAACACGGCGCCGAGCAGCAGCGCCGCCAAACCGGCCATTTTCAGCCCCTTTTTCTCCAGTTCGGTGACGGTTTCCATCCGCTGATCTTCCAAATCGACACTGGCTTCAGAGACATCATAGCGACCGAGCTTGGGTTCAACGATTTTCTCTGTCACCAAGGCGCCGAGGAAAGAGATCACAAAGGTGGAGACAAACATGAAGTACCAGTTGACCTCGGGGCCCACAGTGTAGTCAGGGTCTATCATCTGCGCCGCCGCTTCGGTGATCCCGGATAACAGGGGATCCACGGTTCCCAGCAGGAGGTTGGCACTGTAGCCACCGGATACCCCGGCAAAGGCCGCCGCCAACCCCGCCAAGGGATGCCTGCCAAGAGAATGGAAGATCATCGCCGCCATGGGGATCAGCACGACATAACCCAGTTCGGCGGCGGTATTGGAGACGATTCCGGCAAAGACAATTGTCAGGGTAACCAGGCGCTTGGAAGCCCCCATCACCAGCGCCCGCATGCCGGCGGACAAGAGTCCTGAGCGTTCGGCAATCCCTACCCCGAGCAAGGCCACCAATACAGTGCCCAGCGGTGTAAAACCGGTAAAGTTAGTCACCAGGTTGGAGACTATCATCCGCAGCCCTTCGGCATTCATCAGGCTGACCACATGGATCAGGCCATCGGCACTGCGGCCACTGGCGCCTTCGGGGCGAGGGTCCACCACTGTGACTTCAAAATAACCGGCAATGCCGGAGATCAGGATGACGGCTGCGCAAAACAGCGCAAATAGTGTGATGGGATGTGGCAAAAGGTTGCCCAGGCGCTCCACCACATTGAGGAAGCGGATAAACCAGCCACTCTTGGCGGTTTCGAGCGGTTGCTGAGAACGATTGGACTGCATCTGATTTCCCTGTCTGCCGGCTCGTCTGCCGGTTCTATTTTCATGGTCGTAACATCTACGACAAGCGACCGGCCATTTTGCCGCGACACTTTTAACTGAAACTTAACCTGGAAGAATGGCGGGAAATTAGAGGCAAAAAAAAGGACCCAGGGCGGGTCCATAAAGGCAAATTCGCTGAACTATTCGCTTTGCCCCAACGTTGTGTTATTACAATTTACAATACGCTGTCTGAACCTTGCCTGAACATAATAAAAGCTGTTTGCAAATAGTATGATTCCATTTCTTCGCTTTGACGCACGGTAAACAGTTTTCCCAGGGTCTATAGCGGCTTCCGACAGACTTGAGTCAAAAGTCGCTGTTTTTTTACCACTCAAAAACAGATAAATATTTCAAATAAATCAACCACATAATATTTCCATGCACTAAAAACGTACAGCCTAAGCCTTTGATTTGCCAGCTTTTGCTTAAATCTATATTTAAAGCCATATAAGTGATGGTTTTCATTGACTTGGCAAGACTCGCCGTCAAGGGGTCAGCACAGGTTCAAAATCACAACAAAGATGCATTTGCGGCCATTTTATGATTAGCTGGCGCAGTTCAGAAAAAACTGCAGGGAACTTTAGCAAATATGGATGGATTTTTGTTGATACTGGCGATCGCCGTGATACTGATTTATCTCTGGTATGTCAGCCTGATAAAAAAACGCAACACGGCCCGTGAAGCCCTCTCCGGCATAGATGTCCAGCTCAAGAAAAGGGCCAATCTGCTGCCCAATATTCTCACCATAGCCAAGCGCTTCATGGACCATGAAAAACAGCTGCTGACCGAGATCACCGAATTACGCACTCAACTGACCAAAAGCTACAATCCTGCCGACACAGATGCGGTAAAACAACATCTGGATTTGGCCAACCAGCTCAACAGCCGTGTCGGCCAGTTGATGGTGTCGGTAGAAAACTACCCTGAACTCAAGTCAGACAACACCATGTTGCAGGCGATGCAGACCTATAACGAAGTGGAGGCCCATATCTCTGCGGCGCGGCGCTTCTACAACTCGGCGGTCACTGAACTCAACAATGCGGTGGAAATTTTCCCGGGTTCAATCATAGCTTCCATGGCCAAGGTACAGGCTCTGCCCTTCTATGAGGCGGATGAAAGCGCCAAAAGTCCGGTCAATGCCGGCGACTATTTGAACTGAGACAGAGTAAAAGATTGACCCGTGAATATTATCACCTTCCTGATGGGGGCCAAGATTTCCCCGGTACGCCCGGGAAAAGGCTTGCAGGCCCCCAGCGAAGACCTGCCCAAGCTGCAGCAATACTATCGCCAGCATATACAGCCCAAGGCCAGTCAATATGAAAGACTGAGGATCAAGAGCCTCAAGCAGTGCCGAACCCGGGTAGCCCTATTTGTACTGACACTTGTGGTGACTCTGCTACTGGTTTGGCACTATTGGTATGACCTTATGTACTACAGTTCCCTTGGCCCGGAAGCTTCGTTTGCCCTCGCCCTTACCCCAGTTTTGCTGATGTTTTTCTGGTGTCAGAAACCCATCAAGGCGTTTCAAAAGCAAGTCAAAAAAAATCTGTTCCCGCTGATCTTCCGCTATTTCGGCGACGACTTTACCTTTAGTCCCAACGATGGTTTGCCACTGCGCCCTTTTCGCGATGCCGGCATTTTGCCCAAGCATGACATAGCGCATTCCAGCGATTTTATTACCGGTAGCTATAAACAGGTCGAACTGGGGATCAGTGAATTAGTGCTGAAGTCAGAATATCGGGATAGCAAGAATAAGAAGCGTACCAGCGAGGTATTCAAGGGCCTGGCCATGACCTTTACCGTGCCACAAAACTTCGGCTGTCATGCGGTATTGATCCGCGACCGCGGCCTGCTGGGGAAACTCTCTTCCAGCTATTCGGGGCTGAAGCAGATGAAGCTGGAAGATCCTGTGTTCGAGAAAGAGTTCGATGTCTTTGCCGACAATCAGATCAATGGCCGGGTGTTGATGAACCCCTTGTTTATGGAGCGTTTGCTGGATTTGAGCAAGAAGTTCGGCCGGGATCTGCGCTGCGCCTTCCACGGCAGGCAGCTGTTGATCCTGTTTCCCAGTAACAAGGATAGATTCGAGACCGCATCCATCTTTGAGGGAGCCACCTTCGAAAAGGAGTTCAGCCAGATCCACAGTGAAATGCAGCAACTCTTTGCTATCATTGACATATTGAAACTGGAAACACGGACGGGTTATCAGGCGTGAAGCACACTTCCGGCCAAGGACTCATCTCTTTGCTACTCTGGCTGCTGAGCTCGGCGCTGCCCTTTGCTGCGCTTGCCGGCACCGAGATACCTATGCCTTCGGAAAAGGCCACCATGGGTGAAGAGCCCTCAGCTATGGATAAAGAGCATTCAGCCGTAGGAAAAAAGCCTTCAGCTATTATGGGTAAAGAGCCCTCCGTCATGAGTGAAAACCCTTCAGCTATAGCTAAAGAGCCTTCGACCAAACCCCGTATAGTGGCGCGTTACTCCGAACACGGCATCAGTGACAGCAGTCTGCCGAAGCGAAAAATCTATCAGTACCGCCAGGCCAACGGCGTGATGGCGTTCAGTGACAAGCCCCCCGGCAGTCAGGAATATCAGATCATTCTCTATGATTGCTTCGCCTGCCGACCTGACTCCAAGGTGAACTGGCAAGCAATCCCCCTGTTTGGCAGTGACTATGCCGCCGAAATCACCCTCGCCGCCCAAACCTACAATCTGGATCCTGCGCTGATCCGGGCGGTGATCCACGCCGAGTCGGCCTTCAACGCCAAGGCCTTGTCCCGTACCGGCGCCATGGGGCTGATGCAGTTGATGCCGGATACCGCCAAAGAGCTCGGTGTCAGCAATGCCTTTGTGGTATCACAGAATATCGACGCCGGTAGTCGCTATCTGGCGCAGATGCTGGCCCGTTTCGATGGCGACATGACCCAGGCGCTGGCTGCCTACAATGCAGGACCGACCACAGTGAGCCAATATCGCGGCGTGCCACCCTACCCGGAAACTCGCGCCTATGTGAAACGGGTGAAAATTTTACTGGAGCGCTACCGCAATTTGAGCCGTGCCTGAGAGGCGAAAAAACAAAGAAGTGAAGATGTTTAACCTCAAGTCCCTCGGCCTTTGTGCCTGTCTGCTGATACCCTTTTCCAGCGTAATAGCCTGTGATGACAGCCAACTTGGGCCGGTTCCCGCAACCGCCGAAGCGATAGCCGCAGTAAAGCAAGTCATGCAAAGCCACAAGGGCGAGCTAGACAACAGCATGAACGACGAGGAGATGCTGGATCAGGGCAGCCAACTGACCCGTACCATCTTCTGTGAGGCGGGCTACAGCCTCAAGGCCACTTGGGCTGCCTGGGCTCAGGACCAGTGGAACGAGCAGTCGGCTTACGATAGCCCCAACGGCATGGCACTGCGCAATATGATGAGTATCAGCGCCTATTTGATAGAGACCAATCCGCAGCAGGCGCTGGCGCTAGGGCTCATAGATGAGGCGACGCTGGCCGAGCTGAAAGCACTGTCGGAATAATTCACCACAGCCGCTTATCACCACAGTCGCTATCACACAGTCGCTTAGACGCCGTAAAGGCCACGGTTAACAGGCCGGGCCGTTAGTACACAGCTTAATATCCGACTTAGTACCCAATTAATACCCAGTGACCCGGCCAACAGTTTTTTATGATGGAACTTAGCTTACTCGCCCACTTCCCAGGTGACAGTGACGCTGCCGCCACCCTGATTGAGCCTGGGGTGAAGCCAGGCCAGCAGCTCTTCGGCCTGGGTATCCAACTGCCATGGCGGGTTGATGACCCACAGACCCGCCGCCGTCATACCGAATTCATCCGAGTCAGGCTTGATACTCTGCTCTATCCGTAACTGGCGCCGAATACCGCTGTCTTTCAGCTTCGTCAGCATGGCTTCAGTCTGGGCTCGGTTAACGACCGGATACCAGAGCAGATACACTCCGGTGGCAAACTTGCGATGGGCCTTGATCAGGGTATCGGCCACATCCTGATAGTCACTCTTGAGCTCATAGCTGGGATCCACCAGCACCAGTGCCCGACGCTCCAGTGGAGGCACCGCGGCCAACAGGCCCTGCAGACCGTCGCCGTGAACCAGCTTCACCTGACGGGCACCTTCAAAATACTCCTGCAGCAATTCAACATCGGTATTGTGCAGCTCGTGCAGCAACATTCTGTCCTGCTCTCTAAGGTGCATATCCACTATCGCCGGAGATCCGGGATACCAGGCCAGCTCATCAGTGGCCTGCTCCTCGTTGCCTTCATTGAAATGGCGTACCGCCTCCAGATAGGCTGTCATCGCCTGCGGCACACTCGTTTCCTGCCAGAGCTTGCCTATACCTTCCAGATATTCCCCTGTCTTTTGGGCAAAATCATCTTCCAGCGCATAGCCACCGGCACCGGCATGGGTATCGATATAAACCAAAGGTTTATCTTTCTTCTGCAACAAGCTCAGCGCCTGCAACAAGATGGAATGTTTGAGCACATCGGCATAGTTGCCGGCATGAAAACCGTGACGATAGCTGAGCATGGGTTCCCCAATGACTGACGGGTAAATGACCGCGGCATTATAGCTGCTCTGCCTGCGAGTTGCAGCTGAACGTATTCAGTCAGGTTGGCATTTGGCATAATGGCGCCAATTCAGCCAAGGACTCAAACACAGTGAAGCAACCAAGCCATAGCATTTATTTTGATACCCGGGAGCCGCGTCTGTGCGCCATTGCCGAGCGCTGGGGCCTGAAGCATTCAGAAGACTCTGTGTTTGCCTTGGGGTTTGAGCAGGAGATGCTGACCCTGTTCAAGCGTGACGAACCCAAGCTTGGCGGTATCTGTGTCGATTTTGTCGGCGGCGCCGTGGCCCACAGACGTAAGTTCGGCGGCGGCCGCGGCCAGGCCATAGCCAAGGCGGTCGGTCTCAAGCAAGGCGCCTGCCCCTCTGTGGTAGATGCCACGGCCGGTCTAGGCCGTGATGCCTTTGTGCTGGCGAGCCTTGGCTGCCAAATGACGCTGATTGAACGTAACCCCTTGGTGGCGGCTCTGCTGGAAGACGGTCTTAGCCGCGGTTATCAGAACAGCGAAATCGGCCCCTGGATGCAGCAAAGAATGACGCTGCTGCACGACTCAAGTCTGGAAGCGTTGAGCCAGATAAGTCCGCAACCGGATGTGGTCTATCTGGACCCCATGTATCCCCACAGAGACAAGTCGGCATTGGTAAAAAAAGAGATGCGGGTATTTCAGACCCTGGTCGGTGCCGATACCGATGCCGACGGCTTGCTGGCTCCGGCGCTGGCACTGGCGAGCAAGCGGGTAGTGGTCAAACGGCCGGACTACGCCGAAGACCTGGCCGGAGTTAAACCCAGCACTGTTATCGCCACCAAGAAAAACCGCTTCGATGTCTATGTCAAAGCGGCGATGAACTGAGACCAAACCGCCCGCTTGAGTCTGCAGCCATTTTGGTGTCGCTGAAACCATAACCTGATATAGGGGCCATCGAATAAACAGTGTCAGGTGTTCACTATGAATCTGTGCCAATCCGTTATGGGATTAAACAGTCAAACACTGCCTTCCGGCATCCGAAATAGTACGAGATGACTCTATCCGGGCGAGACACAACTATCGACTAAAATGTCATTGATTTGATGCTGATTAATCTCGCTATCAAATACATGCTGATATTGACCTCTCAGAGCCAGAGTGCCTTCGATTGCAATTTGATAGGCGCAGAATAGTTGCGGCGTGAGAAACGCATAGGTGGCACCACTGGTGGCCTCTGCTTAATAACCAGCTACTAATAATCCTAAATAAAAGGCGGAACAACCTTTGGGATTGAAGCTGCCCCGGTGATCTTTGCCCTTTCCATGCTAAGAGGCCCTAACCAAAGGCAGGATTGTACATCCGCAACACAACACCCGAATACTCAACTGTGTCCATAACAATAAAATTACTGAGCAAGTCAGTAAAGGACTACACTATTGGAAGCCACCAAGTTCACGCTCGGTGACCCAATCGTTTAGCGATACGATGCCCGACTCCTGAAAGAGCCTGACAACCTCGGCAGGTGTCAGTTGCCCGAATGATAAGAGCGGTTCTCCGATGTACCAGGCCCAGGCAGCATGATCGGATTTAAACCAAGACAGATCAACAAAGCAAGCTATGTGATCTAAGGTTGTAAAGTCCACCTGAGCCCAAAGAGTCGGGTCCTCAATTCCCGTTTAGCTATGTACAAACTTTATTGTTCCTAAACACAATTACACCACTTCACCGGCGGCGTAGCCGGAACTCCAGGCCCACTGGAAGTTATAGCCGCCAAGCCAGCCACTAACATCCACCACTTCACCGATAAAATAGAGTCCGGGATGACGCTTGGCCTCCATGGTCTTGGAGGATAACTCATCGGTATCCACTCCGCCCAGAGTCACCTCGGCGGTGCGATAACCCTCGGTGCCGCCGGGTTGGATCTGCCAGCAGTGGAAATAGCTGTCCAGCGCAGCCACATCGGCCTTGGACAGTTGGTTGAGGTTCTTGTTGGGTAATTCGCCCAGCTCGAGCAGCCTCTCAACCAAGCGCTTAGGTAACAGCCGAGATAGTCCATTTTTAAGCGACAATTTTGGTGATTCAGCAGTAATTGTTTTGCACCAGTCGACAAAATCCAGGTCCGGCAGTAAATCAAACCGCACACTCTGGCCTGGCTGCCAGTAGGAGGAGATCTGCAGCACAGCCGGCCCGGACAAACCTCTGTGGGTAAATAACATGGCCTCTCTAAACTGCCTGCCGCACTCGGCTTGGGCGATAACCGGCAAGCTGATGCCAGACAAGCCTTCAAATCTGGCCTTGTCTTCAGGTTGCAGAGTAAAAGGAACCAACCCAGCTGTGGTAGGCAGCACCTTGATGGCAAACTGCTCGGCAATGCGGAATCCAAACGGTGTAGCCCCGAGCTTGGGCATGGACAAGCCACCAGTGGCTATCACCAGAGATTCACAGCGATATTCTCCTTCACTGGTTTGCAGGCTGTAACCGTCATCTGTGGCTGCCACAGACAGAATTTCGGTACGCAGCTGAATTTTGACCCCGGCCCAATCGCACTCAGTGGTCAGCATATCGACGATATCTTTGGCCGAGCCATCACAAAACAGCTGTCCCAGGGTCTTCTCGTGATAATCGATGCCGTGCCGCTCGACCATGGCGATGAAGTCCCACTGGCTGAAACGAGCCAGCGCCGACTTAACGAAGTGTGGGTTACTGCAGAGGTAGGCGCCCGGTTCAATGTTCTGATTGGTGAAGTTACAGCGACCACCGCCACTGATCAGAATTTTGCGCCCCAGTTGTTTGGCGTTATCCAGCAAGAGGACATCCCGGCCCCGATACCCGGCAGTGAGGGCACACATTAACCCTGCGGCGCCAGCGCCGATAATGATCACCTGATGCTGTTTAACTGACATAACGCTCACTCTCGGGCCCAACAAGGGGCAATAAAAAAGGACGCTATTCTAGCATCCTTTTCCGGGATTGGAGATGGCTCAGTCTGCCGAGGTTTCCGACTTCTTCTCTCTGGCCAGCAGTTCTTTGGCAGCATCCAGAGGCGATTTACCCTGATACAGCACCTGATAGATCTGCTCGGTGATCGGCATCTCTACCCCCAAGCGCTTGGCCAGGGTGTAGACCTCTTTGGTGTTGCGGTACCCTTCAACCACCTGACCGATTTCAGCCTGGGCAGTATCGACATCACAACCCTTACCCAATGCCAAACCAAAGCGACGGTTGCGCGATTGGTTATCGGTACAGGTCAGCACCAGGTCCCCAAGACCCGCCATTCCCATAAAGGTAGAAGCATGAGCACCCAAGGCCTCCCCCAGACGGCTCAACTCCACCAGACCACGGGTGATCAGGGCTGTACGGGCGTTGGCACCAAAGCCTATACCGTCGGACATACCGGCGCCGATGGCGATGACATTCTTGACCGCGCCACCGAGTTGCAGGCCGATAAAGTCGTCATTGGCATAGACCCTCAGGCGTTTGGGGCTGTGCAACAATTCCACCAGATCCTCGGTAAACTCGGCATCGGTACCGGCCACAGAGATAGCGGTTGGTAAACCTGCCGCCAGCTCTTTGGCAAAAGTCGGTCCGGACAATACCGCCAGCGGATATTTCTCCCCCAACACATCGCGGGCAACATCCTGCAACAGGCGACCACTTTCCGGCTCCAGCCCCTTGGTAGCCCAAATGATGCGAGCATCATCACGCAGCAGAGGCTTGGCCTGAGCCAGCACTTCGGCGAAAACATGACTTGGCACCACCACCAGAATGTTTCGCGACGCCGCCAATGCTTTGGCCAAGTCGGCTTCCATTACCAAGGACTCGGGAAAGGCAATTCCGGGAAGAAAGGCTTGGTTACTGCGCTCGGCAGCGAGTTTGGCCACATGCTCGGGCTCATGCCCCCACAACAGGGTGCTGTGTCCATTGCTGGCCAAAGAAATGGCAAGGGCGGTGCCATAAGAGCCCGCCCCCAATACCGTTATTTCGGCAGTATCTTTCATCGGCTGATTACGCGTTCGCTTCTTCGGCCGGAGCTTGCTCGGCGGCGGCTTGACGCTGCTGCACATATTGAGCGAACAGGGCGTCGAAGTTCACAGGTGCCAGGTTCAGCTGTGGGAAAGTACCACGGGATACCAGGCTTGCCACGGTTTCACGGGCATAAGGGAACAGAATGTTAGGGCAGTAAGCCCCCAGAGAATGAGCCAGTTGAGGATCGCTCAGACCAGAGATAGAGAAGATACCGGCTTGTTGTACTTCACACAGGAAAGCAGTTTCTTCACCATTTTTAGCAGTCACAGTCAGTGACAGTACTACTTCAAAAACGTCGTCGGCCAGCTTGGCGCTACGGGTATCCAGATCCAGCTTAACTTCAGGATTCCACTCTTTCTGGAATACCGCTGGGCTGTTAGGGGTTTCGAAAGAAACGTCCTTGATATACACGCGTTGAATGTTGAACTGTGGGGCTTGTTGTTCGTTGTTTGCTACTTCAGCCATAATTCCTACCTATCCATTTAGTCTCGGCTTGCAATGAGCCGGTGTTTAGGGTGTATGTTACTCGGGTCAATTGCGACTCCCAGTCATCATCCCTGCTATTCATCTGTTCAGCGCCGGAACAGAACTCAGGATGCCGGTTGCCACTTCAGTATGGCCACTCTACTAACAGAGCGGCGCCAAATGCAATGACAACCGCCGACACTCATTATCTTTTGCTTTTGGATACAGGCATATTTGCTGCCTGCCAATCACCCATACCACCTTTGAGGTTAAAGACTTTTTCAAAGCCTTGCTTAACCAATATCTGAGCCGCTTGAGATGAGGTCATGCCAGCGTTGCATACCAGTATAATGGGTGTGGTTTTGTACTTTTCAAGGTTCGTGGTCTGATTATTTTTGATATCGGCCATAGGCACATTCAAGGCATTGAGAATGTGTCCCTTACGAAAATCGTCCTTGGCTCGCACATCGACCACCTTGGCATCTTCCTTATTCATCAAGAAAATCGCTTGCTGATGATCGACGCTTTTAACCTTGGAAAAACCGGATTTGAACAGGGTTACAATCACGGCGATAAACAAACCCACCCAGGCCAGGCTCAGCATGGGGTGGGCTTTAAGAAACTCTATATATTCCTGCATTTTTTACTGCCTGTTATCTATTGGGCCATTTAGGACAAGCGCAGAGTATACCCAGAGGCCAGGCAGATTGCAGCTGTTTCGCTGCAGTTTTGCCCCTTGAATCGGCGTTAAATCGCGGCCCTTCCTATTGTCGCAATCGGGTAAATGGCTTTTGCCCTCAGGGCAGACGTAGTAATATTTAACCAATTTCAGATTTGACCGATTCTTTCAACTTTACAGGTATCAACATGAAGACAAGCAAACGTCCTTTGGCACTGCTAATTCTGGACGGCTGGGGTTATCGTGAAGGGACGCATATGAATGCCGTCCATCATGCCAATACTCCGGTTCTCGACAGACTCAACGCCGAATACGCCCACAGTTTGATTTCCGGCTCAGGTAAAGATGTTGGTTTGCCCGACGGGCAGATGGGCAACTCTGAAGTGGGCCATATCAATATTGGTTCCGGCCGTATCGTTTATCAGGAACTGACCCGCATCAGCAAGGCCATTGAAGATGGCGAATTTGAGCAAACCCAAGCACTTATCGAGGCAGTCGACGCCGCCATCAAAGCAAACGGCGCAGTACACATCATGGGACTGCTGTCACCCGGCGGTGTTCACAGCCATGAAGATCATCTTGAAGCCATGTGCCGCATGGCCGTCAAGCGGGGTGCCAAGCAGGTTTACCTGCACGCCTTCCTTGATGGGCGTGATACACCGCCACGCAGTGCCAAAGCCAGCCTGGAACGCTTCGACAAGCTGTTTGCCGAATTAGGCCGAGGCCGCATAGCCTCCATCGTTGGCCGCTACTACGCCATGGACAGGGACAACCGTTGGGACCGAGTCTCCCAAGCCTACGATCTGATCACTCAAGGTCAGGGGAAATACAGCGCCGACTCCGCCGTGGCCGCGTTGGAAGCTGCCTATGACCGAGATGAAAACGATGAGTTTGTTGCCGCAACTGCGATTCTGGATCAGGGTAAGGCCACAACACTGCACGATGGCGATGCGCTGATTTTCATGAACTTCCGTGCCGACCGCGCCAGACAGATCACCCGCGCCTTCGTCAATCCGGACTTCAATGGTTTTGAACGCGCAGTAACGCCCAAGGTCAACTTTGTCATGCTCACAGAGTATGCCGCCGATATCAAGGCTCCGGTAGCCTTCCCATCGGAAGACCTGGTCAACACTCTGGGCGAAGTACTGCAAAATCGCGGTCTGACCCAGCTGCGTATTTCTGAAACCGAGAAATATGCCCACGTAACCTTCTTCTTCAACGGCGGCAAAGAGCAGCCATTCGTGGGTGAAGACCGTATTCTGATCAACTCGCCCAAAGTCGCTACCTATGACTTGCAACCTGAGATGAGTTCGACAGAGCTGACAGATAAGTTGGTTGAAGCTATTGAATCAACTCAATATGATGTCATTATCTGTAACTACCCCAACGGTGACATGGTAGGCCATACCGGCAAGTTTGATGCTGCGGTCAAGGCTTGCGAAGCCGTGGATGCCTGTATAGGCCGAGTAGTGGACGCTCTGGCCAAGGTAGATGGTGAGTGCATTATCACTGCCGACCACGGCAACGCCGAGCAGATGGTGGATGAAACCACAGGTCAGGCTCATACCGCTCACACCAGTGAGCTGGTGCCCTTTATCTATGTCGGTCGCGAGGCCACTATCGATGAAGGTGGCCGCCTGAGTGATATCGCCCCCACTATGCTAACGTTGATGGGACAGAGCATTCCTGACGAAATGACAGGGCGTCCGTTAATCCATACAAAAGAGTAACACTGACCCGGTGCAGAAGCGTATTTTAGCCAAAGCCAGCATACTTGCTGGCTTTCTCGTGTTTTCCTCTCAGCTGCAGGCATCTGATCTGGAGCGGCGTCAGTCCGAGTTAAAGGCACTGCAATCCCAGATCACCGCGCAGCAAAATGCCCTGAGAGACACAGGCAAGCAGCGGGAAAAACTACTGCAACTGCTGAAAAAAGACGAGCAGGCTATCGCCAATGCTGCCCGTAAGGTCAACCAAACGGAAAATGCCCTCAGCAATACCGAAAAACGCCTTGCTGAGCTGAAACAAAGAGCCGCACAGCTGGACAAACTCAAAGAAAGCCAGCAGCAAACCCTGGCCAAGCAACTGACCAGCGCCTATCTCGCCGGGAATCATGACTACAGCAAGATGCTGCTCAACCAGCAGGACCCGGCCACCATAGAGCGAATGCTGGCCTACTATGAATACCTCAACAAGGCCAGAATGCAGGCCATAGAACAACTGAAACAGACCCGCCAGGAATTGTCGGCAGTGCAGCAAAGTGAGCAGCAGGAACGCAATCGACTCAACCAGCTGGTATTGGATCAGAAGGCTCAATCCAAGCGCCTCAATCAAGAACAGGATCAACGACAGCAAACACTGAAGGAACTGCAACGCACCATCAGCAGTAAAGCCTCGGAGCTGGAACAACTACAGATAGAAGAGGCCTCTCTGAAACGGGTTGTCGAGCAAGCCCTGGCCGCCATGCGCGATAGCCCCAGCATGGATGGATTGGCCAAGTCCCGTGGTGCCCTTAACTGGCCCACCAAGGGCAGGATCAAAAACAGCTTTGGCAGTCAGCGTTCCGGCAGTGTGCGCTGGAAAGGTGTCATGCTGTCAGCTCCGGAGGGCCAGTCTGTCAGTGCTGTAGCCGCCGGCAAGGTGATCTATGCCGACTGGCTGCGCGGTTTTGGTATGGTGTTAGTTGTCGATCACGGCAAAGGTTATATGAGCCTCTATGGCCACGCACAGGCGTTGCTGAAAGACGCAGGCGATACAGTCAAGGCTGGCGAAGCCGTGGCACTGGTAGGACGTTCCGGAGGACAAACCGAGCCTGGCCTATACTTTGAAATAAGGCATAAGGGGCAAGCTGTCGACCCGACAAATTACTGTCGGCGTTAGTCAACAGCCCCCGGCACTTCAAAGGGGGCAACATGGGCAACTCTATTCGTAACCTGCTGTATATCGGCCTTGGTATCATCATGGGAGTCTCTCTCAGCCTGGCTAGCCATGAAAACTTCCCCAAACCCAGTCACACCCACGAGCTTTCATTACTGCTGGATGTGATGGATACAGTGGAAACCTACTACGTCAGGGACATCAGCCGCAGGGAGCTTGTCGACGCCGCTATTGAAGGCATATTTCAACGACTCGACCCTTATTCCAGTTTTCTGAAACCTGAGCAGATGAACAGCCTCAGAGACAGCAACCGTGGGGAATACTTCGGCTACGGCTTTGAAGTGTCCACGGAAGGGGAAAAGCTCAGAATTATCGCGCCTTTTCCCGGTTCTCCAGCCGAACAAGCCGGGATCATGGCCGGCGATATAGTTACCGCTGTCAACGGTAAGAGTATTGCCAAGCAGTCCATGGAAGAGGTACTTAGCCAAATAAAGCAATTCAGCAGCAGCAATAGCGAGTTATCGCTGCAGCTACATCATGCTCACTCAGATGTCAGCTTTGAAGTCAGTCTTAAACCAGCCACTATCAGCGTCCACTCTGTACTTGGGAAAATGCTAACCAACGACATTGGTTATATTCGCCTGGCAAGTTTTCAGGAGGACTCTACCCGCGACATAGTGCGACTATTGAGCGAATGGCAACAGCAGCCAATGAATGGTTTGATTCTGGATTTGCGCAACAATCCTGGCGGCTTGCTGGATCAAGCGATTCGAATTGCCGATCTGTTTCTGGATAAGGGTCGCATCGTCGCCACCGAAGGACGCTTCTTCGATGCCAATTCGGATTACTATGCATCTTCGCAAACCATGCTGGCCGGCGTGCCCCTATTAGTGCTGATCAATCGTGGTTCAGCTTCAGCATCTGAAGTACTGGCGGCGGCGCTGCAGGAGAACAACCGTGCCAAGGTGATAGGTGAAACCAGCTTCGGTAAAGGCACAGTACAAAGCCTGATCCCAACACTTATCGATGGTAATACCATCAAGCTGACCATAGCCCGCTATACCACCCCCAAGGGCCAGGATATTAACGCCAAAGGAGTGGAACCCGATATAAAAATCGCACCCAATACTGTTTCCGATAACAAAACTGTGCCTATAATCGACCTCATATCTCCCCATGCAGATACCGCCAGCGATAGAGCCATAAACTCGGCAGTGGCATGGATACAATCAAATAAATAAAATTAATATCAAACGTGCGCTATTGTTTCTACCTACTACTGCTGGTCGTAAGTTGCTCTCCTGCATGGGGAGCAAAACTGGCAATCGTCATCGATGATATTGGCTACCGCCATACAGATGAAGCCGCCCTATCCTTACCTTCAGCCGTGACCTTGTCTGTATTGCCACATACCCCTCTCGGGCAACAACTGGCTCGCCAGGCTCACAACAAGGGCCATGAAATTATGGTACACCTCCCTATGCAGGCACTTAACGGCAAGGCCATGGGACCAGGTGGACTCAACAACCAGATGTCAGAAACCGAGTTTAAAGCAACTCTCAAACAAGCCCTGCAGAGCGTGCCCTTTGCCAGGGGAAGTAACAACCATATGGGGAGTTTGTTGACTCAACTCGAACAACCTATGGGCTGGTTAATGGAAGTACTGCAACAGGAAGAGCACTTCTTTATCGACAGCGTTACTACCCGTTACACTAAAGCTGGCGAGAAGGCCGATGCCTTGGGTGTTCCGTTGCTAAGACGTCAGGTGTTTCTGGATAATCAGCTAACCGAGCAGGCTTTCGAAAGACAATTGGACTTGGCAATAGCCAAGGCCCAAAGCGAAGGTGAAGCCTTGATGATAGCTCACCCTTACCCAGAGAGTATGCAGTTCCTCAAGAAGAAACTGCCAGAACTGGCAAAGATAGGGGTCACTCTGGTGCCAGCTTCCAACTTACTACCAATCTCATTGGCCCAGAAGCAGAATACCAGCGGTGAAAAACTCTAACTAGAGTTGCAGTACAGGGATCTCCAGATCCGGCAGCAAGGCTCGCAACTCCTGTTGGTTGCTGACAATGTCTGCCAGGGTATAACGATCGAGCACAGCCAGATAAGCATCCACAGCTTGGGCCAAGACCCCTTTCAACTGACAAGCCGGGGTCAGTCGACAATAAGGCTTGCTGCAATCAATTGGCGCCAGTGAATTTTCCAGTGCCCGCACCAATTCGCCGACATTGATCTTCTCCGGAGCCATCCCCAAACGAAAACCACCGCTCTTGCCGCGTATTGTTTGCAAATAACCCAGCTTACCCAGGTGATGTACTATCTTGGAGACATGATTAGGTGAAAGATCAAAAACCTCTGTGATCTCTGCGATTCGAAACAAAGTCTCTCGCTCCGGTTGAATCGCCAGATACATAAGAGTTCTTATTCCAAAATCTGTATAACGCGTTAACTGCATCTTTCACCTTCAGAAAGAGGTTTCCACCTCTAAAGAGCCTATCAGCCAGAGCGCCTCTTCGTTGCTGTTACCACATACATCCACCGATGCAGAGAAATCACTACACACATCAGGACGTTTAGGGGAACCAAAGAGGCGACATAGATTGTTGTCATCAAGTTGCACACAACGAACCCCAGCGGGTTTACCTCCCGGCATCCCAGGAATGGCACTGCTGATGGAGGGTGCTATACAACAGGCACCGCAACCGATACGACAATCCACAATCATCACCTGTAATAGAATATGACTATTATAACGACAAAAAATTTTCGGGTAAGTACTCAAGTCACAGACTCAAACGAATCCTACAGCCAAAGCGAATATAACGATAGCACTTATATATTCTCTGTCGTCAACCTCAAGAACCGGGATACTCCAGACCTACAAGGATAACTCTGTAAATTTGCAGAAAAGAACCAAAACGAAAAAAGCCTCATCTTTCGATGAGGCTTTCTCTTTAAGTTGGCGGAGCGGACGGGACTCGAACCCGCGACCCCCGGCGTGACAGGCCGGTATTCTAACCAACTGAACTACCGCTCCTTTAGTATCACGCCTTGGCGCATTACTAAAATTGGGCGTCTGGCGATGACCTACTCTCACATGGGGAGACCCCACACTACCATCGGCGCGATTGCGTTTCACTTCTGAGTTCGGGATGGGATCAGGTGGGACCACAATGCTATTGTCACCAGACATATTCTTACTGGTTAATTGTCCGTCTGACGGTATTGTTTCCTCGCTACGCTGCTCATGTACTTCAGTACACTGCGCGGCTCGCTCGTCACGGCTTTGTCAGCCAAACAATTACCTGCGTCATTAACCTTTGTTCTTCAATTCAGAAAGCTGTTGCTTTGAAATATGGTGGTCGCTACTGGGATCGAACCAGTGACCCCCTCCTTGTAAGGGAGGTGCTCTCCCGGCTGAGCTAAGCGACCGGTATTCTTGGCTGTGCTCTTTTCAGAGCCTGAGTTCAAACTTCAATCAAGTATCTAACTTCTTCAAGTCCGTAAAACCCATCTGGGTTGTATGGTTAAGCCTCTCGAGTCATTAGTACAGGTTAGCTCAACGCCTCGCAACGCTTACACACCCTGCCTATCAACGTCCTGGTCTCGAACGGCTCTTCAGAGGTCTCTAGGACCTAGGGATGACTCATCTTGGGGCTCGCTTCCCGCTTAGATGCTTTCAGCGGTTATCGATTCCGAACGTAGCTACCGGGCAATGCCATTGGCATGACAACCCGAACACCAGCGGTTCGTCCACTCCGGTCCTCTCGTACTAGGAGCAGCTCCCCTCAATCATCCAACGCCCACGGCAGATAGGGACCGAACTGTCTCACGACGTTCTGAACCCAGCTCGCGTACCACTTTAAATGGCGAACAGCCATACCCTTGGGACCGACTTCAGCCCCAGGATGTGATGAGCCGACATCGAGGTGCCAAACACCGCCGTCGATATGAACTCTTGGGCGGTATCAGCCTGTTATCCCCGGAGTACCTTTTATCCGTTGAGCGATGGCCCTTCCATTCAGAACCACCGGATCACTATGACCTGCTTTCGCATCTGCTCGACGTGTCTGTCTCGCAGTTAAGCTGGCTTATGCCATTGCACTAACCGTACGATGTCCGACCGTACTTAGCCAACCTTCGTGCTCCTCCGTTACTCTTTGGGAGGAGACCGCCCCAGTCAAACTACCCACCAGGCACTGTCCCTAATCCCGATAAGGGACCAAGGTTAGAACATCAACACTACAAGGGTGGTATTTCAAGGTTGACTCCAACAAGACTGGCGTCTCATCTTCATAGTCTCCCACCTATCCTACACATGTAGGGTCAATGTTCAGTGCCAAGCTATAGTAAAGGTTCACGGGGTCTTTCCGTCTAGCCGCGGGTATACGGCATCTTCACCGCAATTTCAACTTCACTGAGTCTCGGCTGGAGACAGCGTGGCCATCATTACGCCATTCGTGCAGGTCGGAACTTACCCGACAAGGAATTTCGCTACCTTAGGACCGTTATAGTTACGGCCGCCGTTTACCGGGGCTTCGATCATGAGCTTCTCCGAAGATAACCCAATCAATTAACCTTCCGGCACCGGGCAGGCGTCACACCGTATACGTCATCTTGCGATTTTGCACAGTGCTGTGTTTTTGATAAACAGTTGCAGCCACCTGGTATCTGCGACTGCCAGCAGCTTACGACGCGAGGTCTTCACCGCCGGCAGCGTACCTTCTCCCGAAGTTACGGTACCATTTTGCCTAGTTCCTTCAGCCGAGTTCTCTCAAGCGCCTTGGTATTCTCTACCCGACCACCTGTGTCGGTTTGGGGTACGATTCCTGCTAACCTGAAGCTTAGAAGATTTTCCTGGAAGCATGGCATCAACCACTTCATCCCCTTGGGGACTCGTCGTCAGCTCTCAGTGTATGTGTGCCCGGATTTGCCTAAGCACACCACCTACTACCTTAAACGCGGACAACCAACGCCGCGCTGGCCTAGCCTTCTCCGTCTCTCCATCGCAGTTAGCAGAAGTACGGGAATATTAACCCGTTTCCCATCGACTACGCCTTTCAGCCTCGCCTTAGGGGTCGACTCACCCTGCCCCGATTAACGTTGGACAGGAACCCTTGGTCTTTCGGCGAGGGGGTTTTTCACCCCCTTTATCGTTACTCATGTCAGCATTCGCACTTCTGATACCTCCAGCGTGGGTTACCCCTTCGCCTTCAACGGCTTACAGAACGCTCCTCTACCGCACCGATGCAAGCATCAGTACCCGTAGCTTCGGTGAATTGCTTAGCCCCGTTACATCTTCCGCGCAGGCCGACTCGACTAGTGAGCTATTACGCTTTCTTTAAATGATGGCTGCTTCTAAGCCAACATCCTAGCTGTCTAAGCCTTCCCACATCGTTTCCCACTTAGCAATTACTTTGGGACCTTAGCTGACGGTCTGGGTTGTTTCCCTTTTGACGACGGACGTTAGCACCCGCCGTCTGTCTCCCGGATAGCACTCTTTGGTATTCGGAGTTTGCAAAGGGTTGGTAAGTCGGGATGACCCCCTAGCCTTAACAGTGCTCTACCCCCAAAGGTGTTCGTCCGAGGCGCTACCTAAATAGCTTTCGAGGAGAACCAGATATCTCCCGGTTTGATTGGCCTTTCACCCCCAGCCACAAGTCATCCGCTAATTTTTCAACATTAGTCGGTTCGGTCCTCCAGTTGATGTTACTCAACCTTCAACCTGCCCATGGCTAGATCACCGGGTTTCGGGTCTACACCTAGCAACTAAACGCGCAGTTAACACTCGGTTTCCCTACGGCTCCGCTATTCGCTTAACCTCGCTACTAAATGTAAGTCGCTGACCCATTATACAAAAGGTACGCAGTCACGGTCTCAAGGACCGCTTCCACTGCTTGTACGTATACGGTTTCAGGTTCTATTTCACTCCCCTCACAGGGGTTCTTTTCGCCTTTCCCTCACGGTACTGGTTCACTATCGGTCAGTCAGGAGTATTTAGCCTTGGAGGATGGTCCCCCCATATTCAGACAACATGTCACGTGTGCCGCCTTACTCGATTTCATCTCTGGTTAGTTTACGTGTACGGGGCTATCACCCTGTGCCGCTGTGCTTTCCAACACATTCCACTAACACCCCAAAGACTTAAGGGCTAATCCCCGTTCGCTCGCCGCTACTTGGGGAATCTCGGTTGATTTCTTTTCCTGAGGGTACTTAGATGTTTCAGTTCCCCTCGTTCGCCTCAATACGCTATGTATTCACGTATTGATGACAGCTTATGCTGCCGGGTTTCCCCATTCGGACATCGCTGGCTCAAATGCTTGTTACTAGCTCACCAACGCTTTTCGCAAGTTACTACGTCCTTCATCGCCTCTGACTGCCAAGGCATCCACCGTATACGCTTGGTCGCTTAACCATACAACCCGGATGAGTTTTCATCGGATTGTATTGCAACCAGCTTAGGTTTACTTGTCTCACCTCCGGGTTAAGGAAGTGGACTCGCCTTGAAGAATTTCCAAAACACTTGATTGAAGTGTTTGAGAACTCAATTTTGTATTCATCAATTCCTACTCCTGAGAGTCGTCTTGATGTCTACTATCAGCTTTCCAAATTGTTAAAGAACTCATTGACCTACCAGGGTCAACGGCCTGCTCTATGAACAAGCAATCTGTGTGAACACTCAAAAGGTACACGGATGTACCGAATGTCGAAAATGCAGGAGCAGTTTTCGACCAAGCACCAATTATCGCTTAGGTAAGGAGGTGATCCAGCCCCAGGTTCCCCTAGGGCTACCTTGTTACGACTTCACCCCAGTCATGAACCACACCGTGGTAAACGCCCTCCCGAAGGTTAAGCTATCTACTTCTGGTGCAGCCCACTCCCATGGTGTGACGGGCGGTGTGTACAAGGCCCGGGAACGTATTCACCGTGGCATTCTGATCCACGATTACTAGCGATTCCGACTTCATGGAGTCGAGTTGCAGACTCCAATCCGGACTACGACCGGCTTTATGAGATTAGCTCCACCTCGCGGCTTCGCAACCCTCTGTACCGACCATTGTAGCACGTGTGTAGCCCTACTCGTAAGGGCCATGATGACTTGACGTCGTCCCCACCTTCCTCCGGTTTATCACCGGCAGTCTCCCTAAAGTTCCCGGCATTACCCGCTGGCAAGTAAGGATAGGGGTTGCGCTCGTTGCGGGACTTAACCCAACATTTCACAACACGAGCTGACGACAGCCATGCAGCACCTGTCTCTCAGTTCCCGAAGGCACACCTGCGTCTCCGCTGGCTTCTGAGGATGTCAAGAGTAGGTAAGGTTCTTCGCGTTGCATCGAATTAAACCACATGCTCCACCGCTTGTGCGGGCCCCCGTCAATTCATTTGAGTTTTAACCTTGCGGCCGTACTCCCCAGGCGGTCTACTTAATGCGTTAGCTTGAGAGCCCAGTGTTCAAGACACCAAACTCCGAGTAGACATCGTTTACGGCGTGGACTACCAGGGTATCTAATCCTGTTTGCTCCCCACGCTTTCGTGCCTGAGCGTCAGTCTTTGTCCAGGGGGCCGCCTTCGCCACCGGTATTCCTCCAGATCTCTACGCATTTCACCGCTACACCTGGAATTCTACCCCCCTCTACAAGACTCTAGTTTGCCAGTTCGAAATGCGGTTCCCAGGTTGAGCCCGGGGCTTTCACATCTCGCTTAACAAACCGCCTGCGCACGCTTTACGCCCAGTAATTCCGATTAACGCTCGCACCCTCCGTATTACCGCGGCTGCTGGCACGGAGTTAGCCGGTGCTTCTTCTGCGAGTAACGTCACAGCTAGCAGGTATTAACTACTAACCTTTCCTCCTCGCTGAAAGTGCTTTACAACCCGAAGGCCTTCTTCACACACGCGGCATGGCTGCATCAGGGTTTCCCCCATTGTGCAATATTCCCCACTGCTGCCTCCCGTAGGAGTCTGGGCCGTGTCTCAGTCCCAGTGTGGCTGATCATCCTCTCAGACCAGCTAGGGATCGTCGCCTAGGTGAGCCATTACCTCACCTACTAGCTAATCCCACCTGGGCTTATCCATCAGCGCAAGGACCTAAGTTCCCCTGCTTTCCCCCGTAGGGCGTATGCGGTATTAGCAGTCGTTTCCAACTGTTATCCCCCACAAATGGGCAAATTCCCAGGCATTACTCACCCGTCCGCCGCTCGTCATCTTCAAAAGCAAGCTTTTGAAATGTTACCGCTCGACTTGCATGTGTTAGGCCTGCCGCCAGCGTTCAATCTGAGCCATGATCAAACTCTTCAATTAAAGTTTTGGTTGAACCCGAAGGTTCGACTCAATGAATTCTGTTCGTATGAACACTCTTCATCGAGTTAAATCGTTTTGTCGATTTCTCAATGCCTGTGAGTGTCCACACAGATTTGCTTGTTTATCTTGTTAAAGAGCAATCCCCTAGGCGCTGCGGCCATCGGGTCAGGGCTGCGTATTCTACGCTTTCCTGCTGCGGCGTCAAGAGGTATTTACCATCTTTTTTCGCCTGTCGTTGAAAGGACTCAAGAGCCTCTTTTCTTCGACCCTGCCACGTCTTTCGCGTTGTCGCTGTGCCGTGTCAGTGGGAGCGCATTATAGGGAGCCTGAACTTTTGTGCAAGGGCTTTTTAAAAGAAAACTGCTGTTTTTGGCTTACTTGCTGAGAATTTGTCCTGACCTGCCACTTTTTAATCTTTATAATGGCGAAAACCAATCATATAAGGACTTTTTATGGCCAATTCTCTCAGATCTTACCAAGGTACCAAGCCAAAGTTGGCCGAAGGCGTCTATGTTGATGAAGCTGCGGTTCTGGTAGGTGACATCTTTTTGGATCAGGACGCCAGCGTTTGGCCCATGGTGGCTGCCCGGGGTGACGTCAATCATATTCGCATCGGCAAACGCAGTAGTGTTCAGGATGGCACTGTCTTGCATGTTACCCGTAAGTCGCCGGCCAACCCAGAGGGACACCCATTGCTCATCGGCGATGATGTCACCATAGGCCACAAAGCCATGCTTCATGGTTGCAAGGTAGGTAATCGTGTATTGGTTGGCATGGGAGCCATTATTTTGGATGGCGTCATCATCGAAGACGATGTGATTTTAGGTGCTGGTTCCTTGGTGCCTCCCGGCAAGGTGCTAAAGAGTGGCTTTCTCTATATAGGCAGCCCGGCCAAGCAGGCTCGCCCCTTGACCGAAGCCGAACGCCAATTTCTGCCACAATCGGCAGACAACTATGTCCGCCTTAAAGATGAGTACCTGGCCGAGCAAAGTAGTACTGACTAAGAAAGTTATACTGACTCAGGTAACTCTATCTCACCTGAGTCATTGAAGCATTCCTGCTCAATCAGCGCCTCGGCTTCATCTTCGAAGTCGAAGCGCCACTGTTCAAACAGGCTCAGGATCTCTTGCTCTTCGAGAAAAACCTTGCCACTTAGTTGCTGCATACGTTGTAAGCCAACATAGCAAGGAATATTGACCCCTTGCTGCTGGGCCATAAACTTGAGCCTGTTTGATTCGGCTTGCCACTGACACAAGTCGCTGAAGATGATCCCCTGATTCATGAGGCCTCTCCTTTTAATTCTTGCCGCAGACTCTCGAGTACAGGCTCAACTTTGGGCATGACACCTCGCCATAAATAGAAACTTCTAGCCGCCTGCCCCACCAACATTCCTAAGCCATCCAGTGTTTTTGCCGCCCCTTGCTCGGCAGCCCAGCGATTGAACGTAGTTGTTTGTGCCGAATACATCATGTCGTAGCAATAGCTATGATTGGCAACCACGGTTACGGGAATATCCGGTAGCTCACCATGCAAACTGGCTGAGGTGGAATTGATAATGAGATCATAACCCTCATAGAGTTCATTTCGCCTCAACGCCTGCAATTGCTGTGGCGCAATAGCCGCCAGCACCTCGGCCTTACTGTATGTTCTATTATAGATATCAATATGGCCGACACCGGCCGCCAACAGAGAAAGCAGACAACCTCTGGCAGCCCCACCAGCGCCGAGCAGCAAGACCTTTTTATCTTGCAGCGTCAGGTAACGACTGAGATCGGCCACCAAGCCGTAGCCATCGGTATTATCGCCCCGAATTCTGCCATCATCCAGTTTAATCAGGGTGTTCACTGCGGCGGCGGTTTCGGCTTCCTGGCTCAACTCATCACAGAGTTGAAAGGCTTGTTCCTTGAAAGGCACAGTGACATTAGCGCCCTTCCCCCCGGCAGCAAAAAAAGCCATGACACTGCCGCTGAAGTCATCGATTGGTGCCAGAATCGCTTGATAGCTTAGGGCTTGCCCGGTCTGAGCGGCAAAGGCTGCATGGATAGCCGGTGATTTACTGTGATGAATGGGATTGCCAAAGACGGCATAGCTGTCGGTCATCTGTGCTCCAGAGCAATGGAAGATATATCAGTCTACTCAGCGGCCCTAGGCCAGGCAAGGCTGCCGACCTATGGGGTTTTCATTGTATACTGGCGCCAAAATCGACAACAAGATTCAACACGAAAATGAACTGGCTAAAGAAAATAATCAATCGCAAACCCGAGGCCGAGCGGGACCCCACCCAGTCCAACGCCTATGATCTGATTGGTGGCGACGAGACGATACGCGCCATAGCCAAGAGCTTTTATCAGCAGATGCAAACGCGGCCGGATACTCAGGAACTCCTGTCCATACATCAGGCTCCGCTGGCACAATCGGAGCAGAAACTATATGAGTTTCTCAGCGGTTGGTTGGGAGGGCCTCAGCTGTATCAAGCCAAATATGGCCACCCGGCGCTGAGAGCCAGACACATGCCGTTTGCCGTTGATGAAAGAATGCGCGATCAGTGGCTGTTATGCATGAGGGCCTCGCTGGAGGCCAACCTGAAGGATCCAGAGCACAGGAAGGTGATTTTCAATGCTATCGCTCAGTTAGCAGACCATATGCGTAACCAATAAGCCAGATTAAGGCTTATTGGTTACCCTCACTAACTATTCAGTGAGCCAATCCCTGGGGTGCAAAAAGTCACTGTAGAGCTTGGCTTCGGCAGAGCCGGCTTCGGGTTCATAGGCGTATTGCCAGCGAACCAAGGGCGGCATCGACATGAGTATTGACTCGGTTCGGCCGCCGGTTTGCAGCCCAAACAGCGTTCCTCTGTCATAGACCAGATTGAACTCTACATAGCGACCACGGCGATAAAGTTGGAACTCACGTTCACGCTCGCCATATTCGGTATCCTTACGCCGCTCAACAATGGGGGCATAGGCAGGTAAGAAACCATTTCCGACCGCTTGCATGAAAGCAAAGCAGTGTTCAAAGCCACCTTGATTGAGGTCATCGAAGAAAAGGCCGCCGACACCACGGGTTTCGTTTCTGTGTGGCAGAAAGAAATACTCATCACACCATTTTTTGTACTCGGGGTATACCGCTTCGCCGAAAGGCTCACAAATCGCTTTGGCTTGCTGATGCCATTCGCGCACATCCTCGAGGAAGGGGTAATAGGGGGTCAGGTCGAAGCCACCACCAAACCACCAGACGGGATCGGCGCCTTCTTTGCGGGCAATAAAAAAGCGCACGTTGGCATGAGTGGTTGGGATATAGGGATTACGCGGGTGGATAACCAGTGAAACCCCCATGGCTTCAAAGCTTCGTCCGGCCAGCTCAGGCCTGTGCGCCGTAGCCGAGGCCGGCATGGCCGCGCCTTCTACATGGGAGAAGTTCACCCCGGCCTGTTCAAACACCTCACCGCCGTTAAGTACCTTACTGATACCGCCACCGCCCTCGGCCCGTTTCCAAGAATCAGTAGCAAACTCAGCTTTGCCGTCCAGTCGTTCCAGTCCTTCACAAATCTGTTGTTGCAGTTGCATCAAGAATGTTTTTACCTGGTGGGAATCTGGTGCCGTCATGCTCGCTCCTTCTTGCTTGGAATTATTAGCCATTACGCAGGATCTGGCCGCTGCGAATATCTATGATGGTGGAAGGCTGGCGCTGCTGCCCCAACTCTCCTTCGATAAGGGCATCTATCTGCCCGGCAAACGTTGTTTCAATATCATTCACTGTCAGAGCCGGCGACTCACCCGCCAAGTTGGCACTGGTGGATACCAGCGGCTTGCCCAAGGTATCACACAACTCCCTGACAATAGGGTGAGCCGACACCCTGACGGCTATAGAGTCAAAATGGCCACAAAGCAGTTGGCTCATCCCCTGACGCACCGGCATAACAAAGGTGTAAGGTCCGGGCCATTTGGCAAACGCCTGCTGCAGTTGCTCATCACTCAGTTGAGACTCGTCCAGATAGGGTTGCAACTGCCGATAGTCACTGGCGACCATGATAAGCCCCTTGTGCCAGGGACGCTGTTTGATGTCGAGAATTCGGGAAACGGCGGCTTCATTATCGGGATCGCATCCCAAACCATAAACAGCTTCGGTGGGATATGCTATGACCCCTCCATCCAGAAGCAGTTGCTTACTCCCGGCGGCGAGCAAGTGCAGCATTGAGTGTACCTTTTATAGAGACAAAGACGGCTGAACGCCCTCGGCGACAGCGGAGGTGATTATAGTCACATATTGAGCCGGATCACAGAGTTCGCTTGTACTTACATTCCTTACGGGGACATTCCAGTCTGTCGCCGGCAGCGCCCTTGCGCTCTACCAGAATCCCGAAACCGCATTCAGGGCAAGCTTCTGCCCGAGGAGGAAAATTCACCAGAAACTTGCACTTGGGGTAGTTGCTGCAGGCATAGAAGCTCTTGCCGAACTTGCTGGTCCTATGCTCAAGCACTCCGCTATTACACTGAGGACAAGGCACTTTTTCAGCCTCTTCCTGCTGATCGTGTCGCTCGATATGGGTGCATTGTGGATACTGGGTACAACCAATAAAAATACCAAAGCGCCCCGATTTGACCGCTAACTCGTGGCCACACTGGGGACACTCGGAGCCTGGAATAGGCTGAGAGTCGATGGATTCGTGCTGCACCAAAGGTCGGGTGTAATCACACGCTGGATAATTATTGCAGCCAATGAAGCCACCATGCTTACTGTGGCGCACGGAGAGCTCACTGCCGCACTTGGGACAAAGTTCATATTCTTTTTCGAGCGCGTGCGCCCGAGCATTGAACAACTGCTGGTCTATCTTGGCCATGACACATCTCGCTGTTAAAAGAGTTAGGCGAACATTTTACCAGCGCCACACGGATAAAGGGAGTCGAGTTGATGACCACACTCACTGAAAGACTCAGCCGGCAAGAACAGATAGTAAAATAGCCTTCACTTCAGGAAAAAGTTACATAGGTTGGAAACTGTCGTGGTCTTTTTCAGAAAGGCTTATCGCTCTCGTTTGCGAAATGATAAAAATTGAAGTATCCAGACAATGGGGAAATGAAGATCACCGCAGCCAAAAAAGATTGCCCAACTTTCTGAGAATATCCTGAAAGCAAATTAAATAGATACCGGCCAAGACAGGCAATAACGGCACATACATCTTGCAGTTTCTCTTTTTGCTCAAGAATCTCAGCACATCTCGTTTGGCGCCAGAGCGATATAAAACCACCTCACATTAGCCATACTATCCGTGCTGAGATTGTCGAATGTAAACTGCCGTTCAGGAGTGTAATCGACCTTCTTCTGGTTGCTCGAAGATAAGATCTTCCATCTGCTCATAGGCAGACTCATTACCGGGCGCATTGAACAATACCATCAGAATCACCCACTTGAGGTCTTCCAACACCATAGCTGGCTCGTCCAATTCCATCACCCTATCAATAACCATTTCCCGGGTTTGCACATTCAATACCCGAATCTGCTCCAGGAACAATAGGAAACCACGGCACTCGACGTCCAGTTTTTCCATTTCATCTTTGGTGTAGATGCGAAAGGAATGTTGAGTATGCCCTCTAAGGTAGGGAGTATCGCTCTCCTGTAGTTCGGCCAACCGCTCAAGCCAGGAAAGCGCCTTGATGATTTCGGACTGATGGAAACCGGCACGGGTGAGTTCTTTGGTCAACTCATCTTCGTCGACCAACATTTCAACTTCACTATGAACATAGTTTTCAAACAGATACATGAGGATATCAAACATGGCTATTTCCTCTTAAGTCTAACGTAACCACCGGGTACTGCGGCAACCCAACCTTGCAACTCAAGTTCAAGCAATTGTTCCAACACCAGATCCAACGTTATTCCACTATGCTCAACCACCACATCCAAAGGTGTGGTCTCATAATCTACACTAGCTAACAGCGTTTTAAATGGCAACTCAGAGTTCTCACTTGGTTTTATATGGTGACTCTTGCGCAAGTCTTCAAGGTGGCAGCTACATAAAGGCGCCAACTCTTCCATTATATCGGCCACCGACTCCACAAGTTTTGCCCCATTGCGAATTAAATCGTGGCATCCCTGATGTTCATCGCCCATGACTGAACCTGGAACCGCAAAAACCTCTCGACCTTGCTCTGCTGCCAGGCGTGCACTGATCAGTGAGCCACTGCGCCGACGAGCTTCTACCACCAAGGTTCCCATTGCAAGGCCGCTGATTATACGGTTTCGCTTGGGAAAATTCCCGGAAAATACGCCGACAGAGGGCCAAAGTTCACTGATAACTGCACCATGTACTTGAATATCATCATAAAGAACCCTATGCCTTCGAGGGTAAATTTCGTCAATTCCGGTACCCAGTACCGCAATGGTTTTGCCGGTTGCCGACAAAGCTCCCCGATGAGCAGCGCCATCTATGCCGGCAGCCATGCCGCTGCATACGCTGATGTTCAAGGCATCCAATTCGGCGCCCCACTGCCAGGCAAGTGATAAACCGGCTCGGCTGGCATCGCGACTGCCAACAACGGCCAGCGCAGGTTGCAGCAGGGTTTCAACCTGTCCTTTGAGGAACAAAATCGGAGGAAAATCAGGAATATGTTTCAAGAGGGGCGGATAAAAAGGATCGTCGGGGCAGATTAGATATCTACCCTCGGCACCCTGCTGCCATTGCAAGGCTTGGTCAACTTTTTCAGGAGCCAACTCCAAGCGCTGGAGCTGTGTCTGGTTTATTGGCAAAGACCGGGGTTCATGTTCCAGCCTCTGTCTCAACTCAGCCACATCCATGTGCAAGAGCAATTGCCTTATCCGGAGGGGTCCCAGTCCAGATACCGCAGCGACAACCAACCAATCAACCAGACTATTATGCGTCATTCACCTTTCAATAATGTGTCAGGCCTGACCAAAAGGTCATCTACCCTGACAGGGCTTTCATTCACCATGATGAGCCCGAGAGCTGTCTTGTCGAATACCTTAAACACCATGACCTGACCGCGATAGAGGTCGGGCAGCTTAACGGCATTGTCTGAACCCATCTTGGCCATCAGGTTGTCGTAAGCAGAGCGTTCGGTCGGCGGCACCGGGATACCCTCGCCGTTGATAACCACCTCGGCACCGTCCTTATAGATAGAGAACACATCGCCGGGCTCAACACCTTCTCGGTTGCCCCGGTCCAGATAAAACACATCCAGTTTACCCATGGCGCGAATTTTACGCTCAGATGCCAACACCTTGGCGCCCTCTAAATCGCTGGCCTTGGGAATAAAGTAGGCAGACAACAAGGAGTCATCTTCTATCGCCAACACTCGGAAACCGGCTTTGGTTTCGCGGAAATTGTTGAGCAGCTTCACCTTGGAGATTTCACCCGACTCCACCACTCGGCCACTGGCACTGAGGATTACTTCCTGACCCAGCAACTCACCGCTTTCCTTATTGGTAAATTCACGCCCGGGCTGATACATCCCGACCTTATCGCCTTGTGGCAGATTGGCCTGGATATAGATGATGTCGTCCATCACATGGTGACGGGAATCTCTTTCTCCCCCCAGCACCATAGGTTGTTCCTTGAACCACTCAGGGTCAACTACCCGGTTTTGCACCAGGTAAGGTTGAATCAAGGCCAAATCCACCGCGGGAATGGCACCGCCTTTGGGCTGAGCTCTTCCTGCGGGGCTCTTGCGAACATGGGGTTTATTGACCAGCCTGGGTTCACCGTCGATAAACACCAATGTCAATCGATCGCCGGGATAAATAAGGTGTGGATTGGCTATCTGGGGATTGGCGCCCCAAAGTTTCGGCCAGCGCCAGGGGTCTTTGAGAAACAGAGCCGATATATCCCAAAGGGTATCGCCTTTCTTGACCACGTAAGTATCAGGGTGACCGGGTTTTAATGTCAGGGTATCTGCAGCAGCGAAGGTGCAATTAAATGTCAGTAACGCGAGTAAAATTAACCGTTTCATGGGGGCTTCCATGTTGTCTGGCTCATTAGTGAGAGCTTTTGCTGTTATTGATAGCCGCTAAGGATTAAAATTAACGCAATAGCACAAGTCAGTATAACCAACTGGCACGGATTTGACAGACTTGTTAAGAGTTTATCTATGACCCTGTTAAAAGTATTACGATTCCCAGACGAGAGATTACGCACGATTGCCCAACCAGTGACAGAATTTGATTCTGACCTGCAGACGCAAATCGATAATATGTTCGAGACCATGTACGAAGAAAAGGGTATTGGTCTGGCCGCGACTCAAGTCGATTTTCATAAGCAACTGATAGTGATGGACTTGCAGGATGACGTTGAACGTCCAAAAGTCTTTATCAATCCCCAAATTATCAGTGCCAGCGGCGACTTCTGTAATGAAGAAGGTTGTCTGTCTGTACCCGGTATTTATGCCAAGGTGGACAGAGCCGAATTTATTACCGTGACGGCACTCGACCGCGATGGCAATGAATTTACTATTGAAGCAGACGGTTTATTTGCCATCTGTATTCAGCATGAGATGGATCATCTAAAGGGCAAGCTTTTCGTTGATTATCTGTCACCACTGAAACGTCAGCGGATCAGACAAAAGCTGGAAAAAGCAGCACGTCAGGAAGCTAAAGCCTGAATTAATCCCGAATCATTAGGATCTATTTTGAAACCACTGAAGATCATTTTTGCCGGAACTCCGGACTTTGCAGCGCGCCACCTGCAGGCGCTGCTGGACTCAGAGCATCAAGTCATCGCCGTCTATACCCGAGTGGACAAGCCCGCCGGACGAGGCCAAAAGCTAACACCCAGCCCGGTCAAGGCACTGGCGTTGGAACACGATATTCCCGTCTATCAACCCAAATCACTGCGCAATGAAGAAGCCCAGCAGGAGCTGGCAGATCTGGGAGCTGATATCATGGTGGTGGTCGCCTATGGCCTGATCCTGCCATTGGCAGTGTTGCAGGCTCCTCGCCTGGGATGCATCAATGTTCACGGCTCTATTCTGCCGCGCTGGCGCGGTGCGGCGCCTATCCAAAGGGCATTATGGGCCGGGGACAAAGAAACCGGGGTCACCATAATGCAGATGGATGTCGGTTTGGATACCGGCGACATGTTGCTCAAGACTTCGCTACCGATAGCCGATGACGACACTTCAGCAACCCTGTATGAAAAGCTGGCTCAGCAGGGACCGGTGGCACTGATCCAAGCTCTGCAAGGTCTGGCCGAAGGCAAACTCACCGCCGAGCCACAGGACGAATCACTGGCCAACTACGCCGAAAAACTCAGTAAAGAGGAAGCCCGCATCGACTGGCATAAAGCTGCCCGCAATCTGTGGCAGGAGATCCGCGCCTTTAACCCATGGCCGGTGAGCTACTTTGAATGCCAGGGACAAAATATCAAGGTCTGGCAGGCCGAAGTGGAAGAGTCAGCCGAGCAGTTTGCGCCTGGCACTGTGGTGCGCGCCGACAAGCGAGGATTAGCCATTGCCACTGCCGATGGCCTATTGGTGTTGAAAAAGGCACAACTGCCAGGGAAAAAACCGCTGGATATCGCCGATATTCTCAACGCCAGGGGCGAATGGTTCCAGCCCGGAAAAAATTTGGCTCAAGCATCATGAGGCAGAATCTCAGAGCTCTTGCCGCCAAGGCCATCTTTCAGGTGCTGGAGCGGGGCATGTCCCTCTCGGTTGCCTTGCCCGAACAACAGCAGCAACTTCACAGCGGCAAAGACAAGGCGCTTTTGGCCGAGCTTTGCTATGGCGTAATGCGCACCCTGCCACAACTGGACAAGAGAGTCAGCGACTGCCTCAGTAAACAATTCAAAGGGAAACAGCGTATCGTCCACCAGCTGCTTCTTGTGGGTTGTTACCAGCTGTATTTCACCCGGATACCGGCCCATGCAGCTATTTCGGAAACTGCCGAAGCCTGTCGTCAGCTGAAGTTTGAAAACCTGGTCAAGGTAGTCAACGGCGTTTTACGCAATATCCAGCGAGACAATAGTCCACTGGCCACAGATAACCCTGT
Source organism: Shewanella chilikensis (assembly GCF_037953065.1). Lineage (NCBI taxonomy): Bacteria > Pseudomonadati > Pseudomonadota > Gammaproteobacteria > Alteromonadales > Shewanellaceae > Shewanella > Shewanella chilikensis. The sequence goes on along the minus strand of NZ_CP149966.1, from coordinate 28,891 downwards.
GCTGGAATACAATACGCCCAACTGGATCCTCAAGGCGCTCGCTGCTGCCTATCCGGAAAACTGGCAGCAGGTGGTGCAACAGAGTCACCAGCGACCGCCCCTGTGGCTGCGCAACAACCGTTTATCCCAAAGTCGTGAGCAATATCTGCAACTCTTGACTGACGCCGAAATTGTCGCCACTCCAGGTCAGGGGGAAGACAGTATATTGCTCGAGCAAGCCTGCGATGTCACCACTCTGCCCGGCTTTGGCGAGGGCTCAGTGTCTGTGCAGGATGGTGCTGCTCAATGGGCCGCCGCCCTGCTGGCACCTCTAGCGGGCGAAACCATTCTCGATGCCTGCGCCGCTCCGGGAGGCAAGAGTTGCCATCTGCTGGAGCTGTGTCCGGACATAGAGCTGGTGGCGGTCGACAACGACAACAAGCGGTTACAGAGAGTTGCCGAGAACCTGCAAAGGTTGCAGCTAAATGCCAAGTTGGTGCACGGCGATGCCGCCGATATTGCTTCATGGTGGCAGGGTGGCAAGTTTGATCGCATATTACTGGATGCTCCCTGCTCGGCTACCGGCGTTATTCGGCGCCATCCGGATATCATGTGGCTGCGTAAGCCGCAGGATATTGAGGAGTTGGCTAAGGTGCAGCAACAGATATTGGATCACTGCTGGCAGTGGTTAAAGCCAGGCGGTGTGCTGTTATACGCCACCTGCTCTATCCTGCCCCAGGAAAACCGCGATCAAGTTGCCGCCTTTCTGGAACGTACGCCGGATGCACGGCTGGAGACTATCACTCAGGCAGACCAGCCAGATGCGATAGGCTGGCAAATCTTGCCCGGACAGGACAATATGGACGGGTTTTACTACGCGCGAATCGTTAAGTCGAAACTTCAGGGATAAGACGAGGCCATGAAAATAATCATCTTGGGCGCAGGTCAGGTCGGTGGCACCCTTGCAGAAAACCTGGTGGGTGAAAACAACGATATCACCATAGTCGACAGTGACAGAAACCGCCTTAGGGCTCTGCAAGACAAATATGACTTGCGAGTGGTTGTCGGTCACGGAGCTCACCCCGGCGTCTTGAAAGAAGCCGGCGCCGAAGATGCCGATATGCTGATCGCTGTAACCAACAGCGACGAATGCAACATGGCCGCCTGTCAAATTGCCTATACCCTGTTTGGCACACCAACCAAGATAGCCCGTATTCGCTCAGAGCAGTATTTGGGGATGCAGGATAAACTGTTTATCGATAGTGAAACCAAGAGTAATGAACCTCGTACCCGGGGTGGTTTCATCATAGATGAGCTGATAGCCCCTGAGCAGTTAGTAACCGCTTACATACAGCGTCTGGTAGATTATCCAGGGGCTTTACAAGTTTTAGAGTTCGCCGAAGGCAAACTGAGTCTGGTGGCGGTTCGCGCCTATTATGGTGGCCCCTTGGTGGGTAACGCGCTGGCAACGCTGCGCGAACACATGCCGAATATTGATACCCGGGTGGCGGCTATTTTCCGTCAGGGACGGCCGATTATGCCCAGGGGAACCACTATCATAGAAGCCGATGATGAAGTGTTCTTTGTCGCCGACAGTCGCCATGTGCGGGCAGTAATGAGTGAGATGCAGAAGCTGGATAACAGCTACCGCAATATCATGATCGCCGGTGGCGGTAACATAGGTTTGGGACTGGCCAAGAAGCTACAGCGTAATCACTCGGTCAAGTTGATAGAGCACCGTCAGGACAGAGCCGAGGCACTGTCGGAAAAGCTGGAAAATACCACGGTATTCTGCGGCGATGCTTCCGATCAGGAACTCTTGATGGAAGAGCACATAGATCAAACCGATGTGTTTATCGCCGTCACCAACGACGACGAGGCCAATATCATGTCGGCGCTGTTGGCCAAACGTATGGGTGCCAAGAAAGTGATGGTGCTTATTCAGCGTGAAGCCTATGTCGATATCGTTCAGGAAGCCAATATCGATATTGCCATTTCGCCGCAACAAGCCACCATCTCGGCTCTGCTGACCCATATCCGTCAAGGGGATATCTGCAACGTATACTCACTGCGTCGCGGTGCTGCCGAGGCGATTGAGGCCATAGCCCATGGAGATTCCAGCACCAGCAAAGTCGTCGGCAAACAGATAGGCGAAATCAAGCTGCCGCCGGGCACCACCATAGGTGCCATAGTCCGCGATGATGAAGTCTTGATGGCCCACGATAAGACAGTTATTGAACAGGGAGACCATGTCATTCTCTTTCTGGTGAACAAGAAGTTTATCGGTGAAGTGGAAAAACTGTTCCAGCCGAGCGCGTTTTTCTTCTAAGGCTCTGGCCATGCTGAATTTTCGCCCACTGCTATTCATCCTAGGCCTGTTTTTATCCATGCTGACGGCCTTTATGTTTATTCCACTCTTCTTCGCCCTGTTTTACGGCGAAGAAACAGTGGCGGCCTTCATGGCATCGGCACTGGTCACTGGCACAATCTCCAGCCTTTGTATGCATAGGGGGCAAGGACAAAAACTCAATCTGAATATCCGCGATATGTTCCTGCTGACCAGCCTCACCTGGTTTATTGTCAGCTTATTCGCCGCCATGCCTTTTACCTTGTATCACGGTATTGGCTATACCGATGCCTTCTTTGAAACCATGTCGGGGATCACCACCACAGGATCCACAGTATTATCCGGCCTGGACAGCATGGATCACAGCATTCTCGTCTGGCGTTCGCTGTTGCAGTGGCTCGGTGGCATAGGCTTTATTGTGATGGCGGTAGCCATTCTGCCGTTTCTCAACGTAGGGGGGATGCGGCTGTTCAGAACCGAATCCTCAGATTGGTCCGAGAAAGCCATCCCTCGCACCCAGAGCTTGGCTAAATACCTGTTTCTGGTGTATCTGGGACTGACGGTATGCTGCGGTTTGGCTTATCACCTGGCGGGGATGAACTGGTTTCAGGCGCTCAACCATGCCATGACCACGCTCTCCACTGGGGGCTACTCGACTTCGGATAGTTCCATGGCGGCCTTTCCCAAGGCGGCGCACTGGGTCGGGGTGGTATTTATGGCTGCCGGTGGTCTGCCGCTACTGATGTTTGTTCAGAGTCTACAACAACGTAGTATCAAGGTGTGGAATGATGCCCAAGTAAAAGGCTTTATTCTTTTTCTGCTGCTAGTGTCTTTCTCTCTGGCCTATTGGCTCTACAGTTCGCGGGAAATAGCCTTTATTGATGCCCTGCGGCTCTCGAGCTTTAACGTGGTTTCCGTGGTCACCACCACAGGCTATGGTCTGACCGACTATGGCAGTTGGGGAGCGCTGGCAAATATCGCCTTTCTATTCCTGATGTTTGTCGGCAGCTGCTCAGGTTCAACCTCCGGCGGCATAAAAATATTCCGCTTCCAGATCGCCGGCGCCATCATGCGTGAACAATTGAAGCAGCAGTTTCATCCCAACGGTATTTTCCGCGAGCGCTACAACAACCGACCTATCAACGAAGAGATTGTGCGTTCCCTGGTGACCTTCGCGCTGCTGTTTATGCTGGTTATCGTGATGCTGACGCTGGTATTGGTACTTTGTGGTCTGGATCCTATCACCAGCCTGTCTGGTGCAGTCACGGCTGTGACCAATGTCGGCCCAGGACTTGGTCCGGTTATTGGCCCTGCAGGCAACTTTTCCAGCCTGCCGGACTTGGCCAAATGGGCGCTGTCGATAGGCATGTTATTGGGCCGCTTGGAGATCCTGACCGTCGCCGTATTGTTCCACCCCAGTTTCTGGAAATACTGACAACCCCATTATAGATGAATATTATTCAACTGTAGATAATCGGCTTGCAAGACATACATACGTTTGACATCCGAATATTGGCCGTTGATAAAGATCTCCTGTACCAAATGGCCTTCCTCTTTAAAGCCGCACTTTTGATAGAGCTGTAACGCCTTGTCATTCTCCAGTGCCACATGCAGATAAACCTTGTAAAGGTTTAGTATGGTAAAGGCGTAATTGAGCGCCTTGTTGACCATAGCTCTGGCATAGCCTCGCCCCTGAAACTCCGGCGCTATGATTATCTGAAACTCGGCGTTACGATGAATGTCATTGATCTCCACCAACTCAACCAGGCCTATAGTCTGTTGCTGAGCATTTTCTGCGATAAAGCGCCGCTCTGTCTTGTCATGGATATGCTTGTTGTAGAGCTCTTCAAGCTCATCAAACGATTCATAAGGCTCTTCAAACCAATAAGCCATTATGATGCGATTGTTATTTAGTTGATGAATAAATCTCAGGTCTGTTCTTTCCAACGCACGCAGGCGAATCTCACCGTCTTTCATGACACCCCCTAAAAGTCGTACCAATAAAGCCGCCCATATTAAGCGGGCAACAGGCACACAGTGCTGACCTTGCAGCCACCTTTTTCACACATACAAAAAAGCGCAGTACCATGACTGCGCTTGGAAAACATCGGCTCTATCAGGATGCCAAATCACTCAAATACTCGGCATAGCGCTTTACATCTTCCCAGTCCGTGTAGTCGATAACCGTCTTGGGATCGGTTGGGCCGCCGGTCATCTTCATGATCAACCGGATCATAAAGCTATCCAGCCAGCCCCAAGAGGGGTAATCCACCTTACCGGCGATAATCTTCACATCCTTGGGTTTCCAATCCGACAGGGCAATGAACTTCTGCAGATACTTGTTGTTTTCCGGGATCCGTTTCTCCGGCTTGCGGGCCACCACATTAACAGAGAAGAAGCTGAGTCCTTTCTCTGTCAACACCTGTTGGTGTTTGCTGCAAAAAGCGAACACACTCTTGTCGTAGGTGCCATAAAGCACACAGGCACCGAGTACCACGGCATCATATTTTTGCCAGTCGATGTTTTCCGCCTCGGCTGCAGCCAAATCCATGCTGTCACACTCATGACCCAACTGCTGTAGTCTTTCAGCTATACAGCGACTGATCTTGGCAGTGTGGCCACCACGGGAGAAGTAGAGCACAAGAATGGATTTCATAAGTTCGCCTATTGAGTGTCTGTAACTTAAATTGTGTAGCTTGTCGCCCGGATTGAACAAGTTGAGAGATCACATAATCGGCTTCAACTCTTGAGAATATTGCCGCAAATTGCGCTGAATCGGTAGTTTTCAGGCTAGAATTGCGATCCAGATAAAAGACTGATGATTGTGCTCATCTCCCCATTCAATTAGAATAACCTAATCAAAAGGCGAAGAGGTTCCAAGCTGATGCAAAAAGATATTGATATCGCAGCCATGCTTTCCAATGCGGAAAATGCTGCCAAATGGCTCAAAGCCATCGCCAACCCTTACCGCCTGATGATCCTCTGCCTACTACTGGATCAAGAGCTGAGCGTCACTCAGTTGAATGAAACCGTGCCCCTGAGCCAATCTGCTCTGTCACAACATCTGGCAGTACTGCGCGCCGAAGATCTGGTGGCAACCCGCAAGAGTTCGCAGGTTGTTTACTACTCGCTCAAGAACCAGCAGGTCACAGAGGTCATCTCTATCCTGCACCGCAAGTACTGCGCTTAGGGAAGGTGCGAACAAGTCCCATGTGTGCTCTGCGTCGGCTTACGGGCCTGGATGCAAGGCGTGGTTCGCAGCAAATGGCCTAGTCCTTTGCAAGAAGCACAACACAGCAGGCTGGCCTGTAAGCCACGCCCTTGGGTCTTAAAGCTCGGCAAACTCGGCGGCAAAGGCCTTCACCCGCTGCCAATCGGTGAATTCATAAGTACCGCTGATATCAGTTGGCCCCTTGGTTATCCACATGATCAGCCGAATCATGCTACGGTCAAATAAGCCGTAGTTAGGATAGGCTATCTTGCCGGCAAACACGCCTTGCAATTGCGGCTGCCACAGGGACAACTGCAAAAACTTCTGCATATAAGGGTTGGTTTCCGGGGTATTCTTTTCCGGCTTACGGGCCACGACATTCACGGTAAAGAAGGCGTTCTTCTTGGCGTTCAGCAGCGCATGGTGGTTATTGACGAAACGATACAGCTCCGGCCTATGCTTACCATAACGTATGCTGGCACCCACCAAGATTTTATCGAAAGTCTGCAGAGGCTCAGCTTCCGCCTCAGCCAGCGATACCATAGAGACTGTCTCACCCGCTTTGCTCAATTCATCAGCCATTGTCTGGCATATCGCCTTGGTCTGGCCATCAACGGTCGAATAAATAATCAGAGTTTTGCTCATCAGTTCTTCCAGAAAGTCGGGGTAAACAACACCAATAAGGTAAAGATTTCCAAGCGCCCAAACAACATGGCAACCACAAGCACATACTTGGCGCCATCTTCTATGCTGGCGTAGTTGCTGGCAACTTCGCCAAGGCCTGGCCCCAGGTTGTTGAGGCAAGCTGCGGTGGCGCTGAAGGCCGTTATCGCATCCATTCCCATGGCCATCAGGATCAGCATACAAATGACAAACACTAAGGCATAGGCGGAAAAGAAGCCCCAAACAGCATCTATAACTCTATCCGGCAACGCCTTGGAACCGATACGAATCGAGAACATAGCCCTGGGGTGAATTAGACGCTTAAGCTCGCGCGACCCCTGCAACAGCAGTAACACCACGCGGATAACCTTGATCCCGCCAGCAGTAGAACCGCCACTGCCGCCGATAAAGCTGGAAAACATCAATAGGATGGGCAGAAACAGCGGCCAAACATGGAAGCTCTCGGTACCAAAACCGGCTGTGGTGGAAATAGAGACTGCCTGAAACAGCGCATGATCCAGAGTTTGCTCCGGTGTGTCATAGATGCCTGAGTGATACAAGGTGGCGAAACAGATGGCGGTCAGCAGTAACTGAATAGCGATAAGCGCCTTGAATTCGGCATCACGAAAATAAACCCTGAAGTTGATCCCCCGGCGGGAAAACGCCGCAAAGTGCAGGCTGAAGTTCACTGCCGCAATCAGTAGAAATACCACGCAAATCAAATTGATGGTTGGGCTTTGAAAGTAGCCCATACTGGCGTCATGGGTGGAGAAACCGCCAATAGCGATAGTAGAAAATGAATGACTGATGGCATCGAAGGCACTCATACCAGCGAGCCAGTAGGCGCCGGCACAGGCCAGGGTCAACATCAGGTAGATATACCAGAGCGTCTTGGCAGTTTCGGCAATCCTTGGGGTCATCTTGGAGTCTTTGACGGGCCCTGGGATCTCGGCTCGGTAAAGCTGCATCCCCCCAATACCCAAAACCGGCAGAATAGCTACCGCCAGTACAATGATCCCCATGCCACCTAACCATTGCAGCAAGTGACGATAAAAGAGTATCGCCTTTGGCAGGTTATCCAAGCCGACTATCACAGTGGCCCCCGTGGTTGTCAGCGCCGAAAAAGATTCAAAAATACTGTCGGCCAGTGACAAGTCCGGCTGTTTCGATAGCAAAAAGGGCAAGGTACCTATGGCACCAAGTACGGTCCAGAACAGCACCACTATCAAAAAACCCTCTCGGGTCTTGAGTTCTGCCTTATTGTGGCGATTGGGATACCAGAGCCAGAAACCGATAAATAGACTGATAAAGAAGGCTTTAATAAACGCCGTACCACCGCCGTCTTCATAGATAAGGGCCACCAATGCCGGGGGCAGCATAGTGATGGAGAAAAGCCCTATCAGTAACCCGGTAATACGGGTAATTGTTCGGTAATGCATGCCGTTTTTCAATCAGTCCATTGGCCAATAAAACCCAGCATTGTCGCACAAGTTATCAGAGTGTTCACTGTGAAAAATCTATCTTTAATTGTCCTTGGCTCATGGGAGCCAACTCGTTATTGATACTCTCGGTAACAGATAAGGGCACAGCCAGAGTCAGGCGAATCTGGTCGGAAAACTCCCGCTCCTCTATCAACACGTCAAGCCTTTGCAGCAGATGTTCGATATCGGCCAATTGGTCGTAACGGCAAACCAAACGGCCTTTTTCCCTGAGCATTTTTGTCTTGGTCGCCAGCTGTGGCAGCATCTGCTTGAGCCCACTACTGTAGGCACGAACCAGCCCACCCACACCCAACTTGGTGCCGCCATAGTAACGCACGACAACCGCGCCAATCTCACCTATGCCAGCCCCATGCAATACCGCCAACATGGGGCGACCGGCACTACCGCCAGGCTCGCCATCATCACTCGAACCCATGGCCGACTGCCCCATGGCTGCACCACAAATAAATGCCTGGCAATAATGACTAGCCCCCGGATAACGCAGCTTTATCTGTTGTAGTTGCTGTTTAAACTCTTCCGGCGAATGACAGGGAAATACCAGAGAGATAAAGCGGCTGTGCTTTATCTCTTCTTCATATTCCAGCTCTTCTGCCGCAATGGGATAACTTTCAATCAATGAGACCTGACTCTCGAGTCATATTTTCGTTGCCATGGGCGTGGATTATGACATTGTCTTCGATACGGATCCCACCAAACGGACGTAAACTGGCGACGAGGTCCCAATCCACCAACTTCTTACGGCCATCTAGCTTAAGAGGCACCAACAGGCTATCGATGAAATAGAGTCCTGGTTCTATGGTTACTACATGCCCGGGCGCCATAGTCCTGGTGCAGCGCAGAAACGGGTGATCTTCAGGAGGGGCCACATGAGTGCCGCGCTCGTCATTGAAGAAACCACCGACATCATGCACCTGCAATCCCAACATATGCCCCAGCCCATGAGGGAAGAACGCCCGGGTAATGCCCTGCTCCAACAGCGTCTCTTGTGAGCCATTGGCCAGACCGACTTCAAGTAACAGAGTCGCCAGCTGTTGATGAGCCTGCAGATGCAGTTCGGTATAACGTTTGCCGGGTCGCAAGTGCTCAATCAGTTGAAGCTGCAGTTGATTCATCGCCAGGATAAGATCGTGGAACCTATTTTTTTCAAAAGCATAGGTACGGCTGATATCGGCGGCATAGCCGTGGAAAGAAGCACCGGCATCGATCAGAAAAGACAACCTCTGCTGTGGGCTTTCATGCTCCAACGCAGTGTAATGCAAAATAGCCGCATTTTGGTTGAGGGCAATGATGTTGCCATAAGGAACCTGATTCTCCCCTTGTGCTATGGCATTCAGATATTGCTGTTGGATTTCAAACTCACTGGCACCATTGTAGAAGGCGTTCTTGGCCGCGCGATGGCCCTCGACCGCAATATGGTTGGCCTGACGCATACATTCCAACTCGTAATCTGTCTTACAGGCACGATAAAAATGCATGTAACTCATTACGGCTTCTGGATTACAGTTGTTAAATCCGAGCACAGAAGCCACTTCCAGGTGTTCACCAATATAGGCCCAGCAACCCTCTGCCACAGGCAGGAGGTCCGCCACCTTATCGGCCTTGGTCAAAATACGGATATCAAAGCTGTCACACCAGAAGCTTTGCGGCAGATCTGTCACCTTATGCCAGAAGTCTTCGGGCCGGTAGAAGATTAGTATTGGCTTATCGCGACCATTGACCAGCAGCCAACAGTGAGGCGTTTCCAGTAAAGGCACCCAGGCCTTGAAATGGGGATTCACCTTAAAGGGGTAATCGATATCGTCCAGAAACTGCCTGTGGGGTTGACCCGAATGAATTGCCAACCCAGACAGTCCCTCACGGGCACAAATCTCGGCAACTCTTTGATTAAGAATATTTATATGTGATTGATAATGCTGAGCCAGTTGCATAATAAGCCGTTCCTGTTATCTGAAATCAAGGTTCCCCTTGCCATTGGACGCTGTTCACAGTTACAACAAAAGCCAATGTGCAGTGTATCACAAAGCTGAAATTTGCAGCTAACCGGCAAGCAATTAAACGATCGTTTAAATTGGGTGTTGTATTTTTCCTTTTTTCGAAGCACACTGAGCAACAACTGGTCAAATGATGGCCTGAGCTGCCCTACTCCTAAGCAATAAGGATGCAAGCAATGATCTACCAAAATTCGATGATTCAAGTTGAGTTACTCGAGAATAATATCGCCCGCCTTTGCTTCAATGCCGAAGGATCGGTAAACAAATTCGACCGCGCCACCCTGACCTCTCTGGATGAGGCTCTGGACGCCATCAAAGCAGAATCCAGCGTGAAAGCACTGCTGCTGACATCGGCTAAAGCTGCCTTTATAGTCGGCGCCGACATTACTGAGTTCCTCGGGTTGTTCGCTCAGGAAGATGAAGTACTCTTGTCATGGTTGCAGCAAGCCAATGCGGTATTCAACAAGCTGGAAGACATGCCTTTCCCAACCGCTTCTGCCATCAATGGTTTTGCCTTGGGCGGTGGTTGCGAAACCATTTTGGCCACAGACTTCCGCATTGCCGACACCAGTGCCCGAATCGGCCTGCCGGAAACCAAGCTGGGGATCATCCCGGGATTCGGTGGCACAGTGCGTCTGCCCAGAGTGATAGGTGCAGACAATGCACTGGAGTGGATCACCACAGGCAAAGACCAACGCCCGGAAGCCGCTCTCAAAGTTGGCGCAGTAGATGCCGTCGTGGCTCCAGAGCAGCTCCAGGCCGCAGCACTACAGATGCTACAGGACGCGCTGGCTGGCAAACTTGACTGGCAGAGCCGCCGTCAACGTAAACAGTCGCCACTGACACTGCCAAAGCTAGAAGCCATGATGTCGTTCACCACAGCCAAGGGCATGGTTTTTTCCGTTGCCGGCAAGCACTATCCGGCGCCAATGGCGGCGGTTAACGTTGTGGAAAAGGCAGCCGGTCTGGGGCGCGAAGAAGCCTTATTGGTAGAACATCAAGCCTTTATTCAACTGGCCAAGACTGATGTGGCCAAGGCGCTGATCGGCATCTTCCTCAATGACCAACTGGTCAAAGGCAAAGCCAAGAAGGCCGCCAAACAAGCGAAAAACATAGAGCAAGCCGCTGTATTGGGCGCAGGCATTATGGGCGGCGGTATCGCCTACCAAAGTGCCAGCAAAGGTACACCGATTGTGATGAAAGACATAGCGCAGAAGGCGCTGGATCTCGGCCTTAACGAGGCGGCCAAGCTACTGACGGCCCAGGTAGAGCGTGGTCGCTCCACCCCGGCCAAGATGGCCAAAGTGCTCAATAACATCACCCCATCGCTCGATTACAGCGCTGTCAAAGACGCCAATATAGTAGTAGAAGCGGTAGTAGAACATCCCAAGGTTAAGGCGACTGTGCTGGCCGAAGTCGAGCAGCAGCTAGCTGCCGATGCCATCATAGCGTCCAACACCTCAACCATCTCGATTAATCTGCTTGCCAAGAGTCTGAAAGACCCTTCCCGCTTCTGCGGCATGCACTTCTTTAACCCAGTGCACAAGATGCCTCTGGTGGAAGTGATCCGTGGCGAACACAGCTCGGAAGAAACCATCTCCTCTGTAGTGGCCTATACCAGCAAGATGGGTAAGACGCCGATTGTGGTCAACGACTGCCCCGGCTTCTTTGTTAACCGGGTACTCTTCCCCTATTTCGCCGGCTTTAACGGCCTGCTGGCCGATGGTGCAGACTTTATCGCCGTCGACAAGGTGATGGAGAAACAGTTTGGTTGGCCTATGGGCCCGGCTTATCTGCTGGATGTAGTCGGTTTGGATACCGGCCATCACGCCCAGGCCGTCATGGCCGAAGGCTTCCCGGACCGTATGGGCAAAACAGGCAAAGACGCCATAGATATCATGTTTGGTCATGAGCGCCTGGGGCAGAAGAACGGTAGAGGTTTCTACCAGTATTCTGTGGATAAGCGTGGTAAGCCGAAGAAAGACAAGGATCCTGTCAGCTACGAATTACTGCAGGCCGAATACGGTGAACTCAAAGAGTTCAGCAGCGATGAAATCATCGCCCGCACCATGATCCCCATGATTATTGAAACCGTACGCTGCCTGGAAGAAGGCATAGTCGCCACCCCGGCCGAAGCCGACATGGGTCTGGTATATGGTCTTGGCTTCCCACCATTCAGAGGCGGTGTGTTCCGCTATCTGGATACCATGGGCGTTGCCAACTTTGTCGCCCTGGCTGACAAATACGCCCACCTGGGGGGACTCTACCAAGTGACCGATGGCATGCGTGAACTGGCAGCCAACAACGGTTCTTACTATCAGGCCTAATTTGCGGAAAGGATTTTAACCATGAAACAAGCAGTTATCGTAGATTGCATTCGTACACCCATGGGCCGTTCCAAGGCCGGTGTATTTAGAAATGTTCGTGCAGAGACACTCTCTGCCGAGTTGATGAAGGCCCTGCTGGTACGTAATCCCCAGTTGGATCCCGGCACCATAGAAGACGTTATCTGGGGCTGTGTGCAGCAGACTCTGGAGCAAGGTTTCAATATCGCCCGTAATGCCTCTCTGCTCGCGGGTATCCCCAAGCAGGTTGGCGCAGTTACCGTAAACCGTCTCTGTGGCTCCTCCATGGAAGCCATTCACCAAGCAGCCAGGGCCATCATGACAGGCATGGGTGACACCTTCATCATTGGTGGTGTTGAACATATGGGTCATGTTCCCATGAGTCATGGGGTCGACTTCCACCCTGGCCTGGCAACCCGGGTTGCCAAAGCAGCCGGTATGATGGGACTAACGGCGGAAATGCTCGGTCGCATGCACGGTATCAGCCGTGAAATGCAGGATGAGTTTGCCGTTCGCTCGCACAAACGTGCGCATGCAGCCACAGTTGAAGGCCGTTTTGCCAGAGAGATCCAGGCTATCGAAGGCCATGATGCCAATGGTGCCTTGATCAAAATAGATTATGACGAAGTGATCCGCCCTGAAACCAGTATGGAATCACTGGCGGGCCTGCGTCCCGTGTTTGACCCGGCTAACGGCACTGTTACCGCTGGTACCTCTTCGGCCCTGTCCGATGGCGCATCTGCCATGCTGGTGATGGAAGAAGAGAAAGCCAAGGCGCTGGGACTGCCTATCCGAGCTCGTATCAAGTCGATGGCGGTTGCCGGTTGTGACCCATCAATCATGGGCTATGGCCCGGTTCCAGCCACACAAAAGGCACTGACTCGCGCAGGCCTCAGCATAGCGGATATCGATCTGGTTGAGCTGAACGAAGCCTTTGCCGCGCAGTCTCTGCCTTGCGTGAAAGACCTAGGTCTTATGGAGTTGGTCGATGAGAAGGTTAACCTCAACGGTGGAGCCATCGCTTTGGGTCACCCTCTGGGTTGCTCGGGAGCCAGAATCTCTACCACTTTGATCAATCTGATGGAGAGTAAAGACGCGACTTTGGGTCTGGCAACCATGTGTATTGGTCTCGGCCAAGGTATTGCCACTGTATTTGAGCGTGTCTGAGTAAATATCGCCAACACAGAGGGGCATAGAAAAGCTGCCCTTCTCAATGAAAAACCGCTTATTTCTTAAGCGGTTTTTTTATGTAAAAGCTGTTTATCCCCATCACAGAGATACCCCTTTAATTAACCTGATGTCCACAAATACGAGGTTAGCTCTCTGACGATAAAGCGCTTTGATTGAATGAGAAGTAGAACCCCGAGCTGAATAACGAGTAAGACATTGTTCCACGTGGAACAATGCGGTAGAGCACAAAAAATAGCTGCCAACTTGGTTTGACCGCTGCCTTGGAGTAATATTAGCCACTTCTGTTGTTCTCGTTGTAAGAGGTTATATGAGTCAGGTTTTTGCCAGTGCCCAACATCAACTGGATGCTTTAGGTTTGAGGTGTCCGGAGCCTGTCATGATGGTTCGCAAGAAAGTCCGTTATATGGCCGAGGGAGAAACTCTGCTCATTATCGCCGATGATCCGGCTACCACCAGAGATATTCCCAGCTTTTGCCAGTTTATGGACCACACCTTGGTGGCCAGCCAAACGGATAACCTACCTTATCAATATTTGATTAAGAAAGGTCTCTAACCCACTTACCAGGAAGGAACCTAATGATTACCCTGCTCGCTATCGCCCATAAAAAGCAAAGAAACGCCCCAATGGATTTATTACCTTATGCCGAAGTCAGTTTGGCTCAAGGTGTAGAGGGCGACATTTTCGGTAAACCGGGAAAGCGTCAAGTGACACTATTGTCTCAACAACAGTGGCAACAAGCCTGGCTCAATTGCAGACAGAGCTTCCCTGGACGAGCCGCAGAGCCAACTTGCTGCTGGATGGTCTGGAGTTTGCACCTGAGTTGGTGGGGAAATACCTGAAGATTGGTGAGCATCTGGTGCTTGAACTTACCGGAGAAACAGACCCTTGCGGCAAAATGGAGCGAGCACACCCAGGGTTGGAAGCAGCATTAATGCCTGCTTGGCGTGGTGGCTGTACCGCCAAAGTGATCAATCCGGGAAAAATCAGACCTCAGGACCCGGTCCAGATACTCGATAGTTGGCCAAATCGCAACTTAGACTTATAAAAAACAGAAAACCAATTGATACAGTATTGAGGTTTTACTGTTAACAAATTTGTGAGATAACAGACAGTCGGTAACCGATAACTAAAATAAGGCCGCTGTCATGTTGAGACCTAAACTAACCCCTCTGTACACAGCTGTTTCATTGCTCTTTTCAGCTTCGGCATTCAGTGACGATCAAGCCCCCAAGTGGGATGTCAATGCCCCGCTGAATGCTCCTCTTGAACAAGCCAAAATTCAGGTATCTGAAGGTACCTGGATGAATCTGAGCCTGAGCCCGGATGGCAAATATCTGGTTTTTGATCTGCTGGGTGACATCTACAGAATTTCCGCTCAGGGCGGCGAAGCCAAACCTCTGGCACAAGGCATAGCCTGGCAGATGCAACCCGTCTACAGCCCTGATGGCAAATACATTGCCTTTACGTCGGATCAAGATGGCGGCGACAACATCTGGGTAATGAATGCTGACGGCAGTAATCCGCGTCCGGTAACCAATGAAACATTCCGCCTGCTCAACAGCCCGGCCTGGAGCCCAGACTCCCAATATCTGGTGGCGCGAAAGCACTTCACAGCCAGCCGCAGTCTAGGTGCCGGTGAAGTCTGGCTTTATCATATTGCCGGTGGCGAAGGAGTTAAACTCACCGAGCGGCCAAATGATCAGAAAGACCTGGGTGAACCCGCCTATTCCCCTGACGGCCGATATATCTATTTCAGCCAAGATGCCACCCCGGGTAAAACCTTCCACTACTCCAAAGACTCGGTCAAAGGCATATACAAGATAAAACGCTACGATACCCAAACCGGGAATATCGAAGTGCTTGTCGAGGGCACTGGTGGCGCCATCAGGCCGACCCCGAGCCCGGATGGTAAACAGTTGGCCTACATCAAACGCGACGGTTTTCAGTCAACCTTATACCTGTTGGATCTGGCTTCCGGTAAAGAGCAAAAGCTCTATGGCGACCTTGACAGAGACATGCAGGAAACCTGGGCGATACACGGTGTTTATCCCACTATGGCCTGGAGCCCAGATAGTGCAGAGATCTATTTCTGGGCAAAAGGCAAAATCCACAAGCTCGAACTGGCTTCCAAGCAAGCGGCAGAGATCCCATTCAATGTCACCACAGAGCTTGCTGTGCAGCCGGCGGTGCGCTTTAAGCAGGATATAGATCAGCAGCAACTGGATGTCAAAATGCTGCGCATGGCTCAGGTGTCGCCAGATGGAACCAAAGTCATCTACGAAGCTCTGGGAAAAATCTGGGTAAAGCAACTGCCGGACGGCAAACCGAAACGCCTGACCCGTTTGGATGAACAGTTGGAAGAGTTATTCCCTCAATGGTCCCGTAACGGTAAGCGAGTGGTGTTTACCACATGGAATGATCAGCAACAAGGCAGCGTTAGAACCATCAGTGCCCGAGGAGGAAAAACCACAACACTTACCCAAGAGCCGGGGAAATATATCGAGCCCACCTTCTCTCCCGATGGCAAACAAGTTGTGTTTCGTAAAATTGCCGGTGGCTATATTACCCCCAAAACTTGGAGTCAGGATCCCGGGCTCTACCTGGTTGACAGCAATGGTAAAGGACTAAAGAAACTCTCAGCTCAGGGCTTCCAACCACAGTTTGGTGCCGACAACGACAGAGTCTACTTTATGGAGAATGGTGAAACGCCGCAGCTAGCCTCTATATCGCTTAGTGGTTTCGATAAGCGGGTACACTACACCAGCAAACACGCCACAGAATTCAGGGTATCTCCCGATGGTAAGCAACTCGCATTTGCCGAACGTTTCCGTGTTTGGGTCACCCCATTCGCCAAGCATGGTGAAACCGTTGATATCGGGCCTAAGGCGACTAATTTACCAGTAACACAGCTCAGTACCCGCGCCGGTGAGAGTATCAGTTGGGGCGCCAACAGCGATCAACTCTATTGGACCCTTGGCCCAGAACTCTATCAAGTGAGCCTGAATAACGACTATCGAGAGAAGAATGCTAAGAACAAGGTCCAAGTTACTGAGATTGGTTTTCAGACAGAGATGGATGTTCCACGTGGAACAATCGCTTTCGTCGGCGGTAAGATCATCACAATGGAGAATGATAGGGTCATAGATAAGGGTGTGGTGTTGGTGAAAGATAACCATATCCAAGCCGTGGGTGAAGCCGACATGGAAATTCCGGATGATGCCATGCTAGTGGATATCTCAGGTAAGACACTGATGCCGGGTCTGTTTGACGCCCATGCCCATGGCGCTCAAGGTGAAAGCGAAATCATCCCCCAGCAGAACTGGCAGTTATATGCCGGCTTGGCCTTGGGGGTTACCAGCATCCATGATCCCTCCAATGACACTACCGAAATTTTTGCTGCCAGCGAGCAACAAAAAGCCGGAAAGATTGTTGGCCCGCGAATCTTCTCAACCGGCACCATACTCTATGGTGCCAACTTACCTGGCTACACCAGCCACATAGACTCATTGGATGATGCCAAATTCCACCTCGAACGACTTAAAAAAGTCGGTGCTTTCAGCGTCAAGAGCTATAACCAACCCAGACGCAATCAGCGTCAACAAGTCATAGCCGCAGCCAGAGAACTGGAGATGATGGTGGTTCCAGAAGGAGGAAGCCTGCTGCAACATAATCTCACCATGATTGCCGATGGTCACACCACAGTGGAACACTCCCTGCCGGCAGCAGCAATCTACAACGATATTAAGCAGTTCTGGAGCCAAACCCAAGTGGGTTACACCCCCACGCTGGTGGTGGCCTATGGCGGCATTTCGGGTGAAAACTATTGGTACGACAAGACTGATGTCTGGGCTCATCCACGATTGTCAAAATATGTTCCAGCCGATCTGTTGCGGGCTCGCTCCATGAGAAGGCCTACCGCACCGGATGAACATTACAACCACTTCAATGTGGCCAGAGTCGCCAATGAGGTGAATCAATTGGGGATTCATCCCAACATTGGTGCCCATGGTCAGCGCGAAGGCTTGGCTGCTCATTGGGAGATGTGGATGTTTGCCCAGGGCGGTATGAGCAATATGGAAGTGCTGAAGACAGCAACGCTTTATCCCGCCAAGACCTTCGCTATGGACCATCAGCTTGGTTCGATAACGCCGGGCAAATTAGCCGACCTTATTGTTATCGACGGTAACCCACTGGAGGATATTAGGGTCACAGACAGGGTCACTCATACTATGGTCAATGGTAAACTCTATGATGCCGAAACCATGAATCAACTCAATGGTGATAGGAAGCAGCGCCAGCCCTTCTTCTTTGAAGATATTTAAAAAAGATTAAGCCCGACGTAAAACGGAAGGATGTTCCACGTGGAACATCCTTTTATTTTATAAGCAGTAGCAATACCAAAGATAACAATAGGTAGCTAACAAGCGCCGGCAACAGGAAGCGGATGAGTGTAGGCATGATGGCTTGTTTGCCAAAGCTGAGTCGCAGTAAAGTATCACCCACCCGAACGGCCCACAAGTTCACCAGCGCCAGAGTTGGCAATGTAAATAGCGCTCCAATAAACACACTAACACCATCACTAAGCGTCAATAAACGACCCAAAGCAAATGCGATAAACATCCAGAATAGCATGCACAATGGCAGATAGATTATCGTCGCAAAGGGCCCAGGCCCCGGACCAGAACTAAACAGTAGCAGCAAAAAACGGCGACGCCGGGAAAACTTAATCATGGGGATAACAACAGCAATCCAACAGATGATCGTTGACCATGCCTACAGCCTGCATAAAGGCATAGCAAATCGTCGGGCCACAGAAGTTAAACCCCAGTTTTTTCAGCGCCTTGGACATAGCCTCTGACTCGGTTGTCTGAGCCGGAACCTGAGTCAGGGTTTCAAAGCGATTCACTTTGGGTACCCCGCCGACAAAACCCCAAAGAAATTCTGAAAAATCATTGCCTTGTTCCACAAATGCCAGATATGCCTTGGCGTTTCGAACTATGGAATTCACCTTGGCTCGATTGCGTACTATCCCTGGGTCTTGTAGCAATTCCTCTATCTTGGCTTGGTCGAACCCGGCAATAACTTGGGGATCAAACCCGGCAAAGGCGCGTTCATAGTTGGCCTGCTTTTTGAGAATGGTCAGCCAAGATAAACCAGCCTGCTGACCATCGAGACAGAGCTTGGCAAACAGTTCCTTGGCATCATAAACCGGCCTTCCCCATACCTTGTCGTGATATTCCTGATAGAGAGGATCATCGGTCACCCAGCCACAACGAACTATATCCATTACTCAAAATCCCTTAAATCGTTAAATCCGATAAAAAATAACCTACATAAGCCTATATCGACAAGGTATAATCGAAACCATTTTCTATTAATAGCTGACAGCAGTAGATATGACGACGAAACACGACGTGAAGACATTCCAGGGTTTTATCTTAACCCTGCAAGAATACTGGGCGCAGCAAGGTTGCGCCATAGTTCAACCCCTGGACATGGAGGTCGGTGCCGGCACCTTCCATCCGCAAACCTTTTTGCGTTCATTGGGCCCTGAGCCGATGAGCAGCGCGTATGTCCAACCATCGCGCCGCCCTACCGACGGCCGCTATGGCGAAAACCCCAACCGTCTTCAGCACTACTATCAGTTTCAGGTCGTATTGAAACCTTCACCGGATAATATTCAGGAGCTGTACCTGGGCTCACTGCAGGCCCTGGGTGTGGACCCCAGTATCCATGATATCCGTTTCGTTGAAGACAACTGGGAATCACCTACCCTGGGTGCCTGGGGCCTGGGCTGGGAAGTTTGGCTCAACGGTATGGAAGTCAGCCAGTTCACCTATTTCCAACAGGTTGGTGGCCTAGAGTGTAGCCCGGTAACCGGCGAAATCACCTATGGTCTAGAACGTCTTGCCATGTATATTCAGGGCGTAGACAGCGTCTATGATCTGGTTTGGACCGACGGCCCAATGGGAAGGATCACCTATGGTGACGTGTTCCACCAAAACGAAGTGGAGCAGTCGACCTACAACTTTGAACATGCCGATGTCGACTTCCTTTTCGGTCTGTTCGATCAGTGCGAAAAAACCTGTCAGCACCTGCTTTCACTGGAAAAACCTCTGCCTCTGCCCGCTTATGAGCAAGTGATGAAGGCCTCACACGCCTTCAACCTGCTCGATGCCCGTCACGCCATCTCTGTGACCGAGCGTCAGCGTTATATCCTGCGGGTGCGCACCATGGCCAAGGCGGTAGCCGAAGCTTATTACCAGGCGCGTGAAGCCCTGGGCTTCCCAATGTGCAAGTGAGGTAGAAACTAATGAATTTTGACAACTTACTCATAGAGATAGGTACCGAAGAGCTGCCACCAAAAGCCCTGCGCACTCTGGCAGAGTCTTTTGTAAACAACTTCTGCGAAGAGCTGGACAAGGCCGAACTCAGCTATAGCAAGGCACACTGGTATGCCGCGCCGCGCCGTTTGGCGCTCTACGTAGAGCAACTGGCCCTGGCACAACAGGATAAAGTGGTTGAAAAAAGAGGCCCAGCGGTCAGTTCAGCCTTTGATGCCGACGGCAAGCCAACCAAGGCCGCCGAAGGCTGGGCCCGCGGCAATGGTATCAGCGTTGCCGAAGCCGAGCGTCTGGTGACAGACAAGGGGGAATGGCTGCTGCACCGCGCCAAGGTTGAAGGTGTGACCACTGAAAGCCTGATCCCGACCATGGCACAGCGCGCCCTGGACAAGCTGCCTATCCCCAAGCCTATGCGCTGGGGCAGCAACAAGACTCAATTTATCCGCCCCGTGCACACAGTTACCATCTTGTTGGGTGACAAGCTGGTTGCCGGTGAGCTGCTGGGTATCACCTCGGCGCGTACCGTTCGTGGTCACCGCTTTATGGGTGAAGCCAGCTTCGAGCTGGATCATGCCGACAACTACCTCAGCAGCTTGAAAGAGCGCGGCAAGGTGATTGCCGACTATCAGGCCAGAATGGATATCATCAAGACAGACGCCGAAAAAGCCGCTGCCGAGTTGGGGGGCCGTGCCGATATCGCCGACGAACTGCTTGAAGAAGTCGCCTCCTTAGTTGAGTGGCCAGTGGTACTGACAGCGGCTTTTGAAGAGAAGTATTTGCAGGTGCCTGCCGAGGCCCTGGTCTACACAATGAAAGGCGATCAGAAATACTTCCCGGTATTTGATGGCAACAATAAGCTGATGCCCAACTTCATCTTTGTGACCAATATTGAGTCCAAAGATCCGGCGCAAATCATTGCCGGGAATGAGAAAGTTGTCCGCCCTCGCCTGGCCGATGCCGAATTCTTCTTTAACACAGATAAAAAGCAATCACTCGAGTCCCGCATTGCCAGCCTGGAAACCGTGGTATTCCAGAAACAATTGGGCACCCTTAAAGACAGAGTGGAGCGCATCTCCTGTGTGGCCGAAGCCATTGCGGCCAAAATCGATGCCAACCAAGCCGATGCCAAGCGTGCCGGTCTGTTGTCCAAGGCCGATTTGATGACCAATATGGTCATGGAATTTACCGACACCCAAGGCACCATGGGCATGCATTACGCGCGCCTCGAAGGGGAAACCGAAGCGGTTGCCCTGGCACTGGAAGAACAGTACAAGCCCAAGTTCTCCGGTGATACTGTGCCTACAGCGCCGGTATCCTGCGCCGTTGCACTGGCAGAAAAGCTGGATACCCTGAGCGGGATATTCGGTATCGGCCAGGCACCTAAAGGCGCTGCCGACCCCTTTGCCCTGCGCCGCGCGGCCATAGGTGTACTGAGGATCATTGTTGAGAACAAACTGCCACTGGATCTGGTCGAGCTGATTGCCAGCGCCATCAAGGCCCACGGCAGCAACCTCAGCAATCAGAACTGCGCCGAAGAGGTGCTGGAATTCCTGATGGGCCGTTTCCGCGCCTGGTATCAGGATAAAGGCATCAGTACCGATGTCATTCTGGCGGTTCTGGCCCGTCGTCCGACTCGTCCGGCCGACTTTGACAGCCGTATCCAGGCCGTCAGCCATTTCCGCAGCTTGGAACAGGCCGCCTCTCTGGCCGCAGCCAACAAGCGGGTTTCCAATATTCTCGCCAAGGTTGAAGGTGAGTTGCCAAGCGAAGTCGATACAGCCCTGCTGCAGGAAGATGCCGAGAAGGCCCTGAATCAAGTTCTGAGCTCACTTCAGCCACAACTTGAGCCCTTGTTTGCCAAAGGGGAATATCAACAGGGATTGACCCTGTTATCGACGCTGAAAGAGCCGGTAGATACCTTCTTTGAAGATGTGATGGTAATGGCCGACGATGAGGCGCTGCGCCGCAATCGTCTGGCACTGCTGAACCAGCTGCGAAATCAGTTCCTGCGGGTGGCCGATATATCACTGTTGCAGTGATGGCAGTTGCAGTGATGCCAAACAGCTAAAAAACGCGCCGAAAGGCGCGTTTTTTCATTTTATTTCAAGCAGTTTCTGATGCCACTGTTCAAACATTTCCCGGCTGATATTGGCTTCTTTCAACAAGGCGTCCAGCAATTCCGGGGGCAACTTATCCTCTTGCACCAGCATAGAACATTCACTGAGCAGATTGGCTTGCCAAATCAGCTGGCTTAAACGATTTTCCGGCTTGGCACCGACATTGGCCAAAGGTTGCAATACAGTCTCAAATGCCTTGGGCAACTGCCAGCAGCTCACCAGTAGACTGCTCAATGACAAGGAGCGCGCCGTCATCACCTGACGAAACAGCCAGGACTTGGGCTGCTCGCCAGGCTCGACTTGAATAAATGCATCGAGCAACAGCTTGAAGATGGCTATCTTGCCGACATCGTGCAGCAGGCCCACCATAAAAGCAGTATCCGGTTCTTCGGTTTCCAGTTCTCCCGCCAGGAAAGCCACCTGCAGTGAATGGCGCCACAAATGGGCTCCAAAGCGGCGAAAGTAGATGGGTTTGATATCTATCATCTCTTTCATCATGCAGGTAGTCACTATCCGTCTCAGTCTGTTGCTACCCAATTGAACCAGAGCCTGCTGAAGACTGGTTATCTGCCGCTCGCTGCGGCGAAATGCCGCCGAGTTACAGATGCGGATAACCTCGGCACTCAACACGGGATCTTGCTGAATAAGCGCGACTATATCCTGATTATCAAATTCAGGATCGCTGAGTTTGTTGTCCAGCTCCAGTATTCGGCCAGGGATCTGCAGTACAGAATCGGCTATCTGCTGCGGTGAGGCCAGAGCCTGCTCAATGTCGCTCATGACCCGCTTTTCGAGTTTATTGGCAACACCACCGTTATTTTGGCTGCTGACGGAGAACAGTAAACTGTAAAACAGAGCCGTAGCATCGACGGCGGCCACCAGCTCATCGCTCTCGGCGGTGATCTCCCGCGAGCGACTCAAGATTTGCTGCTCATACTGAATATTGGGCGGTGCTTCGTTGAAGCTTTTCGGTCGCTCTACTTCAACGTTTTCCCTGAGATTAAACAGTTTCCTGAAGAGTCCTATCAATTGATTTCCTGCGCAATTATTTTACCCAAGATGGTTCAGTATAATCACTATTTAACAAAGTAAACGCGGCGAACATCCAATAAAAAAGGAAGGCCAGAAGCCTTCCTTTTAAAAACAATAAGCAGTTTGATTAAACGTCGAGGTTAGCCACGTTGAGGGCGTTGGCCTCAATAAAGTCGCGTCTTGGCTCAACCTGATCGCCCATCAGAGTGGTAAACAGCTGATCGGCCGCAATCGCATCTTCAATGGTGACTTGCAACATGCGGCGGCTCTCGGGATCCATGGTGGTTTCCCATAGCTGTTCGGGGTTCATTTCACCCAGTCCTTTATAGCGCTGGATATAGAGACCGCGCTTGGACTCGGCTATCAGCCAGTCAAGTGCTTCAACAAAACTGCTGACCTCTTTGACCCGCTCACCACGTTTAACATAGCCACCATCTTCAATTAGATCACAGATCTGCTCACCGAGCTTGGCAATGCGCTCATAATCGCTGGAATGGAAAAAGTCATAACCAAACAGATAATGGGTATCTATACCGTGTTTGCGCACAATGAGCTGCGGTAGATACACCTTACGCTCAGGATCCAGCACTGTTTCCATCTTGTAGATAACGCCGCCGTTCTCTTCATCTTCGAGATCCTGCAGCAGGCCTTTGCACCAAGTGGTCATAGCGGCTTCGTCTGCCAACATTTCGGCGGTCACCCGCGGACGATACAGCATGCGGTTGGTCACATTGGTTGGATAACGTTTTTCCAAGCGCTCAATGATAGCTTCCACTTCACGATATTGGTAAACCAGACGCTCCAGACCTTCACCAGACATGGCCGGTGCATCCTTGGATGGATAGATGCTGCCGCCATCAAGAGCCTGAGTGGTCAAGTATTCAGTCAATGCAGGTTCATCTTTCAGATACTGCTCCTGCTTGCCTTTCTTCACTTTGAACAAAGGAGGCTGAGCAATATAAACAAAGCCACGTTCAATCAGCTCTGGCATCTGACGGAAGAAGAAGGTCAACAGCAGCGTACGGATGTGCGAGCCGTCGACGTCAGCATCTGTCATGATGATGATGTAGTGATAACGGGTCTTGTCCGGATCATATTCATCGCGGCCGATACCACAGCCTAGGGCGGTGATAAGAGTCGCCACTTCCTGAGAAGACAGCATTTTGTCGAAGCGAGCCTTCTCTACGTTAAGAATTTTACCCTTGAGTGGCAAAATAGCCTGGTTCTTTCTGTTCCGGCCCTGTTTGGCACTACCGCCGGCCGAATCACCCTCCACTATGTAGATTTCAGAAAGACCTGGGTCTTTTTCCTGACAGTCTGCCAATTTACCCGGCAAACCACCCAAATCCAGGGCTCCTTTACGACGGGTCATCTCGCGGGCTTTTCGGGCCGCTTCACGGGCGCGGGCAGCGTCGATAATCTTGCCAACAATCATCTTGGCATCAGCTGGGTTTTCCAGCAGATAGTCATTCAGCTTCTCACCCATGGTCTGTTCCACGGCACCTTTGACCTCACTGGAAACCAGCTTGTCTTTGGTCTGGGAGCTGAATTTGGGATCTGGAACCTTCACAGAAACCACCGCAGTAAGGCCTTCACGGGCGTCATCACCCGTGGCGTTGGTCTTGCCCTTCTTGTTGAAGCCTTCCTTCTCCATGTAGTTGTTCAGGTTACGGGTCAATGCCGCCCGGAAACCTGCCAAGTGAGTACCACCATCACGCTGGGGAATATTATTGGTAAAACAGAAAATGCTTTCCTGAAAACCGTCGTTCCACTGCATAGCCACTTCAACAGTGATGCCATCTTCCCGCTCTTGAGAAAAGTGGAAAACATCCTTATTCACCGGGGTCTTATTACGGTTCAGGTACTCTACGAAGGCCTTGATACCGCCTTCATAATGGAATAATTCATCTTTATTATCGCGCTCGTCAACCAGACGGATACCCACGCCTGAGTTCAAGAATGACAGCTCGCGAATACGTTTGGCCAGCAGCTCATAATGAAACTCGGTATCAGTAAAGGTTTCATGGCTGGGCCAGAAACGAATTTCAGTACCAGTCTTGGTCGCTTCACCGATTTCCTTGATAGGCTCTTGCGGCTCACCATGTTTGTAAAACTGCTCATAAACCTTACCATCGCGGCGAATGGTCAGTTGCAGTTTTTCCGACAGAGCGTTAACCACGGATACACCCACACCGTGCAAACCACCGGAAACTTTATAGGAGTTGTCATCGAACTTACCGCCGGCGTGCAGTACTGTCATAATAACCTGAGCCGCCGAAACTCCTTCTTCAGGGTGAATGGCAACCGGAATACCACGACCATCATCTTTTACAGAGACAGAACCATCAACATGAATGGTGATCACTATGTCACTGCAATGACCCGCCAAAGCTTCATCGATAGAGTTATCGACGACTTCGAATACCATGTGATGCAGACCCGTGCCATCGTCGGTATCACCAATATACATCCCAGGTCTTTTACGTACCGCATCAAGGCCCTTAAGGACCTTAATACTCGAAGAATCGTAACTGTTCTCTGACATATTATTCTCTCATCGGTTATTCAATGACCGTTACCCGCCCCTGTTCCACCTGAAAAATTCGGCTGGGGGGCGTGCTTAATGAATCTGATATTGCCGCCGGGTCAATCGCAGTGACAAACACTTGCGCCCCGGTTTCGCTCAACTGCCGCAGCAATAACTTCCTGTGTTTCGCATCCAGCTCTGACGGCAGATCGTCGACCAGATAGATACTATTCTTATCTATTTGTTGTTTAAGCAACTTTCCCTGTGCTATTCGTAATGCACACACCAACAACTTCAGTTGACCACGAGACAAAGCATCCTGAGCGGGCAGATTACCCACTCTGAGTCTCAAGTCAGCTTTATGGGGGCCACTGACTGTGTGCCCCATGGATAGATCCCGGGAATAAGACGCCTGCAACAGGGCCGCAAACTCAGTTTTACTATCCCAACCACGGGTAAAAGAAACCTTGATATCAACCTGTGGTAGAAACTCCCCGATTATACCCTTAAGTAGTTCATTTAACGAGTCTACATATGCCTTTCGTATCTCGGTGACCAACTCGGTGTAACGGACAAAATCCCGGTCCCAGAATGCGATTTGCTGATAGGCAGCACCATCCTTAAGTAACTGATTACGCTGTTTAAGAATTCGTCTGACATTAACCCAAGCCTGATAAAACTGCGGATCGCAATGAAACGCACCCCAGTCGATAAACTGGCGCCTGGCCTTGGGGCCTTCAAACAACAGTGAAAAGCTCTCTGGGGTTATTACCTGAATAGGCAGGGTGTCGGCCAGCACAGACAGGCGCTTTATCTTCTCGCCATCCATTCTGACTTCGGTCTCGCCACTGCGAAATCGTCGCAGTCCCAACTTACTGTCACCGGATGGCAGGCTCAAATTGGCAAACAGGGTCAACTGGTCCTGCTGATTATTGATCACCCTCTGAGACAGATGACTGCGAAACGAGCGCCCCATCCCCAGAAAGTAAATCGCTTCCAGGACACTGGTTTTGCCACTGCCATTTTGGCCGTAAATAAGATTCAGCCCAGTGCCGGGGAGCAGTTGGGCTGAATCGATATTACGAAAAGCTTGGATATTGAGACGAGTTAGACTCATTTATGGCCCAAAGTCGCCCCTAGAGGCGCATCGGCATCACCACGTACATGGAGTCTTCCTCGACGTGGTTTTCAATCAAGGCGCTGGAGTTACCATCACTGAGGGTAATCCTGACTTCATCGGCCTTGAGGCCATTGAGCACATCCAGCAGATAAGAGACGTTGAAGCCGATTTCGAGCGGCTGACCGGCATAATCCACATCGATGATCTCTTCGGCTTCTTCCTGTTCCGGGTTGTTGGCGGTGATCTTGAGCAGCGCATTTTCCAGCTGCACCCTGACACCACGGAACTTCTCATTGGACAAGATAGATGCCCGCAATAGCGCTTGTTTAAGCTGATTGCGACTGGCCAGCACTATCTTGTCGCCGCCTTTGGGCAATACCCGGCGATAATCCGGGAAGCGACCATCCACCAACTTACTGGTGAACACGGCGCTGGCTGTGGTAGCACGAATGGCGTTATCACCAATGGCAATATGGATATCCTGATCTTCACTGTCCAGCAGGCGAGCCAGCTCCATCACCCCTTTACGAGGCACGATCACCTGATTTTCCGGCAAAGAGGCTGCTATCTCTCTGTGACTCAGAGCCAAGCGGTGGCCGTCTGTTGCAATGGCACGCAGTACATTACCCTCGGTTTCCAGCAGCAAACCGTTGAGATAGTAACGCACATCCTGGTTGGCCATGGAAAACTGAGTGGCATCTATCAGTGACTTGAGTGTGCCCTGCTTGAGGTTAAATTCGATGGCAGGCTGGAAACTCTCGACATTGGGGTATTCTTCCGCCGGTAGCGTCGCCAACGAGAAACGGCTGCGACCGCTGCGGAGCAGCCACTTGTTTTCCTGCTGTTCGATTTTGATTTCGCTCTGCTCAGGCAGTGACTTGACGATATCGAGCAGTTTCTTGGCCGGCACTGTGGTGCGCCCTTCCTGCACTTCGCCACTGACCTCAGCACTGCCAACCAGTTCCACCTCAAGATCTGTACCCGTCATCTTGAGTGAGTGATTACTTACTTCCACCAGGAGGTTTGCCAGAATGGGCAAGTTATGGCGTCTTTCCACCGCGCCACTGACCAACTGGAGCGGCTTTAATAGGGCATCCCTATCGATCGAAAATTTCATGGTCCTGTTCCCTGATTAAGAAGATAAGGTTCTAATCAAGTTGGCATAATCTTCTTTAATGTCGTGACTCTCTTCCCGCAGCTGCGCAATCTTGCGGCAGGCATGCAACACAGTTGTATGGTCACGACCACCAAAGGCATCACCTATCTCAGGCAAGCTCTGATTGGTTAATTCTTTAGATAACGCCATGGCCATCTGCCTCGGTCTCGCCACACTGCGGGAACGGCGCTTGGACAGCATATCGGCCATCTTGATCTTGTAATATTCAGCCACTGTTTTCTGAATGTTGTCTATAGTGACTAATTTTTCCTGCAGAGCCAAGAGGTCACGCAAGGCTTCGCGCACAAAATCAATGGTTATTGGCCGACCGGTAAAGTTGGCATTGGCGATAACCCGGTTCAATGCCCCTTCCAATTCACGCACGTTGGAGCGTAAGCGCTTGGCAATGAAAAAGGCCACTTCATCCGGCAAGTTGATCCCACTCTCCTGCGCCTTGCGCATCAAAATGGCGACCCGGGTTTCCAGCTCAGGCGGCTCGATGGCCACGGTAAGACCCCAGCCAAAGCGCGACTTGAGCCGATCTTCCACACCATCGATCTCTTTCGGATACCGATCCGATGTCAAAATGATCTGGTGATTGCCCTCAAGCAAAGCATTAAAGGTATGGAAAAACTCTTCCTGAGATCTGTCTTTATTGGCAAAAAACTGAATGTCATCGATAAACAGGGCGTCTACGCTACGGTAGTAACGCTTGAAGTCTTCAATGGCATTATTTTGCAGCGCCTTGACCATGTCCTGCACAAAACGCTCTGAGTGCATATAGACCACTTTGGCGTTGGGATTATTCTTGATAATGCCGTTGCCTACGGCGTGCAGCAGGTGAGTCTTACCCAGGCCGGTGCCGCCATACAAAAACAGCGGGTTATAGGCGCCACCCGGGTTTTCTGCCACCTGCAATGCGGCCGCCTTACCCAGTTGGTTGGACTTACCTTCAACAAAGTTATCGAACTGATAAGTAGGATTAATATTGCTGCGATAGCTGTGGTTTACAGCCGGCTCGGCAGCAGTATTAAAAGTAGCACCTTTGCCGGCTGCGCTCTTGGGTGCGCTGACAGAGGCCTTGGTCGCTGTTGGGGCCTGTACCTGAGGCTTGGCCGACGGACGACTACCTATGTCAAACCTGAGTTTGGGTGCATCATTGCCCAAATGCTCAGTAAAAAACTGATTGATAATGTTGAGATATTTATCTCTAACCCAATCAAGCACGAACCGGTTTGGCGCATAAAGCACCAGGGTATCCCCATCCATTTCGGCTTGTAACGGTCTGATCCACATACTGAATTGTTGAGCAGAAAGCTCATCTTGCAGTCGTCCGATACATTGCTGCCAAAGTGAAACCGCCAC